>NZ_VFML01000001.1:1973333-2614166 GCF_006715045.1 Amycolatopsis cihanbeyliensis | reverse complement strand
CCTCGAGGAGGCGCTGGAGTTCTGCGCGATGGACGAATGCGTCGAAGTCGCGCCGCACGCCGTCCGGGTGCGTAAGGTGACCTTGGACATCCACCAGCGGGCCAAGGAACGTTCGCGGGCCAAGCAGCGCGATCAGGCCTGATCCGGGCTCCCGCCGCCCACCGCGCGGGAACCGGTCGGCCGAGCGAAACGTCCCCTTGGTAGCGGTACTGATGTCGACTGCGAGCAGGAGGGAACAGCGTGCAGGCGAGAGGTTCGGGGGTCACACTCGCCCTGCTGCTGGTCGCGGCGCTGTCGGCGTGCACCAACACCCCACCGCCGCCGACCTCGCCGACCCCGGTCGCGCAGTCCTCCACCCCGCAGGCCGAGACGCCCTCGCAGATCGTGGTGGGGGTGGACGCCGTGGCAGGCGGGTACAACCCGCACCAGCTGGCCGACGCCTCCACGGTCACGTCGGCCCTGTCCCAGCTGCTGTTGCCCTCGGTGTTCCGGGCGACCGAGGACGGCACCCGCGAGCTGGACCAGAACCTGATGGTCTCCGCCGAGGTCACCGACCAGCAGCCGTTCACCGTCACCTACGACATTCAGCAGAACGCGTCCTGGTCGGACGGGGCGCCGATCGCAGCCGAGGACTTCGACTACCTGGCCGACGCCATGAGCGCGCGGCCGGGGGTGGTCGCGCCCGCCGGCTACCGGCTGATCAACGACGTCGCCTCGGCCGAGGGTGGCAAGCAGGTCAAGGTCACCTTCAGCAAGCCCTACCCCGGCTGGCGGACGCTGTTCGACGACCTGCTCCCCGCACACCTGCTCAAGGACGCCCCCGGCGGCTGGCAGGGCGCGCTGGCGGACAGTTTCCCCGCGTACGGCGGGCCGTTCGCCATCAAGACGCTGGACCTGGCGCGCGGCGAGATCGTGCTGGAGCGCAACGAGCGGTACTGGGCCAAGCCGGCCGCCGTGGATCAGGTGGTGCTGCGCCGCGGCGACCAGCCGGGCATGGTCGGCGCCCTGCGCAGCGGCACCACCCAGTTCGTCCTCGCCCGCACCGACGCGACCGGGCTGCAGTTGCTCGGCGAGCTCGGTCCGGAGGTCAAGCTGCACACCATCGCCCGGCCACAGGTGGCCAGCGTGCTGCTGCGGCCGGCAGGCAGCGTGCTGGCCGACGACCAGGTGCGGGCCGGGGTGGCGGCTTTGATCGACCGGGACGCGCTGATCGCCGAGGGGGTGAACGGCGGGCCCTCGGCCACGCTGCGCGCGGACGCCCAGGTGCGGCCCCCGTCCGTGCCGGACTACCAGGCCACGATCCCCTCGGCCGGACCACCGGCGGCTTCGGACCCGGCCAAGGCCGAGCAACTGCTCACCGCGGCCGGCTACAGCAGGCAGGCAGGCACCTGGCGCCGGGACGGCACGGCGCTGTCCGTGGTGATCGGGGTGCCGGGGGAGAAGGAGCCCTACGCGAGCATCGCCGAGGAACTGCGCAGGCAGCTCATCGCGGCCGGGGTGGAGGTGCGCACGGTCGCCCCGCCGCCCCGGGAGCTGTTCTCCGGCCTGCTCGCGATGCCGGTGACCTTCGGCGAGGACGAGGGGCGGAACACGCAGGACACCACCGGCGCGGTCGGGGTGGACATCGCGGTCGTCCCGCAGGCGGTGAGCGGCGATCCGGCCTCGACGCTGGCCTCGACCTTCGGGTGCGGGGCCGCGGGGAAGGACGCCGAGCGGAGCGCGCCGACCGTACCGGCCAACCCCGCCGCCTTCTGTGACCCGAGCCTGCAGCCGACCATCGAGTCCGCGCTGACCGGGGCCCGGCCGGTGCCGGACGCGCTCGCCGAGGTGGAGCCCGAGCTGTGGCGCCAGCACGTGGTGCTCCCGCTGTTCCAGCTGGCCGACACGCTCGCCCTGGGCACTGGCGTGTCCGGGGTGACCCCCGGGCCGCCCCTGGTCGGCCCGTTCGGCTCCGCGGTGGACTGGACTCGCGGCGCCGGCTGAAGCCGTGGTACCTGCTGAATCGGTACTGAGCCGATCCGGACTCAGTACCGGAAGGGAGGACAGGCTAGGTGTCTCTACTCCCTTCGGGCTAATCTGAGCAACCCTTGGCTGTCACGGCGCAGGGTAACGGACGAAGCTCCCGGCTGAACGTTCGGTCGGTCAGGTATCCGGCTGGTTCCAGCAGGTAACCGTCGTATTCCAGGCCGCAGCGTAGATGTCACCCTTTGGTCACGATCCCTCGGTAGGTCGTGACCCGGAGTGGTGATGCTTTCTAGCGTGCACCGGCAGTGCGCCAATTGAGTGTCGCTTGGCGTGTCATAGGCTCCGGCCCAAAATATCCGGAGCAATGTGGGTCCATGGTCCCAACGTCAGGGCCCAGTGCTAGGAGGGCACACGTACATGAGGAGATCCAAAGCAGTCTCCGCTCTGTCGCTCATCGCCGCGTCGGCACTCGTGCTGACCGCGTGCAGCGGTGGTGACGAAGGCGGCGACCCGAACACCGGCTCAAGCTCGGACATCGAACAGATGGCCACGGGCAAGGCGCAGGAGAACGGCGTTTTCAAGCTCGCCGAGGCCGCGGAGAGCGATAAGGTCACCGTGGCCGTCGACCGGAAGTTCACGGCGTACAACAACAACACGCCGGACACCAACACGTCGTACAACACCTACGTGCTGGTCACGGTGCTCGCCGGTGCGCACATCTACGACGGCAACAACAAGGTGTTGCTGAACGGCGATGTGATGGATTCGGTCGAGATGACCTCGACGGAGCCGCAGGTCGTCGAGTACAAGATCAAGCCGGACGTGAAGTGGTCGGACGGCGAGGCCTGGGACTGCGATGACTTCTACCTCGCCTGGCTCGCCAACAGTGGCAAGATCGAGTCCTTCCAGGCCGTGTCGCCCGCCGGTTACAAGCTGATCGAGCAGGCCGAGTGCACGGACGACCAGACCTTCGTCACCACCTACAGCGAGCCGTACCTGGACTACGAGGGCCTGTTCAACACCACGATCCTGCCCGCGCACGTGCTGGAGCAGGAGACCGGTATCGGGGACATCACCCAGTTCGACCTGAACAGCCCGGCTGAGGAGCTGAAGCCGGCCGGCGAGTTCTGGTCCTCGGAGTGGAAGGGCTTCAAGCCGGACATCATGCCGGCCTCCGGCCCGTACAAGATCGCCTCGTTCGACGACAACGCGGGCATCGTCACCCTGGAGCGGAACAAGGACTTCGTCGGTGCCAAGGGCGGGCCGCAGACGGTCGTGGTCCGGGCCATGCCGAAGACCACGGAGATGGCCTCGGCGCTGCAGAACGGTGAGATCGACGTGGCGTCCTCCACCCAGCCGGACGCCACCAGCGCGCAGGGGCTGAAGGACCTCGCCTCGCAGGGCGTGACCTACGGTTCGGCCCCGCAGTTGTCGTACGAGCACATCGACCTCAACTACGAGCGGATCTTCGCCGACAAGGCCGTGCGGACCGCCTTCTTCCAGGCGATCGAGCGCGAGGAGATCCTGAACAAGCTCATCCAGCCGATCCGGCAGGACGCTCAGGTGCTGAACAGCGTCATGTACTTCGAGGGTGAGCAGGGCTACGAGGACCGCTACAGCGGCAAGGCGGGGCAGGCCGCGCAGGCCGCGGCCAAGACCCTGCAGGACGCAGGCTGGACCAAGGGCGCCGACGGGATCTTCGAGAAGGATGGCGAGCGGCTGTCGATCGCCATCTCGCACAACGACAACGACCGGCGCAGCCAGACCGTCGAGATCCTGATCCCGCAGCTCAAGGAAGCCGGGATCGAGGTCAAGGACAACACCGACCCGGCCTTCTTCGACGGCCCGCTTTCCAACGGCGACTGGGATGCCTGCATCTATGCCTGGTCGGCGGCACCGTTCAAGGCCGAGTCCTCGTCCATCTTCCTCTCCCCGGACAACGGTGGCGAGCAGAACTACCAGGGTCTCGCCAACCCGCAGATCGACGAGGCGATGAACAAGGCCGTCTCGGCGACCGACGAATCGGCCCAGCGCGAGGGCTACCAGAAGGCCGACGAGCTGATCGCGGAGGAGCGGGCCTCGCTGCCGCTGTTCCAGATGCCGTCGATGTGGGCCTTCCGTGGCATCGACCGGGTCTTCTTCCAGGGTTACTTCGGTTCCCTCTGGAATGTCGGTGAGTGGGAGCGGACCAGCTAGTTTCCCAGTGAAATCGAGATGAGCTGAAGGGGTCTGGAACCGGTGCTGCTGCCAGCCCGGTTCCGGACCTCTTCCTTGAGGTGTGATAAATGAGTGTCGCGCGCGAATCGTGCACGACCCTCCTTGGGTAGCTGTTGACCGTGGCGGCACCCCCGCTACGGTGAGCAAGGGCGGCCGCTGACACCCAGACGGCGAGGCCGGACGAGGAGCAATTCCGTTGAACTTAGTGCTCTACACGCTACGGCGGGTAGCGATCTCGATACCGATCCTGCTGATCGGTACCTTCCTGGTTTACTTGATGGTCGCCGGTGCGGGTGATCCGCTCGCCGATCTGCGGGCAAGACCAGATGTCAGTCCGGAAACCATCGCCGCGTTCGCCCAGCAACTCGGCTTGGACCAGCCGCTGGTCCCGCGCTACTTCGACTGGCTAGGCGACTTCCTGACCGGCGACTGGGGCCTTTCTATCGCACAGGGCAACGCGCTGCAGCCGGTTTTCCCGATGGTGATGAGTGCCTACGAGGTCACTCTGAAACTGGTGATCGGCGCGGAGATCCTGGCGATCGTCATCGGCGTCGCCATCGGTGTGCTGGCCGCCGTGAAGCAGTACTCGATCATCGACTACGTCGCCACCATGCTGGCGTTCCTGATGTTCTCGATGCCGATCTTCTGTGTCGCCATCGTGCTGAAGACTTATGCGATCGAGTTGAACACGGTCGTTTACGACCTCGGCCTCACCGAATGGCTCGGTAACCCGTGGATCAAGACGATCAGCCCGGAGAAACTGGTCAGTGACGGGTTCGGCGACTTCATCGTCGACTACGTCGGCGCGTACCTGCTGCCTACGCTTGCCATCATGGTGATCAGCTTCGCCGCGTATAGCCGGTTCCAACGTGCCTCCATGCTCGAGACGCTCAGTTCGGATTACGTCCGTACCGCCCGCGCGAAGGGCGTTTCCTCCTCCCGGGTCATTTTCCGGCACGCCATGCGGAATGCGCTCATCCCGGTCGCGACGCTGTTCTCGGTGAATTTCGCGCAGGTGCTCACCGGGGCGATCATCACCGAAACCGTGTTCGCGTGGAACGGGATGGGCACGGTTCTGGTGAACGCGGTGAACCAGAACGATCCGGACGTGATGATGGGCTGGCTGGTGCTGGTCGCCGTTACGGTAGTTGTGTTCAATCTGATTGCCGACCTGGTGTACGGCATCCTGGACCCGAGGATTCGCGTTGGCTGATATGAACTCGATGCTCGCGGACGCCCAGTCGGGCGGTTCCGGGGGCCAAAACCAGGAAACCGACCTCGCGCCACGGCCACGGAGTCAGGGCGCGCTCGTACTGCGGAAGTTCCTGCGGCACAAACTGGCGATGGCCAGTGTCGCGCTGCTGACGCTGATCGTGCTGACCATTGTCATCCTGCCGATCTTCTGGCCGTACAGCTACACCGAGACGGTCGGCGGCTTCCTGCAGCCCAGCGCGGACCACCCGCTGGGCACCACGCAGGTCGGCAAGGACATGGTGTCCCAGATCCTGCGCGGCACCCAGTACTCCATGCTGATCGCGGTCGTGGTGTCCATGGTCGCGACGATGCTCGGGGTGGTGTTCGGTGCCACCGCGGGCTACCTCGGCGGCTTCACCGACTCGGCGATTTCCCGGTTCACCGACCTGTTCCTGATCGTCCCGCAGATCGCGGCGGCCGCCATCCTGGTGCAGGTGTTCAGCGGGAGTTGGTACGTGGTGGCACTGGTGCTGGCCGCGTTCGCCTGGATGCCGATCGCCAGGATCACCCGTGCCGAGGCGATGTCGCTGGCGCAGCGGGAGTTCGTGGAGTCCGCGCGTGCCGCGGGCGCGGGCACCGGCCGGGTGATCTTCAAGCACCTGGTGCCGAACATGGTCGGCAGTATTACGGTGAACGCCACCCTGGCGGTGGCGCAGGCCGTGCTGGTGGAGGCCGCGCTGTCCTTCATCGGCCTCGGCGTGCAGCTACCGGACACCTCGCTCGGCCGGGTCATCCAGGAGAACTACGCCCAGCTCACCTTCCGGCCCTGGCTGTTCTGGGGACCGTTCCTGGTGCTGGTGTTGATCTCGCTGACGATCAACTTCATCGGCGACGGGTTGCGGGACGCCTTCGACCCCCGACAGCGCCGGATGAAGGCCTGACCGGACGACCACGGCAGAGGGCCCGGCCACCGTCACGCGGTTGGCCGGGCCCTCTGCCGTTTCGGGCTCAGTCGGCGACCGGGGCGACCCGGCCGGCCTCCCATGCGGCGCGCCGGTCGGCCTGCAGCACCGGGTCGGCCACCGGGGCCGCGGACAGCAGCCGCTTGGTGTACTCCTCCCGCGGCGAGTGCAGCACCTCGTCCCTGGTGCCCACCTCGACCAGTTTGCCGTGCTGCATCACCGCCACCCGGTCGGCGAGCAGGTCGACCACGGCCAGGTCGTGGCTGATGAACAGGCAGGCGAACTGCAGCGTCTGCTGCAGGTTCAGGAACAGGTCCAGCACGGTCGCCTGCACCGAGACGTCCAGCGCCGAGGTGGGCTCGTCGGCGATCAGCAACTGCGGGTTCAGCGACAGTGCCCGCGCGATGGAGACCCGCTGCCGCTGGCCGCCGGACAGCTCGTGCGGGTAGCGGTTGCGGTAGTGCGCGGACAGCTCGACCTTGTCCAGCAGCGAGGTGACCCGGTTGTCGAGCTCGTTGCCGGACAGGATCTTGTGCAGCATCAGCGGCTCGGCCACCGAGTCGCCGATGGTCATCTTCGGGTCCAGCGTGGACGCGGGGTCCTGGAACACGATGGAGAAGTACCGGCGCAGTGGCCGCAGTTCCTTGGCGGACAGCGTGGTGATGTCCCGGCCTGCGATGGAGACGGTACCGCCGGTCGGCTCGAGCAGCCGGATGGCGCAGCGGCCGACGGTGGACTTGCCGGAACCGGACTCGCCGACCAGGCCGAGGATCTCGCCCTTCTCGATGTGCAGCGACACGTCGTCCACCGCGCGTACCTTGTTGCCGCGGCGGCCGGGGAAGTCGAGCACCAGGTTCTTGATCTCCAGCGCGTGCGCCCCGGCCTCGATCTTCGCTTCCAGTTCGGCGTCGGAGAGCTTGATCTCCTCGGCGATGCGCTGCGCCTCGGTGGCGTCCATCCGCTCGTCCTCGAACAGCAGCCCGCCCTCGGGGCGCTGGCCGAGCACCGGAACGGCGGCGAGCAGCCGCTTGGTGTACTCCTGCTGTGGCCGGGCGAACAGTTCGCGCACCGGAGCCTGCTCCACGATGTCGCCCTGGTACATCACGACCACCCGGTCGGCGAGGTCGGCGACCACACCCATGTCGTGGGTGATCAGCACGATCGCGGTGTCCAGGGTGTCCCTGAGCTTGCGCAGCAGCCCGAGGATCTCCGCCTGCACGGTCACGTCCAGCGCGGTGGTCGGCTCGTCGGCGATGATCACCTTCGGGTCGCAGGCGATCGCCATCGCGATCACCACACGCTGCCGCAGCCCACCGGAGAGCTGGTGCGGGTACTGCCGGAAGCGCTGCTCCGGGTTCGGGATGCCGACCAGGTCCAGCAGCTCGATGGCCCGGGCGTCGGCGGCGCTCTTGGCGAGGTCCTGGTGCATCCGCAGGGCCTCGCGGATCTGCCAGCCGACGGTGTACACCGGGTTGAGTGCCGTCATCGGCTCCTGGAAGATCATCGCGATGTCGTTGCCGCGGATCTTGCGCAGCTCCTTGTCCGACAGCCCGGACAGCCCGCGGTCCTCGAGGCGGAGGTCACCGTGGACCGTGCTGTTCTTGGGCAGCAGGCCGAGCACCGACATCGAGGTCACCGACTTGCCCGATCCGGACTCGCCGACGACGGCGACGATCTCGCCGGGCTTGACGTCGAACCCGATGCCCTTGACCGCATCGACGACGCCGTCCTCGGTGGGGAACGAGATGTGCAGGTCCGCGATGGAAAGGACGGAACCGGATGTGCCGGCCGTCATCGCCGTTGTTGCTTCAGTGCTCACCAAGATGCCCTTCGTGGGGGTACAGATGTCACGCCCGGTAGGCATGACTCGCGCGAGGATAACCGAGGCGCCGGGGGATGTGGACACGAAGGAGGAATTAATCTGAGACCGTGATCTCTGAGCTGAGCAGACCTGAGTACGGTGCGTACAGGCTAGTGCTGGTACACGCGCATCCGGACGACGAGAGCCTCACCACCGGCGGCACGATCGCCCGCTACGCCGCCGCCGGGGTCGAGATCACGCTGGTGACCTGCACGCTCGGCGAGCAGGGCGAGGTCATCCCGCCCGAACTGCGGCGGCTCGGTCCGGACGAGGCCGACCAGCTCGGCGGGTACCGGGCGGGCGAACTGGCCGCGGCCAGTTCGGCACTCGGCGTGACCGATCATCGCTACCTCGGCGGGATCGGGCGCTGGCGGGACTCCGGCATGGCAGGCACGCCCGCCGCCGAGCACCCGCGGGCGTTCGTCCGCGGCGCGGTGGAGGAGCAGGCGACCCAGCTCGCCGCGATCCTGGACGAGGTGCGCCCGCAGGCGGTGGTCAGCTACGACGCCAACGGCGGGTACGGCCATCCCGACCACATCCGGGCGCACGAGATCACCATGGCGGCCACGCGGGACAGCGGGAGCAGGGTGTTCCACGTGGTGTCGCCCGCCTCGGCCGTGGCCCGCGGGCTGGCCGGGCTACGGCAGGCCGGCGAGCTGCCGTTCCGGGTGCCCGCGGACGGGGAGCCGGCCACGGTCGCGGACGAGCTGGTCACCACCACCGTGGACGTCGCCGCGTACCTGGACGCCAAGGTCGCGGCGCTGCGCGCGCACCGTAGCCAGGTCAGCGTGCCCAGCCCGGCCTCCTGCTACGCCTTGTCCAACGGGATCGCCCAGCCGTTGCTGGCCGCCGAGTACTTCGTACTGGCCCGCGGGCCCGCCGAGGGCGTGCGCACCGACCTGTTCGGTGGGGTGGCCGGATGACACCCCTTGGGTCAACCCGCGGCCGTCACGGTGACCACAGAGCGCGCCCTCGGCCGGAGGCCCCACTGTCGGGGCGGCGGGGCGCGTGCCCTGGTGGCCATGCGCCGGGTCGTGCCGGGCGCCCCGTCGACACGATCGCGGACGCGCGCGAAGCCGCGAAGGAGCAAGCATGACCGGTCGGCACGGGTATCAGTGGGGTTTGTTCGCGCTGCTGCTGGTCGACGTGGTGTTGCTGGCCGCGCTGGAGCTGTTCTACCTCCCGCTGCGGCTGGACGGGCTGATCCTGCCGGCGGTGGACGCCGTGCCGGTGCCGGTCACCGTGGTGCTGGCGGTGGTGACCACCCCGCTGCTGGTGCGCGAGGCCGCGCGGGTGACCTCACCGCGGCTGGCCGTGGTCCCGCTGGTGCTGTGGCTGGTCACCGTGTTCGGGATCGGGCTGGCCGGCCCCGGCCGCGACCTCGTGCTGCTGCAGGACTGGCGGGCGCTGCTGCTGCTGGCCGGCGGGGCGCTGCCGGCCGCGCTGGCGCTCGGCGGGGTGCTCGCCCGCTCGCCGGGCAGGGGAGCGGTCAGTGGGTGAGGCGATCTCCGATGCGCAGGTGGTCCGCGTGCTTCGCCCGTTCGTGCGGGCGACCGCTCCGCTGCTGGACGCCCTGCGCGAGTCCGACCCGCTCGGGCTGCGCACCAGGGCCGAGCGGGAGGCCGCCGACCTGGTCGAGGTGCAGCGCGGCCCGCGCGAGCGGCTGCTGGATCGGCTGACCGCGCTGCGGGTCCCCGGCACCGCGGCATGGGCCGGGATGGACGCCGCGCAGCGTTCGCACTGGTGGGTGAGCAGGGTCGGCCGGTTCACCGCACTGCTGACCGCCGTCCCCGGCCTCGGCGGGGCGCTGGCGGACCGGCTGCCCGTGCAGGACGCGCTCGGCGCGGCCGCGCAGGGCCTGCTGCTCTGCGCCATCGCGGGCGAGCACGGGATGACCGAGGTCGGGGACCGGGTGCGGCTGCTGGCCTGGGTGCTGTTCGAGCGGGAGGTGGACCCGGAGCTGGCCGCGGGCAGGGGCGTGCGGCACGACGCCGCCGCCGAGGACGTGCGGACCACCGAGCTGACCGAGGAGGTCACCGAGTCCTCCCGCCGGCACGGCCGGATCACCCTGCGGGCAGCGGCGCGCACCCTGTGGCGGTTGGGCAGGCTGCTGCTGTCCATCACGGACGAGCTGGAGAAGCGCCCGCAGGGCCGCTTCTACCACCAGGCCTTCGGCATGCTACCGGTGGTCGGGATGCTCGCCGACTACTTCGGCGAGCGTTCCGCGCTCAAGCGGGTGGCCAAGCGCGCCCGCAGGTGGCTGCGCGAGCACCGGTGACGGCCACCCGAGGTCACAGCCAGAAGCGGAAGCCCTCGGCGCCGATGATGGCCAGCCGGTCGTCACCGCCGACGAGGTCGAACACCCCGTAGGCGAAGTCGAAGAAGGCCTGCCCCACCGGGTTCACCGCGATGATCAGCGCGAACAGGGCCAGTGGCGCCCACGGCCGCGCCTTGGCGCCGAACTCCCGCGCCTGCGGGGAAAGGTAGGGCTCGATCGCCCCGAACCCGTCCAGGCCGGGCACCGGCAGGATGTTCAGCACGAAGGCCAGGATCTGCAGCAGCGCCAGGTAGGACAGGCCGATCGCCAGCCCGGTCGGCATCGGCGCCAGCGCCACCACAGCGGTCAGCACGGCGCCGATGGCCAGGTTGCTCAGCGGACCGGCCAGCGAGACCCAGGAGGACACCGACCGCGAGCGCAGCGCCCACCGGTTGATCCACACCGCGCCACCGGGCAGCGGGATGCCGCCGATCGCCAGCAACAGCAGCGGCAACACCAGGGACAGCACCGGATCGGTGTACCGGCGAATGTCCATTGTGAGATAACCCTTGGCGGCGACCTCGTGGTCCCCGCCGCGGTAGGCGACCAGCGCGTGGCCGAACTCGTGCAGGGTGAGCGAGGCTGCCCAGCCGCCGATGATCAGCAGGATGATCCCGAGCGTGCCGAGCACCTGGTGGTCGAGACTGGTGATGAACACCTGACCGTCGAACTCCGTCGTCGGGAACGGGCTTTGCACGACCAGGAGCGCGGCACCGAGGACAGCGACGGCGAGGATGGCGAAGAACAGGGGACTGGGGCGGACGGCTGAACGTTGCACGCCCTCAGTCTTCCGTATCCCCTCGGGTGGCCGTCGGCGTGTCCCCTTGCGTGTCGAGCTCGAAGTATCCCCCGAACTTGCTACTCCGCTTGACCTAGCTCCATTACACGGGTGTAATCACATTGATGTCATTCGTCGCCAGAGGGGGCGGCGGATCGGTCCGCCTGAAGAGGGAGCAGGAGGGGACCACAACGGTGCGGTCCGGCATCGGACTGTACGCGTCGGGGCACGGTTCCGCGTCTCGACGCCGAGTCAACACCGCCAGCCTGGGGAGTGCGTGGAAGCGAGGAGGCGGACGTGCGGTTAGGCGCCAATGGAAGGGATTGGGGGCACGTCATGGACTGGGATGACCCCCAGCAGCAGGACCTGGGAACTCTCCCGGACCTGCTCGACGTGTCCGAGGAGCAGGATTGGCAGGAACGCGCCCTGTGCGCGCAGACCGATCCGGAGGCCTTCTTTCCGGAGAAGGGTGGGTCCACCCGGGAAGCCAAACGCATCTGCCAGGGATGCGAGGTGCGGGACGACTGCCTCGAGTACGCCCTCGCGCATGACGAGCGTTTCGGCATCTGGGGTGGACTGTCCGAAAGGGAGCGTCGCAAGCTCAAGAAACGCGCGGTGTAGCGCGGTCCGCCCGGTCCAGTAGCGCCCGAACCAGTAGCTCGTTGACATCGTAGGGTGGTCGGCATTCGACCACCGGGATCCCGACGAGTACTGAGGGTGATGCACGATCCAGGCGACGGGGGCCGCCCGAAGCCTGCGGAGGGTGGCTCGTGGCGCCTGGATACGAGGCGAGAAGCCGGCGGCAGCCGCACCTCCGACTGTGCATAACCTCTTGCATGAGACTACTGGAGACGGCCGTTGACTGCCCCTCGCGTTTCGGCGCCCGCCACGCCGCGCACCGCGCCGGTGCTGGCGATTCTGGTCTGCCACAACGGTGCCGCCTGGCTTCCGCTCGCGCTGTCCGCGTTGCGGCGCAGCGAGGTTCGGCCCCGGCACGTCCTCGCGGTGGACACCGGTTCGGGTGACCGCACCGCCGCCATCCTCGCCGACGCCGCCGATCCGGTCGGCGCGGCGGGGGAACGGGTGCTCTCCGGGGTGCTGACCCTGGCCGAGGACACCGGTTTCGCCGCGGCGGTCGCCGAGGCCGTCGCTCATGCGGGTGAACGTTGGGGGGATCCGGGCACCTGGATCTGGCTGCTGCACGACGACTGCGCCCCCGAACCGGACTGCCTCGGCACCCTGCTGAACGCGGCCGAGGCCGCGCCATCGGCCGGGGTGCTCGGGCCGCTCGCTGTCGGCTGGACGGATCCGCGGCTGATCGTCGAGGCGGGCCTTTCCCTGGACGCCTCCGGCCACCGCCAGCATGCCGTCCCCAGGGACCACCAGCAGAGCACCGAGGTGCTGGCGGTGCCCAGCGCCGGCTCGCTGGTCCGCCGCGAGCAGTGGGAACGGCTCGGTGGTTTCGACACCGGACTGCCGTTGCTGCGCGAGGACATCGACTTCGGCTGGCGGGTGAACTCCGCGGGTTCGCTGGTGCTGTCCGTGCCACTGGCCAGGTTGCGGCACGCACGCGCGGCGAGCACCGGCGAGCGGCAGGCGCATGCGGTGCCCGGTTCCCTGCTCCTCGCCGACCGGGCGCACGGGCTGCGCACCTTCCTGGCCAACTGCGCGCCGGTCTCGTTCCTGCTCGGCCTGCCCCGGCTGGTCCTGCTGAGCCTGCTGCGCGGGCTCGGGTTCGCCCTGCTGCGGCAGTTCGGCAGGGCGCGGGCCGAGTTCGCCGCGGTGCGGTACCTGACCGGAGGGCACGCGGGGCTGCGGGCGGCGAGGGCGCGCAGGCGGGCCGCCCGCAGCCGGCTGACCGGCTCCGTACGCGGCCTACTCACCAGCCGGTTCGCCAGGCTGCGCAACCTGCTGCGCGGTGGGATGCTGCACCTGGTCCGCAGGCGGGTGGCCAGCGAGGCCGCACTCGGCCGGTTGCCCGAGGCGGTGCCCGACTCCTCCGACCCGTCGGCCTGGGTCCCACCGGAGGCCGCCCGGTCCGAGTCGAGGGCCACCCGGCCGGTCGGGCCCGAGGCACTGCCGGCGGGGGCCACGCGCGCCCTCGGCTCCCGCGCCAGGGGGCTGCGCAAACCGCACGACATCCTGGCGGTCGCCCTGCCCGAGCAGGAGGCCGAGCGAGCGGAGGGCGAGCGGCGGGCCCGGCCCTCACCCGGCGACCAGCGCGAGCCCGAGCTGGTCTTCGTGGAGGTCGACCGGCGCCGGATTCTCGCCGCGACGATCTTCGCGCCGCCGGTGGTGCTCCTCCTCGTGCTCACCGCGCTCGGCCTGGTGCTGAACGGCTCCCGACTCGGGCTCGACCTGGCAGGCGGGCGGCTGCTGCCGGTGGGTGGGCTGGACCAGCTGTGGTCGACCTACCTCGCCTCCTGGCACCCGGTCGGCGGCGGCACCGCCGCGGCCGCCCCGGCCACCCTCGCCGTGCTCGGCACGCTCGGCGCGGTGTTCCTGCCGCTCGGCGGGCCACCCGCGCTGGTCGCGCTGCTGCTGCTCGGGCACCTGCCACTGGCCGCGCTGGTGGCCTACGCGGCGACCAGCGGGATCCGGGCACATCGTTGGGTACGTGCGGCCGTCGCCGCGGCGTACGCGCTGCTCCCGGCAGGTACCGCGGGTGTCGCGCAGGGCCGGCTCGGGCTCGTGGTGGCGCACATCCTGCTGCCCGCGGTGCTCGCCGGGCTCGCCGCCGTGCTCACCCGCGCGGATCGGCGCTGGTTGAGCGTCGCGGTGCTGACCGCGCTCGGTCTCGCCGTGCTCGGTGCGTTCTCCCCGCAGGCGCATGCCCTCGCGCTGGTGGCGCTGGTCGCCGGGTTCGTGCTGCTGCCCTCCGCCGGCGGCCTCGGCCGCCGGATCTCCGCGGTGGCCATCGTCGTGCTGCTGCCGCTGGCCCTGCTGCTGCCCTGGCTGCCGGCCCTGCTCACGCGTCCGGCGCCGCTGCTGCACGGCCTCGGCGGCACCGGCTCGCGGCCGCCCGACGCGGCCGACCTGCTCGGCCTCGACCCCGGTGGCCCCGGCGCGCTGCCCACCGGCGTCGCGGTACTGGTCGCCGCGCTGGTGGCACTGGTGGTGCGGCCGAGCAGGGCCGCGGGTCCCGGGCTGGCGGTGCTGCTGCTCGGCATCGGCGGGGTGGTCGCCCTCCGGCTGATCGCGGTGCCGCCGGTGCACGGTGGGGCCGCGGCCGTCGGGTACACCGGGGTTCCGCTGCTGGTCGCCGGCGCCGGGCTGCTCTGGGTGGTGCTGGCGGCCTGCGCCCATCGCGCGGATGCCCCGGCGGTGCCCGCCGCGCTGCCGAGGCTGGGCGCGGCGGGCGGGGTGCTGGTGCTGCTCACCCTGGCCGCGGGTGGGGTGCTGGCGGCCGCGGGCCCGCTGCGGGCGGGTGGTGGTGTGTCGCTCGCGTCCTCGCTGACCAGGGAACTGTCCGGTACCGGGCGCTCGGTGCTGGTGCTGGGTGCACCCGGTGAGCCGGTGCGGCAGGTCGGCGGCAGGCTACCCCGGTTCGGCGACGACGAGCTGGTGCCGGTGGCCGGCACCTCGCAGCGACTCGCGACCTGGCAGCGGGACCTGCTCTCCGGGTCGCGGGAGGCGGTCACCTCGGCCGCCGCGGCCGGGGTGCTGTTCCTCGTGCTCCCGCCAGGCGAGGACGGGGCGCCGCTCCGCCGCGCCGCGCCCGACCTGATCGCCGGGGCACCGGAAACCGGTGACGGCAGGAAGGTGCTGCGGCTCAGCCCGGCTGGTGGCCAGGTGACCCTGATCTCCCCGCAGGAGGCCAAGCGGGCGGTCGGCGGCCAGGCGCCCACCGGGCAGCTCGCCGGTGGCACCGCGGTGGTGCCGGTCGAGGCCGAGCTGCCGGACGTCCGGGTGCGGGTGTCCGACGGGCCCGCGGGCAGGCTGCTGGTGCTCGCCGCGGAGTCGGAGCCTGGTTGGCGGGCCACGGTGAACGGGGATCGGGTACCGATCGTGCGCGCCTGGGGACACCAGGTGGCCGTCGCCGTCCCGGCCAGGGCCTCCGAGGTGGTCGTCGACCATCCCTCGGTGCTGCGTGACCTGCTACTGCTCGGTCAGATCGCGGCCGTGCTGTTCACCGCGCTCACCGCGATACCCGGCCGGCGGGAGCCCGCTCAGCCCCCCTCGACTCAGCCCCCCTCGATGACATCCGGCTCCACGCCGAGATAGGTGGCGACCTGCTCGACCAGCACGTCGTGTACCAGCTCGGACAGCTCGGCAGGGTCCTTGGCGCGGGCCTCGAGCGGGCGGCGGTACAGCACGATCCTGGCGCGGGTGGGCAACCCGGACCGGTCCACGCCCGCGGGCACCAGGCGGGAGAGCGGGACCGACCCGTCGTGCAGCACCCCCTCGGCCTGCGCGGGCGTGCCGCTCCCGCGGACCTCGGGCACGTCGTCCACGGCCACGTCCAGCTCGGTCAGCTCGTGCCGCCAGCGAGCCTCGATCGGCTCCAGCGCGTCCAGCACGAGTGTGTCGAACCGTTCCGCCCTGCTCGACGCGGCCGGCAGGGACGCGGGATACAGCGGGCCACGCAGCCCGCGCCCGTGCCTGTCCCTGCGGATTCGCCGCCGCTGCTGAGCACGCTGAGAACCTTGAGCCGTCGCCACCATTCGTAGGGTACGCCGAACATGCCCCGGAACCGAGACGGTGTGTCAGTGTTACGCAAGGCGCGACACGACCGGCCCGGCGGGGGCCTGGGCTCCGTCGCGGGCGTCAACGGCGCGCCTGCGCCACGTGGCTGGGCGAAGGCGCTATGGTGATCAACCGTGCCGAGCGTGCGGAAGTGTTCGCGGACGGGCTGCCTGCAGCCCGCGGTAGCCACGCTGACCTACGCCTACAGCGACTCCACGGCGGTGGTCGGTCCGCTGGCCACGGCGTCCGAGCCGCATTCCTACGACCTGTGCGAGGCGCACGCGCTCAGGTTGACCGCTCCGAAGGGCTGGGAGGTGGTCCGGCACGAGGGCGATTTCGCCGAGCCGGAACCCTCGGGGGACGAGCTGACCGCGCTCGCCGAGGCGGTGAGGGAAGCGGGCCGTTCGGATCGGCAGCCTCCGCCTCCGGAGCAGGAGACCCCCTCCGGTAGGCGGGGTCACCTGCGGGTACTGCCGGATCCCATCAAACCGTAATCGGGTTGCGCCGTCCCGCCCGCGGCGGCGCCGGTACGCTTTCCGCGTCGTATCCGTGACTCGGACGTATAGCGGGGAGAGGGCGTGTCAGACCTGTCGGGCATTGTGAAGGCCTACGACATTCGCGGGGTCGTCGGCGAGGAGCTGAACGCGGACCTCGTCCGTGACCTCGGCGCGGCGTTCGCCCTGCTGATCAAGCCGGACTCGCCGTCCGTGGTGGTCGGCCACGATATGCGGGACTCCTCGCCGGGGCTGGCCGCGGCCTTCGCCGAGGGGGTCACCTCACAGGGCCTCGACGTCGTGGCCATCGGCCTGGCCGCCACCGACCAGCTGTACTTCGCCTCCGGCTCGCTGAACATGCCGGGGGCGATGTTCACCGCGAGCCACAATCCCGCCCAGTACAACGGCATCAAGCTCTGCCGCTCCGGGGCGGCTCCGGTCGGCCAGGACTCCGGGCTCGCCGAGATCAGGGACACCGTGGAGCAGGGCGTGCCGAGCTTCGTGGGGCAGCCGGGCACGGTGACCCAGCGGGACACCCTCGGTGACTACGCGGTCTACCTGCGTGAGCTGGTCGACCTGTCCGGCAACCGGCCACTGAAGGTCGTGGTGGACGCGGGCAACGGCATGGGCGGCCACACCGTGCCACCGGTGTTTCGGATGGACACGGCGGCCTCCGTGGCGGGTGACGGTGGGCGACGGGAGGTCATGCCCGTCGAGATCCTGCCGCTGTACTTCGAGCTGGACGGCTCCTTCCCCAACCACGAGGCCAACCCGCTGGACCCGGCCAACCTGGTCGACCTGCAGGCCAAGGTGCGCGAGGTCGGTGCGGACGCCGGGCTGGCCTTCGACGGCGACGCCGACCGCTGCTTCGTGGTGGACGAGCGGGGCGAGCCGGTCTCGCCGAGCGCGATCACCGCGCTGGTGGCCGCGCGCGAGCTGGCCAAGGAACCCGGCGGCACCATCATCCACAACCTGATCACCTCCAAGGCCGTCCCGGAGATCGTCGCCGAGCACGGCGGCAAGCCGGTGCGCACCAGGGTCGGGCACTCCTTCATCAAGGAGAAGATGGCCGAGACCGGCGCGATCTTCGGCGGGGAGCACTCCGCGCACTACTACTTCCGCGACTTCTGGCGGGCCGACACCGGTATGCTGGCCGCGCTGCACGTGCTGGCCGCGCTCGGCGAGCAGGACGGCCCGCTGTCCGAGCTGACCGCCGCGTACCGGCGCTACGCGGCCTCCGGTGAGATCAACTCGACCGTGCGCGACCAGGTGGCGAGCCAGCTCGCGGTGAAGGACGCGTTCTCCGGGCGCAGCGGTGCCACGCTGGACGAGCTGGACGGGCTCACCGTGGAGCTGGCCGACGGTCGCTGGTTCAACCTCCGCGCCTCCAACACCGAACCGCTGCTGCGCCTGAACGCGGAAGCACCGGATGCCGCGGCGGTGGACGCGCTCGTCGACGAGGTGCTGGCGATTGTCCGGGCATGACGGGCTAGGGATGGTATGGAGGAACTATGGCCGTGACGCTTGACGAGCAGTTGCTGGAGATCCTCGCGTGCCCATCGCCGGATCACGCGCCGCTGCGGGTCGGCTCGCCGGACGACCCGCAGGCCGACGCCCTCACCTGCACCTATTGTGGCCGGGTTTTCCCCGTCCGGGACGGTATTCCGGTGCTCTTGCTCGACGAGGCGATGTCCGCGGAGGATCCCGAAGGGGAGCGGGACGATGCCGATGTCGACGGTGCTTGACGACAGCCTGCTGGACGACCCCGACCGGCTGGCGCACGCCGATGTCTCCGGGCTGCTGCGCGGCTGCGCGATGGCCGGTGCCCAGGTCAGGTCCACCCTCGAGGCGGGAGCCGAGCTCGAGCTCGGTGAACGGCTGGACATCGGGAGGCCGCGGGCGCTGGTGGTACTGGCCAGGGACGGCGTGAGCCGTGCCTCGGCCCACCTGCTGGAGGCCCTGCTCGGGGCGTCCTGCCCGGTGCCGGTGGTGGTGAGCGATGTCGTCCCCGGCTGGGTCGGCACGCTGGACGTGGTGACCGGGCACCTCGACGAAGGGGAGGACCCGGAGCCGGCGGCCTCGCTGGAGCGGGCCGCCCGGTACGGCGCGACCATCGTGCTGTCCGCATCCCAGGACGGGCCGGTGGCCTCGGCCGTGGCCGGCCGGGGGCTGCTGATCACGCCGCGGGTGCGGGTCCCGCCGGAGCTGGCCTTCCCCCGCGCGCTCGCCGCCGGGCTGCTGGTCGCGAACACCCTCGGGCTGCTGGTGTCCGATCTCGAGTCGGTGGCCGACCAGCTGGACGGCGAGGCCGAGCGCAACCATCCCGGTCACGAGTCCTTCGTCAGCCCCGCGAAGGCACTTGCCTTACGCGTGGCGGAGCGCACACCCTTGCTGTGGGGCCTGGACCGGCCCGCTCGCACGGTCGGCGAGCACGGGGCACACGTGTTCGCCGCCCATGCCGCGACCGTGTGTGACGTCGCCGACCACCGTCAGGCGATGGCGCGGCCCGCGTTGCTGCGTGCCGCCATCACCGGCACCTCGGAACGGGACATCTTCGCCGATCCGGAGGACGAGCCGATGTCCACCGCCCCGCCGCGGGTGCTCCTGCTCGCGGTCAACGACGGACCCGCCGCCGACGCGACCCGGTACCGGGCGGAGCAACTGCTGCCCGGCGCCGACGTGCTCGCCCCGGCCGGCGAGATCGAGGCGGCCGAGCCCGCCCGTGCCGCGGTGCTCGCGTTGCGGCTCGAGATGGCTGCCATCTATCTCGGCCTGGCCACTGGGACCATTGGCGGAGCGGGGTACGCACCCACCAGGGCGTAGCCGCGAGTACAGCGAGAAGGCTGGTGCGAACGGCAAGCGCCGCCGAGAGTTGAGGTGGAGACGTGGAACAGCTGCTGGGCGCCGTGCGGCCGTACGCCTGGGGGTCCCGGATCACGATCCCGGAACTGCTGGGCAGGCCGGTGCCCGCCCCACATCCCGAGGCGGAGCTGTGGATGGGTGCGCATCCCGGCGACCCGTCCAGGGTGGTCGGCGCCGACGGGGTGGAGCGCAGCCTGCTGGAGCTCGTGGAAGCCGACCCGGTCGGGCAGCTCGGCAGCCGGTGCGCCGAGCGCTGGGGTGACCGCCTGCCGTTCCTGCTGAAGATCCTCGCCGCCGAGGAGCCGCTTTCCATGCAGGCGCACCCCTCGGCCGGCCAGGCCGCCGAGGGGCACGCCCGCGAGGAGGCCGCGGGCATCCCGCGGGACGCGCCGAACCGGAACTACCCCGACCCGACCGCGAAGCCGGAACTGGTGTGCGCACTCACCGAGTTCCACGCGCTCGCCGGGTTCCGCGACCCCCGGCGCACGGTGTCGCTGCTGCGCGCCATCGAGACACCCGGCCTGGCCAAGTACGCCGACCTGCTTGCCGCCCAGCCGGATCCGGACGGGTTACGCACCCTGTTCACCACCTGGATCACCATGCCGCAGCCCGCGCTGGACGAGCTGCTGCCCGAGGTGCTGGACGCCTGCGTGCTGCACGTCAAGGACCACGGTGAGTTCGAACCCGAGTGCCGCACCATCCTCGAGCTCGGCGAGACCCACCCCGCCGACGCGGGGGTGCTGGCCGCGTTGCTGCTCAACCGGCTCACCCTGCGCGCGGGCGAGGCGATCTACCTTCCCGCCGGCAACCTGCACCTGTACCTGCACGGCACGGCCGTGGAGATCCTCGCCAACTCGGACAACATCCTGCGTTGCGGCCTCACCCCGAAGCACGTCGACGTGCCGGAGCTGCTGCGGGTGGTGGACTTCGCCTGCGGGGACATGCCGGTACTGCGCGGGCGGCCGACCGGCCGGATGGCCGTGTACCGCACCGACGCGCCGGAGTTCGAGCTGGCGCGTGTCGAATGGGCCGCGGGCGCGGACGAGGCCGTCGAGCTGGACTGCGCCGGGCCGCAGATCCTGCTGTGCACCTCCGGTGAGCTGCGGCTGCGCGCCGCCGACGGCAAGGAGGCCAGCCTGCGCCGCGGCGAGTCGATGTGGCTGGCCGCGGCCGACCCCGCCGTGCACGCGCGGCCGGCGGGGGGTCAGCCGGCGCACCTGTTCCGCGCCACGCCCGGGGTGTGTACCTGAGCGGCTGGTCCTGAACCGGACTGTGCGGTGCGTTGGGAGCAGGCACTGGGTTTCCGGCCCGGCCGCCGGTCGTGGTGCGGTGCCTCTAAGCTGCGTGCGGACAAGGGCGGCACGAGCATCCGGGGGCACCTGTGGCGGCAAGTGGCGGAACCAAGGCGATCGTGGCGGCGCTGCTCGCCAACGCCGGGATCGCGGTCGCGAAGTTCGCCGGTTTTCTGGTCACCGGGTCGTCCTCGATGCTCGCCGAGTCGGTGCACTCGGTCGCCGACACCTCCAACCAGGGCCTGCTGCTGCTCGGGCAGCGGACCTCGCGGCGTAGGGCGACCAAGGAACACCCGTTCGGCTACGGGCGGGACCGCTACTTCTACTCCTTCATCGTCGCGCTGATGCTGTTCACCCTCGGTGCGGCTTTCGCGCTGTACGAGGGCATCCACAAGGTCCAGCACCCCGAGGAACTCGCCTCGCCGATCGTCGCCGTGGTGATCCTGGTGGTCGCGATCGTGCTGGAGACCTTCAGCTTCCGCACGGCCATCGTCGAATCCAGGGCGGTCAAGGGCGACGCCACCTGGTGGGGCTTCATCCGGCAGTCCCGTTCCCCCGAACTGCCGGTGGTGCTGCTCGAGGACGCGGGCGCGCTGTTCGGGCTGGTGTTCGCGCTGATCGGCGTCGGTCTCTCGGTGCTCACCGGTGACCCGGTGTGGGACGGCATCGGCACCATCACGATCGGGATCCTGCTCGGTGTCATCGCGATCATCCTGATCATCGAGATGAAGAGCCTGCTGATCGGCGAGGGCGCCACCGACCGGGAGCTGCGGAGCATCACCGACGCGCTGGTCGGGGACGGGGTGCAGCGCGTGATCCACATCCGCACCCAGTACATCGGCCCGGAGGAGCTGCTGGTGGCCGCCAAGCTCGGGCTGTCGGAAGGGCTGGAGATGGCCGAGGTCGCGCGCGCCATCGACCAGGCCGAGGGCCGCGTCCGGGAGCGGGTCCCCGCCGCGCGGCTGATGTACCTGGAGCCGGACCTGTACCGGCCCGAGGTTGTTTCCTGACCGGACCTCGCGTGCGTTGGTGGTCAACCACCCGTTAGGGTGGCGCGGACCCTGAGATCCAGGTCACCCAGGAGGTCAACGTTGCCCAGAACGGGTTTGTGGCGGACCAAACCGGTCGAACAGTCGATTTCCGACACCGATGAGCCGGATACCAAGCTACGCAGGAACCTGAGCGCGTGGGATCTGACCGTATTCGGTGTCGCGGTGATGATCGGCGCCGGCATCTTCACCCTGACGGCACATACCGCCGGTGACGTGGCCGGTCCCTCGGTGTCCGTGGCGTTCATTCTGGCCGGTACGGCCTGCGCACTGGCCGCGCTGTGCTACGCGGAGTTCGCCTCGGCCGTCCCGGTCGCGGGCAGCGCGTACACCTTCTCCTACGCGACCTTCGGCGAGTTCCTCGCCTGGATCATCGGGTGGGACCTGATCCTGGAGTTCGCGGTGGCCGCGGCCGCCGTCGGCAAGGGTTGGTCGGTGTACCTGCAGACCGTGCTGCGCTACGTCTTCGGCGAGGACGTCACCACCACCGTGGAGATCGGTGGGGTCAGCGCCGACTGGGGTGCGATGCTGCTGATCATCGTGCTCGCGACGATCCTGACCCTGGGTACCAAGCTGTCCTCCCGGTTCAGCCTGGTGATCACCGCGATCAAGGTGCTGATCATCCTGTTCGTGATCGTGCTCGGGATCACCTACATCAGCCCGGACAACTACACGCCGTTCGTCCCGCCCGCCGCGGAGGGCGCGGCGGCAGGCGGCGGTATCGAGCAGTCCCTGCTCTCCGCCCTGTTCGGCAGCGAGGGCAGCACCTACGGCGCCTTCGGCCTGCTGGCCGGTGCCTCGCTGGTGTTCTTCGCCTTCATCGGGTTCGACATCGTCGCCACCACCGCGGAGGAGACCAGGAACCCGCAGCGCAACGTGCCCCGCGGCATCCTCGGCTCGCTGGCCATCGTGACCGTGCTCTACGTGGCGACCTCGCTGGTCGTGGCCGGAATGGTGCCGTACCAGGAGCTGTCCTCCGAGGCCGCGCCCGAGGGCCGCAAGACCCTCGCCACCGCGTTCGCCGTGCACGATGTGGACTGGGCGGCGAACATCATCTCGGTGGGTGCGCTGGCCGGTCTGACCACCGTGGTCATGGTGCTCATGCTCGGGTTGCAGCGGGTGATGTTCGCGATGTCCCGGGACGCGCTGCTGCCCCGGCCACTGGCCAAGACCGGCAAGCATGGCACGCCGGTGCGAATGAACATCCTGGTCGGCGTGGTGGTCGCCCTCGGAGCCACCTTCTTCGATGTCGGCAGGCTGGAGGAGATGGTGAACGTGGGCACGCTGTTCGCGTTCATCCTGGTGTCCGCCGGCGTGATGGTGCTGCGCAAGAAGCGACCGGACCTGCCACGCGGTTTCCGGGTGCCCCTGATGCCGCTGATCCCGATCCTGGCGATCGTCGCCTGCGGCTGGCTGATGCTCAATCTCACCGTGCTCACCTGGCTGCGGTTCCTCGGCTGGATGGCGCTCGGCGTGATCATCTACTTCGCGTACAGCAGGCGGCACTCGCTGCTCGGCCGGCGGGAGAACGGGGCCACCGAGTCCCCGCTTCCCGTCGACGGCGCCGACCCCACCAAAACCCCCGACAACTCCTGAGTTCCTGGCGGCGCCCCGAGAAGATCACCGGGAGGGCTCGATCAGGTCACCGATCACCTGAGAGCATTGTCGGCTCCCCCGTTCGGGGTAGGGTTCCCGCGTCCGTTCGCCCGCTGGTGGCGCCGGCCGTGACGGTCAGCGAGCCGGAGCACCTGGGCGGCACCCCGAACCGCTTTTCCACGGAGTTCTGCATGTCTCTCTCCCGGAGATTTCCGGTCCGCCCCGCACTGCTCGCCGTACCGATGGCGGTCGGCCTGCTCATCGGCGCGGCGGCCACCGCGCACGCCACCGAGGCCGAGGATCCACGCGCGTCGGGGCACGAGGGCAACGCCACCACCTGCGCAGAGGCCGGTCTCGACGGTGCGGTGCTGAGCCAGGAAGACCTGACGTTCACCGGCGGCACGCCGAACGTCGACCAGTACCTCTCCATCACCGCCGCGGAGGGCGGCACGGTGACCGGAATCGTGGTCAAGGGCGGCCCGCGCTACAACGTTTACCAGCCCGGCTCGAACGGCCTTTCCGGGACGCCGCCCTGGGAGGGGCTGCGCGCGCCGCTGAACAACGGCGGCAACATCCCGCAGATCAGCCACTGGTACCTCTGCGGCACCGGCACGCCGGACACCACCAGCAGCACGCCGACCACCATCGAAACAACCGAGACGACGGAGACGACGGGCTCGACCAATCCGTCCACACCGGACCGGAGCACCACCTCCGAGGCGGGCGGTTCGCCGGGCACCAGCGCGGACGCGACAACGGCCTCGGTGACCTCGGCGGCCGTCGTGCCCGCGGGCGAGGACGGCGACCTCGCGTCCACCGGGTTCGGCGGCAGCGGGCTGATCTGGCTCGGTGCGCTGCTGGTGCTAGCCGGAACCGCCCTGCTTGTGCTGTTCCGTATTCGCCGCGGCACCACCTGAGCCGGGCTCGCGCCGGCCGACCGGGTCGCTGTTGAACAGGTCGGGGAACAGGGCGACCTGCTCCGCCAGCGGCGGCGGCCCGTCCGGCCGGTCCAGTCCCGCGGCCATCGCCACGGCCCGGTCCCACTCGGGGTCGGTCACGTAGTCCGCGTGCCTGCGTACCCCCGCGGCCCACCGGCGCCCGCTGAGCGGGCCGCGCATCGGGTCGGGCAGCCAATGGTCGCCCCCGAGCACCAGCGCCCCGGTCGGTCCCTGCTCGGCGGGTGCCAGCGGTCCGACCCCGCCGCTCGGCAGGTAGCCGACACCGAGCAACTGCCGGTCCACGACCTGATGCCGCCAGGTCGTCGCCCCGCCGCCGAAGGTGTCGGTTCCCCGGCACAGCCCGCGCCACCGGCCGTTCAGGTTGCCGTACAGGTCGACCAGCGCCTCGTGCGGCAGCACGGCCGGGAAGGCCCGCTGGTAGCCCCACTGCAGCGGCGAACCCGCGGTCAGCAGGCCGACCCGTTCCCGGTCCTCGGGCGGCAGTTCGGCCGCCAGCCGGCCCGCCGCGATCACCGCCAGCAGCCCGCCGAGGTGGTACCCGGCGAGGACGACCCTGGTGTGCGGGTCGGCGAGATGCTCCCGGCAGCGCTCGATCAGCTCCGGCACCACCTTGAGCGCGTAGCAGGGCGGCACCGCCGGGTGCGCCGCACGCGGCCAGAACGACACCAGGTCGGCGAGCGCACCCAGGTGCCTGCTGCGCTCGCTGGTCGTCGCCGCCGTGTAGATGACCCGCAGCAGCCCGGCCGCGAGCGCGCCGAGCGCCACCACCCCGACCCCGGAGAGCGGTTCCAGCCAGGGAGGCACGCCGCCGAAACCGAACCGGGCCACCAGCAGCCCGGCGACCCCGGCCGCCATACCCAGCGCCACCGCGACCACGATCTGGTGCAGGTAGCGGCGTTCCCAGCTGGACTGCGCCCACGCCGTGGCCGCCTCCTGCCGGTTCTCCTCCTCCGCCTGCAGCATCCGCACCACCTCCGGAATGCCGCGGCGCAGCCTGCGCATCGGCACCGCCACCGCGAACCCGAGCACCGCCAGCACCGTGGACAGCGCGAGCCCGGCACCCCACAGGATGGTCACGAGGGTGTAGCTCGGCGGGAGCAGCAGGTCGGTACGGACCAACTCGCGCAACGCGATCGCCAGCCCGGCGCCGAACCCGCCGCCGATCAGCCCGGCCAGCGCCAGCGCAGGCGCCGCGATCCATCCACCCACCCATGGGCGCAGCCGCCGGGGCAGGGCGCGCCATGCCGGGCGCGCCAGCAACGCGGCCGGCACCAGCAGCAGCGCGAACAGCACGCAGACGACGATCAGCCCGGCGCCGATCGCCTGCACGGTGTCGTCGGTGCCGAACACCCGCGGGGGCAGCGGGGTGCGGAGCACCGCCGTCCACACCAGCAGCCCGGCCGCGGCACCGAGCAGCACCGCCCGGACGATCCGGCCGAAAACCCGGCCCATGCGCACCGCCGTGGCGAGCACCGCCACCCCGAGCAGGCCGAGTGCGGCGGCCCAGGCCACTGCCTCCGCCGTCGCCGCCGGCCGGGTGAACGGGCCACCGGCCAGCAGCAGGGCCGTGCAGGCCAGCGCGGCCACGGTGTGCAGGCAGCGCAGCACCGGCACGCCGTCCTCGGCACGGAGCTCGTCCCCCGGCAACGACCGGCCGGGTCGTCGCGGGCTCACCTTCGCCGACACCGCCCATTCCGTGCCGGAAACCTGGTGCAGCACGAAGATCGCCAGCGCCACCGGGAGCAGGCCGACCGCCGTGCGCAACGCCTCCACCTCGCTCAGCCAGGACAGCCCGGAAGGAACGCAACGACCCTGGTAGGCGAGGCACTGCGCGGCGAGCAGGTCCACCGTGACCACGGCCAGCTGGCTCACCAGCAGGGTGGTCAGCAGCAGCCCCGCGACCCGCAGCAGGCTGCGGCAGGCCGCCCCGATCACCCGGGCCGACCGGGCCCGCGCACCCCCGCCCCTCGGCACCGGCGGCAGCATCCAGAACGCCACGTTGGCCAGGGAGAACGGGAACAGCAGCGCCCAGGTTGCCTTGGCCACCCCGCCCGAGGTCATCCCGCTCCACAGATAGCCCTCGAGGGTGCGCGGCAACGCCCGCCCCGCCCCCTGCAGTACCGGCCCTGGCGCCGGCCTGCGCAGCCGATCGGACGGCCGGATGACACGGCCGAGGCGGTCCCCCGCGACATCCACCACGCCGACCGAGTCGAGCAGCGACTCGCCCGTGGTACCGATCAACCCGGGTACGCGCAGTTCGACGACACGGGTCTCGGGTCCGGGAAGGGGCACCGGTGCGTCTCCTCTGGGTTCGCGGATGGCTCTCCGCGGTGCGGTTGTCGGATGTTGCGGCCCACACCAACTGTCTCGCGTGGTGAACGGATCACGGTAGTGTGCGGTTGACGCCGAGCCTTGGAGGACAGCCCCGATGACCCCCGAAAGCATTCAGCAGGCTGACCTTCACCGGACCCGGAACGGGCTCGACTTCGCCGTGGCGGATCTCGGGGCGGCAGAGTTCGGCCGGAAGGAGATCCGGCTCGCCGAGCACGAGATGCCGGGGTTGATGGCGCTCCGGCGGGAGCATGCGGAGGCCTACCCGCTACGCGGCGCACGAATCTCCGGATCGTTGCACATGACGGTGCAGACCGCGGTGCTGATCGAGACGTTGGTGGCGTTGGGAGCCGAGGTTCGGTGGGCGTCGTGCAACATCTTCTCCACCCAGGATCACGCCGCCGCCGCGGTCGTCGTCGGCCCGCACGGGACGCCGGAGGAACCGCGGGGGGTGCCGGTGTTCGCGTGGAAGGGCGAGACCCTTTCCGAGTACTGGTGGTGCACCGAGCGGATGCTGACCTGGCAGGGCGAGGGTCCGACCGGGTCTGATGATCGGACCCCGCGATCAGGCCCGAATATGATCCTCGACGACGGCGGGGACGCCACCATGCTGGTGCACAAGGGCGCGGAGTTCGAGCGGGCCGGGGTGGTGCCCACCCCGGAGACCGACGACCCGGAGGAGTACAAGGTCTTCCTCGAGCTCCTGCGCAACTCCCTCGAGGCCGACAGGTCCAGATGGACCCGCATCGGGGAGGGCGTCAAGGGCGTCACCGAGGAGACCACCACCGGGGTGTTGCGGCTCTACCAGCTCGCCGCCCAGGGCGAGCTCCTTTTCCCCGCCATCAACGTGAACGACTCGGTGACGAAGTCGAAGTTCGACAATCGCTACGGGATCCGCCACTCGCTGATCGACGGCATCAACCGCGGCACGGACGTGCTGATGGGTGGAAAGGTCGCCGTGGTGTGCGGTTACGGCGACGTCGGCAAGGGCGCGGCGGACTCGCTCGCCGGCCAGGGTGCTCGAGTGATCGTCACCGAGATCGACCCGATCTGCGCGTTGCAGGCCCAGATGGACGGCTATCAGGTCAAGACGCTGGAGTCGGCGTTGCCGGAGGCCGACATCGTGATCACCACCACCGGGAACAAGGACGTGGTGATGGTCGAGCAGATGGCGCGGATGAAGCACCAGACGATCGTGGGCAACATCGGCCATTTCGACAACGAGCTGGACATGGCCGGCCTTGCCCGCTATCCGGGGATTCGTCGGGAGAACATCAAGCCACAGGTGGATGAGTGGATCTTCCCCGACGGGCACAGCATCCTGGTCCTTTCCGAGGGGCGGTTGCTGAACCTGGGCAATGCCACCGGGCATCCGTCGTTCGTGATGTCGAACAGCTTCTCCAACCAGGTGATCGCGCAGGTCGAGCTGTTCACCAAGAACGCGGAATACGACAGGGAGGTGTACCGGCTGCCGAAGAAGCTGGACGAGCATGTCGCCCGGATCCACGTGCAGGCACTGGGCGGCGAGCTGACCAAGCTGACCAAGGAACAGGCCGAGTACATCGACGTGGACGTCGTGGGGCCCTACAAGCCGGACCACTACCGCTACTAGCGCCGCTGCCGAGAACGTCACCTTTCGTTCCGGGGCCGCCGGTAAAGCCCTGAACGTGGCGTTCGAGGCGCTCAGCGTTGCGAACGGCACTATTGGGACGTCAGGTGTCCGGAAAGCCACGTTCAGGGCTCTCGGGGGGTTCAGTGCCACTCCACCGCGACGCCGGCGAGGCCGGGGCCGATGTCGTTGAAGTACGCGCTGCTCACCGCGCCGATGTCGCATGGGAGGTCGTCGGTGTCGGTGGGCAGCATGTCCTCCCGGGTGCGGAACTGGCGGGTGCATCGGGCCGGCAGCGCGCGCCTGCTGAACCGGAGCTGGAGCAGGTAGCCGGCGCACCGGTCGCGGAACATCCGGAAGTAGCCAGGTGAGGTGCCGCCGGAGTCGTCCCTGACCTCGAAGCAGAACACGTGGATCGCACCCTCGGCCAGCCTGCGGTCGAACAGCAACTCCGCGGCCAGGGTGTCCTCGCCCGCGTGCCTGCGCATCCGGCCCACCCGGCAGCCCTCCGCGGTGGCGAGCGTGACCTCCTCGATGCGGCAGCCGGGATCGCCGTTGTAGACGATCACGTAGCGGTCCGGGCCGTGTCGGCGGGCGCGGGCGACCAGCCTGGTCCGGATGCTGCGTTGGCGATGTGCGGCATCGAAGGTCACCACGTCGTGCACCGACAGCGGTTCGAAATCGGCGTTGTACCGGCTCGCGGAGGCGTACCCACCCAACTCGGTCAGCAGCCTGTCGGCCGCGGGGCCACTCGTGCCGCGGCGGAGGTCCGCGAACGAGGTCGGCATGCGATGCGCCCGCGCTGCCGGCTGGCGCGGCCCGATCAGTGTCACCAGCGAGCCCGGTCGCAACTCCAGCACCGACTCCAGCGCGCGCACCGTGTCCAGCCCGCGGGGCATCTCGGGTTGCCGGATGCCGCGTTGCCAGTAGCTGAGCGTCGACTGTCCGATGTGCACGCCGCGCTGCGCGAGATGCGCCCGCAACCGGGCGAGCGAGAGCCCCCGGTGCGCGATGGCGAGCCGCAATGCCTCGTGGAACTCGCCGGGCACCGGTTCGGGCGCACTGTCGGTGCCTGGTCTCTCCGACACCACCGACCCTCCACTCCGAAGCTTTCACAACCGTGAACGCTGTGCGGAATGTTCACGCTAGCAGTGGTGAGAGCCTGGACGAAGCCGCCATTTCCGCGACCTGACCAGGCAGGTCCGGCCGTTCCGCGTTCCGGGGGTTCCGCGGAACCGTCTTGCCGCGTTTCCGGGTGCTTGCCCCGGTCTCCCGGCACGCCCACGGTTGTCCGCGAGGTGAGGACATGGTTCCCATGGTGTTGCGTGACGACGGCGCGGTGGCCGACATCCCGGAGCTCGCCTGGATGGCCGTGGCGACACCGCTCGGGATCGCACTGATCGCCGGCGGCGTGCTGGCGGTACGCCTCCTGCTGCTGCGGCGCCGATCGGGTGGTTGATCCCGGCTCAGCGCCTGTTCCCAAACGCGCGACACGATCGGCTCGGCCGGGCTCGGACTTCGGCACAACCGCCGTCTTCATAGGTAATGCGCCCGGCCTCGCCGCTCGTGGGCTCCGCCGCGCGCGTTCTTCCACTCACCATTGGCAAGTAACTCCAGGTCGTGGGCAGGCTCGCACACCGGCCCCGTAGGGTTGTGCCCGTGGGGCGACTGATCGTGATCGAGGGGCTGGACGGCGCGGGCAAACGCACGCTGGCGGACGAGCTGGTGACGGCGCTGCGGGCGGAGGGTGCGAGCGTGCGGACACTGGCGTTCCCCCGCTACGGCAAGAGCGTGCACGCCGACCTGATTCATGAGGCGCTGCACCGGGAACACGGCGATCTCGCCGAGTCGGTGTATGGGATGGGACTGCTCTACGCGCTCGACCGCAGGGACGCGGCCGAGGACATCCGGGCCGACCTGCGGGCCTACGACGTGGTGCTGCTCGATCGTTATGTCGCCTCCAACGCCGCGTACCAGGCCGCCCGCCTGTACCAGGGGGCCGACGGCGGCGTCGTGGAATGGGTGCGGGAGCTGGAGATCGTGCGGTTCGGGTTGCCGGTGCCCGCCGCGCAACTGCTGCTGCGGGTTCCCGCGTCGCTGGCGGGGGCTCGTGCCCAGCAGCGCGCCGAGACCGAGACCGACCGGGCCAAGGACCTGTTCGAGTCCGACGACGATCTGCAGACCCGCTGCGCGAAGGTCTACGACCAGCTCGCCGCCCGCTCCTGGCTGTCCCACTGGTACACGATCGACGGTGCGGCCAGCGTGGACACCCGCAAGCTCGCCACCGATCTCCTCCTGGTCCACGAGACCTAGGGCGCGAAGTAGCCGAGCTGGGCGGACAGCTCGGCCGCCGCGCCGGTCAACGGCCGGACCAGTTGCCCGATGCGCTGCCGGGACAGCCGGTAGGCCGGGCCGGACGCGCTCATCGAGGCGACCACCGCGCCTTCCGGGCCGTGGATGGGCACCGCCAGCGCGTGCAGGCCGAGTTCCAGTTCCTCGAAGCAGGCCGCGTACCCGTCCGCCAGGATGCGCTCCAGCTCTCCCGCCAGTTCCGCCAGGGACACCGTGGTGCGGGGCGTGTACCGCTCGAGCCCGTGCTCCAGTACCTGCCGCCGCTCATCCTCGCCCATGTACGCCAGCAGAACCTTGCCACTCGAGGTGGCATGCAGCGGGGTGCGCCGCCCCATCCAGTTCTGCGTGGTGACCGCGGCGGACCCGCGCGCCTGGCTGATGTTGATCGCGATGCCCTCGTCGGCGATCGCGATGTTCACCGTCTCGCCGAGTTCCTCGGCCAGTGTCTCGCAGGTGTGCCCGCCGAACCGGGCGAGATCCATCCGGCCGATGGCGGCACCGGCGAGGCGCACGACGCCGAACCCGATCGCGTACTTCCCGCGGTGACCGAGTTGCTCGACCAGGCCGCGTGCCTCGAGCACGCTCAGCAGCCTGGAGGCGGTGGACTTGTGCACGCCCAGCTCAGCGGCGATCTCGGTGCTGCCGGCCTCCCCGTTGCGGGCGAGCAGCTCCAGCACGCTGATCGCCCGGTCCACCGACTGCACCGGGCTGACTCCGCTCCTGGCGGCCGCTGAGTTCCGCACAGCGCAACAGTAGTCGCTCCGGGCGAACACGCCCGGTGGACCGGGAGCCGTGGACGCCGGCCGAGCAGTCGCCCTGGTCCGTGGAGAACTGACCGGGACCTGCCGGTTCCCGCTGACCTGGATGCTCCAACCGGGCTACTCTCGGCTGTGATCGCCGGGTCCCGCGCGCCCGGCGGATTTGTAGTGCGAACATGTGCACATGAAGGCACGTGTGCTGGTCGTCGACGACGACCCTGCTCTGGCGGAGATGCTCACCATCGTGCTGCGTGGGGAGGGGTTCGATACGGCGGTCGTCGCGGACGGGTCCCGTGCACTACCCGCGCTCCGGGAGCTGAAACCCGACCTCGTGCTGCTCGACCTGATGTTGCCGGGGATGAACGGGATCGACGTCTGCAAGGCCATCCGGGCCGAGTCCGGTGTCCCGATCGTGATGCTCACCGCCAAGAGCGACACCGTGGACATCGTGCTGGGCCTGGAGTCGGGCGCGGACGACTACGTGGTCAAGCCGTTCAAGCCGAAGGAGCTCGTCGCCCGCGTGCGGGCGCGGATGCGGCGTACCGAGTCCGAGCCGGCCGAGTCGCTGACCATCGGGGACCTCGCGATCGACGTTCCCGGCCACGAGGTGACCAGGGAGGGCAAGCCGATCCCGCTGACCCCGCTGGAGTTCGACCTGCTGGTGGCGCTGGCCCGCAAGCCGCGGCAGGTGTTCACCCGCGAGGTCCTGCTCGAGCAGGTGTGGGGCTACCGGCACGCCGCGGACACCCGGCTGGTGAACGTCCACGTGCAGCGCCTGCGGTCCAAGGTCGAGAAGGACCCGGAGCATCCCGAGGTGGTTCTGACGGTGCGCGGCGTGGGCTACAAGGCCGGGCCGCCATAATCGCATCATGCGTTCCGAAGGCGGCGGATCCCGCGAGGCGGATCGGCCACGCAGGTTGACCACGTCCGGCCGGCGAGCGGCCGAGCTGGTCATGCGGCTGATGGCGTTCGGCCGCAGGCGTGCCGTCGCCTTCAACGAGCTGTGGCGGCATTCGCTGCAGTTCCGGGTCACCGTCTCCACCCTCGCGCTGTCCTCGGCGGTGGTGTTCGTGCTGGGCATGGTCCTGCAGAACCAGATCACCGACCGGCTGATGGAGACGAAACAGCGGGCCGCGATCATGCAGACGCGTTCCGCGGTGGAAAACGCGGCCGGGCAACTCGCCAGCATCGACGGCGACCCGGACGACATCGAGGAGAAGCTGAACAACGCGCTCAAGAAGATCACCAGCGACTCACCGAGCGGGCAGGACTCCGCGAGCTCGGCCGCGGGTGCCTTCGAACCGGTGCTGGCCAGCCGCGGCTCGGACCGGGCTCCGGACAGCACGGCCGCCGCGGGGCCCTACGACAACGTGCCTTCGCGGCTGCGGCAGTTCGTCGAGGCGGGCCAGCTCGCCAAGCAGATCCACACCGTGGGCCCGGAGAACGAGCGGAGCACCTACCTCATCGTCGGCTCGCCGGTCACCACCACCGTCCGGCCGGTGCAGCTGTACCTGCTGTTCCCGCTGACCGCCGAGCAGAGCACGGTCGCCACGGTGCAGAACACCCTGCTGGTCGGTGGCCTCGCGCTGCTGTTGCTGCTGGCCGGCATCGCGAACCTGGTCACCCGGCAGGTGGTCCGCCCGGTGCGCAAGGCGGCCGCCGCGGCGGAACAGTTCGCCGGCGGCGATCTCGACCAGCGGCTGACCGTGCTCGGCGAGGACGACCTCGCCAAACTGGCGGTCTCGTACAACGAGATGGCAGCCAGCATCCAGGATCAGATCCGCCAGCTCGAGGAGTTCGGCCAGCTCCAGCGCAGGTTCACCTCGGACGTCTCGCACGAGCTGCGTACCCCGCTGACCACCGTGCGGATGGCGGCCGACGTGCTGCACGCCTCCAGGGAGCAGTTCCCCGCCGGCCTCGCGCGCTCGGCCGAGCTGCTGGTCGACGAGTTGGACCGGTTCGAGGCGCTGCTCGGCGACCTGCTGGAGATCAGCAGGTTGGACGCCGGGGTCGAGGAGCTGTCGCCGGAGTCGGTCGACGTGCGGCCGATCGCGATCAGGGCGGTCGAGCAGGTACGGGTGATCGCGGGGAGCGCGGGCAGCGCCATCGAGCTGGAACTGCCCGAAGAGGAGACCGTCGCGGAGGTGGACGCCCGCCGGGTGGAACGCATCCTGCGCAACCTGCTGGCCAACGCCGTCGACCACAGTGAGGGCCACCCGGTGCGGCTGCGGCTGGCCGCCAACGAGACGGCCGTGGCGCTGAGCGTCCGGGACTACGGCGTCGGCCTGCGGGCCGGCGAGGCGGACCTGGTGTTCAACCGGTTCTGGCGGGCCGACCCCTCGCGCAACCGCCGCACCGGCGGCACTGGGCTCGGGCTGGCGATCAGCCACGAGGACGCCCGGCTGCACGGTGGCATGCTGGAGGCGTGGGGCGAACCCGACCGGGGTGCCTGCTTCCGGCTGACCCTGCCCCGGACCCTCGGCGACGAGATCGACGAGTCCCCGATCGGGCTCCCGCCCGCGGAACGGGATGTGCCGGGCCTGCCCGCGGGCAACGGCGCCGCCCCGGCCGGGCAGGTTCCCGAGGCCGGCGAGGAGAACGAGGACGAATGGCACGAGGTGGAGATCAGCGAGCGCGAGGAGGTCAGGTGAGGCCGGCCCGCGGGAGAGGTACCCGGGGCGTGCTCGCCGTGCTGGCCTGCCTGGTGCTGGTGGGTGGCTGCGCGAACGTCCCGGAGGAGTCGCAGGCCGAGGTGGTGTCCGGGGAGCGGTTGGGGCAACTGCAGCCGGACATCCCGGAACCGGACGCGAGCCTGGACGCGCTGACCGCCGTGCGCGAGTTCGTCTCGGCCAGTGCCCGGCCGATCAACGAGCATGCCGCCGCTCGCGTGTACCTGGGGCAGGACGTGCGGAAGAGCTGGGAACCGGGCCGCACGCTGACCATCATCGAGGAGACCTTCAACACCGGGTACGCCACCGCGGAGGAGCGCCCGACCGACCCGAACGAGAAGGTCGTCGTGGTCAGCGGGACGCAGATCGGCAAGCTCGGTCACGACAGCGCGTTCCTCGCCGCGCGGGACTCCTTCCGCCAGGAGATCACGGTGCGCAAGCAGGGTAACGGGCCGTGGCGCATCGTGGACCCGCCCCGCACGCTGGTGGTGACCGAACGCGACTTCGCCGACAACTACTTCCGGGTTCCGCTGTACTTCTTCGCCCCGGACACCGACGCCCTGGTGCCGGACCTGCGCTACGTCGTGGCCAAGCCACAGGCGAAGCTGCCGAGCCGGGTGGCCGACCTGCTGCTCGACGGTCCCTCGGACGGCCTCACCGGCGCCGTGCACAACCCACTCGGCGACGAGGCCGCCCTGGACGGCACCGTGAGTGGTCAGGCCAACGGCGCGTTGCTGGTGCCGCTGACCGGGGTGGCGGGGAAGAGCGACGAGGAGAAGAAGCGGATCGCCGCGCAGTTCGTTCGCTCATTGCAGACAGTGACCAGCAGCCGCATCCGGCTGCTGTCGGACAAGACCCCGCTGGTGCCGGGCCAGCTCGACTGGCGGCCGAGCGACCTCGCCTCCTACGAGTCCTCCGCCTCGCCCAGCTCGGACCTGCAGGGGTTGGTGACCCTCGGCGGCCGGGTGCGCTCGCTGGAGGACGGCTCGCCGGTGCGCGGTCCCGCCGGGGACGGTGCCTACCACGCCGAGAGCGGGGCGCAGTCGCTCGGCGGGAACCAGTTGGCCATCGTGGAGCGGATCGGCGACCGGGCACGACTGCGGATCGGCTATCTCGGCGAGGCGGCGCACCTGGTCGACGTCGAGGGCAAGACCCTTACCAGGCCGACCTGGTGGCCCAACACGGACACCAACGACGCTTCCGGGGAGCTGTGGACCGTCGTGGACGGCACCAGGATCGCGCGGCTCGTGCGGGATCCGAACGGTGGCTGGGTTCAGCAGCCGGTGAACGCGGCGGAACTCAACGCGCTCGGCCCGATCAGCGGCCTGCGGTTGTCAAGGGACGGTACCCGGGCCGCGGTGATCGCGGGCGGAAACCTGGTGGTCGCCGCCGTGGTGCGGTCGAACGGCTCGGTGACGTTGCGGTCGCCACGGGTGCTGCAGGCCGGCACGGTGGAGAACGTGGTGGACGTCGACTGGGCAACCCAGGACATGCTGGTGGCGGCGACCGGCTCGGAGTCGATGATGGTGGTCCGGGTGCCGGTGGACGGGCTGCGGAGGGACAAGTTCAACGGCTCCAACCTCACCGCCCCGGTCCAGGCGATCACCGCCGCGCCGAGCAGGCCGATCGTGGTCGCCGACGCCTCCAACGAGATGTGGACCGCCAGCGGTGACATCGGCGAGGTATGGCGCCCGCACGACAGTCCGCGCGGCTCCGGCGCCCGACCGTTCTACCCCGGCTGAATGCCCGGGTAGGCGGGAATCCGAAACTGTCGGTGCCTGGCGGCACACTCGGGGTCATGGCAGTCGGAGTGAGCTTCCCGTCCCTCGGGCGGGCCGTCATCGACCTGATCCTGCCCGCGCGCTGCGCCGGCTGTGGCGAGCTGGGCGCGGCCTGCTGCACCCGGTGCCGCACGGTGTGGCAGGCACCGCGGCCGGTGGCACGCGGCCCGACCGTCGAGGCGGGCCAGGTCGGCACGGTGTACGCCCTCGCGCGGTACACCGGCGTGCCGCGCCGTCTGGTGCTGGCGTTCAAGGAGCGGGGGCGGAGGGATCTCGCCCGCCCGCTCGGCGAGGCCTTGGCCGGTGCCCTGCCGTACCTGCGTGGGCCGCGGCCGGACGCGGCGGGGACCTGGTGGCTGGTGCCCGCGCCGTCCAGGGCCGCGGCGGCCCGGTCCCGTGGCGGTTCCCACCTGCTCGCGCTGGCCGGGTGCTGCGCGGCGGCCATGGGGGCGGCGGGCCTGCGGGCCGTGGTGGCTCCCGCCCTGTCCCTGGCCAGGGGTGCCCGGGACGCGGTGGGGCTCGACCACCGCGAGCGGGCGGCGAACCTGGCGGGCAGGATGCGGTTGCACGCGGACCGGGCGCCGCCGGCGGGGACTCCGCTGGTGCTGCTGGACGACGTGCTCACCACCGGTGCGACCGCGCGGGCCTGCGTGGCGGCGCTGTCCGCGGGCGGCCTGCACACCACCGGCGTCCTCGTGCTGACCGCGGCCGGTTAGGCCGTGTCCCGGTGCGGCCCCGATGTCACCCACACGGGTAGGGATGTTCGGGAACCTTTGGCGCGGGGGTTCGCGTTGTCCGGGTATGAGGTCACGCGTTGCAGTGGTGCACCGGCCACGGAAGGTGAGTCACCCCATCGAGGAGACGCGTGCCGACACCAGGAACGTCACGCTGCGATTTCGGGCTGTGCCCGCGAACGGCTGTCAGCGTGAGCGTCGGACGGCAGCACTGCTCCGAACGAGGGGTGCGGTCGGCGCTGTGGTGGACCTGCCTGTGCGCACCGTGACGAGTTTTCACCGGGCGACATCCCCCGCCTCGGGGGCTGTTCTTCCCGGCGGGAGCGGGCTAACGTGCTCCGCTATCAGCATCCCCGGCAAGCAGGGAGGTGAAAAGCGCATGTCCCTGGCGTCGGTGCCGAACCTGGCGTGCTGATTCCCTACTCGGCGACGCACGTGAGACGTCCCGCCTGTCGCGTCGAGTGATCCCCACGTCCCCGTTACCGGCGTCGTAGTGCATTTCGAATCTCGCAGCCAATCCCGCGAGGGAGGTCGTGTATGGACATCGTGGTCAAGGGTCGCAACGTGGAGGTGCCCGAGCACTATCGGGCACACGTCAGCGAGAAGCTGGCCCGGCTCGAGCGGTACGACAAGAAGGTCATCCGGTACGACGTGGAGCTGTTCCACGAGCCCAACCGTCGACAGGCCAAGAACTGCCAGCGCGTCGAGATCACCGGCAAGGGCAGGGGCCCTGCCGTCCGCGCGGAAGCAGCTGCCGGAGACTTCTACGCCGCGCTCGACTCCGCAGTGAACAAGATGGAGAACCGTCTCCGCCGCATGCACGACCGGCGGCGGGTGCACTACGGGCGACGTGCCCCCGAATCGGTCGCCGAGGCGACCTCTGTCAGCGCGGCGGCCGTGGCCGCCGAGGGTGCGCCAGGACCGATCGTCAACGGCAGGCGTCCCGCGGCGAACACCGCCGTACTGGACGCACCGGCCGCGGCCGAGCAGGGAGTCGACGAGGAGTCGATCGCGGCCGAGGACATCGACCTGCCCGAACAGCGCTGGGACGATGGTGTGACCGACCATCAGCCCGGCCGGATCGTGCGCGAGAAGCAACACTCCGCCGAGCCCATGACCGTCGACCAGGCTCTCTACGAGATGGAGCTGGTCGGTCACGACTTCTATCTCTTCAACGACGCGGCGGCCGGGCGGCCGAGCGTGGTCTACCGCAGGAAGGGCTTCGACTACGGCGTCATCAGGCTCGGCTGAGTACCGGGCACACCCGACGACTCGGCGGCCCGCACGCGCTCGCGTGCGGGCCGCCGCATGGTGTCATCCGCACGGAACGACGATGGTGTGTGCGCCGAGCTACCCATCTTCCCTACGATGGGGGGAGCGCGTGCCAGCCGGTGGGCGCACCGCACCCTGCTCGGGCCGGAATCGAAGTGTTTCAACAAGCACTGTAAAGACACAGCGAGGTCGAACGGATGGTTCTGAACCGCCTGCTCCGCGCGGGCGAGGGCAAGACGTTGAAGCGGCTGCGCAGCATCGCTGACCACATCAACACCCTCGAAGACGACGTGAAAGACCTCTCGGACGCCGAGCTGCGGGCCAAGACCGACGAGTTCCGCAAGCGCCACTCCGATGGTGAGTCCCTGGACGACCTGCTGCCGGAGGCGTTCGCCGTCGGCAGGGAGGCGGCCCAGCGGGTGCTCGGCCAGCGCCCCTTCGACGTGCAGGTCATGGGCGGCGCCGCGCTGCACCTCGGGCAGGTCGCCGAGATGAAGACCGGTGAGGGCAAGACGCTGACCTCGGTGCTGGCCGTCTACCTCAACGCCATCTCCGGCAAGGGCGTTCACATCGTCACCACCAACGACTACCTGGCCAAACGTGACTCGGAGTGGATGGGCCGGATCCACAGGTTCCTCGGGCTCGAGGTCGGTGTCATCATGTCCGACCTGCCGCCGGAGGGGCGGAAGACGGCCTACAACGCCGACATCACCTACGGCACCAACAACGAGTTCGGCTTCGACTACCTGCGCGACAACATGGCCTGGAGCCTGGACGACTGCGTGCAGCGCGGGCACAACTTCGCGATCGTGGACGAGGTCGACTCGATCCTGATCGACGAGGCGCGGACCCCGCTGATCATCTCCGGCCCCGCCGACCAGTCCTCCCGCTGGTACAACGAGTTCGCCCGGATGTCGCCGCTGATGAAGCGCGACATCCACTACGAGGTGGACGAGCGCAAGCGCGCCGTCGGCGTCACCGAGAAGGGCGTGGAGTTCGTCGAGGACCAGCTCGGCATCGAGAACCTCTACGAGGCGGCGAACACCCCGCTGGTCGGCTACCTGAACAACGCCCTCAAGGCCAAGGAGCTGTACCGCAAGGACAAGGAGTACATCGTCCGGAGCGGCGAGGTGCTCATCGTGGACGAGTTCACCGGCCGCGTGCTGGCGGGTCGCCGCTTCAACGAGGGTATGCACCAGGCGATCGAGGCCAAGGAAGGCGTCGAGATCAAGGCCGAGAACCAGACGCTGGCCACGATCACCCTGCAGAACTTCTTCCGGCTCTACGACAAGCTCGCCGGGATGACCGGTACCGCCGAGACCGAGGCGGCCGAGTTCCACCAGACCTACAAGCTCGGTGTGGTGCCGATTCCGACGAACCGGCCGATGGTCCGTACCGACCAGGCGGACCTGATCTACAAGACCGAGCAGTCGAAGTTCGAGTCCGTGGCCGAGGACATCGCCGAGCGGCACGAGAAGGGCCAGCCGGTGCTGGTCGGCACCACGAGCGTGGAGAAGTCCGAGCACCTTTCGAAGCTGCTGCTCAAGCTCGGTGTTCCGCACGAGGTGCTGAACGCCAAGAACCACCACCGGGAAGCGTTGATCGTGGCCAAGGCGGGCAGCAAGGGCGCTGTCACGGTGGCCACCAACATGGCCGGCCGGGGTACCGACATCGTGCTCGGCGGCAACCCGGACATCATCGCCGACGAGGTGCTCCGCGAACGTGGCCTCGACCCGGTGGAGAACTCCGAGGAGTACGAGGCCGCGTGGCCCACGGTGCTCGAGGAGGTCAGCACCGCGTCCAAGGCGGAGGCCGAGGAGGTCGTCGAGGCCGGCGGCCTGTACGTGCTGGGCACCGAGCGGCACGAGTCCCGGCGGATCGACAACCAGCTGCGGGGTCGTTCCGGCCGGCAGGGCGACCCCGGTGAGTCCCGCTTCTACCTCTCGCTCGGCGACGACCTGATGCGCCGGTTCAACGCCGCGATGGTCGAGCGGGTGATGACCACCATGCGGCTGCCGGACGACGTGCCGATCGAGCACAAGATGGTCAGCAAGGCTATCAAGAGTGCGCAGACGCAGGTCGAGCAGCAGAACATGGAGATCAGGAAGAACGTCCTCAAGTACGACGAGGTGATGAACCGGCAGCGCAAGGTGATCTACGCCGAGCGCCGCCGGGTGCTCGAGGGCGAGGACTTGCGTGAGCAGGCCGAGCACATGCTGCGCGACGTGGTCACCGCCTATGTCGACGGCGCCACCGCCGAGGGTTATGCCGAGGACTGGGACCACGAGAAGCTGTGGACCGCGCTGAAGATGCTGTATCCGGTCGGCATCCAGTTCGAGGACCTGACCGAGGAGATCGACGACCTGGACGCCGACACCCTCAAGGAGGCGCTGCTCGACGACGCGCGTAACGCCTACGCCAGGCGGGAGGCGGAGCTGGACGAGCAGGTCGGCAAGGGCGCGATGCGGGCGCTGGAGCGGCAGGTCGTGCTGTCGGTGCTGGACCGCAAGTGGCGTGAGCACCTCTACGAGATGGACTATCTCAAGGAGGGCATCGGGCTGCGGGCGATGGCGCAGCGCGACCCGCTGGTGGAGTACCAGCGCGAGGGCTTCGACCTGTTCAACACGATGCTGGAGTCGTTGAAGGAGGAGACCGTCGGCCTGCTGTTCAACCTCCAGGTCGAGCGGGCCGACCAGCCGCAGGCCCCGGCCGCCGAGGAGGCGACCGCACTACCGACCGGCAACGGCCAGGCCAGCGCCAACGGTGGTCGGCACGCCAAGCCCACCCCGCCGCAGCCGGGCCAGCAGCCGAAGCAGCAGGAGGGCGAGGCCGTGCCCGCCGCGCTGCGGGGCAAGGGCCTCGGTGGTGGCGGCCAGCAGGGCATGCAGTTGTCCGGCCCCGCCGAGGGCGGCGGCGTCGAGTCGCGTGGTGGCGGCGGTGACGACGGCGGCAAGCAGGGCGGCGGCTCCGGTGGTGGCAACTCCCGGCGGGAGCGGCGCGCGGCCGCCCGTGCCGAGGCGAAGAAGAACAAGAAGGGTGCCCGCCGCTAGCCGCGTTTCAGCCCCGCCGGACCCGGCCCCCGGCCTCGTGTCCTGCTCATCGCGAGCGGTTCGAGCAGGCCGAACAGGGTGCACCGCCACCCCTCCTCGGCATGCTCCTCGAAGCGGGCGACCAGTGCCAGCGTCCGGCTGCCCGCCTGGACCCGGCCGCAGGCCTCGATGGCGTCGATGGTCGGCTGGCAGGCGTGCACACTCTTCAGGGTGTAGCGCGGGCTGGCGGTGCGCGGGCGGGACATCAGGTCGCGGTAGAGGTCCTTGGTGAGCAGGGACCGCACATGGGTGGCCTGCCGGTACCCGGTGGAGGCCTCCAGGATCGCCGTCAGCGTGTCGTGCAACCGGCGCCGTTCGAGTACGGGGGTGGGCGGTGGTGCGGGCTGGGCCGGGGCTGGTCTTCGCTTGTCGAAGGTGATGTGCAGGTCGAGCGCGAGCTGCCCGGTATCCACGTACCGGACCGGCGCCCTGCGCATCGGCGGTTCGTACGGTTGCAGGGGCCGCAGGGCCGCCCGGTATGTCGTGCTCATGTCCCATTCCCTCCAGTGCTGGTCGGGTGGGCGGCGAGAAGTCCGCCCATAGAACAGAGCGCGCCGGGCCCCGATTTCGGTCAAGGACCGCACGAGTCGGTGACGCTTCGGCGTTTCGGGTCACTAGGGTGAGCGCTTGTGCTACGAGGGCTGGTGCTGGACTACGCGGGCGTGCTGACCGATACGGCGGGCGGGAACCTTCTCCTCGCCGTGGAAGCCGCCCGCGACCAGGGCGTTCGCACGGCCCTGCTGTCCAACGCGGCCGGCGGCGGCGCCGCGCGCCGGGCGATGCGCCCGTACTTCGACGCGGTCGTGTTCTCCGGCGAGGTGGGCGTGGCCAAACCGGAAGCCGAGGTCTACCGGATCACCGCCGACCTGCTCGGCCTACCCGCGCAAACCTGCGTCTTCGTGGACGACTCGGCGAGCAACGTGGCCGGCGCCGTGGCCGCCGGCATGGTGGGCGTACACCACACCTCGGTCCAGGAAACCCGCACCGAGCTGGCCGCCCTCTTCCCCGGGATCCTGGACACCTGACCTCAGCGTGTTTGCCACCCACGTGCACGTGTTGGCCGCCCACGCGCGCGAGTTTGCCGTTCAGGGACGTCGAACCCCTCGTCTCGGTCCGGACCTAACGTTCCCGGCGTACCAGCTCGAAGCACAGCACGGCCGCGGCGGCCGACACGTTCAGCGACTCCACCTCGCCGGGCATCGGGACGGACAGCCATTCCGCCACCCGCGCGCGCACCTCCGGGCCGGCCCCGGCGGTCTCCCCGCCCAGCACGAAGGCCGCGCGCGCCGGGAACTCGGCCTCGAACATCGAGTTCGGCCCGGCGGCACCCAGCCCGTACAGCCGGTAGCCTGCCTCCGCCAGCAGCCCCGCGGCCTCGGCCGCGCTCCCGCAACGCAGCATCGGGGCCCGGAAGGCCACCCCCGCCGAGGCCTTCACCACCAGCGGATCCAGCGCGGCCACCCCGCGCCGCGGCACCACGATGCCGCCGAGGCCCGCCGCGGTGGCCGTACGCAGGATCATGCCCACATTCGCCGGCGTGGTGATCCCGTCCAGCACCAGCACCCGCGCCGGCGGTTTCGGCCCGGACAGCGCCGTGGCCAGCGGGCGCATCCTGCGGGCCACCACATCGGCCAGCACCCCCTGGTCCTGCTTGCCGTTCCCGGCCAGCACCTTCACCCGGTGCGCGCTGGCCCGCCGCACCGGCACCCCGCTTGCCTCCGCCGCACGCCGGATCTCCGTCACCACCGGCCCACGCACCGAGTCCGCGAGAATCACTTTGTCGACATCCAAGTCCGGGTCGCCGAGGGCCTCCAGCACCGGTTTGCGCCCGTACACGGTCAGGAACCGATCCTTCGGGGAAGCCGGCGACGCGGGTGACTCGGTACTCACGGCGTCAAGTCTCGCACCTGTGTCAGGATCGACTCATGCCAGACCGCCTGTCCGCGCTCGACGCGTCCTTCCTCTACCTCGAGGACCCCACGACGCCGATGCACGTCGGGGGTGTGGCGATCTTCGAGCGGCCCAGGGATGGCTTCAGCTACGAGGACCTGCTCACCCTGATCGGCCAGCGGCTGCTCTACCTGCCCCGCTACCGGCAGCGGGTGATGCGTATCCCGGGGCACCTGGCAAGGCCGGTCTGGATCGACGATGTCGACTTCGACCTGAACTACCACGTCCGGCGGTCCGCGCTGCCCGCGCCAGGGAACCACGACCAGCTGTTCGACCTGGTCGCCCGGTTGCTGTCCCGGCCGCTGGACCAGGAGCGTCCACTGTGGGAGGCCTACTTCGTGGAGGGCCTCGCCGACGACCGGGTCGCACTGGTGACCAAGACCCATCAATCGGTTGTGGACGGCATCGGCACCGTGGACCTCGGGCAACTCATCCTGGAGGCGGTCCCGCAGGACTGCGGGGCACCGGAGGAGGACACCTGGACGCCGCGCCGGCAGCCCAGCCGGGCCCAGCTTCTGCTCGATGCCGTGGGCGAGACCGTGCAACGCCCTGGCGAGCTGATGGAGAACGTGCGTTCGGCCGCCCAGGACGCGGTCGCCACCGCGGAGAAGGTGGTCGGCACGGTCGGCGGCGTCGCCTCGGCGCTGCGCACCGTGGTCCGACCGGCCCCCGCCGGGCCGCTCAACGCGCATGTCTCCGGGGGCAGGGTGTTCACCGTGGTCCGAACCAGGTTGGAGGACTACCGGCAGGTCAGGGCCGAGCACGGCGGCACGGTCAATGACGTGGTACTCGCGGTGATCACCGGTGCGCTGCGTGAATGGCTGATGTCCAGGGGAACGGCCCTGACCTCGGCGGAGACCGTGCGCGCGCTGGTACCGCTGGCCGTGCGGGACGCCGAGACGGAGGAATTCTCCTCGGCAGGCATCCTCGGCAACGAGGTGGCCGCCTACCTGGTGGACCTGCCGGTAGGGGAGCCCAACCCGGTGCTGCGCCTGCAGCACATCGGGCACGCGATGACCGAGCACACGGACTCGGGGCGCTCGGTGGCCGCCCGCGCCCTGCTGCGGGTCGGTGGTTTCGCCCCCGCGACCCTGCACTCCCTTGGCGCGAGGGCCGCGGGCTCGTTCTCCGGCCGCATCTTCAACCTGGTCGTCACGAACTCGCCCGGTCCGCAACAGCAGCTCTACGCGGGCAAGGCGCGGATGGTCGAAATGTTCCCGGTCATGCCGTTGGCGCGGGGGCAGGCGCTCGCCATCGGCGTCACGTCGTATCACGGAAACGTCTACTTCGGATTGAACGGCGATCGGAAAGCGATGTCCGATGTGGACTCGTTGGCCGATATGCTGGAGGATTCGTTGGCGGAACTGAAGGGGATCAACTGGTGAGGGTTTACCTGCCCGCGACCATCGGCATGCTGCGGCAGTTCGTTGCCGACGGGAAGTTCACGCCGCTGAGCGGGACGGCGTTCGCGCTGACCCCAGCACTGCGTGAGTCCTACATCAGCGGGGACACCGAGGAACTGGAGTACGCCGCGTTGGCCGACGCGGCCCGAGCCTCACTTCGGCTGATCGCCGCGGACGAGGAGGGGGAGGAACTTCCCCGACGGGTGGTCATCTCGGCCGATGTGGACGACGTGACCCTGCGGCCCGACCTGGACGATGCCGTCGTCCGGGTGGGTGGTCCAGTGTCCCTTGACGAGGTGGCCGCGGTGCACGTGGACCTCATCGAGGCGGAGCCGGACGTGCGGGCCGCCGCCGAGGTGGTGGACGAGGCCGACCTCGGCAACCCCGACGCCGAGTTCGTCCTCGGCGGCGCCGAGGACCACGAGCTGGCCTGGTACGCGCCCCAGGAACTGCCCTTCCTGCTGGAGCTGATGTAACCGCCGCGACGTGGGACCATGGTGGCGGACGGCCGGCCCACGAGGCCGGCCCACGAGCCGATCATCGGGCAACACCCCGCATCAGATCAGGAGGCGAACACATCATGGACGCTGTGACATCCGTTCCCACCCCGGCGAACGAACCCGTCCACACCTACGCGCCCGGCAGCGCGGAGCGGGAGTCGCTGCAGCGCAGGGTGGCCGAGCTGGAGGCGGAGAAGCACGAGCTGACCCAGACGATCGGTGGGCGGCGCAGGCGCGCGGGCGGCGAGGCTTTCGACGTCGTGCAGCCGCACGACCACGCGCACGTGCTGGGTGTCGCGGCGCAGGCCACCAATGACGATGTCGCCGACGCGGTGGACGCCGCGAAGCGGGCGGCCAGGGAGTGGAGTGAGCTGCCCTTCGACGAGCGCGCCGCGGTGTTCCTGCGCGCCGCCGACCTGCTCTCCGGCCCCTACCGGGACACCCTGAACGCGACCACCATGCTCGGCCAGTCGAAGTCCATCCAACAGGCGGAGATCGACGCCGTCTGCGAGTTGGTCGACTTCCTGCGGTTCAACGTGCACTACGCCCGCCGCATCCTCGCCGAGCAGCCGAACTCGGTGCCCGGGGTGTGGAACCGGATGGAGTACCGGCCGCTGGACGGCTTCGTCGTCGCGATCACCCCGTTCAACTTCAGCGCGATCGCGGGCAACCTGCCGAGCGCCCCCGCGCTGATGGGGAACACCGTGGTGTGGAAGCCCACTCCCACCCAGCAGCTCGCCGCGCACTACACCATGCAGGCGTTCGAGGAGGCGGGCCTGCCGCCCGGCGTGATCAACATGGTGACCGGCGACGGTCAGGCGGTGAGCGAGGTCGCGCTGGCCGACCGCGGCTTCGGCGGCCTGCACTTCACCGGCTCCACCGCCACCTTCAAGAAGCTGTGGCGCACCATCTCGGACAACCTGGACAACTACCGCGGCTACCCTCGCATCGTGGGCGAGACCGGCGGCAAGGACTTCGTGGTCGCGCACCCATCGGCCCGCGCCGACAAGCTGGTGCCCGCACTGGTCCGCGGCGCGTTCGAGTACCAGGGCCAGAAGTGCTCGGCCGTCTCCCGCGCCTACATCCCGCGCTCGCTGTGGGAGGGCGGCGTACGCGAGGAGCTGGCCGATCTCACCCGGACCGTGAAGTACGGCGACGTCACCGACCTGTCGTTGTTCGGCGGCGCGGTGATCGACGCCCGTGCCTTCGCCAAGCACAAGCGGCTGCTGGACAGCGTCCCCGGAGATCCGGCGTTGACCACCCTGGTCGGCGGCGGCTGCGACGACTCGGTCGGCTACTTCGTCGAGCCGACCGTGCTGGTCTGTGACGACCCCGGGCACGAGGTGTTCTCCACCGAGTACTTCGGGCCGATCATGGCCGTGCACGTCTACGAGGACAACGACTACGAGCGGATCCTCGAGCTGGTCGACTCGACCGCCGACTACGCGCTGACCGGAGCGGTGTTCGCCGACGACCGTTCCGCCATCCAGCAGGCGCACCGGGCGCTGCGGTACGCCGCGGGCAACTTCTACGTCAACGACAAGCCGACCGGCTCGATCGTCGCCCAGCAGCCGTTCGGCGGTTCCCGCGGCTCGGGCACCAACGACAAGGCCGGCTCGATGTTCAACCTGCTGCGCTGGGCCAGTCCGCGCTCGATCAAGGAGAACTTCGACGCGCCCTCGGTGATCACCTACCCGCACATGGGCTGAACGCACCCGAGGGGCGCCCACGGTCTTCGCGGGCGCCCCTCGCTGCGTCGGTACGGGTCAGCGCGGCATCTCGATGGTGCCGACCTTGTCCGCGGGCGGCGGCGAGATGTCCACCGGGCTGCCCCAGTCGGTGTAGCGCACGACCATCGACCCGCCCTGGTCCGGCTGCCCCTGGGCCTTGGCCATCGCGGTCACGTCCATCACGATCTTCAACGGGAGTTGCCGCTCGTTCAGCCACAGCTCGAGCGGCATCGGGCCCATCTTCTCCAGCTCGGCCTTCTTCTCCGCGTCGAACTGCTGGTCCAGGTTGTCCAGCTCCCCTTCCATCCCCGGGGGAAGCTGGTCCTTTATCTCCTTCATCTGGATCTCCATCACCTTCGCGAGGTCCAGGTCGACCCAGTAGTGCGTGGCGGCCTGCCCGTCCAGCTCGGTGCGCTCGCTGTTGGTGATGGTGCCGGCCTCCCGGACCTTCTCCAGGCTCTTGCTGACGTCCATCTGCTGGCCCATCTTCTGGAACATCGGGCCGAGCATCCTGGACATCGGGTCGCTGGCGTCACCGCCGATCTTCAGCCACTCCTTGCCCTGCATTTCCGGCATGTCGCCGAAGCCGCCGCCGCCCTTGATGTACATCTCGTCGCCGATGAACCGGAGCTCGACGGCCTCGCCCTCCATCTGCCCGGTCATCATCAGCGCCGGGTTCTCGGTCTCGAACCGGCCGGCGCCCTCGGCCTCCACCTTCTCCCCGGCCGCGTCCATGCTCAGGGTGAAGTTCGCGGTCTGGTTCTCCTGCGTGCCAGTCATCGCGGCCTGGACCAGCTCTTGCACGGAGCCGAAGGGTTCGGCTTTTCCTTCCGTCTCCCCGCCGCCACAGGCGGTGAGGCCGAGGACCAGTGCGAAACCACCAGCCGCGAGGGCTGTCTTACGCATGTGTGCCCGCTTCCATCTCGACACCGTGCTACGCGCACGGATATGACGTCAGTATCGGGACAAGACTGACACAACGGGCCGACATTCCGCCGGTGTTTTCCGGAAGGTCAGTTGCCCCGGATCTCATTCGCGGGTGGGGCCGTGACGTTGACCGCCTTCCCCCAGTCCGAGTAGGTCATGGTGTATCTGACGGTCTGCGGCGGTGGCGCACCCGAAGCCTCGGCGGCCGCGGAGGTGTCCACGACGACCTTCAGCGGAAGGTGGTTCGCGCCGATCCAGAGGTCCATCGGCACGGTGTCGACCTTGCCGAGGATGCGCTCGGCGATGTGCTCCGGGAACCGGGGTTGCTCCACCGCCGTCGCCGGAGACCACGATCCACGGTCGACCGCCGGGGGAGATGGGCTGCTTGACGTAGAGCGTCCCATCCAGCAGGCGGACGTCGACGGTGCCGTCCGGCATGTCCATGGTCATCGACATCGCCGCGTCCTGGCGGTCGAAGCGGCCTTCACCACCGGTGGCGAAGGCCGCTTCGATACCTCAGTACATCAGTTGTTCGAACGTGCGGCGCGAAACCGGGTCAGTTCCCCTGGACCTGGTCGGCGGGCGGCGCCTCGATGTTCACCGGTGCCCCCCAGTCGGAGTACGTCATGGTGACCTTGCCGCCCTGACCCGCGGGCGCGCCCGCGGCTTCCATGACCTTCGCCATGTCCATCGTGACCTGCAGGGGGAGCTCGTCCTCGCTCAGCCAGAGCTCCATCGGCAGCTTGTCGACCTTACCGGCCATCTGCTCGTTCATGCCCTGCGGCAGGTTGGCGGACTCCTGCTCCAGCAGCTTCTGGAAGTCGAGGTCGATCACGTAGTGCGTGGCGGGCTGACCGTTCAGCTCGGTCTGCTCGCTGCTTTTGATCGTCCCCGCGGCCTTGACCTGGTCGAGCGCGTTGCGCACGTCCATCTGCGAGGTCATCTCCTCGATCTTGCCGCCCATTGCCCGGGACATCGGGTCGTTGCTGTCCTTGCTGGCCTTCGTCCAGGGCTTGTCGCCGGTGGCCTGCGGCTGCTTGATGTAGAGCGCGTCCCCGACCAGCCGCATCTCCATGTTCTGGCCGAGCATGTCCATCGTCATCGACATGGCCGGGTTCTCACTGTCGAAGCGACCCTCGCCATTGGCCTTCATGTTCATCCCGGCGACGCTCATGTCGAAGGTGAACTTCGCGGTCTGGCTCTTTTCCGTGCCGGTCAGGGCGGCCTGGACCAGCTCCTGTGCGTTGCCGTAGGTCTGCGCCTGACCCTCGACACTCTCGCCACCGCAACCGGTGAGCGCGAGGACCAGTGCGAAACCCCCAGCCGCGAGGGCCGTCTTGCGCATGCGATCGCCTGCCTTCATCTTGTGTCTTGTCCCACGGTCGGGTTATTCAGGTCCGCAAAGCGTGTCACCAATACTGCCACCTGCGACGACCACCTGCGCGAGCCCGGCGGCCCGCGGTCGACAACCCTCCTTGGCTCGTGCCCGTACACGAGTGTGACGTTTGAACCACCTTCAGGGTTTCATGCCGCTGATCACCCCGCGCGCGTCGGTCGAAAAACGTCGACGTGTTATTGCTCGATTCCCGCGCGTGAGAAGAGCAGCCGCCGCAGGGAGGCCAGCCTGCCCGCGGTGGCCGTGGTGCCCGCGTCCTCGGCCGGCACGCTGTCCAGCGCGCAGTCCGGATCGCCCGGCGGGCCGAGGTGCCCGCAGCCGGAGGGACACTCCTCGGCGGCCTCGGCGAACTCGGGGAAGGACCCGACGATGTCGTCGGCGGTTACATGGGCCAGGCCGAAGGACCGGATCCCCGGGGTGTCCACCACCCAGCCGCCGCCGGGAAGGGCCAGCGCGACCGCCGCGACCGAGGTGTGCCGCCCCTTGCCCACCGCGCTCACCACACCGGTGGCCAGGTCGGCGTCCGGAACCATGCGATTGACCAGGGTGGACTTGCCCACCCCCGAGTGCCCGACCAATGCCGAGACCCGACCGCGTAGCCACTCGGCCAGCTCGGGCGAGTCCTCGTCGTGCCGCGTGACCACGGCGGGCACCGCCAGGTCCGTGTAGCCGGCCAGCAGTTCGTCCGGCGCGGTCAGGTCCGCCTTGGTCAGGCAGAGCACCGGCTCGAGCCCACCCGCGTAGCAGGCGACGAGGCAGCGGTCGATGAAACCGGTCCGGGGCGGCGGATCGGCCAGCGCGGTGACGATCAGCAACTGCTCCGCGTTGGCGACCACGATGCGTTCGTGGGAGTCGGTGTCGTCCGCGGTCCTGCGCAGCACGCTGCGGCGCTCGTCCACCCGCACGATCCTGGCCAGGGTGTCCGGCCTGCCGCTGACGTCGCCGACCAGCCGCACGTTGTCCCCGACGACCACCGGCGTCCGGCCGAGCTCGCGGGCGCGCATCGCGGTCACCACCCGGTCCGGATCGCCCTGGATGGCGCAGGTCCAGCGGCCCCTGTCCACGGCGACCACCATCGCCGCCGCCGCGTCGGCGTGGGCGGGACGGAGCTTGCTGCGTGGTCTGCTGCCCTTACCAGGGCGCACCCGGACATCGGACTCGTCCAGCGTGCGCCAGTCCCTGCGGGCCAAACCCCTCCATCCCTCCTGCGGGTCACCTGCGGCGACTCGGCTCGCCGCGCAGTGACGATGATCCCCCATCGGGCCGGGCAGGCCAACGCGCGTGACTCGCGATCTGTCGGTGGGCCGTGCCAGGATGTCTCACACCAGGGCAGACGCGCATCTCACCGGGTAAACAGGAGGTCGGCCGATGTGTGGCCGTTACGCCGCGACGAAGAACCCGGCCAAGCTGGCCGCCGAGTTCGACGCGGTCGACGGGACGGAAGGCGAGGCCCCGTCCGAGAACTACAACGTCGCGCCGACGATGAACGTGCTGACCGTGGTGCAGCGGCATCCGCGGGACGAGGAGGGCAGGGTCATCCAGGACGAGCCTGCCGTGCGTAGCGTCCGGGTGATGCGCTGGGGCCTGGTGCCCTTCTGGGCCAAGGATCCCGCCGTGGGTAACCGCATGATCAACACCAGGGCGGAGTCGGCCACCGAGAAGCCGGCCTTCCGCAAGGCGCTCAGCCGGCGCCGTTGCCTGATCCCCGCGGACGGCTGGTTCGAGTGGCGGGCCGGGTCCGGCGGCGACAAGACCGGCAAGAACGCCGACAAGAAGGCCGACAAGAAGGCGCCGAAGGACCCGTTCTTCATGACCACCCGGGACGGCTCCTCGCTGGCGATGGCCGGCCTCTGGGAGACCTGGCGCGATCCGAAGGCGGACCCCGACGCCGCGCCGCTGATCACCTGCTCGGTCATCACCACGGACGCCGTCGGCCAGCTCGCCGACATCCACCACCGGATGCCGCTGCTGATGCCGAGCCGGCACTGGAACACCTGGCTCGACCCGGACAACACCGAGGTCACCGGCCTGCTGGGGGAACCGGATCCGGAACTGGTCGACCGGCTGGAGCTGCGCCCGGTGTCCACCAGGGTGAACAACGTCCGCCACAACGGCCCCGAGCTCACCGAGCGAGTGGACCCGGCGCCCGCCGAGCTGGACGGCGGGCTGTTCGACCTGCCCAGCAGCCGGCACCCATGACTTGCCTGGAGATCGACACCGCGCACGGCCTCGCCCGTGCCGAGCTGCACTGTGCCGAGGAAGGGGTCGCGGGGCTGCTGCTCGGCCACGGCGCGGGTGGCGGGATCGACGCCCCGGACCTGGTCGCCGCGACCAGGGCGGCGCAGGCCGCCGGGGTGCATGTCGCGTTGGTCGAGCAGCCGTACCGGGTCGTGGGCAGGCGCGCGCCCGCGCCCGCGAACCAGCTCGACACCGCCTGGCTGACCGTGGCCGAGGAGCTGTCCGCGCGGTGGTTCGACGACCTGCCCATGGTGTTCGGTGGCCGGTCCTCAGGCGCGCGGGTGGCCTGCCGCACGGCCGCCGCCGCGCAGGTCGCCGCCGTGCTGTGCCTGGCGTTCCCGCTGCACCCGCCCGGCAGGCCGGAGAAGACCCGGCAGGCCGAGCTGGACGCCGTGGAGGTGCCCGCCCTGATCGTGCAGGGGGAGCGGGACCCGTTCGGTCGGCCGGAAGCCGGCCACCATCACGAGCTGGTGCTCCTCGCGGGGGATCACAGCCTGCGTGCCGACCTGGAGGGGATCGCCCGCGCCACCGGTGAGTGGCTCGAGCGTGTGCTGCGCCCGCTGGTCTAGAAGGTGCCCCTGCGCCGCCAGTAATGCAGGGTGACCATGACCAGCAGCGGGCCCCAGAGCAGCAGTGGGGCGTAACACAGCGTCATCACCAGCTGGTACGGGTCCCCCTCTTCCATCGTGCCGCTCGGCATGGCGTCGCCCGCCTTGCCCCAGTTCAGCGCCGACCACCAGGTGATCAGGGTAACCGCGACCGCACCCGCCATGGCCGGCACGATCGCGGCCAGCGGTGGGATCCGCCTGTCTCCCAGCACGGGAACCCAGCGCGGCATCACCTCGCCCCAGCGCCGCACCAGCCCGAATGTCAGGAACGCGAGGGCTTCGGCGAGGAGGCTGAGCCCGAACACGTACACCGTCCCCCACCCGGGGATACTGAACTCGCGCAGCCCGGCCTCGGTGAAGCCCACCGGGATCTGCAGTCCCATCGCGATCCGCCACAGCCCGGACGGCACGGCGCTCGCCGCCGCCAGGTGTGCCGCCACGTTCGCCCAGCGCGGGATCGCCGTCTCGGTCGTCGTCATCGCCGTCGTCATGCCCCAACGATCGGCTCCTCTGCGGGGACGGCACTTCCCGCGCGCTGGGGTACTAGCTCCCCCACCGGGGTGGCCTAGTACCGGATCAAACACCCGGCGGGCAACCCCGGGAGACCGCCGGTGCTCGCTGTAGTGGCACGGTGAAATGGCATTAGGTGGTGGCGATTTCGGCGACCACGGCCGCGGTGAGCCGGATCAGGTCGGCCGGCACCAGTTCGACCTCGAGTCCACGTCTGCCGGCCGAGCAGTGCACTGTGTCGAACAACTCGGCGGTGGCGTCCACCACGGTCGGTAGCCTCCCACGCTGCCCGAGCGGGGAGATCCCGCCCGCCACGTAGCCGGTGGCCCGCTGGGCGGCCGTCATCTCGGCCATCCTGGCCTTCTTGCCGCCGACGGCCGCGGCCAGCGCTTTGAGATCGAGCTGCCCTGTGACCGGTACCACACCTACAGTCAGCGTGCCGTCCACCTCGGCGACCAGGGTCTTGAACACCCGTTCGGGGTCGAGGCCGAGTGCCTCGACCGCCTCCATCCCGTAGGAGTCCTGCCGGGGATCGTGCTCGTAGGAGCGCAACGCATGCCACACCTGCTGTTGTGCCAGCAGTGCGGTCGCCGGGGTGCCTTTACCTGCCACGAGTACCTGCCACGAGCGCTACCTTAGGCGCGGCCCGCCGCGGGATCGAGCGGGAATTCGCCGGGGGTCGGTCGTGTTGGTACGGGATGTGCTGACCGAAGTTGCTCCGAACGCCGTCCGTACCGCGCGACCGGCCGTGTCCGGCTCACGGCCTGACGTGCGCGTATCCTCGGAACTGTCGTATGCGTATCCGGCTACGGATGCCGCCCGCAGGTCGCGGGGCGTCGACGCCGACCAGGAGGGGAACGGTTTGCCGAGTACACAGCAGCCTGCGGAGCCCACGGTCGACAGCACTGTCGACACGGACTCCGCGAGCGGCACGGAAGACATCCGCGAGCGCGTCGAGCGGTTCGAGCGGGACGCCATGCCGCTGCTGGACCAGCTCTACTCGGCGGCGATGCGGATGACACGCAACCCCGCCGACGCCGAGGACCTGGTTCAGGAGACCTACCTGAAGGCCTATGCGGCGTTCGCGTCCTTCAAGAAGGGCACGAACCTCAAGGCCTGGTTGTACCGCATCCTGACCAACACCTACATCAACAGCTACCGCAAGCGGCAGCGTCAGCCGCAGCAGCAGTCGACGGACGAGATCACCGACTGGCAGCTCGCCAAGGCGGAGAGCCACACCTCCAGCGGCCTGCGCTCCGCCGAGGTGGAAGCGATGGACCACCTGCCGGACGTCGACGTCAAGGCGGCACTGCAGAAGTTGCCGGAGGACTTCCGGCTCGCGGTGTACCTGGCCGACGTCGAGGGTTTCGCCTACAAGGAAATCGCCGAGATCATGGATACACCCATCGGCACCGTGATGTCGCGCCTGCACCGTGGCCGCGCCCAGCTGCGTGACCTGCTCGCGGACGTGGCGCGGGAGCGTGGTTTCATTCGTTCGGCCAAGCAGGAGGTGGCTGGTCGATGAGCAATGCCTGTGGAGACTCCGACAAGGTCAGCTGCGAGGAGGCGCTGGCCGAGATCTACCTGCTGCTGGACCAGGAGTGCAGCAAGGAGCACGAGGCCCAACTGCGCAAGCACCTCGAGGACTGCCCGCCCTGCCTCGAGGAGTACGGGATCGACGAGCAGCTCAAGGTGCTGCTGGCCCGCAAGTGCGGTGGCGAGCACGCGCCGGACGAGTTGAAGAGCAGGCTGCGGGCGTCCATCCGGCGGACCGTCGAGGAACGTGCCGGGCACCTCGTGGAGCGGACCGAGGTGAACGTCGAGCGGCGCGCCGAGTAGCGGCCAGCCCGCCCCTGGAACATCGCGGCCCCGGTACCGAGAGTGGTACCGGGGCCGTCGTCTGCCGGTACAGCGTCAGCTGTTCGGCTTCTTGCCGTGGTTCGCGCTGTTCTTCTTCCGGTCGCGACGCTTACGGGCGCGCTTCGACATGTTCACTCCTTTGCGACAACCCGTCCAGTGTGTCACGGGCGCTGCTTCGCAGGTCCCTGGCCCGCCGGCCGGGGCCGGGTCTGGTTGTATGGAGCTGGATAGTCCCCGGCCGAGAACGAGGGGTGGGTAGGCGCCATTGTCCACGCTAGCCGAACTGCTCGCCGAGCACACCGGCCTCTCCGGGGAGGCCGCCGACCATCTGCAGCTGGTGGTCGCCGAATGGCAGCTGCTGGCCGACCTTTCCTTCGCCGACTTCCTGCTCTGGGTGCCGGTGGACGCCGGGGAGCGGCCGGCCGAGCATGCCGCCGGTGACCTCGGCGAGCCGGACGGTACCGACGACTTTGTGTGCGTGGCGCAGGCCCGGCCGACCACCGCGCCCACCGCGCATCCGGAGGATGTGGTCGGGGCCAGGTTCACCACCGCGGACCATCCCCAGCTGTCCAGGGCCATCCGGGAGGTCCGGATCTGCCGGGAGGAGGACCCGCACTGGTACCTGGATCTCCCGATGCGCCGCGAGGCGATCCCGGTCAGCTTCGGTGACACGGTGGTCGCGGTGCTCAGCAGGGAGACCAACCTGGCGGCACCGCGGGTGCCGAGCCCGCTGGAGATCGCCTACCTGGGTAGCGCGGCCGACCTGTGCCAGATGATCGCCGACGGGACCTTCCCGAGCGCGGGCAGCCCGACCGATGTACATACCAGCCCCCGGGTGGGTGACGGGCTGATCCGGTTGGACTCCGCGGGCGGGGTGGTGTTCGCCAGCCCGAACGGGCTTTCCGCGTATCACCGGATGGGGCACGAGTCCGATCTGGTCGGGGTGCGGCTCGCCCCGCTGACCCGTTCGCTGATCCGGGACCCTTTCGATGCCACCGAGGTGTCCCATCGCATTCTCGACGCGCTGGACGGGAAGCCGGGCAGTCGGATCGAAGTGGACTCCCGGCGCGGGGCCGTGGTGCTGTTCCGCGCGTTGCCGTTGCGGCCCGCCGGGCAACCGGCCGGCGCGCTGGTTCTGGTCCGGGACGTGACCGAGGTGAAACGCCGCGATCGCGCGTTGATGTCCAAGGACGCCACCATCCGGGAGATCCATCACCGGGTGAAGAACAACCTGCAGACGGTGGCGGCCCTGCTGCGGCTGCAGTCCCGGCGAACCTCCAATCGGGAGGCACGGCACGCGCTCAGTGACTCGGTGCGCAGGGTGACCTCGATCGCGATGGTGCACGAGGCACTGTCGATGTCCGTGGACGAGCGGGTCGACCTGGACAAGCTGCTGGACAACGTGTTGCCCATGGTCGGCGAGGTGGCCACCGCGGAACCCCATGTGAGCCTGGAGCGCAGCGGGTCGTTCGGGGTGGTGGCCGCGGAGATCGCCACGCCGCTGGTGATGGTGCTGACCGAGTTGGTGCAGAACGCGATGGGGCACGCCTTCCCGGACAGCAGGCCGGGCAAGGTGGAGATCACTGTGGAGCGTTCGGCCCGCCGGATGGATGTGTTGATCCGGGACGACGGGCAGGGCCTACCTGCCGGGTTCTCCCTGGAACGCGCGGACGGGCTCGGCCTGCAGATCGTGCGGACCCTGGTGGAATCCGAGCTCTGCGGCTCGCTGTCGCTGCGCGGTCCGCGTTCCGGCGGCACCGAAGCGGCCCTTCGCATTCCCCTCAGCCGCCGGCTCTGATCTGACAAAGCGTCCGAGAACTGCCGAGACCTGCGGTGGCGGGTGGAAACGTTCGAGGGCCGGCACCCGTGGGTGCCGGCCCTCGAACGTTTACCGCGGCGGGATTGCCCTTTCCAGTGGGGGATCCGTACTCGGGCCACGCCGGCGTGGTGCGCGACGCGTGCGGTAAAGCCAGTATTGCTGATCAGGCGTTACTGCGCGTACCGATGTGCGAGCGACGGCGCTTCAGCGCGCGACGCTCTTCCTCGCTCATACCGCCCCACACGCCGGCGTCCTGGCCGCTGGCCAATGCCCAGGCCAAGCAGTCCGACGCGACAGTACAGCGGTGGCACACAGCTTTAGCCTGGGCGATCTGCGAGATCGCAGGACCGCTCGTTCCCACGGGGAAGAACAGTTCGGGGTCCTCGTCTCGGCAGGCCGCGCGGTGGCGCCAGTCCATTTCTGTGAGCTCCTTATGAGGGCGCGGTGCTCCGCGCCGCAGTCGTCAATGGCGGTCGTTTTTGGGTGCTTGTGAATGCTTTCACGAAGCACCGGCTTCGACAAGTGTTTTCTCGAGATCGGTGAGTCAGCTCACCCGGCTGGGCGACTGTCTGACCTGCGGTTTCTGCCCGAATCGACGCTCCGCACCGGAAGTGCGATGCGGTGAACGGAGGGTCTCCGTCGATGAGCGGCTGATCGAGTTTGTCGCAGGTGATCGGCCGGGATCTCGCCAACCCTCAGCACACGACGGTCAGCGCGTTCGGCACGCTGCTGAACTCCACCGTCGTTCGCTGGCCGACCAGGTCACCGTCCACCTGAAAGTTTACCGGTTCTTCCGCGTCGATCCGGACGATCGGCAGATCGTCCCGGCGCACGAGTTGCCTGCCGCGGTGCTTGCTCTTGCTGCGCAGCGCCTGCCGGAGGTGGCGCAACACGGTGAGCAGCCCGAGGTTGCGCAGCGCGAACAGGCCGAGACCGGTATCGAACGAGCAGTTGGTGTTCAGATGGATCGGCCGGGAACCCAGATAGCTCCACGGATCGGTGTTGGAGACGAAGGCCGTGGTCACCGCGACGGCTTCCTCGCCGGGTAGTCGTACGGTCAGCGGCGGCCTGCCTCGCGGCGGGCGCAGGTAGCAGGCGACCGCGGCGCGCAGGTACAAGCCGGGACTGGTGCGCTTACCCCGCCTGCGGTCCACGCCCGCGACCACGTCGGCATCCCAGCCCAGGCCCGCGTTGAAGGTGAACCAGCGGTCGTCGGCCACGCCAAGGCCCACCCGGGTGGTTCGCCGCTCCTCGATGGCGTGCAGCAGTTGATGGGTGGCCTCGAGTGGGTCGCGCGGATGTCCGAGGGCGCGGGCGAAGACATTCGCCGACCCGCCGGGCACCACGCCCAGCATCGGTACCGAGTCGTGCCCGCCCGGCCGGGGCGGGGTGTCCGCGAGCAGCCCGTTCACGACCTCGTTAACCGTGCCGTCACCGCCATGCGCGACCACCAGGTCGATCTCGTCCCGAGCGGCCGCCCGGGCGACGTCCCGTGCGTGCCCGCGGTGGTCCGTCTCGACGACGTCGAGCTTCACCTCGCTCGCGAGGGCGTGTGCCAGGACATCGCGGCCACCAGGGGTGGTCGCGGTTGCCTGCGGATTCACGACGAGGACGGCACGCATTACTGCAGAGTAAGTGACCGCACCACCTGAACGGAGTACACGCGGGCCTCACTTCCTGCGAGTCTCGTCACGTCCTCGGCCTGACGTCTCGTGCCTGTGCCGGTGGTCCTCCTTCGCCTCAGCGATGGCGCCTGCGTCGTGACAAGTGCACCCGGGCCGACCGCCCGCTCGCCGACGACACCCCAAGTCTTGTCCCTTGGCGGCCGGGCGAAAACGGCCGACCGGGTGGCATACCATCGAATGTGTTCACCCTCGGTCATTCCCGGAGTGGACCCCTGACCCGATCGGCAGTCCGGAAGGCCAGAATTCCGTGCCCTTCACCGACAAGATCTCGCCCGCCCCCGGCGAGGTGCGCCTCGCGGGCGTACTCACCGCGCTGCCCGGGCTGGCCATGCTCGCGCTCGCCGCCCTGCTGGTGGTCAGCTCGTTCAGCGGCACCAGCGAGATCGGCGGCAACAACGTCTACGCCGAGGCCGGCTACTACTTCGCGCTCGCGGCGGGCACCCTCGCCTGCGCGGCAGGCCTGCTGCTCGGCAAGACCTGGGCCCGCTCACCAGGGGTCGTGGTGGCCCTGATCATGGCCGGCGTCGGCTGGTACGCCACCGGCCCCTCCGGCCGGCCCGGGTTCGGGATTCCCCTGATCGCGGTGGGGGTACTGACGGTGGTGCTGCTGTTCCGCAGGCGTTCCCGCGCCTGGGTGCTCGGCCAGGAGGACGGTGAGTCCGAGGAGGAGGCCGCCCGCAGGGACGGCGCAGCGGGCCGGGCCGCCCGCCGCGAGCGGGAGGAGGACGGCTGAGCCTACTGGGAGGGTTGTTCAGAACGACTCAGCGACCGCGGGCCGCCAGACCCATGGTCACCGCGGCGCGCAGCGCCACCGTGTGGGTGGTGGTGGGCGACGGGCGGGAGGTCGTTGCAGGTCAAGGTATTTGGTGACGCATGCTACGGATCTGAACAGCCCGACTCTTGGGTAAGACACTGAGCGCCGAGCTCGCGCAGCGGCCCTTCGGTGAGCCGGTACACGGTCCACTCGTCCATCGGTACCGCACCGAGTGACGTGTAGAACTCGGTCGCCGGGTTCCAGTCCAGCACCCACCACTCGAGCCGGGCGTAGCCCCGGCGCACGCACTCCCGCGCGAGCTCGGCCAGCAGGGCCTTGCCGAGCCCGGCGCCGCGCCGGGACGGTCGCATGTACAGGTCCTCGAGGTAGATCCCGTGCACCCCGCGCCAGGTGGAGAAGTTGAGGAACCACAGGGCGAAGCCCACGACCTCGCCGTCCACCTCGGCCACGTGCCCGAACAGCGCCGGGGACTCGGCGAACAGTGCCGCGCGTAGCTGCCCGGCCTCCAGGTGGCATTCCTGCGGTGCCTTCTCGTACTCGGCGAGCTCATGGACCAGCTCGACCACCGTGTCCACATCGGACTCGCGAACACGCCTAATTTGCTGCACGTCAACCCCTTTGGCAAGCCGGAACGTTCAGGTGCCGGATCTGCGGTGTGCCACGCTCCGCGCCGAGCACGCTGATGCCCGCCGGGCCCAGCCCGAAGTGCACCCCGTCGCCCGCGGGCATCCCCAGCCAGCAGGCGACCAGGACGCGGCTGAAATGGCCGTGGCCGACCAGTACCACCTCGGTGTCCCCCAGCAGGTCGCCGATCCGGGTGAGCAGCGTACGCGCGCGCTCGCCGACCTGTGCGGCCGTCTCGCCACCGGGGCTGGGGTGCGACCAGACGGTCCACTCCGGCACGGTCCGCCGGATGTCCTCGGTGGTCCGCCCCTCGTACTCACCGTAGTCCCACTCCGCCAGTTCCTCGGTGACCTCCTCGACCCGCAACCCGGCCAGTTCGGCCGTGCGCAGCGCACGCGCGCGCGGGCTGGCCAGCACGACCGGCGCCGCCGGGCCGCGGAGCAGGTCGAGCGTCTCGCCGGCCGCCCGCGCCTGCCGTTCGCCTTTCGCGGTCAGTGGGATGTCGGTACGTCCGGTGTGCCGGCCGGTGGCCGACCATTCCGTCTCGCCGTGACGTAGGAGGTAGAGGGCCTGTCGCATGTTGCGAATATAGCCGCCGGTGTACTGTGCTACTGGCGAGTAACCTGCGAGGGAGTGAGCATGGCGCGGAACCAGACCTTTGCGATGTGGACCAAACTGGCGGCCAAGCCGGGTGGGCGGCAGCTGTTCTCGGCGGCGATGTGCCTGCGGGTCCCCTACTTCCGCACGGTGCTGCCCTCGGTGCGCGAGCTGCGGCCCGGCTACTGCGCGGTGAGCGCGCCCAAGTGGTGGGGTGTGTACAACCACATCGGCACCTTCCACGCGATCGCGGCCTGCAACCTTGCCGAGATCGCGATGGGCATGCTGGCCGAGGCGACGGTGCCGACCACCCACCGGTGGCTGCCCAAGGGCATGACGGTGAACTACGTGGCCAAGGCCGAGACCGGGCTCACCGCGGTGGCCGAGCTGCCGGAGATCCCCGAGTTCGGTGACGAGGGGGCGGACGTCGAGGTTCCGGTCACCATCTCGGACAAGGCGGGCGCGCCGGTGGTGACCGGCACCATCACCATCTGGGTGACCCGGAAGGAGCAGCGGACCCCAGTGTGAGGTAAACGGTGTTTACTCAACCTTGCGTGCGCTCTCAGCAGCGGTGATGCTGGGGTCGTGAGGTGTTCCCCGAGGTCCTGGCCCGCCATCGTGATCGGCTCCGGTTACGGGGCCGCGGTCGCCGCGTTGCGGCTCACCGAGGCCGGCGTGCCCACCCTGATGCTCGAGATGGGGCAGTCCTGGTCCGGCGGGGCGAGCGCGTCCTTCTGCGGTATGCGGTCCCCGGACGAGCGCTCCACCTGGTTCGCCGAGCGGACCAGGGCGCCCCTGTCCAGCTTCCTCTGGATGGACCTGGCCAACCGGACCATCCGCAGGCACGCGGGGGTGCTGGACCGGGTGGACTTCGACGAGATGTCGGTCTACGTCGGGCGTGGCGTGGGCGGTGGGTCGCTGGTCAACGGCGCGATGGCCGTCACCCCGCGGCGGGACTACCTCGCGGAGACGCTGCCCTGCGTCGACGTGCCGGAGATGTACCGCACCCACTTCCCGCGGGCGCGGGCCGAGCTCGGTGTGAACGAGATCGACCCGGACTGGTTCGAGACCTGCCGCTCGTACGCGTATGCCCGGCTCTCCCGCAAGCAGGCGCACCGGGCCGGGCTGGCCACGACCTTCGTGCCCAGCGTGTACGACTTCGACTACCTGCGGCGGGAGGAGGAAGGGTCGGTCCCGCGCTCGGCCTTGGCCGCCGAGGTCATCTACGGCAACAACCACGGCAAGCGCTCGCTGGACCAGACCTACCTCGCCGCCGCGCTGCGCACCGGCTACCTGACCATCCGTACCTTGCACGAGGTCCGGGAGATCGAGCTGGAGCCGGACGGCAGGTACACCCTGACCGCGCGGGAGATCGACGCGGAGGGCACCCTGCTCGGCGTCCGGCGGTTCGGCACCGACCGGCTCTTCCTCGGCGCGGGCAGCCTCGGCTCCACCGAGCTCCTGCTGCGGGCGCGGGAGACCGGCCGGCTGCCGGGGCTGAGCACCGAGGTCGGCAGGGGTTGGGGCGGCAACGGCAACGTCATGCTGGGCCGGGCCAACCACCTGTGGAACACCACCGGCAGGTTGCAGTCCGCCATGCCCGCACTGGGCATCGACAACTGGGACGACCCCGAGCACCCGGTCTTCGCCGAGGTGGCGCCGGTACCGGTAGGCGTGGAGACCTGGCTGAGCCTGTACCTCGCGATCACCAGGAACCCCGAGCGCGGGCGGTTCAGCTACGACCTGGCCACCGATTCCGCCAGGCTGTGCTGGTCGGCCGCGCAGGGGCAGCCCGCCATCGACGCGGCGAAAGCGACGTTCGACCGGATCAACCGGGCCAACCGTACGATCTACCGCTACGACCTGTTCGGCGGCACTCGGCCGTTCGAGAACAGGTTCACCTACCACCCGCTCGGCGGCGTGGTGCTCGACAAGGCGACCGACGCGTACGGCCGGGTGAGGGGCTACCGCAACCTCTACGTCACCGACGGCGCGCTCATCCCCGGCAGCACCGGGGTGAACCCGTTCGTCACCATCACCGCGCTGGCCGAGCGCAACCTCGAGCGCGTGCTCGCGGAGGACGTTCAGCCCGCGCGCAGCTTCTCGTAGTAGGCCACGCAGTCGGCGTACTGGGGCAGCAGGCCACTCGCCTCCGCCTCGGCCAGGGTGGGCGCCGCGGCGTCCTTCTCGGACAGCACCGGGGTGAGGTCGGTGGGCCAGGGCAGGTTCAGCGCCGGGTCCAGCGGGTTGACGCCGTGCTCGGCTCGCGGGTTGTAGCCGACCGAGCACAGGTAGGACATCGCCGTGTTGTCCTCCAGCGCGATGAAGGCGTGGCCGAGGCCCTCCGCGAGGTACATGGCGCGGAACTCGGTGTCGTCCAGCCGGACGGCATCCCACCGGCCGAAGGTCGGCGAACCGACCCGCACGTCGACCACCACGTCCAGCAGGCTCCCCCTGGCGCAGTAGATGTACTTCGCCTGACCGGGCGGGGTGTCGGCGAAGTGGACGCCGCGGATGGCGCCACGGGCCGAGATGCTGTGGTTGGTCTGCGCCACCCACAGCGGGTGGCCGATCGCCTCCTGCAACGCGGGTTCCTGCATCGGAGCCACGAACAGTCCGCGGTTGTCCGAAAACGTCGTCGGGATGAACTCGTAGGCGTCCCGTACATCCAGCTCACGCACCTGCATGGTCCCTACCTTAGCCAGCGGCTCGTGCCCGCCCGCGCACCAGCGGGTGTGCTTTCGCAAGCCGGACGGACGTCTTCTATACGCCTCGTTGACCTGCGGAAAGGGCGCCGTAGATGTGATATCCCCCGCACCACGGGGCCACAGGACGCGCGCGTACTGTCACACTGGACCAACCGCCGCGTTGCGGTCACGCCTCACCATGGGCCGAGTCGACGCCAAGCCTCGCCGGCAGCCCGCGCTACCGCGCTGGACAGCCGTGCTGGAGGGAAACCCGATTCACCGGGGGTACGTGTATTCGTGGGCCGTGTGGGCCGCGACCCGAACCGACGACAGGAACAACGATGAACAACCAGGTCAGCATGGACATCGCCGACGAGACCCCGCCACCGGGGATCGGCGAGGCGGCGCCGGTGACCGACGCCGAGGTGTTCCGTGGGCATCAGGGCGGCAAGCTCTCGGTCACCGCGGAGCGTCCGATCTCGCGGCCGCGTGACCTGTCCATCGCGTACACGCCGGGCGTGGCCAAGGTGAGCAGGGCGATCGCCGAGGACGCCTCCCTCGCCCGGCGCTACACCTGGGCCGACCGCCTGGTCGCCGTGGTGAGCGACGGCACCGCGGTGCTCGGGCTCGGCGACATCGGCGCGAGCGCCTCGCTGCCGGTGATGGAGGGCAAGTCGGTGCTGTTCAAGAGCTTCGCCGGACTCAACTCGATCCCGCTGGTGCTGGACACCACCGACGTGGACGAGATCGTCGAGACCCTGGTGCGGCTGCGCCCGTCCTTCGGGGCGGTGAACCTGGAGGACATCTCCGCGCCGCGCTGCTTCGAGCTGGAGGAGAAGGTCAAGGAGGCGCTGGACTGCCCGGTCATGCACGACGACCAGCACGGCACGGCGATCGTGGTGCTGGCCGCGCTGCGCGGGGCGAACCTGGTGCTGGACCGGGCCGTGGCCGGCCAGCGCGTGGTGATCTCCGGTGCCGGTGCCGCGGGTGTGGCCTGCGCGCGGATCCTGCAGGCCGCCGGTGTCGGCGACGTCACCGTGCTGGACTCGCGGGGCATCATCCACCCGGGCCGGGACAACCTGAACCCGGTGAAGGAGGAACTGGCCACCACCACGAACAGCACCGGCCTGCGTGGTGGGCTCGGCGAGGCGCTGCGCGGCGCCGACGTGTTCATCGGCCTTTCCGGATCGACCATCGAGGAATCGCTGCTGGCCACCATGGCAGAGGACGCGATCGTGTTCGCGCTGTCCAATCCGGATCCCGAGGTGCACCCCGATGTCGCCGCCCGGCACGCGGCCGTGGTGGCCACCGGGCGCAGTGACTTCCCGAACCAGATCAACAACGTGCTGGCCTTCCCCGGCGTCTTCCGTGGGGCGCTGGACGCCGGCGCGCGGGCGATCACCGAGAACATGAAGCTGGCCGCGGCCGACGCGATCGCCGGGGTCGCCGCCGACCGGCTCTCCGCCCAGCACATCGTGCCCAGCCCGCTGGACCCGAGGGTGGCCCCCGAGGTGGCCGCCGCCGTGGCCAAGGCGGCCGAGAGCGACGGTGTCACCCCCACCCCCTAACCGGCCCAAGTGCCCTGAACGTGGCTTTCGAGACGTCAGATGTCTCAAACGCCACGTTCGCGACGTCCAGTGTCCTGATCGCCACGTTCAGGGCCCCCGGATGGCGGGAATAGCTGTGCCGGGGGCGGGGATCTGGGCTAGGGTGCTTCGACCCGTGCGCGCCGACTGAGGGGAGTGACGCGTGGGCATCGAGTACCGGGGCGTGACCAAGCGGTATCCGGGCGGCATCACCGCGGTGGACGAGCTGAGCCTGACCGTCGAGGACGGCACGATCACCGTTCTGGTGGGCCCCTCCGGTTGTGGCAAGACGACCTCGCTGCGCATGATCAACCGGATGGTCGAGCCCACCGACGGCACGATCCTGTTGGACGGCAAGGATATCCGGGACGCCGACCCGGCGCTGCTGCGCAGGGGCATCGGCTACGTGATCCAGCACGCCGGGCTGTTTCCACATCGGACCGTGCTGAACAACGTCGCCACCGTTCCCCTGCTCGCCGGCTGGGACAGGGGCAGGGCCCGTAAACGGGCGGCCGAGTTGCTGGAGACGGTCGGCCTGCCCGCGGAGCTGGCCAAGCGCTACCCGGCACAGCTCTCCGGTGGGCAACAGCAACGGGTGGGCGTCGCCCGCGCGCTCGCCGCCGACTCGCCGGTACTGCTGATGGACGAGCCGTTCTCCGCGGTGGACCCGGTGGTGCGCGAGGGGCTGCAGGACGAGCTGCTGCGGCTGCAGTCCCAGCTGGGCAAGACGATCGTGTTCGTCACCCACGACATCGACGAGGCGATCCGGCTCGGCGACAACGTCGCGGTCCTGCGCGTGGGTGGAAAGCTCGCGCAGTACGGGACGCCCTCGCAGCTCCTGCGGCATCCGGTTGACGACTTCGTCGCGTCGTTCGTCGGCAAGGATCGGGGCTACCGCGGTCTTTCCTTCCTACCGGGCAGCGCGGTGCCGGTGGCGGAGGTGGCCACGGTCACCCTCGGCAGCACCCCGCCTGCCGGGCGCTCGCGGTGGTTGCTCGCGGTGAACGAGGCGGGTGAGCCGCGCGGCTGGCTTCCGCCCGATTCCACTGTGGGCGGTCCGCTGGCCGAGCCGGATCTGGTCGCGGGCGGCTCGCTGTACCAGCGGGGCGCCCCGGTGCGCGGCGCCCTGGACGCCGCGCTGTCCTCTCCGGCCAGCCTCGGGGTCGTGGTGGACGAGGCCGGCCGCGCGATCGGTGCGGTCACCGCGCGGCAGGTGCTCGACGTGATCGAGAACCACCCCGAGGGCGTCGGTTCCGATGGGTAGCTTCTTCGACAAGCTCGGCCACTACCTGGCTAACGCCCACAACCAGGCGCGGTTACTGGACATGCTGCTGGAACACATGTACCTCGCGCTGGTACCGCTCGCCTGCGGCGCGCTGCTGGCGGTGAGTGCAGGTTGGCTCGGAATCCGTTTACCGCGGGCGCGCGGGGTGCTGCTCGTACTGGGGAACCTGCTCTACACTGTGCCATCGCTGGCGCTGTTCGTGGTGATCCCCGGCCTGATCGGTAGCCAGATGCTGGACAGTATCAACGTCGTGATCGCGCTCACCATCTACACCGCGGCGCTGCTGGTGCGGCCGGTGCTGGTCGCGCTGGACGCCGTGCCGCAGCATGTGATCGCCGCGGCGACCGCGATGGGATACCGCCCGGCCCGGCGGTTCCTCGGTGTGGAGCTTCCACTGGCCGTCCCGGTGCTCGCCGCAGGGGTCCGGGTGGCATCGGTGAGCAATATCAGCCTGGTCAGCGTGGGCGCGCTGATCGGAACCGGCGGTCTCGGTGTGCTGTTCACCGACGGGTTTCCGCGGATGTACTTCGCACCGGTCGTGGTAGGTATCGTTCTGACCTTGTTGCTGGCGCTGGTAGTCGACTTCCTGCTGGTGTCGGTACGGCGTTGGTTGACGCCGTGGCTGCGTTCTCAACCGGGTGAGGAAGCATGATCGCGGAGATACTCACCTTCCTGGGTGACCCGGCCAACTGGATCGGCCATCTGTTTGAGCACCTCGAGCTCACCTTCGTCTCGCTCGGGCTAGCGCTGATCATCGCCTTTCCCGTCGGGCTGTTCGTCGGCGAAACAGGTCGAGGAGGCACAGTACTGGTCGGATTCAGTAACGCCATGCGCGCGCTGCCGACCCTGGGACTGGTCACGTTTATGTTCATGATTTTTTACGTGAACTTCCCTGGCGAGACAATCACATACCCAGCCGCCGTCATCGGGTTGGTGGTGCTTGCGATACCAGCGATCTTGGCGGGCACATACGCTGGGGTGCAGGCGTGTGATCCGTCGGTAGCCGATGCTTCCTTGGGGGTCGGGATGACCCGTTGGCAGCGGCTGTGGCAGGTCAAGGTGCCGATCGCATTGCCGGTTATGCTCGGTGGGGTCCGAAACGCGGTCCTGCAGTTGGTGTCCACGGTGACGGTCGCTGCTTATATCAGTGCAGGCGGCCTCGGCCGCATATTGCTCGATGGTTTAGCTAACCGTGATTATTATCAGGTTGTTGTGGGAGCTGTCCTGACCGCGCTGCTGGCCATTGCGCTCGACCTGGTTCTTGCCGGACTGCAACGATTGATCGTGTCCCCCGGGGTAGCGCTGGCAACCACGAGTCGTACCTAAGGAGACAGGTAATGAGAAGGTCAGTTATCGTAGTTATCGCCTCCCTTGTTTTGCTTGCCACTGGCTGTAGTGGGGACCCGCTGAAGTCTGGCAGTCAAGACGGTCCCGGTGACGGTTCCGGCGGGAAAGTAGTTGTCGGCTCTTTCAATTTTGGTGAGAGCCGGGTGTTGGCGCATGTTTACGCCGAGATGCTGCGCAGTGTTGGTGCGCAAAATGTCGCTGTGCCATCATCTCTCGGCAGTCGCGAGGTCGTTGTCAGAGCGTTGCAGGATGGGTCAATCAATCTCATTCCCGAATATAGTGGAAATTTGCTGAGACATTTCGAAAAAGGGACCGAGGCGTCTACCTCGGAAGAGGTCTTTGCGCAACTGGGAGACAAGTTGCCGGAGTCCCTCCAGGTGCTTGAGCAGGCGGCTGCGGAGAACAAGGACAAACTGGTGGTCAGTCAGGACCTGGCCGCCACTGGAATCGAAACGATCTCCAATTTGGCCCCGCGCTGCGAGGAGTTGGTTTTCGGTGGTCCCGGCGAGTGGGCGAAGCGTTGGGAGGAGACAATCAAGCAACTCTACGGTTGCGACTTCGCTGAGATCACCGTTACCGATACCGGCGGCCCGGTTACCATTTCTGCGCTGAATTCTGACGAGATTGACGTAGGCGCACTGTTCTCTACCGATCCGGCTATTCAGCAGAATGGTTTTGTGGCGCTGGAGGATGACAAGAATATGTTCCCGGCGCAGAATGTGGTTCCGCTGGCTAAGAAAGATGTGCTTAGTGACAAACAAAAGCAAGCGCTTAACTCTGTGTCCGCAGCGCTGACGACCGAGAAGCTGACTCAGATCAATGTCGAACTGGATGTAAAAAAGCGTAACCCTGTCGACATCGCACAAGAGTTCCTAAAATCCAACAACCTGCTGTAGATACTGGGTGTTAAGCTGGGTGAGCTTTGTCCGTGCTAGGCGCCGCGGACAAAGCTCACCCAGTGCCTCGTATCTGATTCAGGATGGGGCGTCCCTACCGGGACGTTTTGCTAGTGTGCGAACGAAGGACCCCATACTTGATAACCGGAACCGTTACATGCAAAACCCCGCAAGCCGTAAGCAACACTGTCATCGACACACCGGCCGGTAGCGTTGTTCCGGAAACGTCTTAGGGCCTCCCCACCATGGTCGGGTCCGCCGGGCATATTGCGAAACTCTTGGTAGTCACCGCCATTGCACGGGTAGCTCCGCAAGCCGTATCTAAAGCTGTCATCAAGGCATCGACCTGTCTTGATATTTTTTATTATCACATAGGTTCTGTTTTCTGTGAAAGAAAGCTCCCACTCCTGCCATGCACCGTAATTGCAGGTGTAAGGCCGAAGGCCGTACGCAAAACTGTCATCGAGGCACCGGTCGGTGTTTTCGTTTTTCAGGTCGTTCCATTCGTCTGCTGATGCGCTGGTTGAAAGTCCGGCGACTAGTAACAGAGTGCCAATCAGAGTAGATACGAAGCGCTTCACGGAACGCATACTCATCCCCCTATGTTGCGACGACAGACGAGCTGATTAATCCCAGACATGCCATTTCTGATACGATGAATCGTTGCATGAGTAGCTCCGCAATCCATAGGCGAAACTGTCATCGACACATCGATCAGTAACCTCGTTTCGAAGGACAACGTTAAGAACATTTCCGCTGTCATCGAAAAACTTCTGGTATCTGGAATTGTTGCAGGAGTACGCTCGCAGGCCGTACTTGTTACTGTCGTCCAGGCATCGGCCCGTTTGGACGTTCGCGAATGTGAGTAGTCCGTGGGCGAAATATTTGTCCCACTTTTGCCAATCAGAGCCATTGCATGGATAAGAGCGAAGGCCATACGCAAGGCTATCGTCAATACAACGATCGGTCTTATCGTAGTTAAATATATCGACTGTGTTGACGTAGTCGGCGGTATCCGACATGTCCGCAAGGGCGGTACCCGGGACAACTCCGACAACGAGCAATAATGAACCGAACAAACTTGCCGCCACGCGGCTCGCAAGACGCAATTGCTCCCCTTTCGCCTTCGAGATTCGTGGTCGCAATGACGTTTTTGGCAAAAAATTACATGTAGTAATGGGCTTGCGTCAAGGGTTCACGTCGCCGCCGGGCCGTCCGTGGCGGTGTACGCCTGGCTGAACACGTCCGGCACCGAGCGCGGGGTCGATGGTGCTTAACCCGTTCGGCAGAGGTCGGATAGGCTGAACGGACGCCGACTGGTGTTGCGACCACGCCGAAGGGCCTTTTGACCACCCGGATGGTCGCTCTGTCGAATCCGGCATGGCTCGTGTATGGATGACGAGGGTATCGAGGTGAAAACCCTACTTTCGGACGGGTCCGTTGGAGTGTAGCCGTATTACCGGCATGGCCGATAATCGTCCGTTAACGCAAGAGTTAACGTCACGATGCGTCCTGAACGCCGTGAGCCGATCCGCTGTTTTCCCTTGGTACGCCACTCTTTTTCTAGTCCGTAGGCAGGCTAGGTAACTGTCCGTCGCCCTACCTCGCGGCGCGCGTAATATCAAGATCTTCCCTCGGGTAAGGGGCGGACTTACGCTGTGCTGACACGTTCATGTTGAACGTGTTCTACCCCTAGAGACGGGCGGCTTGTCACCCGGGCCGTCCAGTCGACCCTGCCTAGGAGGAATGATTCTGTGCGGGAAATCAGGAGAAACACAAGAAGGGGCGTGGCGGGCCTCGGTATCACCGCTGCCGCGGCCGTGGTCACGGCGCTGACCGCGAATGCCCCGGCGGCAGCCGCCGAGGGCACGATTCTCGGCGCGGGCGGCGCCGACGCGATCGACGGCAGTTACATCGTCGTGCTCGAGGACGGTCTCTCGACCCAGTCGGTTCACTCCCTTGCCGAGGAGTACGGCGGCACCGTGCAGCGGACCTACACCAGCGCCCTGCGCGGGTTCGCGGCGACGATGAGCGAGACACAGGCCAAGCGGGCGGCGGCGGATCCCGCGGTGGCTTATGTGGAGCAGGACCGGGTCGTCACCCTGTCCGCGGACCAGCAGAACCCGCCGTCCTGGGGACAGGACCGGGTCGACCAGCGTGATCTCCCGCTGGACGACGTGTACAGCTACAGCACCGAGGCCGGCAATGTCAGCGCCTACATCATCGACACCGGGATCCGGACCTCGCACAACGACTTCGGGGGCCGTGCCCGGCACGGCTACGACTTCGTGGACAACGACTCCAACGCGACCGACTGCAACGGGCACGGTACCCACGTCGCGGGCACGGTCGGCGGTTCCGCGCACGGCCTCGCCAAGGGCGTCACGCTGTACGGCGTGCGGGTGCTGGACTGCCAGGGTTCCGGCAGTTACTCCGGCGTGATCGGCGGCATCGACTGGGTGACCGACAACGCCGCGAAGCCCGCGGTGGCCAACATGAGCCTCGGCGGCGGCGCCTCGACCTCGGTGGACAACGCCGTGCGCAACTCGATCTCCTCCGGCGTGACCTACGCGCTGGCTGCGGGTAACGACTACGGCGCCAACGCCTGCAACACCTCGCCCGCCCGTACCCGGGAGGCGATCACCGTCGGCTCCACCACGAGCAGCGACTCCCGGTCCGGGTTCTCCAACGTCGGTGACTGCCTGGACATCTTCGCCCCCGGCTCGAGCATCACCTCGACCTGGATCGGCGGCGACAACGCCACCAACACGATCAGTGGTACCTCCATGGCTACCCCGCACGTGGCCGGTGGCGCGGCGCTGTACCTCGCGGACAACCCCTCGGCGAGCCCGCAGCAGGTGCGCGACGCGCTGGTGGAGAACGGCACCAAGGGCAAGGTGGGCAACCCGGGCTCCGGCTCGCCCAACGTGCTGCTCTACACCGGCAGCGGGGGCAGCAACCCGCCGGACCCGGAACCGACCGACTGCGACCCGGTCAGCAACGGCAGCCAGGTGGACATCCCGGACGCCGGTGCCGCGGTGACCAGCTCGGTGACCGTCTCCGGCTGTGACCGCGCCGCCTCCGCCGACGCGAAGGTGGAGGTGCACATCCAGCACACCTACCGCGGTGACCTGGTGATCGACCTGGTGGCGCCGGACGGCAGCAGCTACCGGCTGAAGAACAGCGGCTTCGACTCCGCCGATGACGTGCACGAGACCTACTCGGTCAACCTGAGCGGCGAGGATGCCAACGGCACCTGGAAGCTCCAGGTACGGGACGTGTACCAGCGCGACATCGGCCACATCGAGTCCTGGACCCTCACCCCGTGATCGATCCGGCCTGAGTTGCCGGTGCAGGTCTCACGTACCGGCGTCCCACCCGGGGCGCCGGTACGTTCTTGCCTGAAAGGAAGGAACGAGCCCGCCAAGTCGTGCATGACCCGCCGGACGATCGCGCGTGCGTCATCGCCCTGTGCCGCGAGCGGCCAGAGCGCGTCGGCGATGCGGCCGTAGAGCCGAGATGGTCGGCGACCGACCGGGGTGGCCCAGCGGATGTCTTCGCCCGCGTCGGAACAGTTCCGCGTTGATCGCCGAGTAGTCGCCTTGACACTCCTGGCGCCACGACGAGACTGAGACACCGGCCAGTAACCCGGCCGGCGTTTCGGGCTCATGCGTCGTCCAGGTCATGGAGCAGGGGTGTCAGCGGCCGGTCCGGTAGTGCTCGGGAAGGCTCTCGGTAAAGCGGGTGTGCTCGGCGCACTGGGCGGTGGTGACGAACTCGCCGAACACGACGAGGTTACCCCCCGGGGCGTGAGCGGCAGCGTAAACATCTTCCCCGCGGGCAGCCTGCAGCAGGAACTCCAGCCGCACCCGCTGCCAGTCGCCCGCGTCGCCGATCGGCACCCACCGACGTCGATCGGGCGCCCACAGCGCCACATGTATCGAGGACGCAGGCAACTGCCGGGTGATCCAGCCGGACACCGCATGGGGTGTGCACAGCGTGACGTGCGGCGGTAGCGTCAGCCGCCTCGCACGTTCCTCGTCCGTGGGTGCCGCCGGCACGGCGCCCGGAGCGCGATAAGCGTGCCAGTGCACCCCCTCGGCACGCCAGGGCGGCGCCTGGACGATCCGTTCGGGCCGCATCGACGCGATCACCTCGGCTCCGGGCGGTCGAGTGCCGCCATCAACGCGGCCTGTGCGGCGTCGCCGTCCCCCGGGCACCAGCCGGTCTGCTCTGGAGAGGTCCACCAGCGCAGCTGCCCACCAGGCAGCGGAGTGGGTGGCAGGGCCACCACTGAGCCCTGCTCGGCCAGCCGGACACCCGGCACCCGCCGCAGCCGGAAACCCGGCCTGACCAGCAACCAGGCGCGGGCTCCCACCCCGAACACCGGCGCCTTCGCGTGGAACAGCGCACCATGTTGCAACGCGCGGCCGACCAGGGGTGTCGGGGCCGACACGACGTCGAAGTCGGCCCCAGCCCTGGCCAGGATCGTGTAGGGAGCCACACTCCACCAGGACGATGCCTGCCGGGGCTGGCCGAACGACCGGCCGGACAGCATCACCGGGACCAGCCCGTCGACCGGGGTGGGCACGTGGCCGAGCGTGTACCGCTGCCCGTCCCACACGCTGCCAGGCAATACCCGCCACCCGTGGGTCACGTACCTCACGGCTGCCGCCCGCAACCGGTGATGCGGCTGATCGAGTGGTTCGGTGCCGCCGTCCCTTGCCGGCCAGTCGAGCTCATCGAGCGGGTTCATCGGCACCCCTGTCCCGCTGTGTACCGGGACCGGCCGCCCCGGATGTGATCGCCGCCCCGGGGGAGTCGAGCGGCGCCGAGGCGGCCGGAGAACGAGAGGCGAACATCGCGGTCGAACGCAGTTCGCGATCACGACCGTCATATTCATCCGAAACCGGGTGATCGGCAGTCACGTTATTCAGCCGTATTGGGTGCTGTCCTGTCGCCATGTCTCAAGAGTCGGCTTTCCGATGTCTTCAGAAGAGGGCACGTTGTGGGGCATCAAGCAGGCTGCCCAGGGCATTCTGGCTGGCAGGGGCGATAGACTCCCGTCTGCCCAGCGAAGGGAGTTGCGTGGCCACACCGAATTCAAGGTTGCGGCAACGGCGTGAAGTCACGCCATCGCGGCATTGTCCCGGCGAATGCATGAGCCGTACCGAACTGGCCGAAGCCGTCAACGGATACCTGTGGGAGACGCGGGGACGGCGTTATGACCTCGACGGCCATGCTGTGGCTCGCTATGAGCGAGGTGCGGTTCGGTGGCCGAGTGCACACTACCGGGAAGCGTTCCGAGCCGTTCTCGGCGTCGACACCGACGCGGACCTCGGGTTCCGGCCCACTCGACGGGGCAGCACAGCTGCCGCCCCCGATGAGGTGCTGTTGACGCGGGTGAATTGCGACGCGGCGGTCGATCTCGACCTCGGCGTCGGTCCTGCCGAGTTTCTTGCTCGAACCAGGGTGGAGACCCCGGTTCCGACGTGCATCGGATGGATCGACGTCGAGCATGTCCGGTCCGCCACCCGCGCCGTAGCCATGTCGGAGAACCTGTTCGGAGGTGGGCTTTCCTGCGAAGCGGCGGCAGCACAGCTCGGCTGGGCGGGAAATCTCCTGGAAGCACGTGCCGACGATGATGTACGTCGTGCCATTCTGGAGGCTGTCGGAAACCTCAGCGGTGTTGTCGCCTTTTCGGCGTTCGACATCGCGGACTATGACGCGGCCGACCGGTATTTTCGTTTCGCGCTGTGGTGTGCGAGCCGGAGTGGATCGTGGTCGTTGCGGGCGAGCACACTCGCCGACATGGCTCGTAAAGCTGCCTACGTCGGCGATCTCGATGGCGCGATATCGTTGATCGAGTTCGCGCAGGTACGTGCGGACAGGGTCTCCGCCACCGCGCGCGCCATGATGGGGTCCGTCCGAGCGCGTCTCCTCGCGCTGGTGGACAGGCACGAGGAGGCACGTGATGACGTCAGGCGTGCGGACGCGTGCTTTGCCGCGCGCGTCCCGGGAGATGATCCTCCCTGGCTGTGTTACTACGACGAGGCCGAACATCAAGGCAGTACCGGTAAGGCAATGATTCCGGTCGCAAAGAAGACGAACACGCCGGACCTGGCTGCGCCACGCCTGGCCGCCGCCGTCCAATTGCAGGACGCGCACTATCCACGCTCGCGAGCGTTCTCCCGAATCCGGCTGGCCGCGCTCACCATGGCGGTCGGCGATCCTCGCGAGGCCGCAACGATCGGCCGGCAAGCGCTTGTCGACGCTGCTCCGCTGAGGTCCCAGCGGCTCGTCAATGAATTGCACGGGTTCGCACGCCTGGCGGAACAGCGCACGGACATCGATGACGTCGCCGAGCTGCGGCGGGACATCGCCGCACTGACGCCGCCCCTAACCTGAGAACATCGACGTCGTGGCACCGGACCCCGCAATGACCGATGATGTGCTCCTCGCGGCGGCACAAGCCGCAAGATTGGATGTCAACGGCGCCGAACTGATCCGCGATGGTTCGAACGTGATGTATCGGCTTCGCGGTGACATCGTTGCGCGAATCGGCAAACCAGGTACTCAGCGGACAGCGGACCTCGAAGTACGGGTGTCCCGATGGCTGGCGCGTTCGGGCATCACCACGGTGCGCGCCTTGGACGGCGTTCAGCAGCCGGTCGACATCGAGGACCGACCGGTGACCTGGTGGCGGCTGCTGCCCAAGCATCGCGCGGCGACTACGGCGGAGCTGGGAGCAGTGCTCCGCGAACTGCACACCCTGCCCGTGCCGGATGACCTCGACCTGCCGGTCTTTGACCCGTTCGCGGGGCTCGGTCGGCGTATCGAGCATGCGCCCGGGCTGGACGGTGGCGAGCGTTCCTGGTTGGCTGGGCACCTCGCGTGGTTGCGCGAGCGGTACGGACGGTTGCCGTCGGCGGGGCCACCGCGAGTGATCCACGGCGACGCATGGCAAGGCAACGTCGCGGTACCCGAGTTCGGCCGACCCGTCCTGCTCGATCTGGAGCATGTCTCACTCGGCGGTGCAGACTGGGACCTGATCCAGATCGCGGTCGACCACACCGACTTCGCCAGGCTCGGCGCGGCGGACTATCGGTCGTTCGTGGCCGCCTATGGCGGGCACGATGTCACCGTGGTTCCTGGCTACCGCACGATGGCCGATATCCAGGAACTCCGCTGGGTGTGTTTCGTCCTGAGCAAGGCGCACACCAGCGATCGTGCGGCGACGGAAACCCGCCACCGGATCGCCTGCCTGCGCGGCGAGGTACCGCGCCCGTGGTCCTGGACGGCGTTCTAGCCGGTGTGAACGGGGGTGTGCCGGACGGTGATCTGCCGTCCGGCACACCTGTGTCCTAGCTGAAGGCCTTGTCGATGAGGGCCTTCTGCTCCACGTCGTGCACCTTCGAGGAACCAGCGGACGGCGCCGCCATCGGGCGCCTGGCCGCTACCTGGAGAGCGGAGAAGGACTCGGGCAGCTTGCGGGGCAGGTTGAGGCCGAAGAAGGGCCATGCGCCCTGATTCTCCGGCTCTTCCTGGGTCCACATGACCTCGCGGGCATTCGCGTACCGCTCGATCGCGGCCTGCAGCTTCTTCTTCGGCAGCGGGTAGTACTGCTCGACCCGCACCAGTGCCACGTCGTCGATCTCCCGCTTGCCGCGCTCGGTCAGCAGCTCCCAGTACAGCTTGCCGGAGGTCAGCAGCACCTTGCGAACCTTGGCCGGGTCCACCCCGTCGTCGTCGATGACGGAGAGGAACTTCGACTGGTCGGTGAAGTCGGCGACCTCGGACTTCACCAGCTTGTCGCGCAGCAGCCGCTTCGGGGTGAAGACCACCAGCGGCCGGTTCACCCCGTCCAGCGCGTGCCTGCGCAGCAGGTGGAAGTAGTTCGCGGGGGTGGACGGAACCGACACCGTCATGGAGCCCTCGGCGCACAGTTGCAGGAACCGCTCGATCCGGCCGGAGGTGTGGTCCGGGCCCTGACCCTCGTGGCCGTGCGGCAGCAGCAGCACCACGTCGGACAGCTGGCCCCACTTCGCCTCACCGGAGGAGATGTACTCGTCGATCACGGTCTGCGCGCCGTTGACGAAGTCGCCGAACTGCGCTTCCCACATCACCAGTGCCTCGGCATTGGCCACCGAGTAGCCGTACTCGAAGCCGACGGCCGCGTACTCCGACAGCGCCGAGTCGTAGATCATCACCCGGCCCTGGTTCTCCGCGAGGTGCTGCAACGGCGAGTACTCCCGGCCGGTCTTGCGGTCGATCAGCACCGAGTGCCGCTGGGTGAAGGTGCCGCGCCGGGAGTCCTGCCCGGACAGCCGCACCAGCCTGCCCTCCATCGCCAGCGAGCCGAACGCCAGCAGCTCGCCGAAGGCCCAGTCGATACCACCCTCGCGGGTCATCTTGTACCGCCGCTCCAGCACCGGCTTGACCCGGGGGTGCGGGGTGAATCCCTCCGGCAGGTTGACGAACGCGTCGCCGATCCGCTCGACCATCTCCCTGGTGACCGCGGTCGGTACCTTGGCCGGCACCTGCTGCTCCTCCTCGACCGAGGGGCTCGGTGCGATCGGATGCTTCTCCAGTTCACGCACCTCGTTGAAGACGTGCTCGAGCTGGCTGGAGAAGTCCCGCAGCGCCGCCTCGGCCTCGTCGACCGAGATGTCCCCGCGGCCGATCAGCGACTCCGTGTACGTCTTCCGCACGCTGCGCTTGGTGTCGATGATGTCGTACATCCCGGGCTGAGTCATCGAGGGATCGTCGCCCTCGTTGTGGCCGCGCCGCCGGTAGCAGATCATGTCGATCACGACGTCCTTGTTGAACGCCTGGCGGTAGTCCACGGCGAGCTGGGCCACCCAGTACGCGGCCTCGGGGTCGTCCCCGTTCACGTGGAACACCGGGGCCCCGATCATCTTCGCCACGTCGGTGGCGTACTGCGTGGACCGCGCGTTCTCCGGCGCCGTGGTGTAGCCGACCTGGTTGTTGATGATGAGGTGCACGGTGCCACCGGTGCGGTACCCGCGCAGCAGCGCAAGGTTCAGCGTCTCGGCGACCACGCCCTGCCCGGCGAACGCGGCGTCCCCGTGCAGCAGGACCGGTAGCACGGTGAAGCCCTCACCGCCCTTGTCCAGGATGTCCTGCTTGGCGCGGGCGATGCCCTCCAGCACCGGGTCGACGGTCTCCAGGTGCGAGGGGTTGGAGGCCAGCGACACCTTGGTCTCGCCGTCGCCGAACATCCGGAAGTACTTGCCCTCGGCGCCGAGGTGGTACTTCACGTCCCCGGAGCCGTGCGCCTGGCCGGGGTCGAGGTTGCCCTCGAACTCCTGGAAGATCTGCGCGATCGGCTTGCCGACGATGTTGGCCAGCACGTTCAGCCTGCCGCGGTGCGGCATGCCGATCACGACCTCGTCCAGCTCGTGCTCGGCCGCCTTGTCCAGCACGGTGTCCAGCAGCGGGATCACCGTCTCGCCGCCTTCGAGGGAGAACCGCTTCTGCCCGACGTACTTGGTCTGCAGGAAGGTCTCGAAGGCCTCGGCCGCGTTCAGCTTGGACAGCACGTACTTCTGCACCGCGGGGTCGGGCTTGTCGTGCGGGATCTCCACCCGGTCCTGGATCCAGCGCCGCTCGTCCGGATCCAGGATGTGCGTGTACTCGATGCCCACCGTGCGGCAGTAGGAGTTGCGCAGCACGCCGAGCACGTCGCGCAGCTTCATCCGCTCCTGGCTGGCGAACCCGCCGACCGCGAACTCCCGGTCCAGGTCCCACAGGGTCAGCCCGTGCGAGAGCACGTCCAGGTCCTCGTGCCTGCGTTGCCGGTAGTTCAGCGGGTCGGTGTCGGCCATCAGGTGGCCGCGCATCCGGTATGCCTCGATCAGCTCGATCACCCTGGCCGTCTTGTCGACGGCGCCCTCCGGGATGTCCTCGACCCAGCGCACCGGCTCGTAGGGCAGCCGCAGCGAGGTGAAGATGTCGTCGTAGAACCGGTCCTCACCGAGCAGCAGCGCGTGGATCCGCTTGAGGAACTCACCGGACTCCGCGCCCTGGATGATCCGGTGGTCGTAGGTCGAGGTCAGCGTCATGATCTTGCTCACGCCGAGGTCAACCAGGGTCTTCTCACTGGTGCCCTCGAACGCGGCCGGGTACTGCATGGCGCCGACCCCGATGATCGCGCCCTGGCCGGACTGCAGCCGCGGCACCGAGTGGTTGGTGCCGATCCCGCCGGGGTTGGTCAGCGAGATGGTGGTGCCCGCGAAGTCGTCCGCGGTGAGCTTGTTGTTGCGCGCCTTACGGACGATGTCCTCGTACGCCTGCCAGAACTGCAGGAACGTCATGTTCTCGGTGTTCTTGATGGACGCCACGACCAGGGTGCGGGAGTCGTCCTTGCCCTTCATGTCGATGGCGAGACCGAGGTTGATGTGTTCCGGGCTGACCGCGTGCGGCTTGCCGTCCACCAGCTCGTAGTGCCGGTTCATGTTCGGGAACTGGTGCAGCGCGCGGACCATCGCGTAGCCGATCAGGTGGGTGAAGGAGATCTTGCCACCCCTGGTCCGCTTGAGGTGGTTGTTGATCACGATCCGGTTGTCGGCCATCAGCTTGGCCGGGACCGCCCGCACGCTGGTCGCCGTCGGGACGCTCAGCGAGGCGTCCATGTTCTTCGCGATCGCCGCCGCGGCGCCGCGCAGTGCCTTGCGCTCGGTGTCGTCCGAGGTCGTCGACGCCGCCGAGCTCGCGGCCGGCTTCGCGGGTGCCGCCTTGGCCTGCGTGGGCTGCTGTTCCCTGGCCGGGGCCTGCTGGGTGGGCCGGGCCTGCTGGGCAGGCTGCTGCTGTGGCTTCGGCTCGGCCTGCTCCTTCGCCGGGGCCTGCTGTGCCGCGGGCTGGGCCGGCGCGGCCGAGGCCTGGCCGTTCTGCGAAGTGCTGTTCGTCTCACCCGACGGGGTCGATGTCGACTGCCCGGCCTGCGTCGGCGTGAAGTCGGCGAAGAAGTCGTGCCAGGCGGCATCTACTGAGGAGGGGTCGGCGAGGAACTGGTCGTACATTTCCTCGACGAGCCATTCGTTGGGGCCGAACTGTGACGCAGGGCTGCTGCTGGACACGGCAGAGACTCGCCTCTATCCATACTCGATCTGGTGTCTGTGGTGTTGCCTGCGCGTGGGAGGACCCGGGTGGTCAGGCCGTGACACCCGTATCCGACTGCGCGCTTACCAGGCTAACCCCCTTGCGTGGCTCAGTGTCAGCGAACTCGGTCAACCCCACACCGGGGAGTACGACGTGCGCCACTGAATCGATTATGAACGCCGCTGGGGCCGGTGACTACCGGCTGCGCGTGGACTCCGCGGACTTCGTTGCCGAAGCCATGGACGTGCTGCTGCTGGGCGCCCGCGAGCCGCGGGTGATCTGAAGGAGCGCACGAGAACCGCTGGAACTCGACGGCGTCGCTCGCCGACTCATGAGTGACGTCGAGGTGTCGGAGGGCGGTATGCCGGTATCGGAGCGGGAGGCTGGGCAGTCCCCCGCCGGGGATCCGGTGCGGCCCGGCACGGGCTGGGCCGCGTTGCGCCCGTTCGCGCTGCGGCTGCACTTCTACGCGGGAGTGTTCGTCGCGCCGTTCCTGCTGGTCGCCGCGGTGACGGGGCTGCTCTACGTCTTCACCCCGCAGCTGGAGGACGCGGTCTACGACCACGAGCTGCATGTGCCCGCCACGCGGGGCGAGCTGCCGCTGGCCGAGCAGGTGGACCAGGCCAGGATGACCGTTCCGGACGGCCGGGTGACCGCCGTGCGGCCTGCTCCGACGCCCACCGACACCACTCAGGTGATCTTCGACCGGGCGGGTCTCGAACCGAGCTTCCACCACACCGTGTTCGTGAACCCGCACAACGGCGAGCTGCGCGGCAGCCTGGAGACCTACGGTTCGGGGCAGGCCCTTCCGCTGCGTACCTGGTTCGACCAGCTGCACCGTAACCTGCACCTCGGCGACCCGGGGCGGATCTACACCGAGCTGGCCGCCAGCTGGCTGTGGGTGATCGTGCTCGGCGGCCTGGTGCTGTGGCTCGGCAGGCGCCGCAGGGAACGCAGGCTGCGCCGCACCCTGCTGCCCGAGGGCGGTGGTCCCGGGCGCAAGCGGTTGCTGTCCTGGCACGGCGCGGTCGGCCTGTGGTCGGCGCTCGGGTTGCTGTTCCTCTCCGCCACCGGGCTGACCTGGTCGCTGTTCGCCGGGGTGAACATCGGTGACCTGCGTGCCGAGCTGGACTGGACCACCCCATCGGTTGCCACCGATGTCGCCCAGCTCGACGGCCCCGACGTCGGTATCGACGCGGTGCGGGCGACCACCGCGGCCGCAGGGTTGTCGGATCCGGTGGAGATCCGCCCTTCCGCCGGACCCGGCGACGCGTACGTGGTGCAGCAGATCCAGCGGCACTGGCCGGAGAAGCAGGACTCGATGGCCGTCGACCCGGCGACCGGCCGGATCACCGACACGCTCCGGTTCGAGGACTACTCGCTGGGGGCGAAGCTCGCCAGGTGGGGCATCGACGCGCATATGGGCTTCCTGTTCGGCTGGGTGAATCAGCTCGCGCTGCTCCTGCTGGCCGGGGGCCTGATCTGCCTCATCGTCTGGGGCTACCGGATGTGGTGGCGGCGCAGGCCGCCCGGCGGCAGGCTGGGCAGGCCGCCGCCGCGTGGGGCCTGGCGCCGGGTGCCCGCGCGGGTACTCGCACCGTTGCTGGTGGCGGCCGCGGTGATCGGCTGGTTCCTCCCGGTGTTCGGGGTGTCCCTGCTGCTGTTCGTGCTGGTCGACCTCGCGCTCGGAGCCAGGGCGGCCCGCGCGGGGGCGGCGGGAGCGCGATGATCCCCGACTTCGGCCTGACCCTGCTGCTCACCGTCGCCTTCGCCGGTGCGGCTGTCTGGTACGCCTGCCGGTGCGTGCGCGCCTCCCCGCTGGCCTGGGTGGGCGACCTGCTGCACCTGGTGATGTGTGCCGCGATGATCGCGATGCTGTGGCCGTGGGGTACGGACCTTCCGGTGCTGCCGCAGGCGGTCGGCTTCGGCGTGGCGGGCGTCTGGTTCCTCGCCATGGCGGTGCTCGGCCCGGTGCGGGCGCACGAGGGCGGCCGGCTCGCCCAGGTGCATCACGCGCTGATGATGGCGGCCATGGTCTGGATGGTCGCCGCCATGCCGCCCGCCACGCACGCGGCACCCGGCGCGGGCGCGGCGGGTGGCCACGCGGCACACGGCGCAACCGGCTCGCCGGACCCCGGCCCGCCCGCGGGGGGGGGTCCTGCTCGTCGGGCTGCTGGTGACCGTGGTGTTCCTCGGCTGGGGCCTGTGGTGGCTGGCCAGGGCGATCGACGCCGCGCGCGAGTACGTGCCTTCCACGGTCGATGGCGTGCTCGGCACGCGGGCGCTGACCTCGGCCGCGCATGCCGTGATGAGCCTCGGCATGGCGGTGATGGCGTTCGCCATGGCGGTGTGACCGGACCGCATGGTGGCCCCGCGCCACGCGCCGGCCTGTCCCGAACGTGTCGTCAAACCGGCCTACGTCTCCGGTACCGGTACCGGTCAGCTCGCCGCCGCGGCGTCACCGAGCCGCCACAGCCGGGCGTAGTGGCCGCCTGCCGCCAGCAGCTCCCCGTGTGTTCCCTGCTCGATGATCCGGCCGTGGTCGAGCACCACGATCCGGTCGGCGCGCGCGGCCGTGGCGAGCCGGTGGGCGACGACGAAGGTGGTGCGCCGCGTGGTGAGCTGATCGGTGGCCCGCAGCACCGCCGTTTCGGTGGCGGGGTCCAGCGCCGCGGTCGCCTCGTCCAGCAGCAGGATGTCCGGGTCCACCAGCTCGGCCCGTGCCAGGGCGACCAGCTGGCGCTGCCCGGTGGACAGCGCCCTGCCACGCTCGCCGACCTCCTGATGGAAGCCCGACGGCAGGGCCGCGATGCCGTCCAGCGCGCCGACCGCCCGTACCGCGGCCTCCACCTCGGGGTCGGTCGCCGAGGGGCGCCCGTACCGGATGTTGTCGGCCACCGTGCCGGTGAACAGGTGCGGTTCCTGCCCGACGACGCCCAGCCTGCCGCGCAGCCCGGCCAGGTCGTAGTCCCGCACGTCCACCCCGTCCACCCGCACCACGCCGCCGGTCACGTCGTAGAACCTCGCGACCAGCTTGACCACAGTGGACTTGCCCGCGCCGGTGGCGCCGACCAGCGCCACGGTCGAACCGGCGGGCACGTCCATCGACACCCCGGCCAGCGCGGGGGTCTCGGTGCCGGGGTAGTGGAAGTCCACCCCGTCCAGGGTCACCTCGCCGCGCAGCCGGGCGGGCACCTCGATCGGATCGGTCGCCTGCGGCACCGAGGTCGGGGTGCGCAGCAGGTCCCCGATCCGGCGCAGCCCGACCTTCGCCTGCTGGTAGCCGTCGAACACCGAGGAGAGCTGCTGGATGGGGGAGAAGAACATGCCCAGATACAGCAGGAAAGCCAGCAACACACCCGGGGTCAGCGTCCCGGCCGCCACCCGGTGCGCGCCCACGACCAGCACCACCGCCTCGGCGACCCCGGACAGCATCGCCACGAACGGGAAGTACGTCGCGACGTAGCGCTGTGCCCGCAGCCGGGAGCGCCGGTAGGCGTCGCTGCGCGAGGCGAACGCCTGAGCCGAACGCTCCTCCCTGCGGTAGGCCTGCGCCACCCGTAGCCCGGTGACGTTCTCCTGCATGTCCGCGTTGACCACGCTGACCCGCTCGCGCGCCTCGGTGTAGGCGGCCGAGGCCAGCCGGCGGAAGATCACCGTCGCCACCACCAGCACCGGCAGCACGGCCAGCGCGTACAGCGCCAGGGTCGTGTCGGTGATCAGCAGGGCGGCCGTGATCCCGGTCAGGGTCAGCACGCTGACCACCGCGTCGGCCAGCCCGGTCTGCAGGAACGTGGACAGCGCGTCCACATCCGTGGTCATCCGGGTCATGATCTTGCCGGAGAGCTCGCGCTCGTAGTAGTCGAGCCCGAGCCGTTGCAGCTGCGCGTAGCTGCGCACCCGCAGCAGGTACAGCACCGACTCCCCGGCCCTGGCGGTGGACTTGGTGCGGGCGGCGATGACCACCCAGTCGATCGCGATCACCAGCGCACCGACCCCGGCCATCAGCAGCACCACCGAGGCCGCGCCCGCGTTCACCCCGTGGTCCACCCCGCGCTGGTACAGGGCGGGCAGCGCGATGGTGGCCAGCGCGTCCAACCCGACCAGCAGCACCACCAGCGCGAGCAGGCCGCGCACCGGGCGCAGCAGCCGGCCCAGCCGGAAGTCCGGATCCGGCGCGGCCGGGTCGACCGAACCCAGTTCCGGGGTGTCCCGCACCGGGGGCAGCTTGCGTACCCCCTCGACCAGTTCCGGCGTCGGCGGCACCTCGCCGGAGGCTCGCGGGGTCCGGGTTCCGGCGATCCCGGCAGGCTCGTCCGCGTCCCCCTGGTCGGGCCACAGGGCGGGGGTGACACCCGATTCGTCCGGCACCGCGGGCGCGCGCCGCCGCACCTCGTCCAGGCTGTCCCCCGGGCCGGACACCAGGTCCCGGAACAGCGGGCAACGTGCCTCCAGTTCGGCGGCCGTGCCGACGTCCACCACCCTGCCCGCGTCCAGCACGGCGATCCGGTCGGCCAGCGCCAGGGTGGAGCGGCGATGCGCGATCAGCAGGGTCGTCCTGGTCCGGGTCACCGCGCGCAGGGTGTCGTGGATGGCCGCCTCGGTCACCGTGTCCACGGCCGAGGTCGCGTCGTCCAGGATCAGCACGCGCGGATCGGTGATCAGCGCCCTGGCCAGCCCGAGCCGCTGGCGCTGCCCGCCGGACAGGGTCAGGCCGCGCTCGCCGACCTGCGTGCCGTAGCCGTCCGGGAGCTCGGTGATGAACTCGTGCGCCTCGGCGGCCTTCGCCGCGGCGACGATCTCCTCCTCGCTCGCGTCCGGCCTTCCGTAGGCGATGTTGTCCCGGACCGAGGAGGAGAACAGGAACGCCTCCTCGAACACCACCCCGATCGCGGCACGCAGCTCGGCCAGCCGCAGCCCACGCAGGTCCGTGCTCGCGCCGGGCGGGCCGAGCCGGACCGAACCGGAGTGCGGGTCGTAGAACCGGGGCAGCAGCAGGGAGACCGTGGATTTGCCGGATCCCGCCGTGCCGACCAGCGCCAGGGTCTCGCCGGGGCGGGCATGCAGGGACAGCCCGTCCAGCACCGGGTCGGACCGGGTGTAGCCGAACCGGACGCCGGAGAACTCGATCTCCAGCGGGCCGTCCGGGACCCGCAGCGCGCCGGGCCGGTCGCGCACCTCGGGCTGCGCGTCGATCAGCTCGTACACCCGCTCCGCCCCGGCCCGGGTGAGCTGGGCCTGCACGACCAGGCTGGCCAGCATGCGCGCCGGGCCGACCAGCGCGGTGACGTAGGTCGCGAACGCCAGGAAGGTGCCGAGGCTGATCTGCCCCTGCATCACCAGCAGCCCGCCGAAGCCCAGCACGGCGACCTGACCCGCGCCCGGCAGCGCGGAGGTGGTCGCCGTGGGCACCGCGGACAGCCGCGCCGAGCGCATCCGCTCCCCGAACAGGGTCCGCGCCGTCCCGGCCAGGCGCCCGGTCTCCCGCCGTTCCTGGCCGAAGCCCTTGACCACCCGGACCCCGGTGACGGTCTCCTCCACGTGCTGCGCCACGTCCGCCGCGCGTTGCTGGGCCGACCAGGTGGCCGGAAACAGCCTGCGCCTGCTCACGGCCACCACGAGGGCCACCGCGGGCGCGACGACCAGCGCGATCAGGGTGAGTGCGGGGGAGAGCACCAGCATGGCGGCCAGCGCGAGCAGCACGAATATCACCGAGCCCGCGGAAAGCGGCACCTGCATGAGGATGCCGGTCACCAACTGCAGGTCGGTGATCGCCCGGGAGGCGACCTGGCCGGTGCGCAGCGAGTCCTGCTTCCCGCCGTCCAGCCGGGACACCGCGGCGAACACCGCGCGGCGCAGGTCGTGCTGCACGTCCAGGGCGAGCCTGCCGCCGAGGTAGCGGCGGGCGAAGGCGCCACCGAAGGTCAGCAACTGCAGCCCGACCAGCGCCAGCGCCAGCCAGCCGAGGTTCCCGGTCCGCCCGGCGACGGCGTCGTCCACCGCCGTCTTGACCAGCAGCGGGGCCGCCGCCTGTAGGCCGGTGCCCAGCATGGCGGCACCCAGTGCCAGCACGACCAGCACCGGATGCCGCCAGCAGGCCGCGGCCAGCCGGCGAATCCAGCCGACTGGCCGGGCTTCGCCGGCAAGGGGCTGCGACCGGGGTGGTGGCTGCTCGCGGGCGCGCGGTGGGGCGGTACTGGCCTCGGTCACCCCGCCAGGTTATGCGTGACCAGCCGGGCTCGGCTGGCTCAGTGCCTGTTCCTCAACGCGCGACACGACCGGCTCGGCCGGGCTCGGACTTCGGTCACGGCCGTCACGTCCGCAGGCCGTGCGCCCGGCCTCCCCGCTCGTGAGCTGTTCGCCGCTGAGCGCTGTGGCGCGTCAGCGTCTCGGTTTGGGTGGTGGTGGGAGACGGGCGGGCGCGTTCTTCCGCTCGCCTCGGGTACCCGAGTCCGGTTCAGGAACAGGCTCTCAGGTGATGTCCCTGCGCTGGTTGGCGGCCCAGGCGCCGGCGAAGAAGACCATCGTCCAGGCGAAGAAGATCAACGCGGAGGCCCACCAGGAGAACACACCGGGAGCGCCGGCCGCGAGCTGCAGCCCCAGCTTGTCCATGTTGTCGACGTTGTCCGGCAGGTTCAGCGAGTCCAGCTTGAAGGCGTCCGCCGCGATCCCGCCGACGATCCCGTTCGCCGTGCCGTTGGGCAGGATACCGCCGAGCACGTCGGTGGTGCTCCACAGCAGCAGCACCAGGACGTTCTCCAGCACCAGCATGTAGCCCAGCAGCAGGATCACCGCCAGGGTGACCTTGTTCAGCACCGCGCCGACGCCGATCCCGAACAGCGTCACCAGGACGTAGGCGAGGATGGTGCCGCCGAGCGCGGCCAGCCACTGCCCTCCGCTGGGCAGCCGGTCCCCGTCCACCGTCGCCAGGGTGGCCAGCGCGGCGACCCCGAAGCTGAGCACGCCGTACATCGCGCCCCAGACGATGTAGGTGATCATCTTCGCGCTGAGCGCGGACACCCGGTTCGGCGCGGTCAGGAACGTGGTGGTGATCGTCTTGTTCCGGTACTCACCTGCCAGCGCGAACACCCCGAAGATCGCCGGGATGAGCTGCGCGATGTTCACCCCGTGCGCGATCGCCAGCAGGCCGACCGGGAACTCACCGGGGTCGAGGCCGATGGCCGCGGCGATCTCGGCGGCCGTGCCGCTGCCGATGTAGTCGACGAAGTCGTTGGTGGCCGATCCCCAGCCGTAGGACATCCAGAACGCCACCAGGACCAGCGGGATGATCAGCACCCACCAGGTGTTCAGCGTGAGCGTCTTGCGGAACTCGGCCTTGATCAACCGGCCCATCAGCGCGGACCTCCCCAACCTTGCTGGTAACCCTGTTGCTGCGGCGGCTGCCCGCCGGGTGGTGGGCCACCCCAGCCGCCCTGCGGCGGCGGTGGCTGCTGGTACTGCTGGTACTGCGGGGTCTGTGGGAGTTGCGAACCGGCGTACTGGCCGCTGGTCAGTTGGAAGAACAGCCGCTCGAGATCGGCACGCTCCTCCTGCATCCCGTACACCGCGATCCCGGCCTTCGATGCCAGGTCGCCGATCTGCTGGGTGGTGGCCCCGGTCACCGCCACCCGGCCGTCCTGGGTCGGCTCGACCTGGTTGAACCCGTTCTCCCGCAACGCGGTGACCAGAGCGTTCGCGTCGGCGGGCTGCACCAGCACCCTGGACTGCTGGCTGCCGCGCAGCTGGTCGAGCGAGCCGTAGTACCTGGTCATCCCGTGGCTGATGATCACCACCTGGTCGATGGTCTGCTCCACCTCGGCCAGCAGGTGACTGGACACCAGCACCGTGCGCCCCTGCTGGGCGTAGGACCGCAGGAAGGTCCGCAGCCAGGCGATGCCCTCCGGGTCCAGGCCGTTGGCCGGCTCGTCCAGCACGAGCACCTGGGGGTCACCGAGCAGTGCCGTCGCCAGCGCGAGCCGCTGGCGCATGCCGAGCGAGAACCCGCCCGCCTTGCGGTTGGCCGCGGGGGTGAGCCCGACCAGCCCGAGCACCTGCTCGACCCGCTGGTCCGGCACCCCGACCGCGGCGGCGTAGACCAGCAGGTGGTTGCGCGCCGTGCGCTTGGGGTGGAAGCCCTCGTTCTCCAGCACCGACCCGACCACCGTCGCCGGGTTGCCCAGCTGGTCGTGCGGTCGCCCGTTCACCGTCGCGACGCCCGCGGTGGGGGTGACGAGGCCGAGCAGCATCCGCAGGGCCGTCGTCTTGCCCGCCCCGTTGGGCCCCAGGAAGCCGGTGACCGAGCCCGGCTCCACCGTGAAGCTGAGGTTCTGCACCGCTGTGACGGCTCCGAACTGCTTGGTGAGGTTCTGCACCACTATCCGGCCACTGCCGTCGTGCATACCTACCCCCTCGCTCTCCATCGCTGATCGAACGTGCGCCATCCTGCCGCACGGCGTCCTTGGACGGACGATGCCCACCTCCGGTTCCCCGGCGTGTCTCGCGACCGCGACGTTCACCACACACCGTCTTGAAAATTATCCGGACATACCTGATGTTCACCAAGTTTTGTCCGGGTGCGGGTGGATACGGCGACAAGTTATCCGGATCGCCTTCCGTGTGAGGCGCAGAGCACGAAAAAATCTGGGTAAGTTTGGGTCCCCGACGAGCGAACTCCGGCGGTTACTGCTTAGAATGGAACTCGGCGGCCCGCTCCCAGTGACCCCCAGGCTGGTTGAGCGGGCCGCCCCTTTGCTAGTCGCTCGCCTGGCGGCGAGCTCCCAGTGTCCCGTTTCGCTGTGGGGGCCGAGCCCCCCATGCCCCCCACACCCCCCACGGTGCGGGTTCCTCACCTTGGCAGGGTGGGCGCGTTGGCGGGACCAGCTCGGGAGTGGTTTCCGCCGGTGGACATATGAAAAGGGCCGGTGAGCTGGGATGCTCACCGGCCCTTTTCGTGGGTGCCTAGTTCACCGGGGTGTAGGTCAGGCCGTGCGCCTGTGCCACCGGCTCGTTGGCCAGCGCGCCCGCGTGCGTGTTCAGGCCCTTGGCCAGGCTTGGGTTGGCCTCCAGCGCGGCCTTCCAGCCGTGCTCGGCAAGCTGCACCGCGTACGGCAGGGTCACGTTGGTGAGGCCGTAGGTGGAGGTCCGCGGCACCGCGCCCGGCATGTTCGCCACGCAGTAGAACACCGAGTCGTGCACCCGGTAGGTCGGCTCGTCATGGGTGGTCGGGCGGGAGTCGGCGAAGCAGCCACCCTGGTCGATCGAGATGTCCACCAGGACGCTGCCCGGCTTCATCCGGCTGACCAGCTCGTTGGAGACCAGCTTGGGGGCCTTCGCGCCCGGCACCAGCACCGCGCCCACGACCAGGTCGGCCTCGATCACGGCTTCCTCCAGCGACAGCGAGTTGGAGGTAACCGTGCGAATCCGGCCGTTGAAGTCGTTGTCCAGCTGGCGCAGCCGGTCGACATTGGTGTCCAGTACCTCGACGTCCGCGCCGAGGCCCAGCGCGATCCGTGCGGCGTTCAGGCCGGCGACCCCGCCACCGATCACCACCACCCTGGCCGGGTGCACGCCGGGGATGCCGCCGGGCAGCACGCCACGGCCGCCGCTCGGCTTCAGCAACGAGTGCGCGCCGACCTGGGCGGCGAGCCTGCCCGCGACCTCCGACATCGGCGCGAGCAGCGGGAGCGCGCCGTCGGGCGTCTGCACCGTCTCGTAGGCGATCGCGGTGGTGCCCGCGGACAGCAGCGCCTCGGTCAGCGCGCGGTCGGCGGCGAGATGCAGGTAGGTGAACAGCACCTGGTCCGCGCGCAACCGCGGATACTCCTCCGCGACCGGTTCCTTGACCTTCAGGACCAGCTCGCCCTCGGCCCAGGTGTCCTCGGCCGTGGCGAGTACCTTCGCGCCCGCGGACAGGTACTCCTCATCGCTGATCGAGGAACCGACGCCCGCGCCGGTCTCGATGAACACGTCGTGGCCACGGCGGGTCAGCTCGTGCACTCCGGCCGGCGTCAGCGCGACGCGGTACTCGTGCTTCTTGATCTCCCGAGGGACGGCGATACGCACGGTTGTCTCCTGACGAACTCTGGGGTGTCGCTGCCCACGGTGAACCACCCGGACGGCGGTGTCATCGTGCCATCACAACAATCTTCCCCGTCCACCATGATGCCACGGTGACAGTCAGGACCAGCGAGTGGTGACGAGCTGGGTCAGCAGGGCCAGGCGGACGTCCGGGTCGTCGAGGTCGAGGGGTACCAGCTCGAGCAGCTTGCGCATGCGGTAACGCAAGGTATTCGGGTGAATACTCAGGGAACGGGCCGCCGCTCGCGGATCGCCGGGATGCCGCAGCCACTCGTACAGGGTGTCCATATAGCCGGTGCCGCCGGACTCGTCCCGCTCCCGGATGGCGGCGAGCGGCCCCAGCTCGGTCACCCCCGCGTCGCCCGCCGCCGTGGCCGCGCGGTGCAGGGTGAGTGCGGTCCATACCTCGTCGAACCCGGCGACCCTGCCCGCGACGATCCCGGTGCGCTGCAGGCCGAGGGTCTCCTCCGCCTGCGCCCGGGAGGTCGCCAGCTCGCCGAGCTCGACCGCGCCGCCCGCGGCCACCCGCAGCTCGTCCTCGTCCCCCGCCGAGGTGGCGGCCAACGCCTCGCGCAGCTCGGGCCAGCCGCCGGGACCGCCGTCGTCCGGCACCACCGCGTACAGCAGCCCGCCGAGGTCGGCCGCGACCGGCCTGCGGCCGATGCCCTGGGAGATCCGTTCCAGCAAAGCCAGCCGCAGCCCTTCGCCGCCGGGGGTGTCCCCGCCCGCGGTGTCGATGACCACCACCCGGTGCGGCCCCTCGGAGAGGTCGAGTTCGGCCATGGCGGTGCGCGGGCTCGCCTTGCCCTGCAGGACCGCGCGCAGCAACTCCGCCGAGGCCCGGCGCTGCGCGTCCGCGTGCGCTCGCCGGCGCAGCAGGTGCAGGGCGACCACCGGGGCGGCATCGGCGAAGGCGGCGGACCGCTCCTCGGAGACCGGCCCGGACACCACGGCCCACATCGAGCCGAGCAACTCGCCGCCCATCCGGATCGGCACGATCAGCCTCGGCAGCGTGCCGTCCCGCTGGGCGGGCACGAAGATGGTCTGCCTGCCACGGGACAGGTCCCGGAACACGCCCCGCGAGCGGAACTTCGCCAGCACGTCGTCCGGGATGCGCCGGCCCATGATGGTGGACACCCTGGCCGGGTCGGTGAGGTCCTGCCGCGCGGAGTACGCCAGCACCCTGGAGTTGGTGTCCTCGATGGTGACCGGGGCGTCCACCACCGAGGCGACCGCGTCGGCCAGCCGGAAGAGGTCCCCCGCCCCCGGGCCCGCGCCCTCGTCCAGGGACTCCGACTCGTCGGTGATCGCGTCCAGCACCGTGCGCAGCAGCCACACCAGCTGCGCCCAGGAGGTGGCCGCACGGACGCCGACCAACCCGATTGCCGCGGTTCTGGCCGCGCGCCGGATCGGCTGTGCCTCGGCCAGCGGTTGCTTGAGCAGCACCGCCGCCGCGCCCCGCTCCGCGCTGTGCCGGAGCAGGTCGACGGCCTGGGCCTGCTCGGTCACCGCCACCGCGAGCACCAGGTCGCCCGCCGCGAGGTGCCCGGGCGAACCCGGCTCGGCGATCACCACGTCGGCCACCGACGGACCCCGCTCCGGCAGGTACACCGCGTGCAGCAGGGTGGGGCCGACGCGATCGACCACACTGCGCAGGGAGCCCATCGGCCGGTAGCCTACCCGCCGGCGCCGACCCCGGCCGGGTCACGACGCCGCCGCCGGTCCGGATGCCAGCGGGACTTACCCCACGGGGTGAAAACGGACAACAGGGTGGCGGTGAGCAGCAGGGTCAGCCCCGCGCTCATCGCGGTCACCACGATCACCTGGCCATCGCCGAGCTCGCCGCGGGCCGCGGCCCGCGCTCCCTCGACGAACTCGGGCACGACCGCCAGGTTCCCGCCGAGGAACAGCGCCACCGTCAGCACCAACTTCGCCAGCACCCAGTAGTGCCGCACCAGCCCCCACCTGGTGCCGAGGCCGAGCAACACCCCGGTCCCCAGCGCCAGCAGGCTGGCCGGGAAGTAGAAGGTCCCGCCGAGCCAGCCGGCGGCGATCTGGCTGCTGCTGATCGTCGCCGGATCCGTGCTGGTCAGGCCGAGCACGCCGAGGCCGAGGATGGACACCTCGACCCCGATCCAGCCCACCGAGCCGACCACGTGCGCGAACAGCAGCCACCGCCGCCCGCGCCGCCGCAACCGCCATGCCATGCCGCCTCCCGAGAGGGTTGTTCAGAACGACCCGGTGACCGCGGGCCGCCAGGCCCGTGCGAGCGGTCGTTGCAGGTGACAGCATTGGCGACGCACGCTACGAACCTGAATAACCCGACTTTTGAGTAAGACACCGGATCCACCGTGTCCCCGATGGATCCCAGGATCGGCCGATGGGTGGGGCCGCGTCGTCGTGCCGCAGGCGGCATCCGGACCTACGCCCGGTGCGGTACGGCGTGGGCGCTACGGCGTGCGCACTCGCCCGCGGGGCCGTCGACCAGGACCCCTCGATCCGTTCTCGGCACCCCGTTCAGTCCGCGAGAGCTTCGGCGATCCACTCGGTGACCGGCAGCTCCCGTTCCAGGCACTCGGTGGACAGCCGGATCGTCCAGCGCAGCGCCTGCAGCAGCAGGCTGTCGACCTCATCCGGTGCGGCGTTGGCCAGGGCGATCTCGACCTGCTCCGCGGCGGCCTCGGTGTTGCCGTGCACCTCGGCCAGCAGCGTCCGCACGGCCGTGCGGACCGGCGGCTCGGCCTGGTCGATGGACACCTCCGCGCCTTCGGAGTCGAACACCTGGACCTTGACCGGAGCGGTTCCGCCGTCGCTGAGGGCTGCCACCATCGCGCTGCATTCGCCGAACAGCAACAGCATCAGCTCCCGCGTCTCGGCCGACCGGCTCGCCGGCTCGGTCGCCGAAGGGGCGACCTGCTGGAGCGCCTCGGCGTCCTGGCCGAGCCGCATGGCGAGCAGCGCGCGTTGCGCTTTCCGGACGAGTCGCGGTTCTTCCTCGCTGTGGTGGGGCTGCACGTGCCTATCAAACACCAGTGCCGGCGCCGGTGACATGGCCACAGGCCCGGCCGTCCGTCGCGAGTCGATCTGCTAGGACCCGGGGTGAGAAGATGAGTGGGCCAGGTGCTGCTCGGCGCGCTGCCGCGACACGAGCTAGCGCGCCGCGTGCAGGGCCCCCAGCGCCAGCCGCCCGAGCAGCCCGGCCAGCTCCTCGTCCGGCAGGTGCCTGCTGTGCGGCGTCGAGTTGATCAGCCCGAACACCGCATGGGCCGCGGAGCGGGCGCGCGCCTCGTCCAGGCCATGCACCGCGGACTGGATGGCCTCCACCCATACCTCGACGTACCGCCGTTGCAACGCGCGCACCTGCTTGCGGTCGGGGTCGGTGAGGTTGGCCAGGTTGCGTTCCTGCACCGTGATCAGCGCCGGGTGGCGCAGGGCGAAGTCCACGTGGAACCGGACGAGTTCGACCAGCGTGTTCTTGGCCGCGCCCGCCTGCTCGGTTCTGGCCTTGCCGCCGTCGAGCAGGAACTGGCTGATCGAGCTCAGCATCTCGCCGAGCATGGCGTCCTTGCTCCGGAAATGCCGGTACAGCGCGGGCCCGGAGATCCCGACCGCCGCGCCGATGTCGTCGATCCCCACCCCGTGAAAACCGTGCCGGGCGAACAGCTCGGCCGCGGCGGCCAGGATCTGCTCGCGGCGGCTCGCCTTCTCGCCGTTGACGAGTGGGTCGGGATGCGATGGCATCGCCTCATCCTAGAGGTTGTGGTTAGCGATCGCTAACACCTCGCTACCGCGCACGCCGGAGCGGGTAGTGACCCTGGCTACGGCCGTTACGACGTAAGTTCTGCACCAAGTGGGTTATGGCGGTGGCGGATCCTTTCTTGCCGACGAATCAACTGGTATTTCTATCCAGGTATCTGTTCAAATGTCGGGTTATTCAGGTCCGTAGCGTGTGTCACCAATGCGCTGACCTGCAACGACCGCTCACACGGGCCTGGCGGCCCGCGGTCGCCGGGTCGTTCTGAATAACCCTCCAGGCTTGACCGCTTCATCGAAAGGGTCGTCAATGAGGCCGCTCCCTGCACGATCACGACTGCCCGGAAACAGATCCCTCGTCCTGATCTCGGTCGCCGTACTGGCGCTGCTCGGCGTGTCCACCCCGGCTGTGGCACACGAGGCCGCCGCGGAGGACTACGTCGCACTCGGTGACTCCTACTCATCCGGAACCGGTGCCGGGGACTACGGCGACTCGGGTTCCTGCAAGCGCAGTGCCAACGCCTACCCACGGCTGTGGGCTGACGCGCACGGCGCCGACATCACCTTCGCCGCCTGCAGTGGCGCGCGAACGCCGGACGTGCTGAACAACCAGCTCGGCGGGCTGGACGCCGGCACGACACTGGTCACGATCTCGGTCGGCGGCAACGACGCCGGGTTCACGGACGTGATCACCACCTGCACCCTCGGCTCGGACCAGACCTGCCTGGACCGGATCGACGAGGCCAAGGACTACGTCCACGGCACCCTGCCCGGCCTGCTGGACAACGTGTACGACACGATCCAGGACCGGGCGCCGAACGCGGAGATCATCGTGTTGGGCTACCCGCGGCTGTACCAACTCGACGGTTCCTGCAACGTCGGGCTGAGCGAGACCAAGCGGGCCGCGATCAACTCCGCCGCCGACACGCTGGCCGAGGTCACCAGCCAGCGGGTGGCGGCGGCCGGACTCACCTTCGTGGACCTGCGCGGCCCGTTCGCCGGGCACGGCATCTGTTCCGCTGACTGGTGGCTGCACAGCCTGACCTGGCCGATCGACCATTCCTACCACCCGAACCAGGAGGGGCAGGCGCTCGGCTACCTGCCCGCGCTGAACGGCGTCACGGGCTGACCCTCACCCCCGTCCTCCGGTGGACAGCCAGGTTAGCGGTCGCTAACATCCCTAGTGGAGTTAACGGTTGCTAACCTGGCTGCCCGTTTATCCTGCTGGTGAGCCAGGGAGGACGAGGGAGGCTGTGCCTTTGTCAGGGACGCTATCCGGAGGCGTGGCGGACCGGCCGGTGCTGGCCAGTTCCGCCGACCCCGGAACCGAGGCCTACGCGCGCAACCAGGCCGCCCACACCGAGCTGGTCGCGGACCTGCGTGCGCGGCTTGCGCTGGCGCGCCAGGGCGGTTCGGAGAAGGCGCGCGCCCGCCATGTGGAACGCGGCAAGCTGCTGCCCCGGGACCGGGTGGACGCGTTGCTCGACCCCGGGTCGCCGTTCCTCGAGCTGTCCCCGCTCGCCGCGACCGGCATGTACTCCGACGAGGCGCCCTCGGCCGGCATCATCACCGGCATCGGCAGGGTGTCCGGCCGGGAGTGCGTGATCGTGGCCAACGACGCGACGGTGAAGGGCGGCACCTACTACCCGATCACCGTCAAGAAGCACCTGCGCGCCCAGGAGGTCGCGCTGCACAACAACCTGCCGTGCGTCTACCTGGTGGACTCCGGCGGAGCGTTCCTGCCGCGGCAGGACGAGGTGTTCCCGGACCGCGAGCACTTCGGCCGCATCTTCTTCAACCAGGCCACCATGTCCGCGCGCGGTATCCCGCAGATCGCCGCGGTGCTCGGCTCCTGCACCGCGGGTGGTGCCTACGTCCCGGCGATGAGCGATGAGGCGGTGATCGTGCGCGAGCAGGGCACGATCTTCCTCGGCGGCCCGCCGCTGGTGAAGGCCGCGACCGGCGAGGTGGTCACCGCGGAGGAACTCGGTGGGGGAGACGTGCACGCCCGCTCCTCCGGGGTCACCGACCATCTGGCCACCGACGACGCGCACGCGCTGCGGATCGTGCGCTCCATCGTGTCCACCCTCGGCTCGCGCGCGCCCCGGCCGTGGCAGGTGCTGCCCGCCGAGGAGCCCGCGGTGGACCCGGCGCAGCTCTACGGCATGGTGCCCACCGACTCGCGTACCCCCTACGACGTGCGCGAGGTGATCGCCAGGATCGTGGACGGCAGCCGGTTCGCCGAGTTCAAGAAGGAGTACGGGACCACGCTGGTCACCGGGTTCGCCCAGATACACGGCCATCCGGTCGGCATCGTGGCGAACAACGGCGTGCTGTTCGCCGAATCCGCGATGAAGGGTGCGCACTTCATCGAGCTGTGCGACCAGCGCTCGATCCCGCTGCTGTTCCTGCAGAACATCACCGGGTTCATGGTCGGGAAGGACTACGAGGCCGGCGGGATCGCCAAGCACGGCGCGAAGATGGTCACCGCGGTAGCCTGCGCGCGGGTGCCGAAGCTGACCGTGATCATCGGTGGCTCGTTCGGCGCGGGCAACTACTCGATGTGCGGGCGGGCGTACTCGCCCCGGTTCCTGTGGATGTGGCCGAACGCCCGGATCTCGGTGATGGGTGGCGAGCAGGCGGCCTCGGTGCTGTCCGCCGTGCGCAGGGACGCCATCGAGGCGCGCGGCGAGGAGTGGCCGAACGCCGAGGAGGAGGCGTTCAAGGAGCCGATCCGCGCCCAGTACGAGGAGCAGGGCAGCCCGTACTACTCCACCGCGCGGCTGTGGGACGACGGGGTGATCGACCCGGCGGACACCCGCACGGTGGTGGGGCTCGCGCTCTCGGTGGCGGCCAACGCGCCGCTGGAACCGGTTTCCTACGGCGTTTTCCGGATGTGAGCGAGTATGTTCGACACGGTTCTGGTGGCCAACCGCGGCGAGATCGCGGTACGCGTGATCGCCACCCTGCGGCGGATGGGGATCCGCTCGGTCGCGGTCTACAGCGACGCCGACTCCGGCGCGCGGCATGTGCACGAGGCTGACCTCGCGGTCCGGATCGGCCCGGCCGAGGCCGCCCGCAGCTACCTGGACATCGCGGCGATCGTCGCCGCGGCACGGGAGACCGGGGCGCAGGCCGTGCATCCCGGCTACGGCTTCCTCGCGGAGAACGCCGGATTCGCCCGCGCCTGCGCGGAGGCGGGATTGGTGTTCATCGGCCCGCCGGCCGAGGCGATCGAGGCGATGGGCGACAAGATCCGGGCCAAAGCCACGGTGTCCGCCGCCGGGGTGCCGGTCGTGCCAGGTGTGTCCGATGTGGATATTCCGGAGGGCGGGATCGCCGCGGCCGCCGCCGAGGTCGGCTATCCGCTGCTGCTCAAGCCCTCGGCGGGTGGCGGTGGCAAGGGAATGCGGCTGGTGGAGGCCCCGGACGGGCTGGCCGAGGCCGTGGAGTCGGCGCGCAGGGAGGCCACGGCCTCCTTCGGGGACGACACCCTGCTGCTGGAGCGGTTCGTCACCACCCCGAGGCATATCGAGATCCAGGTGCTCGCCGACGGGCACGGCGGCGTGATCCACCTCGGTGAGCGGGAGTGCAGCCTGCAGCGGCGGCACCAGAAGATCATCGAGGAGGCACCCTCGGCCCTGCTGGACTCCGGGACCAGGGACCGGATGGGCTCCGCCGCGGTCGAGGCCGCGCGCGCCGTCGGCTACCGCGGCGCCGGGACGGTCGAGTTCATCGTCTCCGCCAGGGACGCGAGCGAGTTCTTCTTCATGGAGATGAACACCCGCCTGCAGGTGGAGCACCCGGTGACCGAGATGGTGACCGGCCTCGACCTGGTGGAGTGGCAGGTCCGGGTCGCGGCGGGCGAACCGCTGGCCATGGCGCAGCGGGACGTGCGGCTGGACGGCCACGCGGTGGAGGCCAGGGTCTACGCCGAGGATCCGGCCAAGGGGTTCGTCCCCACCGGCGGCACCGTACTCGCGCTGACCGAACCGGCGGGTGACGGCGTGCGGGTGGACTCCTGGATGCGGCCGGGTACCGTGGTCGGCTCCGCCTACGACCCGATGCTGGCCAAGGTGATCGCTTGGGGCCCGGACCGGGCGGGGGCGCTGCACCGGCTGGACCGCGCGCTGGCCGAGACCGCCGTACTCGGGGTGCCGACGAACGTCACCTTCCTGCGCGCGCTGCTCGCCGACGAGCAGGTGCGGTCGGGTGAGCTGGACACCGGCCTGGTGGAACGCCGGATCGGTGCGCTGGTCGGCGACGGCGTTCAAGAGGAGTTCTTCGTCGCGGCCGCGCTGGACCAGCTACTCACCCTCCGGCCGACCGGCTCCATTGTCGATCCCTGGGAGCGGCCGACCGGCTGGCGGCTCGGCGCGCCTGGCGGGGTCGTGTTCCGGCTGCGCTGCGGGGAGACCGAGGCCGTCCTGCGGGTCGAGGGTCCGCCGGAGGATGCCGTGGTGACGCTGGACGATTCCGGGCCCGCGCCGGTGTCCGCTTCCTGGAGTGGCACGGGGGATTCCCTCGACCTGCGCTACGCGGGGGCGTTCCGCCGCTACCGGCGGGCGAAGGGTGCGCAGGGGCTGTGGCTGGCCAGGGAAGGGCATTGCGTCCTGGTCGGGGAGTGGCCGCGGCTGCTCGCCACCCAGGGCGAGGCAGCGGGGACCGGGCGGCTCACCAGCCCCATGCCCGGCACGGTGCTGGTGGTCAAGGTCGCCGAGGGCGAGCAGGTGAGCGCCGGGGCTTCGCTGCTCGTGGTGGAGGCGATGAAGATGGAGCACACCATCACCGCGCCGGTGGACGGCGTGGTCAGCGCACTGCATGTCCATGCGGGCCAACAGGTCGCGCTGGACGAACCGCTTGCCGTGGTAACCCCACCCGAGGAGAAGTGATGATCGATTTCCGGCTGGACGACGAGTACGAGGCACTGCGCGAGACGGTACGGGAGTTCGCGCGGTCCGAGGTGGCTCCGGTGATCGGCGGGTACTACGAGCGCGAGGAGTTCCCGTACGACCTGGTGTCCACAATGGCCGGTATGGGTCTTTTCGGCCTGCCCTTCCCCGAGGAGTACGGCGGCATGGGCGGGGACTACTTCGCGCTGTGCCTGGCGCTGGAGGAACTCGGGCGGGTGGACTCCTCGGTGGCGATCACCCTGGAGGCCGGGGTGTCCCTGGGCGCGATGCCGATCCACCGCTTCGGTACCGAGGAGCAGAAGCGGGAGTGGCTGCCCGCGCTGTGCTCCGGCGAGGCGCTGGGCTCCTTCGGGCTGACCGAACCCGGCGGCGGCTCGGACGCCGGTGCCACCCGCACCACGGCGAAGCTGGTGGACGGCGAATGGGTGATCAACGGCAGCAAGTCGTTCATCACCAACTCCGGCACCGACATCACCCGCCTGGTCACCGTCACCGCCGTGACCGGGCAGCGCGCGGACGGTGGCAAGGACATCTCCACCTTCATCGTGCCGTCCGGTACCCCGGGATTCACCGTGGCGCCGAAGTACTCCAAGGTCGGCTGGAACGCCTCGGACACGCACGAGCTGTCCTTCGACGACTGCCGGGTGCCGGAGGCGAACCTGCTCGGTGAGCGGGGCCGCGGCTACGCCCAGTTCCTCTCCATCCTTGACGAGGGCCGGATCGCGATCGCCGCGCTGGGTGTCGGCCTCGCCCAGGGCTGCGTGGACGAGTGCCTGCGCTACGTCGGCGAGCGGGAGGCGTTCGGCAGGCCGATCGGGGAGTACCAGGCGATCCAGTTCAAGATCGCCGATATGGAGCTGCGCGCGCATACCGCCCGGCTGGCCTACTACCAGGCCGCGGCGCGGATGCTGCGCGGCGAGCGGTTCAAGAAGGAGGCCGCGATCGCCAAGCTGGCCTCGTCGAACGCCGCGATGGACAACGCCCGCGAGGCGACCCAGATATTCGGCGGCTACGGCTTTATGAACGAGTTCCCGGTCGGCCGCTTCTACCGGGACGCGAAGATCCTCGAGGTCGGCGAGGGCACCAGCGAGGTCCAGCGCATGCTCATCGCGCGCGAACTCGGCCTCCCCTAACCCCATCCAAGGCCCTGAACGTGGCTTTCCGGACGTTGGACGCCGCGAACGGCACTATTGGGACATCTGACGTCTCAAACGCCACGTTCAGGGCATTTTGGGTCGGGGTGCGGGCGAGTACCTACCTGTGATAATTATACCGGTATAGATATCACAGGAGGTGTGTTGTGCTGATCGAGTTGAAGACCGAGGGTGAGCTGGCGGTCATGCGGGCGGCGGGCAAGGTGGTCGCCGATGCGCTGCGGGCCGCACGGGAGGGCGCCGAGGTCGGGACGTCCCTGCGGGAACTGGACGAGATTGCGGCGCAGGTGCTGCGTGTGGAGGGGGCGAAGTCGTCCTTCCTGCACTACCACCCGCGGTCCGCCCCGGCGCCGTATCCCGCCGTGCTGTGCACCAGCGTGAACGATGCCGTGGTGCACGGCGTCCCCACCGGCTACCGGTTGCGTGACGGCGACCTGCTCAGCATCGACTTCGGCGCCGAGGTGGACGGCTGGCACGGGGATGCCGCGATGAGCTTCGTGGTCGGCACTCCGGACGAGCGGGACCTCGACCTGATCGCCACCACGGAACGCGCGCTCGCCGCCGGGATCGCGGCCGCCGTGCCGGGGGCGCGGTTGGGCGACCTCGGCCACGCGATCGGCGAGATCGGGCGTGCGGCGGGGTACGGCCTGGTGGCGGACCACGGTGGGCACGGGATCGGCCGCGCGATGCACGAGGCCCCGCACGTGCCCAACGAGGGCAGCCCGGGGCGCGGGATGCGACTGCGCGAGGGGATGGTGCTCGCGATCGAGCCGATGCTCACCGCCGGCGGCCGGGACGACTACCGGACGGCCGAGGACGGCTGGACGATGCACACCGCGGACGGCAGCAGGGCCGCGCATGCCGAGCACACCGTGGCGATCACCGCGGACGGCCCCCGTGTCCTCACTGTTCCATGAACGCTCCGGCCATTCGTGCGGGCTCCACGGACGACGCGGGCACGCTGCTGCGGATGTTCGACGACGCGGTGGCCTGGCAGGTGCGCAGGGGTGGCGGGGGCCAGTGGGGGACCGAGCCCTGGTCGGCCGACCCGGCCAAGGTCGAGCGGGTGCGCGAGATGGCGGACCGGCCGGGGCTGTGGATCGCCGAGTTCGACGGCGAGCCCGCCGGCGCCCTGCTGGTCACCGAGTGGTGCCCGGACCACATACCGCCGCCCGCCGAGCCCGAGCTGTACGTCAACCTCCTGCTCACCGCGGGCGGCCACGGCGGCAAGGGCGTCGGCGGCACGCTGCTGGACCACGCCAGGGAGGTCGCCCGCGCCCGCGGGCTCGGCCTGTTGCGGGTGGACTGCTGGGCGGGCGGCGACGGCAGCCTGGTGCGCTACTACACCGGGCAGGGCTTTACTCCGACCGAGCGGTTCGACTATCGCGGCTGGCCGGGGCAGCTCCTCGAGCAACGGGTGCGGTGACCGGGCCGCTCTGGCGCCGCCGGGCGATCCGGTGCACCATGACAGGCATTAGTTGACAACACGTCAACACGAGTCGGTCGCAGCACAGTCGCTGAGAGGAGCCGGACATGGGCAGGCAGCCGCGGACGTTGCGGGGCAAGGTGATCGTGGTCACCGGCGGGGCGCAGGGGATCGGGGCGACGACGGTCGGCGCGCTGGTCCGCCGGGGCGCGCGGGTGGCCATCGGCGACCTGGACCTGGTACGGGCCGAGAAGGCGGCGGCCGAGCTCGGCCCGGACACCATCGCGCTGCCCCTCGATGTCACTGACACCCGGGGCTTCACGGCCTTCCTCGACGAGGTCGAACACCGGCTCGGGCCGATCGACGTGCTGATCAACAACGCCGGGATCATGCCGCTCGCGGCACTGGAGGAAGAGGACGACGCCTCCACTCGCAGGCAGCTGGAGATCAACCTGCACGCGGTGATCCACGGCACCAGGGAGGCCGTCCAGCGGATGCGGCCGCGGCGCAGCGGGCACATCGTGAACGTCGCCTCAATGGCGGGCAAGGCGGGTTTCCCCGGCGGTGCCACCTACTGCGCCACCAAACACGGTGTGGTCGGCCTCTCCGAGGCGGTGCACCTCGAACTGCACGGAACCGGGGTGGATGTCTCCTGCGTGCTGCCCGCGATCGTGCGCACCGAGCTGGCCAGCGGTCTCAAGGAAGCCAAGATGATCAAATCGGTGTCCCCGGAGGAGGTCGCCGCGGCCATCGTGGATGCCCTGGAGCGGCCCCGGTTCGACGTGTATGTGCCGAAATCGCTGGACGCGCTCGGCCGGGTCACCCGGCTGCTGCCCCGCTCCTTCGGTGAGTGGCTCGTGCGCACGCTCGGTGGGGACCAGGTGCTCGCCTCGGCCACGCACTCCAGCGCGCGGGCGGACTACGAGGCGCGGGCGGCGGAGAGCGCGCCGGGCGCGGGTTCGGAGGAGCGGACCTAGTACTGTCTCTTGTGGACTCCGAGTGGTCGCTTGCCGGGTGCTTGCCCTGGTCAGCTCCTTGAGTAGTCGATCAGCACAAGGCAGGATGCCGCACTGACCGGGTTCGCGATCGAGGAGGCGGGGACATGGCAGCACCACCGGCGCGGTTCGCCGCGGCTACGGCCAATGTCGTGGGCAAGGTGTTCCAGGGTGGGGTGGCCGACCTGCGGCCGATGCCCAGGGTGTTGATCGACCAGGGCCCGAACCGTTCGGTGTACCGGATGGCCTCGGCCGGCTCCACGCCCGCCGGGCCGCCGGTGCTGCTGGTGCCGCCGCTGGCCGCGCCCGCGCTGTGCTTCGACCTGCGGCGCGGATGCAGCCTTGCCGAGCACCTCGTGGACGGCGGCCGGCGCACCTACCTGCTCGACTACGGCAACGTCGCCTTCTCCGACCGCAGGCTGGGTGTGGAGCACTGGATCGACGAGGTGCTGCCGCGAGCGATCCGCGCGGTCAGCGAGGACTCCGGTGGGCAGCGGGTGCACCTGGTCGCCTGGTGTCTCGGCGGGATCTTCTCCCTGCTGGCCACGGCCGACCAGCCGGAACTGCCGGTGGACTCGATCGCCAGCGTGGCCGCGCCCTTCGACTTCACCGCGATCCCGCTGGTGGCGCCGCTGCGACCGCTGGTCGACCTCACCGGCGGCCACCTGCTGACGCCGTTCTACCGGATGCTCGGCGGCGCACCGTCCTATCTGGTCAGCAGGGTGTTCCGGATCACCGGGTTGAACAAGGAGATCACCAAACCGTTGGCGATCCTGAAGAATCTGGACGACCGGGATTTCCTCGCCCAGATCGAAGCGGTCGACCACTTCATGGACAACATGATCGCGTATCCCGGCCGTACCTTCGGGCAGCTCTACCACCGGTTCTTCCGGGCCAACGACCTCGCCGAGGGCACGGTGGACCTCGGCGGCCGGATCATCTCGCTGTCCGGGGTGAAGGTGCCGGCGCTGGTGATCGCGGGCGAGGGTGACGGGATCGCGCCACGCCCCGCCGTGGAGCGGCTGGTGGGCCTGCTGGAGAACGCGCCCCAGGTGCGGTTCGAGGTCGCGCCCGGCGGTCATCTCGGCGTGCTCACCGGGCGCAGGGCGCGCGGCACGACCTGGCGACACCTCGATGAGTTCCTCGCCGAGCGGGTCGCTCGTACCCCGGACACCGGGGGCGTGTGAATACCCCGGACTTTCGTCGCTGTTGGGCCGCGCACCCGACGGGGTATCAAGAGTGGTTATGGCTGAGTTGGAGCTCAGGCACCTGCGAACCCTGTGCGCGATCGCGGAGACCGGCAGCCTCACCAAGGCCGCGGCCCGGCTCGGGCTCACCCAGCCTGCGCTGAGTGCGCAGCTGCGATCGGTCGAGCGGATCGTCGGCGGGCTGCTGTTCGAGCGGAAGCCGACCGGTAGCGAACTCACCGACCTCGGCAAGCACGTGGTGAGCACGGCCAGAGTCGTGCTCGACGATGTGGACCAGCTGGTCGACCTGGCCCGCGACCGGGCGCGTGGCCCCGATCGCGGGCCGTTGCTGGTCGGGTCGATCCCCACCCTGTTCCTCGGCAGCCTGGTCTCGGAGCTGCGTTCCCGGTTCGCCGGCATCCAGGTGCGTACCAACATCGTCCGCTCCTCGGCACAACTGCTGGAGGACCTCATCGCGGGTCGGCTGCACCTGGCCGTGCTGGAGCGGTTCGAGGGGCTCGAGCGCAGGGAGATCCGCGGTGTCGAGATGCGCACGCTGGTCAGCGAGCCACAGTTCATCGCGGTGCCGGCGAACGACGCGTTGGCCGAGCAGGACGTGATCGACCTGTGCGACCTGGCCGGGATGGACTGGGTGACGCCGCCGCCGGAGCAGGACGGGCTGCGCATGCTGCTGCACACGGTATGCGCGGCCGCCGGGTTCACCCCGCGCCGCACCCATCACACCACGGAGAGCAGCACGGCGTGGTCCCTGGTCGCGCAGGGCGCCGCCTGCTTCGCCGACCCCGCGACGCCGAGCACGGCCGAGGTCGCCATCCGGCCGTTGAGCGGCCAGCCGATCCTGGTCCCGCTGCTGGTGGCCACCCGGCAGAGCGGACTGCTGGGTGGGCGGGCGCAGGACGTCTACGCCTGCGCCGCCAGGGCGTACATGTCGATCGTGGATCTGAACCCGGACTACGCCCGCTGGTGGGCCGAGCATCCCCGGGCCCACGCCGAACTGGACGCCGCGCTGCGGGTGCAGGCAGGGTGATCGAATGCCGGTGTCATCGAAGGACCGTGAGCGCTGTAGGGCCTTACTGCGCGAGGGCGACAGTATCCGTTACCTCTTCCTCGGCACGGCCATCTGGCTGGGATTCGGGCCGGTGCGGGCCCAGTTCTACGTCGTGGTCGCCGACAGCGAGGTGCTCGTGATCGGCCGGAGCTGGTTCGGCGGCAGGCCGAAGGCGGTGTGGCACCGCTACCCGCGGCGGATCCGGCTGGGTCCGGTGCGGGAGCAGCCCTCCGTCGGGCCGATGATCACCCTGGGCAGCCTGCACCTGGAGATCGACGAGGAGTTCGTCTCGGTGATCAGGGCCGCCGACGCCGAGATCTCCGAGGAGGACGTCCTGCCGCCGGACCCGTTGCCGGATCTGTGAGGCTCGCCGGTCAGCGGCGCTGGTACTCCTCCCAGGTCACCTTCGGGGTGACCACCGGACCGTCGTCGGGTGCGCGGTTGGCCAGCCCGTTGTAGCCGAGGTAGTAGTCCCCGGCTTGGTGCTGTGCCGCGGGGGACTGGTCGGTGTCGGCCAGCGCGATCGCGTGGATGTGGTACCCCCACGGCCCCTGGGACGGCGTGCGCACCCAGGCCGCGAATCCGACCTGGCGCAGCTTCCTGGCGACGTCGGTGCGGGTGCCCGCACTCATCCCGGCCACCGAGATGTCCAGCGCGCCCCCGCCGTCGTGGGTGCCTGCCGAACCGCCGACACCGCCGGGGTTGTAGGAACCCTGCGTGATGCCGAGCTGCCTGCCGAGCAGGCGTTCCGCTTCGACGAGCATCGCCTTGGTGCGGCCGTTCATCAGCTCGCCGTGGTAGGTCAGCCTGCCACCGGGGTCGAGCACGTTGCCGACGGTGTACCGCGACTCGCCCAGCTTGCGTAGCGAGGTCTGCCCCGGCAGCCCGGACGCGGCGAGCCCGGTGTAGCCCAGCGAGCGCTGGTACGCCGCGTAGGCCGAGATGGTGGCGGTGCCGAAGTGGCCGTCCACGTACTGGCCGTCCAGCAGGTTCCTGGCGTCCAGGGCCCGTTCCACCAGCAGCACGCTGTCCTTGGCTCCCGGGGTGAGTGTGGTGCCCGGCCTGCGCGGGTCGATCTGCGCCGCCTTGATCACCGCCTCCATGTTGGCCGTCGGCAGGGCGGCGGGCGCGGCCTGTACCGGCGCCGCCACGGCGATCGCCGACATGGCCGCCGCCGCGGTCAGCACGGCGACCTTGGTGACCCTCGTCCTCATGGCTGTCCTCCACTGGTTCGAGTGCTTCGAGTACACAGTGGAGCCCAGGCTGACCGGCCCGAGTACAAACCCCGTACAAATCGGCACTGGCCTACACCCGGCGGGAAGTTCCCTGCTCAGGTCAACGCCACCGACCAACGGAAGGACGGCACAGAAACGCAGAACCCCAGATGTCCCGGCTCGCCACTGCGCGATGATGATTGGCAACGTGACGACGTGAATCGCCGTGAACTACTCCGCCTGATGACGCTCACGGGAAGCCTGCTCGCTATCCCCGCCAGTGCGGTCGACGTGGACCGAATCGCGTACAGCGCTACAAATCCTCGGCGCCTCGATCCTGTTACGCTCGACAATTACAAGCGGTTGAACGCCAACCTTTGGCCGGAGACTACGCCTCATGGCCGGTGACTTGTTCCAGCTCTGCGGAGAAATATTCTTCGACAGTGACAGCTATGCGGACGCGGCACAGTGTCGGTCGGTGAGGGACGTATCTTCCGCAATGCTTGGATTTCTGGGGTCAAGAAGTATTGCCCCGGAGAGCCGAAGCCAGGTTACATCGCTACGTGGGAAGAAATGCCCGATTGGGAACGTGCCAGCGCTGCCGCCGTGTATCACCAGGTGCGTGATTTCGTGCTCGCCACCGCTGGCAACACGGCGAGACTCACTCGTGAACAGAAAGGACGATTCGTCGCCCTATGCTGGATCGGTCAAATTTTCAAGCACATTCCCGATCCGAAAACTTCGTACGTCGCTGACTGGGAAGCCATGCCGGAATGGCAGCGTGAGACCGACTCCGACATGTTCGAACGTATCGAGCGGGAAGTAACCGAGCGGACCTCCTGAGAACTGTCCCCGGAGGCGGGGTATGTCCTGGCCGTCGCACTGCCTTACGCTGTTCTCTTTGCCGTACGCCGCGCACGCGGTGATGGTCCCGGTGCGGGGTCACCCCGCCCGGGCCTGGCGGCGCAGGTACTCGGCGGTGATCGAGTGCGGGTCGGCCGCCAGGTCGGCGGGTGGCCCGGTGAACATGACCCGGCCACCGTGCTGCCCCGCGTCCGGGCCGATGTCGATCACCCAGTCGGCGGTCCGGACCACGTCCAGGTTGTGCTCCACGACCACCACGGTGTTCCCGGCATCGACGAGCCGGTCCAGGATCCCGCCCAGCCTGCCGATATCGGCGGGATGCAGCCCGGTCGTCGGCTCGTCCAGCACGTACAGCCCGCCCTCGGGCCGGTTGCGCAACTCGCCGGCCAGTTTCAGGCGCTGCGCCTCGCCACCGGACAGTGTGCTCAACGGCTGGCCGAGGGTGAGGTAACCGAGGCCGACATCGGCGAGCGCGACCAGCGTCGGCGTGAGGGCCGGGTCGTCGAACACCGCTCGGGCCTCGGCCACCGTCAGGTCGAGCACGTCGGCGATGGAGTGGCCGCCCACCGTGTACTCCAGCACCTCCTCGGTGAACCGCCTTCCGTGGCAGGTACCGCACACCGCGGCGACCCCCTCCATGAACGCGAGGTCGGTGTAGACGACGCCGAGGCCACGGCAGTCCGGGCAGGCGCCCCGCGAGTTCGCGCTGAACAGCGAGGCACTGACCCCGCCCGCGCGGGCGAACATCCGGCGGATCGGGTCCGCCATTCCGGTGTAGGTGAGGATGGTGGACCGCCTGCTCGTCGCGATCGCCGACTGGTCGACCACCGTGCCCGGGTGCTGCTCGAGCAGGACGGTGACCAGGCTGCTCTTGCCGGAGCCCGCCACGCCGGTGATCGCGGTGAGCACCCCGATCGGCACGTCGACGTCGAGGTCACGCAGGTTGTGCCTACCGGCGCCGGCAACCCGCAGCCTGCCGTGCGGTGGGCGCGGGTCGGCACGCCCCTCCGTCCTGGCCCGCATGGCGCGGCCGGTCACCGTGTCGGCCCTGGCCAGCCCGGCGACATCACCCTGGAACACGACCTCACCGCCGTCCACTCCGGCACCGGGACCCAGGTCGACGACGTGGTCGGCGATCGCCACCACATCCGGGTCGTGCTCGACCACCAGGATCGTGTTCCCCTTGTCCCGCAAACCGCGCAGCAGCGCGGTCAACCGCTCGACGTCGCGCGGGTGCAGTCCGATCGAGGGCTCGTCGAACACGTACAGCATCTCGGTGAGGCTGCTGCCGAGGTGGCGCACCATCTTGATCCGCTGCGACTCCCCGCCGGAGAGCGTGCTGGTGGCACGCGCGAGGTCGAGGTAACCGAGGCCGATCCCCTCCACCGCCTCCAGCCGCTCCACCAGGCTGTCCACCACCGGTTTCGTTGCCGGTTCGGTCACCGTGCGGACTACCGGGATGAGGTCGGTGATTTCCATTCGCGCGCACTCGGTGATCGTGTGCCCGGCCACCCGCGCCGACCGCGCGGCCTCGTTCAGCCGCTCGCCCGCACAGTCCGGGCACACCACGGAGGTGGTGAACCGCTCGACCACCGCCTGCTTGCGGGCGGACATCTCGCCCTCGGCGTGCAGGTAGATGCGGGTGAAATGCTCCAGCAGCCCTTCCTGCTTGCCCGGTACCCCGTGGATCAGCGCCTCCCGTAGCCGTACGGGCCAGGCGCGCAGCGGCTTCGCCGGATCGAAGAGCCCGCTTTCCGCGTACTGCCGGTACCAGTACTTCTTGGTGTTCGCCTTGTTCCCGAAACCCGGCAGCAGGATTGCCCCGTCCTCGAGGGACCGGTCGAGGTCCAGAAAGGAATCAATGTCCGGGGTCACCACCATGCCGATCCCGGAGCAGCGCGGGCACATCCCGGCCGGTTCGTTGAACGAGAACGCGGTCGACTCGCCCACGTACGGCTCGCTCGCGCGGGAGAACAGCAGCCGCAGCAGGGTGTAGATGTCGGTGATCGTGCCGACCGTCGAGCGGGCGTTCCCGCCGAGCCTGCGCTGGTTGATCACCACCACCGGGGACAGGTCCTCGATCATGTCCACCTCGGGCCTGCCGTAGCTCGGCAGCCGGTTGCGGACGAACGGGGGAAAGGTCTCGTTGAGCTGCCGCTGCGCCTCCGCCGCGATCGTGTCGAACACCAGCGAGGTCTTACCCGAGCCGGACACCCCGGTGAACGCCGTGATCGCCCGCCGGGGAACCGTCAGGTCGAGGTTCTTCAGGTTGTGCTGGCGTGCCCCGGTGAGGCGGATGTGCTCGTGTGTCATGCCCGCGAGACTACGGACAGTTGTGGCCACATAATGACCACAACTCGTGGCACGCTGAGCGGTGATGACCACACTGAACAGCCCGAGCACGCGGATGCTGGAGCTGCTGTCCCTGCTCCAGGACGGCCGGGCGTGGCCCGCGACCGAACTGGTGGCGCGCCTCGGCACCTCGCCGCGCACCCTCCGCCGGGATCTGGACCGGCTCCGCGAGCTGGGTTACCCGGTGTCCTCCACCCGGGGTCCCGGCGGTAGCTACCGGCTGGTCGCGGGACGGGCGATGCCCCCGCTGCTGCTCACCGACGACGAGGCGGTGGCCACCATCATCGGCCTGCGCTTCGCCGCCCATGCCGAGGTGGATGGCACGGACGGCGCCGCCGACGGCGCGCTGCGCAAGCTGGAGCAGGTGCTGCCGTCCCGCCTGCGGCACCGGCTGCGGGCGGTGTCGGCCTCGATCGACCTGGTCACCCGCTCGTCGCGGCCACTGGACCTGCGGACCCTGGAGTTGCTCGGTACCGCCGCGCACACGAGTCAGCACGTCCGCTTCGACTACACCAGCAGGCGAGGCGAGCACACCGAGCGGCAGGTCGAGCCCTACCGCCAGGTGTTACTCGGCCGCCGCTGGTACCTGCTCGGCTGGGACCGCGACCGGGCGGACTGGCGGACGTTCCGGCTCGACCGGATCTCGGGTCTTACCGTGCCCGGCACCACGTTCATCCCGCGCGAGCTGCCGCCCGAGGGGCCGGTGAGTTTCGTGCAGAACAGTGCCCGCTACCCGATCACCCGGCACCAGGGCATCGTCCGGTTCGCCGCCCCGCTCGCCGTGGTCTCGGAGCGGCTCATCCCGGAGGCGGGCTCGCTGGAGGCCGTCGACGAGCACCACTGCCGCTTCGTCACCGCACCCGACTCCTGGGAGTGGCTCGCCATCACCCTGCCCATGGTCGGTGTCCCCTACACCATCGAGGGTCCGCCGGAGTTGATCGAGCGGTCGAAGGAACTCGCCGACCGGATCAGCCGCGCGGCGTCCTCGGCACCCCCGAACCCGAGCTATTGATCATGATGTCTTCCCGAAGACCTCACCCGTGGCAGAGCCGGCGAGGCGTCATGCGTGGTGTCCGGTGGCTTCGGGTCGTGCTGGCGCCACGCTGAATTTTTCGATCATGAATCGCCAGAACAGCGGCACGGCCGCCTCGCTGGTTCGGCGGATCCGATCGTCATATCCGGACGATGGCGATCGGACAACGACGACCTCGACGCGCGGATACTCTGGCACTGGCCGAGCCGTGACCACCAGGTCGTGCATCGACGTGAGCCCAGCCAGGTATAGGTCACCACGGCAGGTCAGAACGCTGTCGACGATGTCGGCGAGATGACGGAAATTCGGGTATTTCGCAGCAATTTCGTGGAACCATGAGGCGATCTCGTCCCACGGGACCTCGTCGAAGGGGTAAGGTCACGCTCGCGAGTTCTGGCGCATGGAATCAGTGCGTCAGAAGCTGGGCAGGTGCAACTGCTTCCAGTCCCGACGCCTAGCGTCGAGATCCCGGTCAGCCCACGACGCCGTAGTGCTTGGCCAGGGTCGAGAACTCGGTGCCCCTACGCCGGGGTGCACGCTCGACGAGCTGGCGCATGACGGTTTCGCCGAGTGGTTGGTGCCGCACCCAGTCCGGCGCGAGATCACGCGCCTCGGCGAGGAAGAAGACGGCACGCCGGTCCTGACGAAGGTCAAGGGCAGCCGTGGCGAGCCGCAACCGGTGACCAGCCTCCCAGAACGCGGGAACCTCACCCCGTGCTTTCGGTACCGCGTCGGCCAGGTGTAAAGCCTGCTCTGAATCACCAGCCCTGGCTACGCTGTCGATCTGCTGGAGGGTAGCGACGCGGGGACCAAAGATCGCGGCTTCGTTGGAGGTGTCCTTTGTTGCTCGGATGGCGGCGCTGTGTGCTTCAGTGAGCAGGTCCGTGGCTTGCGTGACACGTCGACCCAGCAAGGCCGCGGTCGCGGCGTTGAACAGCAGGTTGCCGAATACGCCGGCGCGGGCCGGGTCGCGGTCGAGCATCGCTGGTTGGATCCGCTCCGCGGTGGTCACCGCGACCCGTTCGGCTTCCTCGAGTCGTCCCTGCCTTACCAGGGTCCATGCGAGGTACCGCAGCGAGATGGCGGTTTCGATCTCGGGGGCGTCGGAGTGACGAGCGGCGTCTACCGCACGCTCCGCTGCGGACCAAGCAAGATCGTCCAGCCCCATGCGGCCAGCAATCCCACTACCCACCCGGTAGGCCGCGGACAGCACGCGATACGCGCCTGCCTTCTCCTCGTCGGTGGCGACCTGTACCAGACGCCGTGCGTCGGCCAGCACGGCTGGGAGCGTGTGGAGGAGTCTCTCGTGACGACCGTCGACATAGGCACGCCAGGCGCTGTGCGCTGCTTGAGCCAGGTGAGGTAGGGGTACCAGGTCCTCGGTATCTGCGAACTCGTCGAGGCCCGGAATGCCGCCGCTCGTCGTGATTGCATGTCGTAGCTGCGACGCGTCAAGATCGGCAGGATGGCGGGCGGGTTCGTATCCGAGCAAACTCTCCACAGAGACATCCAGCGCGGCGGCGAGCTTGCCCAAGGTGGCTGGTCGGCTGGTTGCTCGAGTTCCTTGCTCTATCCGAGCGACGGTGTCGACGCTGATCGATGCGGCCTCTGCCAATTGTTCCTGAGACAGGTCTTGAGCCTTGCGGATACGGGCAAGGTTCTCAGACAGAGGCCGGCTGACCGTCATGAGTTCTCCTATGACCTGTACACAGCCCGCTTATCCTGCCACGCGCTTGCCGTTTTCGCACAGCGCCAACTCCCCACCGTCGGCGGCTTCGATGGCTACAGCCAGACGCGTCGCGAGTGTCGGCTTCACCATCATGGCGACTTCATCAAGTGTGTGTAGCCGGGCCGACAGAATCTCAGGATCGGTGAGCGTTAACTCGCTTACCTCGGCTTCGGAGATCTGGCCACCGTCGAAAATAAACGCGACACCCTCAGGCATTCGCCCATCCGCCGATACGTAGTCGATGACGAGCAAACGGCCGAGTGGTCGGTCAATGCCAATCTCTTCACGCACCTCACGAAGCGCCGTCGTCCACGGCGCCTCCCGAGCGTCGACCGCTCCACCGGGGATGTCCCAGTGCGGTTTGTAGGAGGGCTCGATCAGCAAAACGCGAGATCGGGTGTCCAGGAACAGAACTCCGGCGGACATCCGCTTGCGGTTGAGCGAGGCCACGTACTGGTCGAACGGCAGGAGATCCACATGCCGAGGCTACCTCGTCGGCTTCTGGGCGTGAACGGCATAGAAGCCGCATGCCGTCCCTATCAAACCCTGGTTTTGGTCGCTGTTCGCGCAGGTCACCGACCTTGACGATGTGGTCATGGACAACGATGGTGGACGTGCGGACCGTGCAACCGCCAGGGACGACGGTGACGGGCACACCGACGTGCTGCTGGCGTCTGATCGGTGGCGTGGGGGATCGGCATGAGCCGTCGAAGCCGTCGTTGCCCGCCGTCGCAGTTTGTGCCGCTGCGGGCGAGCGATGCCGAGATCGCCGGGTGGCCGCGGCTGACGCGGGAGGCCCGCACCTGCTGGCATTGCCAGTCGATCTACCCGACCGCCGAGCACGCCACGCGGTGCGAGCAGTTCCACGAGGCACCGAATGGTGACCGGGCGAATGGGACACGGCGGTGATCCCGCGTCGGGACCGCCCGTTGCTGGTGCTGGTCCTGCTCGCCCTGGCCTTGTCGCTGGTCCAGTCGATCGCCTTCTCGATGGGTTGGTGGTGCGGCTGCTGACCTCTGGACTGCTGCCGGTCCCACTTCCCCTGGTACCGGCGGCATGGGCCCCGGCGCTTCCTTCGCACTCCTTGCGCGCCGGGGCCCACTCGGTGGAGGGCTGGTTCCGTTTCCTCGGCTACACTCGCCACGAAGTGAAGTAGAAACGGTGTTTCGGTCCGCATCGTCGCAGTTCAGGAAGTGTGCTCCCCGCGCACGCGGGGATGGTCCCATTTCAGCGTTGATGCACAGCACTATATAAGGAGTGCTCCCCGCGCACGCGGGGATGGTCCGCACATGGGCAAGAACAGCAAGGACAGCGAGGAGTGCTCCCCGCGCACGCGGGGATGGTCCCGTGGTCAGGTTGTCCGACCGACCCTCGGAGTCGTGCTCCCCGCGCATGCGAGGGTGTGGTCTGGACTGCCGTGCCACAAACAGCTCGGCCTGCTTGAGCACTCGAAAGAGCTCGCTGACCACGTCAGCCGTCCCACCACAGTCCCAGCCGTTGATCTCGTCGGCGTCCTACGGCACCTGATCCGCCGGGCGGAAGCTGGTGGTGAGGCGCTCGAAAACCGGTGGAGCAGAGCGGCTGTGTGTCGTTACCTTGCTACCGACCCAAGTCGTCTAGTCAAGGACGTGCCGTTGTACACCCTGTGAGATCTCCCGAGCGCTGATTGTCGCGCGTCGCGTATGCGCACGTGCTCTTTTTGCGGTGAATTTCTCACTGAACAGGTGTACTTTCTGTGTCCGAAAACTGGGTAGTCGAACCCGTATGCCTGCCGCTCGTTCGTCGCCGGTGCCACGTTTGCGCGTCCGAGCGCTTCCGGACAAGCGGTAAGTTTCGCGTCAACGCAAACCACAAGCTCATCGACGTCTGGCTCCTCGCGCTCTGTTCCGCTTGCGGGGAGACCACAAAGCTCACGGTCATCGAGCGGATCAATGTCCGCTCCATACGACCTGAGCTGCTCGACCGGCTGCATGACAACGACCCCGGCCTTGCGGCCGAGCTGCTCGAGGATCCGGGCTTTCGGCGTCGCAATCGCCTTGCCCTCGACTGGGACAACGCCTGGCGTCTCGATACCGGCGAAACGGATGGCCTGGACCGCGAGGTGATCGACGTCGCGGTCCGCTTTGCGGCGCGGATCCCGGTCCGGCCGGTGCGACTGATTGCTGAAGGCTGCGGCTTGTCGCGGGCCGAGGTCGAGAGACTGATCGTGGGCGGCAAGCTCGTTTCGTCAGTCCGGCTGAGCGGCAAGGTCCTCCAGCGACTTCACCTTCACGCTCAAGCGTTGAGTCCTGGGCCTGTCCGGCGGATCGGCCGGACAGGCCCAGCGCCGGTATCCCGGTCAGCCCACGACGCCGTAGCGCTTGGCCAGGGTCGAGAACTCGGTGCCCCTACGTCGGGGTGCGCGCTCGACGAGCTGGCGGATGACGGTTTCGCCGAGCGGTTGATACCGCACCCCGGTCTGGCGCGAGATCGCGCGCCTCGGCGAGGTGGCCGATATCGCGATCGAGCTGGAGGGGCTGCGGCTGGTGATGCTGCGCGCGGCCGCGCGGGCCGAGCAGGGCAAGCCGTATGCCCGCGAGGTGGCGCTGGCGCGGAAACTGGCGACCGACAAGGGCATGTGGATCGGCAGCACCGGGGTGCAACTGCTCGGCGGGCACGGCTTCATCAAGGAACACCCGGTCGAGCGGTGGTACCGGGACCTGCGCGCCATCGGCGTCATGGAAGGCATTGTCCTGCTGTAGTCCTGCTCTGAGCTACCGGCTCCCCCTTCGCGAAAGGCCACTCTCATGATCAACCTGGAAACCCCGAAGAAGGCCGGCGCGCTGCTGAACCAGGCGCGGCAGGCCGCGGCCGAGGTGTTCCGGCCCATCTCCCGCAAGTACGACCGTGCCGAGCACGCCTATCCGGCCGAACTGGACATGTTCGCCGCGCTGCTGGACGGGCTGAACTCCTCCGGTGAAGGCGGCGCAGGTGCCTCCGGCGTGCGCCGCGAGGACGACGGCGCCAAGGGCAACCGCAACGGCGCGAACCTGAACACCGTGCTCGGCACCATCGAGATGTGCTGGGGCGACGTGGCACTGCTGCTGTCCATGCCGCGGCAGGGGCTCGGCAACGCGGCGATCGCCTCGGTGGCCGACGAGGAGCAGTCCAAGCGATTCGCCAACGTGTGGGCCGCGATGGCGATCACCGAGCCCGGCTGCGGCTCGGACTCGGCCGCCATCACCGCCACCGCCAGGCTGGACGGCGACGAGTACGTGCTCAACGGCGAGAAGATCTTCGTCACCGCCGGCCAGCGCGCGGACGCCGTGGTGGTGTGGGCCAGCCTGGACAAGAGCAAGGGCCGCGCCGCGATCAAGTCGTTCGTGGTGGAGAAGGGAACACCGGGCTTCGAGGTGGTCCGGCTGGAGCACAAGCTCGGTATTCGTGCCTCGGACACCGCCGTGCTGCGGTTCGAGGACTGCCGCGTTCCCACTGACCCTGGAGTCGGCCTGGATGGCGGACAACCGCAAGCCCAACTCGCTGGAGGCCTCCATGGCAAAACCGCACCCGACTCCTGGGAGTGGCTCGCCATCGCCCCCGAACCCGAACGATCGATCATGACTGCGCACCGAGCAGGGGTAGCGTCTCCCAGCCGCTCTCCACCGACCGCAGGCACCTGCCAGGGTCGTCTCCGGTGCTGGTGAACAGCGCGCTCAGCAGCGGGATGCCGTTGCCGAGCGTCCGGCGCGGCAGGGGGCCGCCCGCGACCAGCGAGACCAGCCCGTGGGCGACGGTCCAGGTCTGGGTCGCCAGTTCCAGCGGGTCGATGTCGGCGCGAAAGCGGCCTGCCTTCCTGCCACGTTCGGCGGCTTGCACCAGGTACTCCAGCGTCGCGTCCGCGGCCTCCAGGTCTTCCAGGTCGAAGGTCGCGTCGAACATGACCCGGTACAGGTCGGGATGGTCCAGTGCGTTGCCGAGATAGGCGGCGACCAGGGCGGTCAGGTCCCGAACCGGGTCCTCGGACGGGTCCAAGGTCGCGAACCTGGCCGCCAGCCGGGTGAATCCCTCCTGGCGCAGTGCCTGCCACATGCCGTCCATGCCGCCGAAGTAGGTGTAGACGGCCATTGTCGACACGCCGGTCCCGGCCACCAGTGAGCGCAGGGTGATCGGCTCGCGGGTGCGCAGCAGCTGTGCGGCCCGCTCGATGAGCAGGGTGCGGACCGCGGGGTCCTTCGTCCTCGCCATGGCGCCTAAAACATAACATAACTATGCTATTTTTTGAATCCCGGCCCACGGACCGCACGACAAGGAGTCAGCATGGCCATCACCCTGGTGAACCCCGCCGGACTGCCGCAGGTCGACCTCTACCGGCAGGTGTCGGTCGCCACCGGATCGAAGCTGGTCTTCATCGCCGGCCAGGTCGCCCGCGATGCCGACGGGGGCAAGGTCGGCGAGGGCGACTTCGCCGACCAGGTCGAGCAGTGTTACCTCAACCTCGGCACCGCACTGGCCGAGGTCGGCGCATCCTTCGACGACGTGGCGAAACTGACCGTCTACCTCGTCGACTGGACCCCCGACAAGATGCCCCTGTTCACCGAGGGGGTGGCCCGAGCCTCCGCGAAGCTGGGCGTCACCGCCCTACCGCCGCTCACCGGGCTGGGCGTCGCCGCGCTGGCCGAGCCCGACCTCATGGTCGAGGTCGAGGCCACCGCGGTGCTCGACTGAAGCAGGCAGCGCTCCGGGTAGCCAGCAACCGGGGCACCGAGGGTCGCCCGGACAGGATCGAACTCTCGGCCTCGACGGGTGGGTGCCCTATGAGGGGGAGTTGCTGGCCCTCGCTCCTGTTCTGCGGACTGCGTGGACGCGGGCAGGGTGCGCCCCGCACAAGCGGGGGTGGTCCGTGGGTGTTGTGCAGCGGCAGTAGTGCCGGGCAGGGGAGTGGTCACCCTGCCCGGCGGCCCCTGCTGGTTTACTTCAGCTCGGTGCTCGTCTTGTTCAGGACCTTCCGCGCCACGATCAACTGCTGGATCTGCTGCGTGCCCTCGAAGATGTCCAGGATCTTGGCGTCCCGGCTCCACTTCTCCAGCAGGGAGTCCTCGGTGTAGCCGAGCGTTCCGGCCAGCTCCACGCAGCGCAGCGTGATGTCGACAACGGATCGTCCCGCCTTCGCCTTGGCCATGGAGGCCTCCAGCGAGTTGGGCTTGCGGTTGTCCGCCATCCAGGCCGACTCCAGGGTCAGCAGGTAGGCGGACTCGTAGTCAGCCTCCAGTTGCAGGTAGGCGGCCGCGGCGGCGTGCTGGTTGTTGGCCGGCTTGTCGTAGTCGACCACGATCCCGGCCTCGGCGAGGATGCGCTCGGTCTCCTCCAGCGCGGCCTTGGCGACGCCGACGCCCATGGCGGCCACCAGCGGGCGGGTGTTGTCGAAGGTCTGCATGACCCCGGCGAAACCCTTCTGGGTGTCGATCTCCGGGGTGCCGAGCAGGTTTTCCTTGGGAACGCGGCAGTCCTCGAACCGCAGCACGGCGGTGTCCGAGGCACGAATACCGAGCTTGTGCTCCAGCCGGACCACCTCGAAGCCCGGTGTTCCCTTCTCCACCACGAACGACTTGATCGCGGCGCGGCCCTTGCTCTTGTCCAGGCTGGCCCACACCACCACGGCGTCCGCGCGCTGGCCGGCGGTGACGAAGATCTTCTCGCCGTTGAGCACGTACTCGTCGCCGTCCAGCCTGGCGGTGGCGGTGATGGCGGCCGAGTCCGAGCCGCAGCCGGGCTCGGTGATCGCCATCGCGGCCCACACGTTGGCGAATCGCTTGGACTGCTCCTCGTCGGCCACCGAGGCGATCGCCGCGTTGCCGAGCCCCTGCCGCGGCATGGACAGCAGCAGTGCCACGTCGCCCCAGCACATCTCGATGGTGCCGAGCACGGTGTTCAGGTTCGCGCCGTTGCGGTTGCCCTTGGCGCCGTCGTCCTCGCGGCGCACGCCGGAGGCACCTGCGCCGCCTTCACCGGAGGAGTTCAGCCCGTCCAGCAGCGCGGCGAACATGTCCAGTTCGGCCGGATAGGCGTGCTCGGCACGGTCGTACTTGCGGGAGATGGGCCGGAACACCTCGGCCGCGGCCTGCCGCGCCTGGTTCAGCAGCGCGCCGGCCTTCTTCGGGGTTTCCAGGTTGATCATGAGAGTGGCCTTTCGCGAAGGGGGAGCCGGTAGCTCAGAGCAGGACTACAGCAGGACAATGCCTTCCATGACGCCGATGGCGCGCAGGTCCCGGTACCACCGCTCGACCGGGTGTTCCTTGATGAAGCCGTGCCCGCCGAGCAGTTGCACCCCGGTGCTGCCGATCCACATGCCCTTGTCGGTCGCCAGTTTCCGCGCCAGCGCCACCTCGCGGGCATAGGGCTTGCCCTGCTCGGCCCGCGCGGCCGCGCGCAGCATCACCAGCCGCAGCCCCTCCAGCTCGATCGCGATGTCAGCCGCCTGGAACGCCACGCCCTGCCGGTGGCTGACCGGCTCGCCGAAGGCCTCCCGCTCGTTCACGTACGGCACGACGTAGTCCAGCACGGCCTTCGCGGTACCGGCGGCCAGCGCCGACCAGCCCAGCCGGGACAGCCGCACCACATCCGCGAACACCTCGGGCTTGCCGCCGCCGAGCAGCGCCCCGCCGGGCAGGGACACGTTCTCCAGGTGCAGCCTGCCGGTGGCCGCGCCGCGCAGGCCCATCGCGGGCTCCGGCTCGATGCTCACCCCGGCCTGCGAGGACTCGACGAGGAACAGCGCGGCCCCCCGGCCCTCCAGGTTGGCCGAGACGACGAACAGCTCGGCCTCCGCGGCACGCGGCACCAGCGATTTCACCCCGTCCAGCTGGTAGCCCTTCGGGGTACGGCGCGCCCGCGCCGCCGGCTGGAACGGGTCGAACAGCGGCGCCTTCTCCTGTAGCGCCAACGCCGCGGCGGGTACGTTCTCGCCGACGAAGGAGGGCAGGTAGTCCGCCTGCTGCTCCTCGTCACCCCACTGCACCAGCGCGTTGCTCACCCCGGCCGGCGCCAGCACGGACACCGCGAGGCCCAGGTCACCGTGCGCCAGCGCCTCGGCCACCAGCGCCCCGGTCACCACCGACCGCTCGCTGCCGACCCCGCCGAGTTCCTCGGGCACCCCGACCAGGGTCACGCCCAGCTCGGCCGCCCTGGTCAGCAGGCCGTCCGGCGCCTGCAGCTTGGCGTCCGCGTCGGCGGCGGCCGGCCGGATCTGCTCGGCCGCGAACTCGCCGACCGTCTCCAGGATGAGCTGCTGGTCCTCGGTCGGCGTCAGGTCGAACAGCCCGGCATCGCTCGCGGGCGCCTGCCGTACCGGCTTGCCGAGCCGCTGGGCCGATTTGAACGACCTGGCCGCGGCGCCCGCCACCCGGAAGCCGTTCCGCGTGGCGGAGGACACCAACTGCTCGACCGGCTTGCGCAAGCCCACCCGGTCGATCGCCTTGACGCTCGCCAGCTTGGTGAGCGCGGCAAGGCCCAGCCCCATGGCGTCCCGTTTCCTCTGCGGCGCAACCATCGTCGCGTCTCCCCTCAGCCGACCTCGGCCTCGTTTACCTACTCACGAGTAGGTTAGCTCGTGTGCCGGGTGGGCGCCAGTGGTGGGGGTGGGTAGCAAGAGGTGGCCGATGTGATCGGCGTCACGGACGGTGTGGATTCAGTCGATGTCGAGCACGGCGGTCATCATCCGCACCAGCTCGGCCGCCAGTTGGGGCCTGCCGTTCACCCTGCGGGTGCGGGTCAGGTCGTTGGCGATGGTCAGCGCGGCGTGCACAGTGATCTTCGCCTCGCGCGCGCCCAGCTCGGGCCGGACGGTGGTGAGCAGCCGGACCCACTGGGCCACGTAGTCGCGCTGGATCCGCACCAGCTCGGCCCGGTCGCGCTCGTCCACGTACAGCGGTCCGCCGGTGAAGGAGACGGTCAGTTCGGCCGACCCGGTGAGGGTGTGTACATAGGACTCGGTGAGCCTGCGCAGCGCCTCCCGCTCGTCCGGCGGGGCGCTGGTGCGCAACGCGTACTCTGCGCCCAGGGTCAGCCGCTCGGCCGCGCGCTGGCAGATGGCCGTGAGCAGGCTGGCCTTGCTGGGGAAGTGCCGGTACACACTCGGCCCGGCGATTCCGGTCGCGGCCCCGATGTCCTCCATGCTGACCGCGTGGAACCCGTGCCGCTGGAACAACTCGGTGGCGGCGGCGAGTACCTGCTCGCGGCGGGACGGCCTGCCGAGCGCGATCGGCGAGTGGTTCACCTGGGGCCCGGCCGCCGGTTCCGGAAGACCGACCCGCAGCACCCGCTGGGCCAGCTCGACCAGCAGGTCGGCGAAGCGCTTCTTGGCTATGCCGGTGTGGTGCACCGACACGCTGCCGAACACGCTCATCCCGGCCCAGCAGAGCAGCTCGGACTCCGGAACGGCCAGCTCCGGCCGGATCCGGCGCAGCGCGGCCGCCCAGGACCGCAGCACCGCGCCGGAGCGGTGCCGGATCTCCCGCTGGTCCTCCGCGGAAAGGTGCCGCCCCTCCCAGCGCCACAGCGCCGCGGCCTCGCGCCGCTCGACCGACTTGGCCGCCAGGGTGCGCAGCAGGGCCTCCACCTGTTCGGGAGTCGGCACCTCGGCGGCGTCCAGCGCGGCGGCCGTGGCCTGCTCCATGTCCTCGATCCCGGCCAGCAGCACGTGCGCCAGGATCGACTGCTTGTCGGCGAAGTGCCGGTACAGCGCCGGGCCGGTGACTCCCGCCGCGGCGGCGATCTCGTTGATCCCGACCCCGTGGTAGCCGCGGGCGCGGAACAGTTCGGCGGCGACCGAGGCGAGCTGGCTCTTGCGGTCGCGCGGGCGGCGTACCCGGGTGGCTTGCTGGCGCATACGTGAGCCCACTCTAGCTCGTGTTGACTAGCTGACAACCCGTTGACACCCTGGACATAAGCAACGTTATGTTAGTGACGATTAGCATGAGGGTCGGCGTGGTTCTGGCCCGGCACCAGGAAGGACCTTCTGCGTGAGTAGTGACGCGTTTATCTACGAGGCGATCCGAACGCCTCGTGGCAAGGGAAAGAAAGGTTCGCTGCACGGCATCAAGCCGATCGACCTCGTGGTCGGCCTGATCGAGGAGCTCAAGCAGCGTCACCCCGGCCTCGACCCGGCCGTGATCGACGACATCGTGCTCGGTGTGGTGTCCCCGGTCGGGGACCAGGGCGCCGACATCGCGCGGGCGGCCGCGGTCGCCTCCGGTCTCCCGGACACGGTCGCCGGTGTGCAGCTCAACCGCTTCTGCGCTTCCGGCCTCGAGGCGGTCAACCAGGCCGCGCAGAAGGTACGCGCGGGCTGGGACCGGCTGGTGATCGGCGGCGGCGTGGAGTCGATGTCCCGGGTGCCGATGGGCTCGGACGGCGGCGCGATGTTCCTCGACCCGGCGACGAACTACGACAGCTACTTCGTCCCGCAGGGCATCGGCGCCGACCTGATCGCCACCATCGAGGGCTTCTCCCGGGAGGATGTCGACCGGTTCGCGGTCTCGTCCCAGGACAAGGCCGAGGCGGCATGGTCCGGCGGGTACTTCACCAAGTCGGTCGTCCCGGTCAAGGACATCAACGGCGTCACCGTGCTCGACCACGACGAGCACCGCAGGCCCGGCTCCACCGTGGAGTCCCTCGGCAAGCTGAACCCCTCCTTCGCCGGTATCGGCGAGATGGGCGGCTTCGACGCCGTGGCGCTGCAGAAGTACCACTCGGTGGAGCGGATCGACCACGTGCACACGCCCGGCAACTCCTCCGGGATCGTGGACGGCGCGGCGCTGGTGCTGGTCGGCAACGAGCGGGTGGGCAAGGACCTCGGGCTGGCCCCGCGGGCGCGGGTGGTCGCCAGCGCGGTGACCGGCTCCGACCCCACGATCATGCTCACCGGCCCGACCCCGGCCACCCAGAAGGTGCTGGACACCGCCGGGCTGACCATCGACGACATCGACCTCTTCGAGCTCAACGAGGCCTTCGCCTCCGTCGTGCTCAAGTGGATGAAGGATCTGAAGATCCCCGAGGAGAAGGTCAACGTCAACGGCGGCGCCATCGCCATGGGCCACCCGCTCGGCGCGACCGGCGCGATGATCCTGGGCACCATGGTGGACGAGCTGGAGCGTCGTAACGCCCGGCGCGCGCTGGTGACCCTGTGCATCGGCGGCGGCATGGGCCTGGCCACCATCATCGAGCGGGTCTGAGGGAAGGCAACCATGACTGAAGCCAAGACCATTCGCTGGGAGCGGGACGCCGACGGCATCGTCGTGCTCACCCTCGACGATCCCAAGCAGTCCGCGAACACCATGAACCGCGACTACGCCGAGTCGATGCATGCCATCGTGCAGCGGCTGGAAGCGGAAAAGGATTCGATCACCGGTGTGGTGCTGACCTCGGCGAAGAAGACCTTCTTCGCCGGCGGTGACCTGAACGACCTGATCCAGGCCAGGCCGGAGCAGGCCGCGGAGTTCACCGAGCACCTGAACGCGATCAAGGCCGACCTGCGCAGGCTGGAGACCTTCGGCAAGCCGGTGGTGTCCGCGATCAACGGCGCGGCGCTGGGCGGCGGCCTGGAGATCGCGCTGGCCACCCACCACCGGATCGCCGCGGACGTCAAGGGCAGCCAGATCGGGCTGCCCGAGGTGACCCTGGGCCTGCTGCCCGGTGGCGGCGGCATCGTGCGGACCGTGCGGCTGCTCGGCATCCAGAACGCGGTGCTGAACGTACTGGTGCAGGGGCAGCGGCACCGCCCGCGCAAGGCGCTGGAGATCGGCCTGGTGCACGAGGTGGTGGACAGCGTCGAGGAACTGCTGCCGAAGGCCAAGGAGTGGATCAAGGCCAACCCGGACGCCTCGGCGCAGCCGTGGGACGAGAAGGGCTACAAGATCCCCGGCGGCACCCCGTCCAACCCCTCCTTCGCGGCCAACCTGCCCGCCTTCCCCGCCAACCTGCGCAAGCAGTTGAAGGGCGCGCCGATGCCCGCGCCGCGGGCGATCCTGGCCACCGCGGTGGAGAGCACGCAGGTCGACTTCGAGACCGCGTTGCAGATCGAGTCGCGCTACATGGTGAGCCTCGCCGTCGGGCAGATCTCGAAGAACATGACCAAGGCGTTCTTCTTCGACCTGCAACACATCAACGACGGCGGTTCGCGGCCGGACGGCTACGAGCCCTACACCGCCAAGAAGGTCGGTGTGCTCGGCGCCGGGATGATGGGCGCGGCGATCGCCTACGTCTCGGCCAAGGCCGGGATCGAGGTGGTGCTCAAGGACGTCTCGGCGGAGAACGCCGAGAAGGGCAAGGGCTACGCCGCCAAGCTGGAGGAAAAGGCGCTCAAGCGCGGCAGGACCACCCAGGAGAAGTCGGACGCGCTGCTGTCCAGGATCAAGCCGACCGCCGACCCCGCCGACTTCGCGGGCGTGGACTTCGTGATCGAGGCCGTGTTCGAGAGCACCGAACTCAAGCACAAGGTGTTCGGCGAGATCGAGAACATCGTGAACGCGGACGCGGTGCTCGGCTCGAACACCTCCACGCTGCCGATCACCGGCCTCGCCGAGGGCGTGCAACGGCAGGAGGACTTCATCGGGATCCACTTCTTCTCGCCGGTGGACAAGATGCCGCTGGTGGAGATCATCCGCGGGGAGAAGACCTCGGACGTCACGCTGGCCAAGGTCTTCGACTACACCCTGCAGATCAAGAAGACCCCGATCGTGGTGAACGACAGCCGAGGGTTCTTCACCAGCCGGGTGATCGGCACCTTCATCAACGAGGCGGTGGCCGCGCTGGGCGAGGGCGTCGAGCCGGCCAGCATCGAGCAGGCCGGGTTGCAGGCCGGGTACCCGGCGCCGCCGCTGCAGCTGATGGACGAGCTGACGCTGACCCTGCCACGCAAGATCCGGCAGGAGACGCGCCAGGCCATCGAGGCCGCGGGCGGCACCTGGCAGGCGCACCCGGCCGAGGCGATCATCGACCGGATGATCGACGAGTTCGACCGTAAGGGCCGCTCCTCCGGCGCGGGGTTCTACTCCTACGACGACGAGGGCCAGCGGGTCGGCCTGTGGGCGGGCCTGCGCGAGGCCTTCAACAGCCACAGCGGGGCACCCGCACCCGGGGGCAGCGGCGGCAGTATTCCTTTCGAGGACCTGCGGGAGCGGATGCTGTTCGCGGAGGCGCTGGAGACGGTGAAGTGCTTCGACGAGGGTGTGCTCACCTCGGTGCAGGACGCCAACATCGGGTCGATCTTCGGTATCGGCTTCCCGCCGTGGACCGGCGGGGTCGTCCAGTACATGAACCAGTACGAGGGCGGTCTGAAGGGCTTCGTGGCCCGCGCCCGTGAGCTCGCCGATCGCTACGGCGACCACTTCACCCCGCCGAAGTCCCTGGTGGCCAAGGCCGAGGCCGGCGAACTCTTCGAGTAGCCCGCTGGCGTGAGTGGCCCGTCCCCCGTCTGGGCGGGCCACTCACGGATCAGAGCAGGGGCGGCACGAGCGCGTCGATCAGGTGCGGGCCGGGCTCGGCCAGCGCGCGGGAGAACTGCTCGGCCAGCTCCTCCGCCGTGCTCGCCCGACCGGCGGGCACGCCCATGCCCTCGGCGATCCGGACGAAGTCCAGGTCCGGGTGGGACAGGTCGAACAGCTCGCTCGCCTTCGGGCCGGAACTCTCCGCGCCCACCCGCTGCAACTCCATCCGCAGGATGGCGTAGGCCCGGTTGTTCAGCAGCACGGTGGTGACGTTCAGGTTCTCCCGCGCCTGGGTCCACAGCGCGGACACGGTGTAGAGCGCGCTCCCGTCGGCCTGCAGGTTGATCACGGGGCGATCCGGTGCGGCGATCGCCGCACCGACGGCCACCGGCATGCCCTGGCCGATCGCGCCGCCGGTGAGGGTGAGCACGTCGTGCCGGGGCGCGCCCGCGGTGGCGCCCGGTACGAGCAGCCCGGAGGTGTTGGCCTCGTCGGAGATGATCGCGCCCTCCGGCAGCAGGGCACCGAGCACGTCGGCCCAGTTCTGCGGGGTCAGTTCCCCGGAGGGCAGCTCGGGCCGCCGCGCGGCGGCCAGCGGCGGCTCGGTGTCCGGGGCGACCTTGGCGGCGAGCTCGGTCAGCGCCGCCACCACGTCCTGCTCCATCCCGGCGAGCGAGTGGACCGCGGCCCCTTCGGGCACCAGGTCGCTGGCCTTGCCGGGATAGGCGAAGAAGGAAACGGGGGAGCGCGCCCCCACCAGCACCAGGTGCCTGACCCCGTCCAGCTGGTAGGTCACCTGCTCGGCGAGATAGCCGAGGCGCTCGATATTCGGCAGCCCGGCGCCGCGCTCGATCCGCCGCGGGAAGGTCTCGGCGAACACCTTCGCCCCGGTCGCCGCGCCGATCGCGGCGGCCGCGCGTAGCCCCTCCTCCCGGCAGGCGTGGCCGCCGATCAGCAGGGCCACCGGTTCCGCACCGCGCAGCAGTTCGGCCACCTCGGCGACCGCCCCGTCCGGTACCGGCTCGGCCGGCCGGGCAGGCACCGGCGTACCCGCCTGGCCGCCCTCACCCCAGGAGACGTCCGCGGGCAGGATCAGCGTCGCGATCCGCCCGGGGGCCTCGCGCGCCGCGGCGACCGCCGCGTCCGCGTCCGCGCCCACCTCTGCGGCGCCGCCGCAGCGGCGCACCCAGCCGTTCAGCGTGCCCGCGACCGCGTCGATGTCCGACTCCAGCAGTGCGTCGTACTGCTTGTGATACGTCGCGTGGTCACCCACGATGTTGACCATCGGGGTATGCGCCCGCCGGGCGTTGTGCAGGTTCGCCATCCCGTTGGCGAGGCCGGGCCCGAGGTGCAGCAGGGTGGCCGCGGGCCGGTCCGCGATCCGCGCGTAGCCGTCGGCGGCGCCCGTGACGACCCCCTCGGAAAGGCCGAGTACCCCGCGCATCTCCGGCACGGTGTCCAGCGCGGCCACGAAATGCATCTCCGAGGTTCCCGGGTTGGTGAAGCACACGTCGACACCCGCGTCGACGAGCGTGCGGATCAGGGACTGCGCGCCGTTCATGCTGCTCGCTTTCTGTACTAGTCGAGGAGTACACCCGGATTGAGGATGCCCGCGGGATCGAAGGCCTGCTTGATCCGCCGCAGCAACTCGAGCTTGGCAGGGTCCTCCAGCTCGACGAAATGGTCCCGCTTGGCGTTGCCGATGCCGTGCTCACCGGAGATCGCGCCGCCCACGGCCATCCCCTCGGCGAAGATCTCGTGCAGCAGGGCCCTGCGCTTGTCCGGGTCCTTCTGGAAGACGGCGAGATGCACGTTGCCGTCCCCCGCGTGCCCGCAGCCGAGTACCCCGGACTCCGCCTTGAGCGCCAGTTCCCTCGTACTGGCGAGGAACTCCGCCATCTCGCTGCGTGGGACCACCACATCGATCACGTCGTCGGCACCGATGGACTTGGCCGTCCAGAACGCCTTCTCCCGCGCCTCGATCAACGTCCGTGCCGCGTTTCCCTCCAGCACGTAGACCTCGGCGGCGCCGAGGTCACCGAGCAGGGTGCCGAGCAGTTCGACGTCGCCGTCCAGCAACGCGGCCGTCCGGTTCTCCAAGCCGACCACCAGATAGGCGCCGGAGGCGTCGCGGACCTCGTCCGGGACACCCAGCCGGAGGTCGGCGGCGTAGGTCATGGCCGCCATGGTCAGGTTGTCGATGTACTCGAGGATGTGCGGGGCGAGGCCGCTGGAGATGATCCGCGGCACCACGGCCAGCACCTGGTTCAGGTCCTCGAACGGGGCGAGCACGGTCACGCCGTGGGCCGGCCGCGGATACAGCTTCACGATGACCTCGGTGGCCAGCGCCAGCGTGCCCTCCGACCCGATGACGAGCTGGGTGAGGTCGTAGCCGGTGGAGATCTTGGTGAGCTTGCCACCGGTCCGGATGAGCTCGCCGGTGGGCAGCGCGGCCTGGAGCCCGAGCACGTTGTGCCGGGTCACGCCGTACTTCACCGCGCGCATCCCGCCCGCGTTGGCGCCCACGTTGCCGCCGACACTCGCGCTCATCTCACCGGGGTAGACGGTGTAGTTCAGCCCGGCCTCGGCGGTCCTGGCGTCCAGTTCGGACAGTGTCACGCCCGGTTGGACCACGGCCACGTGGTTCTCGGTGTCCACCTCCAGCACGGCGTTCATCCGCTCGAAGGACACCAGCAGCCCGTCCGGCCGGGGTCGGGCGGCCCCGGACAGCCCCGTTCCGGACCCGCGCGCGGTGACCGGAACGCCGTGCTCCGCCGCGGCGACCAGCAGCGCGGCCACCTCCTCGGCCGTTCCGGGCCGGGCCAGGAATCGCGGCTGCTGCCCGGGAACGGTGAGCGCCTCGTCCCCGGCGTAGTCCGCGGAGATCTGGTCCCCGGTGAGCACCTGCTGCTCGCCGACGATCTCGGCCAGCCGGGTAGCGACGTCGCTCAGCACGGCCTCACCCGTCCTCTCGCGCCATTGCGGTTGGTTACCGCAGGGTAGTCCACTCGTCGAGGATTCGACTGGGGCTAAATCTCTGGTGCCCTGCCCGCCCCGGATCGCAGGCTGGCGCGCATGACCGCATGTGAACCCAGGTTTTCCTTCGACGAGACGCGTTCGGTGTCCCGGCTCGGCTTCGGCGCCATGCGACTGACCGGGCACGACCGCAAACCACCCGCCGAGCACCGGGCGGCGCTCGAGGTGGCCCGGCGTGCGGTGGAGCTCGGCGTGGACTTCATCGACACCGCCGACTCCTACGCACTCGGCGCCAACGAGGAACTGCTCGCCGAGGCGCTGCACCCGTACCCGGAGGGGCTGCTGATCGCCACCAAGGCCGGGCAGAGCAGGCCACGGGGCGACTGGGTGCCGCTCGGTCGCCCGGAGTACCTGTGCCAGCAGATCGAGCTGTCCCTGCGTCGGCTGCGGATCGAGCGGATCGAGCTGTTCCAGCTGCATCGCATCGACCCGAAGGTCCCGCTGGCGGACCAGCTCGGTGCGCTCGCCGAGATGCGGGACGAGGGCAAGATCGCCCGGGTCGGGCTGTCCGAGGTGAGCGTGCCCCAGCTCGAGGCCGCTCGCGGGATCGTCGAGATCGCCAGCGTGCAGAACCGGTACAACCTCACCGACCGGGCTTCCGAGGACGTGCTGGACTACTGCGAGCGGGCGGGAATCGCGTTCATCCCGTGGCTTCCGATCGCGAACGGGCGGCACGCCGAGTCGGCGGGGGCCGTCGGGAAGGTGGCTGCGGAGCTCGGCGCCACCCCGGCGCAGGTGTCGCTGGCCTGGCTGCTGCACCGCTCGCCGGTGGTGTTGCCGATCCCCGGCACCTCCACCCGCGCCCACCTCGAGGAGAACGTGGCCGCCGGCAGCCTGGGGCTGACCGGCGACCAGTACGCCCGCCTCGACGCGCTCGGCGGCGAGTAGGGCGGGGAGAGAAGGCGGCGGCCTACTCGGCGCGGGCGAAGGACAGCGTCTCGCCCTCCACGCCGCGCAGCCACAGGTCCTGCGCGGCCGCCGCCATCTCCTCCAGACCCTCGGTGATCGTCGCGAACACGTTGCCGGGCACCCAACCGGCGTCCCCGTTGATCAGCAGGTTGTTCCGGCCGTAGAAGATCGCCAGGTCCGTCGCGCCGGACGCGCTGTGCGCCTCGCTGCCGTCCTCGTAGCCGTAGGCCGGGTTGCCGATCTCCCATGCCTCGAAGCCGAAGTACACCACGTCCCCGGGAATCGGGGTGACCGTCGGGTTCTCCCGGCCCGGCTTGGGCTCGGCGAACGGCGGCACCAGCGTGTACACCTCGTTGCGGGCGTACTTGGCGTGGTAGGCCGAGCTGCTCTGCGGCAGGGCGTCCCACACCGCCCGGCAGGTGCGCGGCGCCTCGGCCTCCAGCAGCCGGGCGCGGCAGGACACCCCGCGCTTGTCCAGGGTGATGGTGATGTAGCGGGCCACGCGTCTCTCCCCAGCTCTCGGTTACTTCGCGACCGACTGCACGACGTCGGCCCAGATCTCCAGTGCCTCGTCGATCTGCTCGGCGCTGACCACCAGCGGCGGGATCATCCGCACCACGTTCATGTAGGCGCCGCAGGTGAGCAGCAGCAGTCCCCGCTCGGCGGCGGCCTTCTGCGCGGCCTGCGCGGTGGCGTTGTCCGGCTTGCCGTCCGGCGTGGTGAACTCCGACCCGACCAGCAGGCCCAGCCCGCGCACATCGCCGATGGCCGCGGTCTTCTCGCCGATCGCGCGCGCCCCGCCGAGCAACTGCGCGCCCCTGGCGGCCGCGTTTTCCACCAGGCCCTCCTCCTGGATCACCTCCAGGGTGGCCAGCGCCGCGGCGCAGGCGACCGCGTTACCGCCGTAGGTCCCGCCCTGCGAGCCCGGCCACGCCTTGCCCATCAGCTCCTCGGAGGCCGCCACGGCGGACAGCGGGAAGCCGCTGGCCAGGCCCTTGGCGATCAGCACGACATCCGGCCGCGCGCCGAAGTGCTCGTGCCCCCAGAACCGGCCGGTGCGACCGAACCCGGTCTGGATCTCGTCCATCACCAGCAGGATGCCGTGCTCGTCGGCGCGCTCGCGCAGCCCGGCGAGGAACTCCGGGTTGGCCGGCACGTAACCGCCCTCACCGAGCATCGGTTCGATGAAGAAGGCCGCGGTCTCGTTCGGCGCGCTCATCGTCGCGAACAGGTAGTCCAGCTCCCGCAGGGCGAACTCGGTGGCGGTGCGCTCGTCCCAGCCGTAGTGGTAGGCGTGCGGGAACGGGGCCACGTGCACCCCGGCCATCAGCGGGGAGATCCCGGCGCCGAACCGCGTACCGGAGGTGGTCATCGAGGCCGCGGCCACCGTGCGGCCGTGGAAGCCGCCCTGGAACACCACGACGTTCGGCCGGCCGGTGGCCTGCCGGGACAGTCGCAGCGCGGCCTCCACCGCCTCGCTGCCGGAGTTGGCGAAGAACAGCGAGTCCAGCCCCCGCGGCAGTACCTCGCCGAGCCGCCTCGTCAGCTCGAGCAGCGGCTTGTGCATGACGGTGGTGTACTGGCCGTGGATCAGCTTGCCGACCTGCTCCTGCGCCGCGCTGACCACCTTCGGGTGGCAGTGGCCGGTGCTGGTCACCCCGATGCCCGCGGTGAAGTCGAGGTGACGACGGCCGTCCACGTCGTAGAGGTAGGCACCCTCGCCGTGGTCGACGACGACCGGGGTGGCCTGCTTGAGCAGGGGGGACAGCTGTGCCATGGCAGCGGTGCTCCTAACTGGCCGGGGATGCCAGCCTTGTAGATTGTTGACAATATGCATAGCATGGCTGCTGGACCGGCGCAAACAAGGAGTCAGGTGGATGAACCCAAAGCCCAGTGAAGCCAGCGTTGTCGAGACGGTCGACAAGGAGCTGTTCGTCGGCGGCAAGTGGACCCAGGCCGCGGGCGGCAAGACGTTCCCCGTGCACGACCCCTCGACCGGCGGCGTGCTGTGCGAGATCGCCGATGCCTCCCCCGAGGACGGCATCGCCGCACTGGACGCGGCGGTCGCCGCGCAGGCGGACTGGGCGAACCATCCGCCGCGGGAACGCGGGGAGATCCTGCGCAGGGCCTACGAGGCGTTGATGGCCCGCGCCGACGAGTTGGCCCTGCTGATGACCCTGGAGATGGGCAAGCCGCTGGCCGAGGCACGCGGCGAGATCACCTACGCCGCCGAGTTCTTCCGCTGGTTCGCCGAGGAGGCCGTGCGGATCGACGGCGGCTACGCGGTGGCGCCGAACGGCAGTGGCCGCTTCCTGGTCGCCAAGCAGCCGGTCGGGCCGTCCATCCTGATCACACCGTGGAACTTCCCGATGGCCATGGGCACCCGCAAGATCGGGCCCGCGGTCGCGGCCGGGTGCACGATGGTGATCAAACCCGCCGCGCAGACGCCGCTTTCCATGCTGGCGCTGACCCGGATCCTGGCCGACGCCGGCCTGCCGGACGGGGTGCTGAACGTGCTCACCACCACCGACTCGGGTGGCGTGATGGAGCCGATCATCCGCGACGGGCGGGCCCGCAAGCTGTCCTTCACCGGCTCCACCTCGGTCGGGCGCAAGCTGCTGGAACAGTGCGCGGACAAGGTGTTGCGCACCTCGATGGAGCTCGGCGGCAACGCGCCCTTCCTGGTGTTCGACGACGCCGACCTGGACGCCGCGCTGGACGGCGCGATGCAGGCGAAGATGCGCAACATCGGTGAGGCCTGCACCGCGGCCAACCGCTTCTACGTGCAGCGCGGGATCGTGGAGGAGTTCTCCCGCCGGCTGACCGAGCGGATGGCGGCACTGCCGATCGGCCGGGGCACCGAGGAGGGTGTGGTGGTCGGCCCGCTGATCGACGAGGCGGCGGTCGAGAAGGTGAGCGGCCTGGTCAACGACGCCGCGCAGCGGGGAGCCAGGGTGCTCACCGGCGGGGCCACAGTGGACGGTCCGGGGAACTTCTACCAGCCCACCGTGCTCACCGACGTGCCGCCGGACGCGAAGCTCGCGGACGAGGAGATCTTCGGGCCGGTGGCGCCGATCTCGGTGTTCGACACCGAGGAGGACGCGGTGCTGGCCGCCAACAACACGGAGTACGGGCTGGTCAGCTACCTCTACACCGGCGATGTGAAGCGTGCCTTCCGGGTGTCCGAGCGGCTGGAGGCCGGTATGATCGGCCTGAACCAGGGCATCGTGTCGAACCCGGCCGCGCCGTTCGGCGGGATCAAGCAGTCCGGCCTCGGTCGCGAGGGCGGAACCGTGGGGATCGACGAGTTCCTGGAGACCAAGTACATCGCGGTGAGCCTGTGAGCACCTATCGCATCGCCGGCATCCCCGGCGACGGGATCGGCGTCGACGTCACGATCGAGGCGCGCAAGGTGCTCGACCGGGCCGCCGAGCTGCACGGATTCGGTCTGGAGTGGACGGAGTTCGACTGGAGCTGCGAGCGCTACAGCCGGACCGGCACGATGATGCCGGCCGAAGGGGTCGAGCAACTCGCGCCCTTCGACGCGATCCTGCTCGGCGCGGTGGGCTTCCCCGGTGTGCCCGACCACGTCTCCCTGTGGGGCCTGCTGATCCCGCTGCGCAGGGCGTTCGCCCAGTACGTGAACCTGCGCCCGGTGAAGCTGCTGCCCGGAACCACCAGCGTGCTGGCCGGCCGCTCGGCCGAGGAACTCGAGATGGTGATCGTCCGGGAGAACTCCGAGGGCGAGTACTCCGCGATCGGTGGACGCCACAACACCGGGCAACCCGGCGAGTTCGTGCTGCAGGAGTCGGTGTTCACCAGGGTCGGTGTGCAGCGGATCATCCGGTACGCCTTCGAGTTGGCGGTCAACCGCAAGGGCAGGGTGTGCTCGGCCACCAAGTCCAACGGGCTGATCCATTCGATGCCGTACTGGGACGAGATCTTCGCCGAGGTCGCCGCGGAGTACCCCAACGTGGCGAGCGAGCAGTGCCATGTGGACGCGCTCGCCGCGCGGATGGTGCAGCAGCCGGAACGCCTCGACGTGGTGGTCGCCTCGAACCTGTTCGGGGACATCCTGAGCGACCTCGCCGCCGCGGTGACGGGTGGCCTCGGCATGGCACCCTCCGGCAACATCAACCCACCGGGTGAGTTCCCTTCCATGTTCGAGGCCGTGCACGGCAGCGCGCCGGACATCGCGGGCCAGGGCATCGCGAACCCGGTCGCGCAGGTGCTGACCGGTGCGATGTTGCTCGAACACCTCGGCCGGACGGGTGCGGCCAACGCGGTCACCACCGCCGTGGAAAAGGTGCTCGCCGAGGGAGCCGTGGCCACGCCGGACCTCGGCGGAACCGCCACCACGGCACAACTCGGCTCGGCGATCGCGGCCGCACTCGGCTGAGCCTTCCCGCATAATCCGGCCCGGTTCCGGGCATCCTCGGCCGATGAAACTACTGGGTGCGCGGATTCCGGGACCACTGTTCGCCCTCGGCGCGGCGGCGGGGACGGCCCGCGAGCTCACCGGGCTCGCGCTGTCCCCGCTGACCGGGCCACGTCCGACCCAGCGGGCCGAGTGCACCGAGGACTCGCACCACCCTTCGGACGGCCTCCATGGCACCTACCTGGTGTCCACCTTGGCCGGGGACCTCGCGGGCTTCGGGCTGTCGATGCTGACCAGGCTCCTGCCGTGGGCACCGGTCCCGACCGAACTGGCCGCCCTGCCCTCGGTGGCCGACCACCATCCCCGGTTACGTGCGTGGCTGGCCGAACGGGCCGGCGGCCGGGAGCGCGCCGACTCCGCGACCTCGATCGCGGGCGCGCTGGCCCAGGGTTTCGCCTCCGGTGGCGAGGGCACGCTGCTGGACGCCGCGCAGCGCGTCGAGCAGTGGCGAGAGGCCCGCGAGCATCAGCGCGCCTGGCGGGCCGCGCAGGAGCGGCTGGTCGACGGCCCCGAGGTGGTCCCGGTGGCGCCCGAGCGTGCAGCCTCGGTACCGGAGTCGCCGCAGGATGCCTACGAGCGCGACGCCATGCGATTCGGTGGCATCGTGGCGACCGCCGCCGTCCCGTTCGTCGGCCCCCGGCGCGCGGCCGCGTTCGGGTTGGCCGCGTTGCCCAAGGCGACGCGGGCCGGTCAGGATGCCTTCGGTGCCCACCTCGGCAGGGTGCTGGCCAGGCGCGGCGTGCTGGTGATGAACCGGTCGGTGTTGCGCGAGCTCGGCCGGATCAGCACGGTGGTGCTGGACGAGCGGGCCCTGGGCACCGGTCGCCTGATGCCCGCCGACCTGGTGCCGCTCGCCGGAAGCGATCCGAAGGCGGTGGCCGAGCAGACTTGGCGGCTGTTCGATCCGGCCGGCCCGCACGCGGTTCGACAGGGCGGTGGCTGGACGCTGGGGCCGCTGGACGAACTCGAGCTGCGTGGCAGGCGCGGGGCCAGGGAGCGTGCCCGGCTGGAACGCGGGAATCCCGCCGCGGTGCTCGGTCTCGCCGACGGCGACCGGTTGGAAGCCGTGCTCTCCCTCACCGCCGAGCAGGCTTCGGGGGTCAACACCGTGACCGCGGCGGCCCGCCGCACCGGGTTGCCGGTGCTGCGGCCCTCCGCCGGTGCCGACATGGCCGCCACGGTCCGGGAACTGCGGTCCGAGGGCGAGGTGGTACTGCTGGTCTCCGGCGACCGCGCGGCGCTGGGGGCCGCCGACTGCGGTCTGGGGGTGTATCCCGCGGACGCGCGGCGGCCGTGGGGTGCGCACCTGCTCCTCGGCGAGGACCTGGATGCCGCCGCCTTGCTGGTCGAGGCGGCGGATGCGGCCCGGAGGCTCGGCGCCGAGGACGTCCGGTTGGCCAAGGTGGCCACCGGGGTCGGCGCGATCAGCGCCCTGCAGGGCGGCCGGGCCCGGGGCGGCGCGGCGGCACGCGGTATGCGCGCCGTCAACGCCGGGGCCGCCGTCGCGATGGCCAACGGGCACCGGCACGCCCGGCGGCTGCGGCCACCGGAGGTAACGGCCGAAGCCGGCCCGAGTACGGCGGGATGGCACCTGATGCCGGCCGAGGCGGTGCTGCGGGAGCTCGACACGAGTGCCGAGGGACTCGGTGGCGCCGCGGTCCGCGAGCGCGCCCGCGAGCGAGGAACCGTCGCCGCGCGGGGGACCAGCCTCGGCAGCGCGTTCCTCGCCGAGCTGGCGAACCCGCTCACCCCGGTGCTGGCCGGTGGTGCCGCGCTCTCGGCCACGGTCGGCTCGCCGGTGGACGCCGCGCTGGTCGCCGGGGTGACCGGCCTTTCCGCGTTCCTGGGCAGCATCCAGCAGGTGCGGACGGACCGGGAGCTGGCCGAGTTGCTGAACCGCTCGGCGGTCACCGCGCACGTCCGCAGGGACGGCCGGGAACGCACGCTCAGCGCCGACGAGCTGGTCGTGGGGGACGTGGTGCTGCTGGCCGCGGGAGACGTGGTGCCCGCCGACTGCAGGCTGCTCGAGGCCGACGGTCTCGAGCAGGACGAGTCCGCGCTGACCGGCGAGTCCCTTCCGGTTGCCAAGGATCCCGCGCCGGTGGTGGCCGCGGAGATCGCCGGACGCTCCGCCATGCTGTACGAGGGCACCACGGTCGCGGCCGGCACCGCGGTAGGTGTGGTGGTCGCGGTCGGCGACGACACCGAGGCGGGTCGCGGCATGGCGCTGGCAAGGGAGCGGGCGCCGCGTGCGGGCGTCGAGCAGCGGCTTGCCGAGCTCACCAGGAACAGCATGCCGCTGGCGCTGGGCTCGGCCGGGGCCGTGGCAGGCGCCGGGTTGCTGCACCGGGTGCCGCTGCGGGAGAGCATGTCCGCCGCGGTGAACCTGGCGGTGGCCTCGGTGCCCGAGGGTTTGCCGTTCCTGGTGAATGCCGCGCAGCTCGCTTCCGCACGGCGGCTGGCCGAGCACGGCGCGCTGGTGCGCAACCCGCGCAGCGTCGAGGCGCTCGGCAGGGTGGACGTGTTGTGCTTCGACAAGACCGGAACGTTGACCGAGGGCACGCTGGCGGTCAGCGAGGTGGACGACGGGCGGTCCCGGCACCGGATCACCGCGCTGGGCGAGAGCACGCGGCGGGTGCTCGCGGCCGCGCTGCGTGCCACCCCGGCCGCGGAACGGGTCGAGGACCTGCCGCATGCCACCGATCGGGCCGTGCTGGCCGGTGCCGCGCGGGCCGGGGTGCCCCCGGAGTCCGGGGCCGAGCGCTGGCGCCTGGTGCGGGAAATCCCGTTCGAACCCTCGCGGGGTTACCACGCGGCGGTGGGGGAGTCGGCGAGCGGACCACTGCTGAGCGTCAAGGGCGCGCCGGAGGCGGTGCTGCCGCGCTGCGCGATCGACGGCGGGGAGCGCAAACGCTTGACGACACGGATGAAGCAGCTCGCCGAGTCGGGTCACCGCGTGCTCGCGGTCGCCGAGGGCGAGCCCGCGGAGGACGATCGGGTGGCCGAGCTGCGTTTCCGCGGGTTCGTGGCGATCGCCGACCCGGTGCGCGGCAGTGCCGCCCCCGCCGCGGCGCGGCTGCGCGAGGCCGGGGTGCACATCGTGATGATCACCGGGGATCACCCGGCCACCGGTGAGGCGATCGCGGACGAGGTCAACCCCGGCAACGGCGGCCTGCACGTGGTGACCGGGCCCGAACTGGACGAGCTGGACGACGAGGCGCTGGCGGAGCGGCTGCTGCGGGTGGACGTGGTGGCCCGGTGCAGCCCTGCGCAGAAGGTCCGGATCATCCAGGCGTACCAGGGACTCGGCCGCACCGTGGCGATGACCGGTGACGGTGCCAACGACGCCCCGGCGATCCGGCTCGCCGACGTCGGGATCGCGCTGGGCGCCCGCGGCACGCCCGCCGCGCGGGCGGCGGCGGACGTGGTGGTGACCGACGACCGGCTGGAGACGATCATTGCCGCCCTGGTGGAGGGCAGGGCGATGTGGGCCTCGGTCCGCGAGTCACTGGGGGTGCTGCTCGGTGGGAACCTCGGCGAGATCACGTTCAGCGTGCTCGGCGCGTTGACCACGGGGCGCTCGCAGCTGACCGCGCGGCAGTTCCTGCTGGTGAACCTGCTCACCGACCTGGCGCCGGCGCTGGCGATCGCCCTGCGCAGGCCGGACGGCGGTGCCGTGCAGGATCTGCTGCGGGAGGGGCCGGAGAACTCGCTCGGCGGCGCGTTGCGCAGGGAGATCGCCCTGCGCGCGGGGACCACCGCGGCCGGTGCCTCGCTGGCCTGGTGGCTGGCAAGGCTGACGGGTCGCAGGCGGCGCGCGGGCACGGTGGCGCTGGCCGCGCTGGTCGGCACGCAGCTCGGGCAGACGATGTTCACCGGCGGCCGCAGTGTCTCGGTGGTGGCCACCGGCCTCGGTTCGGCCGCCGTGCTGGGGCTGGCCATCCAGACGCCGGGCCTGAGCCGGTTCTTCGGCTGCACCCCGCTGGGGCCGGTCGGCTGGGGTATCGCCATCGGCAGCGCTGGGGCGGCGAGCCTGACCGGCGCGCTGCTCGGGTAGCGGTCCGATCTCGATGCTGATGCCGAACAGGGTTCTCGCCCAGTCGATCAGGGTGCCGGTGTAGCCGGAATCGGCCCACAGGTGCCGCACGCTGGGGCAGAGGTAGCGCAGCCTGGCCAGGAGGTTCCTGGCGGCGGTGCGGTCCTGGACGTCGGCGCTGGTGACCAACACACAGATCAACAGGCCGACGGTGTCTACGGCGATGTGCCGTTTGCGGCCGTTGATCTTCTTGCCCGCGTCGAACCCGCGGCTGCCGGATGCGACGGTGTCGGCGGCTTTGACCGAGGCCGAGTCGATGATCCCGGCGTTTGGCGCGGCCCGGCGGCCTTCGGTCAGCCGGGCCCGGTCGCGTAGCGCATCGAGTAGATGTTGGGTCGCATCGTGGTGTTCCCACGCGGCGAAGTGCTTGTACACCGTGGACCATGGCGGGAAATCAGCCGGCAGAGCCCGCCATTTGATGCCGTTGTCGACCACGTACAGGATCGCGTCGACGATCTCGCGCCGACAGTGCTTCGCACGGCGACCACCCCTGCCGCCCAGCCAACCCGGCTTCGGCAACAATGGTTCGATCGTAGCCCACTGAGCGTCGGTCATGTCCGACGGATAACGCCGTGACCTGAGCGAAGGGCGGTGCGTGGTGGCCAACAGACAGCACTGTCGACCCCGCGCGAAGGGGACCGACGAACTCGGGCACGATGGCACCCGGGACTCCTCGGTAGGACGGTTGACTAGACACCACCCGATCTACCAGGAGTCCCTTCTCACCTCCGCAGCGACCCCAGCCGACCAAGATCAGTTCAGGAACAGGCTCTCAGAGATACAGTGTACTATGGGTTCTGTCGTCGTCCGGGGATCCGTATGTGAATCGGAACGGTATCTCTCCACGCCCCCAATGATATCGAAATACTCGAGGGGGATGTGGTGTTACTGATCGGTTTTCACCCGAATGTGCGTTCGAAACGGCCGGGGTGGCCGGGCGGGGTGGGGAGTGTCGTTCCGTGGGGTGCTGGCGCTGGTGAGCAGTTTTGCCAGGGGTGATGCGGGGGTGCGCCAGTGCCTCACGGCGCGCCGAAGGCGTGCCCGAAACGCGCACCACAACCGCCCCCGCCACCCGCAACCCCCTCAAACCGACCCCCCGCGAACGGCAAACTCGCCAACGCCAACAGCAAACTCGCCAACGCGAACGGCAAACTCGCCTACATGAATGGCCAACACGGTTACGTGAGCAGCAAACTCGCGTATATGAATGGCCAACGCGTGCGCGGGAATGGCAAACACGCGGATGTGGGCGGCAAACGCGGGCGTGGATTACTGGCGGAGCGGGGTGCCGGGGGCGAGGCGCTGCACGGCGTCCTCCATATGCGCTTCCAGCAAGGTCAGCACGGTTTCCTGGTCGCCCTCGCGGATGGCCTCGATGATCCGGTTGTGCTCGACCACTCGTTCGTCCACGTGCTGGTAGGTGCGCTGCAACAGGGACAGGCACATACGCGTCTCGATCAGCAGGGTGCGGGCCATCCGGACCAACCGCCTGCTGCCGGACGCCTCGATCAGTGCCTCGTGGAACCGCAGGTCCGCTTCGGACAGTGCTGTGGGGTCGTCCTCGTCCGCGGCGGCCGCCATGGCTTGTACCGTCTCGTCCAGCAGGGTCGCCGCCTGCTCCCGGTCGCCGTGCATGACCCTGATCGCGGCCGCTCGCTCGATCGCCGAGCGGGCGGTGTAGATGTCGTACACATCGTCCGGTTCGAGGTCGATCACGAACAGGCCGCGGTGCCGTTCGCTGCGCAGCAGCCCTTCGGACACCAACCGTTGCATCGCCTCCCGCAGGGGACCCCTCGACACCTCGAACCGGGCGGCCAGCTCGGTCTCCCCGAGCTGGGTGCCGGGCGGCAGCGAGCCGTTCATGATCGCGTCCCGGAGTTGGCGGGCGATGATCCCCGCGGTGGACTCCCGGTTGACCGGTTCGATGTCGGCGAGCGGCATGATCACTCGCCTTCCGCGGGGATCTCGGCGGGCGGGATGCGGAACAGCGCGCCAAGTCCGCCGGCGGCCCGCGCGGCGCCTGCCAACCGCAGGCCCTCCCAGATGGTCACCAGGTTGGCGGTGAGCACCGGCTTGCCGATGCGTTCCTCCATGGTGTCCACCAGCGCCAGGGTGCGCATGGCGGTGTCCGGGATGAGCAGGCCATCGGCGTCCGGGTGGTCATGCGCGGCGGCGAGGTCCACCACGGCCTCCGGGCTCAGCCTGCCGACCTCCGCCGCGGTGTCGATGTCCTGGCTGGACATGGACACGACCTCGATCCCGCCGGCGGCGAGGAACTCCACGAACAGTTTCGCCACCTCGTCCGGGTAGCTCGCCGCCACCGCCACCCGGCGCAGACCCAGCGCCCGCGCCGCCCGCACGAAGGCGAACGAGGTGCTGGTGGCGGGTACTCCGGCGGCGGCGGACAGCCCGGCGGCCTGCTCGCCGGCGCCCTTCCAGCCGTAGACGAAGCTGCCACTGGTGCAGGCCCACACCACCGCGTCCGGCTCCCGAGGGGCCAGCAGCCGGGCGCCCTCGGCGAGCCGCTCCGGCTTACCGAGGTCGAGCAGCTCCTCCACGGCGTGCAGGTCGGTGCCGTAGATGTGCGCCACCGGCAGCCGCACCTCGTCGCCGAGCAGCCGTTCGGCCAGCGGGTAGTCGTCCTCGGCCGCGTGGTCGGGGTAGATGAAGCCGATCGTCCGCTGCGGCTCAGCCTGCTCAGCCATGGAGACCTCCCGTCGGATTGTTGACAATCCTACTAGAAACCGTCAAGACACCTCGCGAAGCCATTCCCCCGCACCGACGACCGGGAGCTTCATCCGCTTGAGACAGGCCCACATGGTGAGCTGGTTCGCGGTGAGGATCGGCTTGCCCAGCGCGGTCTCCAGCGGTTCGATCAGGTCGTAGGTCGGCAGGTTCGTGCAGCTGACGAAGATCGCCTCGGCATCGCTGTGGTTGGCCGCGATGATCCGCTCGGCGATGGTGCGGTAGTTGACCTTCCAGATGCCGCCGCCGAGGCCGAGGTGGTCACTGGAGACCGTCCGCACCCCGAGCTCGGCCAGGAACTCGTGCAGCTTGCCGGTGAGATCGGCGTCGTATGGCGTCAGTACCGAGATCCGTCGCAGGTCGAGCTGCTGCAGCACCTCGGCCAGTGCGCCCGAGGTGGTGACCGCGTCCGGCGCGCCGGCATCGCAGATGGCCTTGCACAGCGAGCGTTCGTAATCGATCCCGTTCACGAAGCTGCCCGAGGTGCACAGGTATGCGACCACCTCGGGTTCCACGTGCAGCACGTCCCTGGTCGCGGCCGCGAGGTGCTGGCTGTTGCTCACCAGGTGCGCCATCTCCATGCTGACCGGCACCGGTTCGTAGGGGGTGCGGGCCAGATGCAGGGACACCTCCATCGGGACCCAGCGCCACAGCTCGCGCTCCAGCGCGAGGTCGAACGGTGCGATCACGCCGATGCCACGTTGCGCGAGCGGCCCCTCGAAGGAGGGGATGTCCAGTGCCGACAAATCCAAGGCTCAGCCTCCGGGCGCATCTGAAGGGCGTGCCTCCGGGGAACTCCTCGGATTGTTGACAATCATACGAGAGTCTCATACCGTGTCAACGTGATCGGCGCGGATTCCCCTGTGCTCGTGGTGCTCTGCGGTGAGCAACGCCCCCCGGACATGGACAGCATCGAGCGTACGGCCACGGTGCGTTACACGCGCGAGGACGGGCTGGCCGAGGCGCTGCCCGGCGCGGACGCGCTGTTCGTCTACGACTTCCTCTCCGCCGCCGTGCCCGACGCCTGGCCCGCCGCGGACCGCTTGCGCTGGCTGCACATCGCCAGCGCGGGGGTGGACCCGGTGCTCTTCCCCGGGCTGCGGGACAGCGAGGTGGTGCTGACCAACTCCCGTGGCGTGTTCGACAACTCGATCGCCGAGTACGTGCTGGGCGTGGTGCTCGCCTTCGCCAAGGACTTCGCCCGGTCGCTGCGGCTGCAGGACGAGATCCGCTGGCTGCACCGGGAGACCGACCGGATCGCCGGGCGCACCGCGCTGGTGATGGGCACCGGACCGATCGGCAGGGCGATCGCCGTCATGTTGCGGGCCGCGGGCATGAAGGTGGCCGGGATCGGCCGCAGGGCCCGCGAGTCCGATCCCGACTTCGGCACCGTATACGCCTCGGCGGAGTTGACCGACCACCTGCCCGAGGCGGATTACGTGGTCGCGGTGGCCCCGCTGACCGAGCAGACCAAGGGTGTCTTCGACGCCGATGCCTTCGCGGCGATGAAGCCCACGGCCCGCTTCATCAACGTGGGTCGCGGCGAGCTGGTGGTCACCGGGGATCTGGTCGAGGCGTTGCGCGCGGAGCGGATCGCGGGCGCGGCCCTGGACGTCTTCGACACCGAGCCGCTGCCCGCCGAGAGTCCGTTGTGGACGATGGATAACGTGTTGATCTCGCCACACATGTCGGGAGACTTCGTCGGCTGGCGTAACACGCTGGTCGAGGTGTTCGCGGACAACTACGAGCGGTGGCGTACCGGGCAGCCGCTTCGTAACGTCGTGGACAAGCAGTTGGGCTATGTTCCGTCGGGTTCGCCCGGGGCTGAGGAGAGAGATGCCAGCTAACACCAGCACCCTGCTCACGGCGAGCGAGCTCGTCGTGGCCTACCGCTCGGGCGAGCTGTCTCCGGTCGAGGCCACCACGGCCGCGCTGGAGACGATCGCGGAGCGCGACGACCAGTACAACGCGTACTGCCTCGTCGATGAGGAGGTGGCGCTGGAACAGGCCAAGAGCTCCGAGGAACGCTGGCGCGAGGGCAACCCGATCGGCTGGCTGGACGGGGTTCCGGCTTCGATCAAGGACATGTTCCTCACCCAGGGCTGGCCGACACTGCGCGGTTCCCGCTGCATCGAGGCCGACCAGTTCTGGGAGGTGGACAGCCCGGTCACCGCGCGGATGCGGGAGCACGGCCTGGTGCTGCTCGGCAAGACCACCACCCCCGAGCTCGGCTGGAAGGCGGTCACCGACAGCCCGCGGGAGGGCATCACCCGCAACCCGTGGAACACCGCGCTCACCGCGGGTGGGTCCAGCGGCGGCAGCGCGGCCGCGGTCGCGGCGGGCATGGGAGAACTGTCCGTCGGCACCGATGGTGGCGGCTCGGTCCGGATTCCCGCCTCCTTCTGCGGCATCGTCGGGTTCAAGCCCACCGGGGGCCGGATCCCGCTCTACCCGGCCAGCCCGTTCGGCGCACTCGCGCACGCGGGCCCGATGGCACGGTCGGTGGACGACACGGCGCTCATCCTGGACGTCCTCGCCCTGCCCGACTACCGCGACCCCAACGCGTTGCAGCCTCCGCTCTCCACCTACCGCGAGGCGGTCCGCCGCGATGTGCGCGGTCTGAACGTGGCGTTCTCGCCCACACTCGGTTATGTCGACGTGGACCCGGAGGTGGCCCAGCTGATCGCGACCACCGTAGCCGCGCTGAGCGAGGCGGGGCTACGGATCGAGGAGGCCGACCCGGGGTTCACCGACCCCATCGACTCGTTCGACGTGTTGTGGTCGGCCGGAGCCGCGAAGTGGCTGGACACCTTCCCGGAGGGTGCTGCCGAGAAGGTCGACCCCGGCCTGCGCACGGTGTGGGAGCAGGGACACACCTACTCGGCCAGCGACTACCTCGGCGCGATGGCCGATCGCGCTGCGCTGGGCATCCAGATGGGCGAGTTCCACACCCGCTACGACGCGCTGATCACCCCGGCCGTCCCGATCCCGCCGTTCGAAGCCGGGCACGACGTGCCGCCGGGCAGCGGGCTGGACAGCTGGCCGCAGTGGGCCCGGTTCAGCTACCCGTTCAACATGACCCAGCAGCCCGCGATCAGCGTGCCGGCCGGGTTCACCTCGAAGGGACTTCCGGTCGGCCTGCAGATCGTGGGGCCGCGGCACTCCGACGACCTGGTGCTCGCGGTGGCCAAGCTGGTCGAGGAGATCCAGCCCTGGGCCACCGACCGCCCGGCGGGCGCGGGACCGCGGTGAACCGCTAACCGCCGATCATCTGGTCCGCCCACCGTACGACGGTGTCGTGGTACCGGGGTGCGTTGGTGGAGTAGTTGAGCGAGTGCCCGTAACCCGGAACGACATGGGCCTGGAGCTGAGCGGCCGGGGAGTAGAACGGCCGCTCGGACCGCAGCAACGCCTCCGCCGAGCCGCAGTCGGTGGCCAGCGGCCCGCAGAAGGTGGGGTCCTCGGACGCCATGACGGTGAGCACCGGGACATCGACCAGCAGGGTGAACGGCGTCACCGTGCCGAGCAAGGCGGCGTCGACCAGCTCGGTCGGGGCCGCTACGTCCTTTGTGGATTCCTCGAACGCCGCCACCGCGTCGACGTAGGGTCCCGGCTCGTGCAGCGAGCCGAACCGGGTACCGGGCATGGTGGTCAGGTAGCCAGGATCCAGCCCCTTGCCACTGAAGGCGGGGTCGAGTACGGCCGGGACAAAGGTGGTGAAGACAGGCAGCAGGCCGGTCAGGTTGAGCCGGTGTGCCATGCCGGTGACCAGCACGCCGTCCACGTCGTGGTAGATGCCCGCCTCGATGATCGCGATGGCGGAGCCGAGCGAGTGTCCGCCCAGTATCACCTTCTCGAACCGCGGCCCCCGCGTCCCGGTGCGCAGCGACCGCACCACCTGGTGCACGGCGTTGGCCTGGGTGATCGCGGTCAGCACGGCGCTGGGTGGCGCGGAACTGCGCCCGGTGCCCAGCCGGTCCACGGTCAGCGTGGCGTACCCCGCCTCGTTCATGGCGCGGCGGAAGGAGCGGGTTTCCTGATCCACCGGGATGTCCCAGTACGTGCTGTTGTAGAAGCCGCCGGGAATGAGTACCTGCACCGTGCCCGCTTCGTCCGGCGGGACACACAGGGTGCCGGACATCGTGTACGGCAGTCCGAGGACGGACACGGGGAACTCCATGTCCTCGCAGGACGCCGTGCCGGCCCGCGCGTGGGCCGGAGCGATCAGCAGCCCACCGCCCAGCAGGGCGAGCAGGAGCACTCCCAGCCGACCGATGCCGGTACGTCGTCGTCCATGCTGGAACCAGCGCACGAAGGACACCTTTCTCTTGGACAGTTGTTGTTCGGGTACGTCTGTTGTTCGGGTGCGTCGCGACGAAGACAGCGGCGCTAGCCGCGCGGAACGGCCATCATGGACAGCCGGGCCGGGTAGGCGGTGGAGGTGTACTTGACCCGCACCGGTTTCCCCGGCACGGGCACGAGCCGCCACTTGGCGGCCACCGTCGCCACGGTGATCGCCATCTCGAGCTGAGCGAAGGTGTTGCCGACGCACTGCCTGGTGCCCGCGCCGAACGGGATGAACGCCCCGCGCGGAATGTCGCCTGCCCGCTCCGGTGCCCACCGGTCCGGGTCGAACCGGTCCGGCTCGGCGAAGAACCGTGGGTCGAAGTGCAGGGCGTGCGGGCTGATGGTCACCTCGGTGCCGGGGGCGAGCCGGACGCCGCCGAGCTCGACCTCCCGGTCGGTGCGGCGCATCAGGATCCAGATCGGGTACATCCGCAAGGTCTCCTTGATGACCTGCTGGGTGTAGGGCAGGGCGGGAACGTCCTCGAAGGTGACCGGGCGGCCGTCCAGCGCCCCGTCGATCTCCTCGTGCAGCCGGCGCTCGACCTCGGGGTTCTGGGCGATCTCGTGGAACAGCCAGGCCAGCGCGAGCGCGCTGGTCTCGATTCCGGCGCTCAGCAGCGTGATGACCTCGTCGTGGACCTGCTGGTCGGTCATGCCCTCGCCGCCCTCGTCCCGGGCCATCAGCAGCATGGACAGCAGGTCGCCGCGGTCGGTTCCGGTGGCGCGCCAGTCCGCGATGAGCTCGAGCACGACCGCACGCATGCGCGTGACGGCCCGGTCGAACCGGCGGTTGCCGCGCACCAGCAGCTTGTCCACGAAGGCAGGGGACAGCGCGCGGATCATGCCTTGCTTGATCACGATCGGGATGGACTCGCGGGCTTCGGCGATCGCGGCTTGCCCGAACCGGGTGCCGAACAGCGCCGCACCGACGATCGTCACCGCGAGGGCCTGCATGTCCTCGTTGACCTCCCTGGTCCGGCCTTCTCGCCAGGAGTCGGTGAGGTCCGAAACGGACTCCCGCATCGTCTCCGCGTAACGCGCGATACGGCCGCGATGGAACGCGGGTTGGATCAACCGGCGCTGCCGAAGGTGGAAGGCGCCGTTCGACATGACCAAACCGTTTCCGACGAATGGTCGGAACTTGTCGAACATCGCACCTTTCTCGAAACTGGCCGCGTCGGTGACCAGCACCTGGTGGGTCAGCTCCGGGCTGGTCACGAAATACATCGGCACCGGCCCCAGATAAACCTTCACCATGTCGCCGTGTTCGCGGAGGGACGAGGTGAACGCGAATCTACGTCGCAACATCGCAGGGCTGTGCCCGAGAACGGGCCATTGACCGGGTGCTACCGGGACCGACATCTCCACTCCTCGACGAGCGAAACGGACGGACTACAGTAGGCTCGATAAGGTGGTCGCCGACAGCGCCCGATCGTGTGGGTTCAGGTCACCCGGATGGGTCAGGAATCACCGACCCCCTTCCGGTAGGCTCGGCGCCCTCTTCGGTAGGCGGTTCGGATCGAGAAAGGCGTTTCCGTGACGCAGGAATGGGTGCCAAAGATCGTCGACACCTCGGTCCCGAGTGGCGCGCGGACCTACGATTTCCTGCTTGGCGGTGCGCATAATTTCGCGGCCGACCGCGCGATGGCGGAGCAGGTGGAAGGCGCGGTTCCCGGAATCAGGGACGCCGCCCGGTTGAACCGGGCTTTCCTCGCGCGTGCCGTCCGACTCCTGATCGACAAGGGAATTCGTCAGTTCCTGGATGTCGGTTCGGGTATTCCGACGGTGGGTAACGTGCATGAGATAGCCCAGCGGCATGCCCCGGACTACCGCGTGGTGTACGTCGACCGTGACCCGATCGCGGTCGCGCACAGTGAACTGATGCTGTCGGGTAACGAGCGGGCCGGCATCGCACACGCGGACATGCGCGATCCGGAGAGCGTTCTCGCCAGTGAGCCGGCACGGCGGCTGCTGGACTTCGACGAACCGCTCGGGCTGCTGTTCCTCCTGGTGCTGCACTGGGTGCCGAACGAGGCGGACCCGCTCGCGCTGATGGCCCGCTACCGGAACGCCATCGCGCCGGGCAGCTACCTGGCGATCACGCACATGACCGATGACGCGCAGAAGGACAAGATCGACGCGGTGGCCGGGATCGTGCGCGGCAGCCGCGGTGACGGTCAGGTCTTCCCCCGTACCCGCGACGAGGTCGCCGCACTCTTCGGAGACTTCGAGTTCGTCGAGCCGGGCATCGTCCCCACCGGGACGTGGCGTACCAGCGGACCCGGTGACGTCACCGACAATGTGGAGATGAACGAGCTTTCCTACGCCGGGGTCGGCCGCAAACCGTAGTTCCCGGCCACCGGGCCACCCGGCGGGGGTGGCGGCGGTAACTCCACGGTGCATCGATCCAGTACCTGTGATCTGCTGGAACCATGCGTACGACCATCCTGGGCAAGAGTGGACTGAACGTCTCGAGGATCGCCTTCGGCACCTGGCAGATCGGTGGTGACTGGGGCGAGTTCGACGAGGACACCGCGGTCGCCGCCATCCGGCACGCCCGTGAGCTGGGTGTGAACTTCTTCGACACCGCGCAGGCCTATGGTTTCGGCAAATCCGAGGCGTTGCTCGGCAGGGCGTTGCGCGCGGAACTGAACCGGGACAGGGACAGCCTGGTGATCGCCACCAAGGGTGGGATCAACCCGGGCGGCGAGCGGCCGAGGGACGCGCGCGGGGCGATGCTCAGGGACGGGGTGGAGCAGAGCCTGCGGGCGCTGGACCTGGACCACATCGACCTCTACCAGGTGCACTGGCCGGATCCGGACACCCCGGCCGAGGAGACCGCGGCGGCGTTGCAGGAGCTCGTCGACGAGGGCAAGATCCGGCATATCGGCGTCTCGAACTACCACGCCGCGCAGCTCGCCGACTTCGACCTGACCCGGCCGGTGGAGACCCTGCAGCCGCCGTACCACCTGTTCCGCAGGGCGATCGAGAACGACCCGCTGCCGTACTGCCGGGAGCAGAACATCGGTGTCCTGGTGTACAGCCCGCTCGGCAGTGGCCTGCTGACCGGCGCGCTCACCCCGGGCACCACCTTCCCGCCCGACGACTGGCGTTCCCAGTCCTCGGCCTTCCGGGGTGAGCAGCTGCGGCGCAACCTCGCCGCCGTGGACGAGTTGACGGAGTTCGCCGCGGGCAAGGGCGCCTCGGTCAGCCAGCTCGCCATCGCCTGGACCCTGGCCAAACCCGGGGTACACGTGGCGATTGTCGGGGCCCGCAGGCCGGCCAACATCGAGTCCAGCGTCGCCGCGGCCGACCTCGAGCTCAGCGCCGAGGATCTCGCCGAGATCGAGCGGATCGCCGCGCGGGGCGTGCCGGTGGACGGCGCCAGCCCCGAGGGCATCGCCTGACTCCCCACGCTGGATTCCGTGCGGCGGGCGCGGCGGCGACATCCGGGACGACACAACATCCGGCATGCCCCGCGGAGGCTCAGCGGACGGCGTCCTCCAGCTCGGCCAGCGCGGTGTCCAGGTGCAGCAGGATACGTTGCAGGTGTGGCACGCTGCGCCGGCATCCGGTGATGCCGAAGTCCAGGTTGTCGCCGTTGCTGGTCATGGTGATGTTCAACGCCTGCCCGTCCAGCAGCACCGAGGCGGGGTATACCCCGTCGAGCGCGGCGCCGTTCCAGTACATCTGCCTGCGCGGGCCGGGCACATTCGAGATGACGATGTTGAACGGCGGGCGGGTGTTGTTCACCACGCCGGGAATCGGCGAGGCACCGAGTGCGGCGACGTTGATCCCGGAGAGCAGGAGCGTCTGAAGTGGAGTGAGCTGGGTGAACAGTGCCTTGCCGTCGCACATCGACCTGTGGATGGCGGCCAGCCGCTGCGCGGGGTCGGCCAGGTCGGTAGCCAGATTGCACAGCAGCGCGCCGATCGAGTTGCCGGAGGCCTCGGCGAGGCCCTCGGAGGGCTTGCGCAGGGACATCGGGACCATCGCGATCATCGCCGTGTCCGGCAGCGCGCGCTGCTCGATGAGGTAGTCGCGCAGCGCGCCGGAACACATGGCCAGCACGACGTCGTTCCGCGACACCCCCGCCGCGGAGGCGATCGCCCGCACCCTGCTCAGTGGCCAGGACTGAGCCGCGAACCGCCGGGCGCCCCCGATCGGCACGTTCAGCATGGTCTTCGGCGCCTGCATCGGCATGGTCAGGGTGTGCTCGCGGAAGGCCTCGTTGGCCACCTTGACCGCGGCCGGGGCGAGCCCGGCAAGCTGGCCTGCCGCGCGGCCCAGCGCGTCGAACGGGGAGCGGGGTCCGCGCGCGGTGCGGGGTCGCTGCCGGTCGCGCGCGCCCCACGGCGGCGGGCAGTCCATGGCCGCCGGGTCCTCGCTGAGCATGTTCTGCAGGTGCCGCAGCGCGGAGACCCCGTCCAGCAGTGCGTGGTGCACCTTGCTGTACAGGGCGAACCGCCCGTCCCGCAGGCCCTCCACCAGGTGGATCTCCCACAGTGGCCGGTGCCGGTCCAGCAGGGTGCTGTGCCAGCGCGAGGTCAGCTCGAGCAACTCCCTGATCCGCCCCGGCTGCGGCAGCGCCGAGTGCCGGAAGTGGTAGTCGAGGTCGAGGGCGTTGTCCTCGCTCCAGGCGAGATGCCCGACGGTGTTCACCGGCCGCGCGGGCCTGCGCCGGAAGAGGTTCCGCATCTCGGTGGCCTCCAGCAGGTTCTGCCGGAGCGTGCTGAGGTAGTCCGGGCCGGCCCCTTCCGGCTTGCGGAACAGTTGCAGCCCGCCGACGTGCATCGGGTGTTCTCGGGTCTCCACCAGTAGGAACATCGAGTCCGTAACGGGCATCAACGGCATCGGGACCCCTCCTTGAGCGTCGGCATCGACGCGTCTACGCCGAGTGGCCGAGTCTAGGCACACTGCCACCCCGGCGTGGAAGATCTAGTGTGGGGGCATGGCGATCCCGACCGATCCGGACACGGGCGAGTTCGTCCGTGCTGCCAACCACTTCGACGCCCGCATCACGGCCGACGGTTCGTCCGGCTGGCCGGTGGAGCCCGGTCGCTACCGGCTGGTGGTGAGCCGGGCCTGCCCGTGGGCCAGCCGCGGGCTCATCGTGCGCAGGCTGCTCGGCCTCGAGCCGGCCGTCTCGGTGGCGGTGGCCGACCCGATCCAGGACGAGAAGAGCTGGCGGTTCACCCTGGATCCGGGGGACGTGGACCCCGTGCTCGGCATCAAGTACCTGGCGCAGGCCTACCACGCGGCCGAGCCGGACTACACCGGCGGGATCAGTGTGCCCGCCGTGGTGGACGTCCCGAGCGGGAAGCTGGTCACCAACGACTACCCGCAGATCACCCTGGACCTGGCCACCGAGTGGACCGCGTACCACCGCGAGGGCGCGCCGCGGCTGTACCCTGAGCACCTGCGGGACGAGATCGACGAGGTCAACCGGGGCGTACACGCCGATGTGAACGCGGCCGTCTACGAGGCGGGGTTCGCCGCGAAGCAGTCCGCCTACGATGACGCCTACCGGCGGTTGTTCGCCAAACTGGACGAGCTGTCCGCGCGGCTGGAGCACCAGCGCTACCTGGTCGGCGACACCATCACCGAGGCCGATATCCGGCTGTTCACCACCCTGGTCCGGTTCGACGCCGTATACCACGGGCACTTCAAGTGCAACCGGCACAAGCTCACCGAGCTGCCCGTGCTGTGGGCGTACGCGCGGGACCTGTTCCAGACCCCCGGCTTCGGCGATACCGTCGACTTCGACCACATCAAGTCGCACTACTACCAGGTGCACGAGAACATCAACCCGACCCGGATCGTGCCGAACGGCCCGGTGCTGTCCGAGTGGGCGAGGTCGCACGGGCGGGAGGAGCTCGGCGGGCGGCCGTTCGGCGAGGGCACCCCGCCCGGCCCGCCGCCGCCCGAGGAGACGCTGCCCGCCCAGTGGTGAGCGCCGTGGCGAGGCTGTTGCCGGATAGTTGAACGATTCATAGGGTGGCTGGGTGCCGCACAGCAGAGCACACGGCGGAGTGCACCACGGAGTGCGCGGCGGGGCGCGGCATCTGGCGGACGCGCTCGCCGAACTCGGCGTCGAGGTCGCCTTCGGGCTGCCCGGGGTGCACAACCTGCCGGTGTGGGAGGCATTCGCGGCGACCGGTATCCGGTTGATTGGCGTGCGGCACGAGCAGGCCGCCGCCTACGCGGCCGACGGGTACGCCCGCGCCACCGGCAGGCTCGGCGTCGCCGTGGTCACCACCGGTCCCGGCGCGGCCAACACCCTCGCCGGGGTCGGCGAGGCGATGGCCTCGGCCAGCCCGGTGCTGGTGCTCGCCACCGACATCCCCGCCGCCCTGCGCAGGCCCGGTGTGGTGCGCGGCGTGTTGCACGAGTCCCGCGACCAGCGGGCCATGTTCGTCCCGGTCACCAAGGGCGCGCGCACCGTCGGCTCGGCCGCGGAGATCGCGGCGGCGGTGCGCGGGGCGGCCGGCCTGGCCCTGCTGCCGCAGAGCGGCCCGGTCTACCTCGGTATTCCGGCGGACCTCCTGCGCCAGGAAGCCGCCCGCCAGGCGGACGCCGAACCTCCTACCGACCGCCTTCCCGCCGTCGGCCTCGCCGAGATCGAGCGGGCCCGGCAGACGCTGGCCCGCGCCCGCCGCCCGCTGGTGTGGGCCGGCGGAGGGGCCCTGCGGGCCGGGGCGGGCCCGATGCTCGGCGAACTGGCCGAGAAGCTGGCCGCCCCGGTGATCACCACCTTCGCCGCCCGTGGCCTGCTCCCGCCCGAGCATCCGTGCCTCGCGCCCAATCCGGTGCACGCGCCCGAGGTCGGCGAGTTGTGGGACGAGGCGGACGTGGTGCTCGGGGTCGGCACCGACTTCGACGGGCTGATGACCCAGAACTGGTTGATGCCGCCGCCACCCACGCTGATCACGGTTAATGTGGACGCCGCGGACGCGGCGAAGAACTACCGGCCACAGCAGAACCTGCTCGGCGACGCCAGGGATGTCGTGCGCGAGCTCGCGGCCGGGCTGGCTCCGCGGCCCGGCCGCCCCGAACTGACCGCCCGGCTGGAGCGGATCGGCACCCGGGTCTGGCACCGGGTGCGGCAGGAGGAACCGCAGGCCGCGGAATTCCTTGCCGCACTACAGGAAACCCTGCCGGACAGCAGCAGGCTGATCACCGACATGTGCGTCGCGGGTTACTGGATCGGCGGATTCCACCGGGTGCCCGCGCCCCGCGCCCTGGCCTACCCGATGGGCTGGGGAACCCTCGGCTTCGGGTTCCCCGCCGCGCTGGGCAGCGCGGCGGCCGGTGGCGGGCGCGCGGTCTGCGTCAGCGGTGACGGCGGGTTCCTCTACGGCTGCGGCGAGCTGGCCACCCTGGCACAGGAGCAGCTTCCGGTGACGGTGATCCTTGTCGACGACGCGGGTTACGGGATGCTCCGGCATGACCAGACCCTTGCCGGCCTGCCGCACCGCGGGGTGGACCTGGTCACCCCGGACTTCGTCGGCCTCGCCCGCTCCTTCGGGGTGCACGCCGACCGGGTGGACGGCTTCGGCAGGGCGTTTCGCCGGCTGTTGCGCGAGTTCACCCATGCCGCGGAACCCAACATCCTGGTGGTGAGCGCGGCGCTGCGGCCGCCGCTGAACACCTCACCCCGGTGGTACCGGAAGCAGGCGGGATGAACGGGAGTATGGAGCGCGACGACGCGAAAGCCGCGCGGCTGCGAGGGAAGGGATGACCATGGGCCGGCTACAGGACAAGATCGTGGTGGTGTTCGGTGGCGCTCGGGGCATCGGGCTCGCCACCGTGCGGGAGATGCTCGCCGAGGGTGCCGTGGTGTACTCGGCGGACGTCCGGGAGCCCGCCGAGGAACTGGCGCTGGCCGGCAGCGCGCACTACAACACCGTGGTGCTGGACGCCACCGACGAGGAGCAGGTGAACCGGTTCGTCGAGGACGTGGTGGACGCAAGGGGCCGGATCGACGTGCTGTTCAACAATGTCGGCATCCATCTCGGGAAACCGCTGGCCGAGACCACCCTCGAGGAGTTCGACGAGGTGTTCGCCCTGAACGTGCGCACGGCTTTCCTCGGCACCCGCGCCGTGCTGCCGCACATGATCGGTCGCCGCGGCGGCAGCATCATCACCACCTCGTCGAACGGCGGGGTGATGGGCAGGCCGGGCGACCCGGTGTACAACGCCAGCAAGCACGCGCTGGTCGGGCTGATGCGCTCGGTCGCGGTGGCGCATGCGCAGCAGGGCATCCGGGCCAACACGGTGAACCCCGGCGCCATCGACACCGACATGCTGCGTGGCACGCTGAGCTCGCCGGAGGAGTTCGAAAGCCGGCGGCACCGGCTGGTGGCGAGTACGCCCGCCGCGCGGGTCGGCGAGGCGTGGGAGGTCGCCAAGGCGGTGGTGTTCCTGGCCTGCGACGAGTCGCGGTTCGTCAACGGCGTGTCCCTGCCGGTCGACGGCGCCAAGTCGGCGGGTGCCATGCCGTCCGAGCGCTACAGCCTGGACTTCGAGCTCGGGCCGGGTTGACATGGCCACCGCGATCACCGACCCGGCCCGGCTGCGGCAACGGGCCCGTTCCGGTTCCTGGACCGGCGCCACCGCGGGGGCATGTGCCGGGTACCTGCAAGCGAACCTGGTCATCCTGGGTGGGCGGGAGGCGGAGGGGTTCGCGCGGTTGTGCCGGGCGAACCCGACCCCGCTGCCGCTGCTGGAACGGACCCGGCCGGGGCAGTACACCGGGCTGCGCACGGCCCTGCGTGCCGACCTCCGCACCGATGCCCCCGCCTACCACGTGCACCGGCACGGGGTGTTCGAGGCCGAGGTGACCTCGGTCGAGGACCTCTGGCGGGAGGACTTCGTGGCCTTCCTGCTCGGATGCAGCTACACGGCCGAGGCGGCGCTGCTGGGCGCCGGGGTCCGGTTGCGGCATGTGACGGAGGGTCTGGTGCCGCCGATGTTCGTGACCGGGCTCGCCTGCGAGCCCGCGGGCGGGTTCCACGGTCCGATGGTGGTGTCGATGCGGCCGATCGAGCGGGACCAGCTCGCCGAGGCGGTGGCCGTCACCGGGGAGTACCCGCTGGCGCACGGCGGTCCGGTGCACATCGGCGACCCGGCCGAGATCGGTGTCGACGATCTCGGCATCCCGGACTGGGGCGATCCGATGGTCCCTTCGCCCACCGAGGTCGCGGTGTTCTGGGCCTGCGGGGTGACCCCGCAGGCGGTGATCAGGGCGGCCGCGCCGGAGCTGGCGATCACCCATGCCCCCGGCCGGATGTTCGTCACCGACGTGCCCGCCGCCGACATCCGTGGCCGTACCGAGCTCTAGTTGCGGGCTCGGGCACGCAGGCTGGTGAGGGTGACCACGGTCAGCACGAGCACGATGACCGTCAGGGACAGCCAGGTCGGCACGGCGGGCACCTGCTCCCAGGTCTCGTGCGCCCAGTGCAGCACCAGCTTGACCCCGATGAAGCCCAGGATGATCGCCAGCCCGTGGTGCAGGTGCACCAGCTTGTTCAGCACGCCTTGCAGCACGAAGTACAGCGCGCGCAGGCCGAGCAGGGCGAAGGCGTTCGTGCTGAACACGAGGTAGGGATCGCTGGTGATGCCGTAGACGGCGGGTACCGAGTCCACGGCGAACACCACGTCGGTGGCGAACACCGCGACGATGACCGCCGCGAGCGGGGTGAGGGCGAGCCTGCCCTCGTGCCGGGCGAGCAGGCTGGTGCCCCGGTAGTCCGGCGTCACCGGCAGTGCCCTGCGGATGAACCGGATCGAGCGCATCTCGGACACGTCGGCCTCGCTCGACTCGGTGCGGTCGCCCGCGTGGCGGCCGGACGTCGCGTCCTTGAACGTCTTGACCGCGGTGACCAGCAGGATCGCACCGAAGAGCAGGAAGGCCCAGGTTCCGGACTGCAGGGCAACCGCGCCGAGCGCGATGAAGATGCCGCGCAGCACCAGCGCGCCCACGATGCCGAACAGCAGAACCCGCTGTTCCAGCGCCTTCGGCACCCCGAACGCGGGCAGCAGCAGGATGAAGACGAACAGGTTGTCCACCGAGAGCGACTTCTCCACCACGAAACCGGTGAAGAACTCGGTCGCGATGGTCCCGCCGTAGTCGGCCAGCAGGTAGAGCCCGAACGCCACCGGCAGCAGCAGATAGAAGACCGACCAGCCGACCGCCTCGGGCATGGACACCTCGTGCGGGCGGTGGGTCAGCACGAAGTCGAGGGTGAGCAGGGTCAGCAGGGCGGCGATGGAGATCGCCCAGAGCTGCCAGCTCCCGATGCTCTGCAAAGGGGCGGCGAGCACGATATCGCTGGTCACAACACCCCCTTCTTCCTGTTCGAGGCTAGGGGATCACGGGTCGACTCGCAGGATGGGCATCACACCCAGGGCAGCACCAGCCAGCCCAGCAGGAAGATGAGCGGCAAGGCCTGCGCGATCTCGGACGGTCGTTCGGTGAGCCGTGTCCACCAGCGCCTGCCCGGTGGGGCGGACTCGAGGCGGTAGGAGGCCAGCGGGTTGACGAGCGTGTCCAGTTCGACCACCTTCCGTCGCCAGACCTCGATCCAGCGTACCGACGCGCGGGCCACCAGGAACCATACGACGGATATCGCGGCCCCTACCAGCGCGAACACGGTGGCGGTGCCGCTGTGGCTGCGCACGAGCCCCTTGAACACCGCGAGCAGCCCGGCCTGCACCACGAGGAAGACCGACAGCCGTGTCCAGTACAGGAGCACGTCCTGCCGGTAGTGCGCGGCCACCACCTCGTAGGCCTTGAGCAACCTGGATTCCGAGTCCGGAAACGACTCCCAGGTGTGTTCCGGGCCGTCCGCCACGATGATTCCCCCCGTTCGCCGCCGTTTCCTGGCGTGAGTATGGGGTCCCACCGGGCGGCTGAACAGGGCTCGTGCGTCGGGTCGACGCCGGTACTGCGCCGGATGGCCGAGGTGGCCGACAATGGGCGGATGTCTGACGATCGACTCGAGTCGTTACGGCGCATCTGCCTCGTGTTGCCGGAGGTCACCGAGCGGCTGAGCCATGGTGAGCCGACCTGGTTCGTGCGCGGCCGGAAGACCTTCGTGACGTACGCCGATCACCATCACGACGATCGGCTGGGTTTCTGGTGCCCGGCCCCGCCCGGGGTGCAGGAGGAGTTGGTGGCGCAGGAGCCGGAGCGGTTCTTCCGGCCGCCGTACGTCGGGCACCGGGGCTGGCTGGGCGTCCGGCTCGATGTGGATGTCGACTGGGCCGAGATCGCCGAGATCGTCACCGACGCCTACCGGATGGTCGCCCCGAAGAAGCTGGTGGCACAGCTTGATGGTCCGGCACCGGCGTGACCGGGCCGCGGCCACGGCGCTGTGGCGACGCGGGACCCGGTCCATGCTGCCGGTCTACTCGCCGCGGTGGCCGATCTGGGTCGGGATCTCCAGCGGATCGGCGGGGTCGACGTAGCTCACCAGGTGCACGCACAGGTGGTCGATGGGCGGGGTCGGTCTGCTCGTAGACGTTGAGGTCCTCCCAGGCGTCACCCGCCTCGACCTACCGGGCCTCGCGCGGGTTGCTGTCCGCGACCCCGCCCGCGAACACCGTCACGTCGGCGAACACGTAGCGGCGACTGTCGCACTTCACGGTCCAGCCGGCCTCCCGCTGGGCCGGGTCGAGGTGGATCTCCTGGGTGACACACGCCGTGTCCGCGGCCTCGCCTGCGGTCGCGGGTGCGGCGGTCACGGTGGCGACCCCGGCCGCCGCGGCCAGGGTGCCGAGGGTGGTACCGATGAACTTGCGATAGCGCGTTCCGCGCACGAGCCCCTCCTGGACAAATATTGGTCTGGACCTCCTGGGTATGTCGATCACGACTCCCGCGCCGTACCACCGAGCGGCCGAACTGATCATCTCCGTCCGGCGGACACCGGGGCTCAGGGTGCCGCCGGACGTGCCGTCACCGTATCCAGTTCCGGTCGCTGAAGTCCTCGTCCTCGTCGTCATCGTCCGGCCTGCGGCGGCCCGCCGCGGGTGCGGCTTCCTCCTCCTGGCGCAGTTCCTCGAACTGCTGCTCGCCCGTCCTCGCCAGTTCCTCGCGCTCCTGCTCGGACAGGTTCCGGTAGTGCTCGGAGGCCTGTTCCATGAGCGGGTCGAGTGCGCGAGCGAGCACCGGCGAGGTGACGGCGTCCCGCAGGCTCTTCCGCCCCGCGGTGATGTCGTCGACGAGGTTCTTGAACTCGGGGTCGTCGACCTTGTTCCGCAGCAGGTTCAGCGAGTTCTTGAGATGCTTGGACAGCGCCACGTCGCCGTGGGCGATGTCGAGTGTCGGTTCCGGCTCGGGCCTGCCCATATCACACCCCCGGGTGGTCGTAGTTGCTTTCCGGCAGGGCGTGCTTCTCGATGTCGCCGAGCGTGCTCAGGTACCCGGCCATGAGCCCGACCAGTCCCTGCGCCGCGTTCCACGCCGCGGTGTGGTAGGTGAGTACGTCGTCCCAGACGCCGAGGGCCTTGGTGATCGTCGCGGCAGCGGCGGCGCCGGACAGGATGGGCCCGATGATGGTCCAGCTACTCGCGGCGGCCGCGGCGAGTTCGAGACCGATCGCGATCAGCAGGTCCATCAGGGTGTCCAGCAGGCCCTTGATCGCGTTGGCCGTCTCGTACATACCGATGGCGCTCTGCTTGAACTCCTTCCCCATCGCGCTCAGGGTGGCCTGCTGGTCCTGGATCGTCTGCGCGAGGCCACTGAAGTAGCTGTTCGCGCTGTCGGCGGCGTTTCCCTGCCAGTCGCTGGCGACGGTACTCAGCTCGCTGGTGATGACGCCGGAGTAGGCCGTGCTGAACTCGCCGAGATTCTCCAGGGCGACACCGGCTTTCTGGACCTTCTCCCAGTCGCCTGCGTACTGCTCGGCAACCCATTCGAACGGGTGTACGTCGAAGATGAGTTCGATGGCCTCACCCACCCAGTAGGAAATGCTGAGATACTGGCTGATCCCGATGACGTTTTCCAGCAGATCCGGAACCGGGTCGGATGCGGTGGGGTCGGTAAGCTTCGCGGCAGGTGATTCACTCACGGTCATTCGCCCGTCGGGTAGGTGTTGTCAAGGCGTTCGGCTTTGGCGTCATCGGTTTCCTGGTACATGGTCGCTGCCTTGTCCAGTTCCGTGGCCGCTGTCTGCTGGATCTTGGCCAGTCGCTGGTAGTTCTCGCTGAGTGTGTCCTTGGCGTCCGAGGCCGCACCGGCGACCGTGGCGAAGATCCGCGCGTCGGCGCCGGTGATTTCCAGGTTGTCCTCGGCGTAGGTCTTCGCCGAGTTGGCATCGACGACCAATTCGTCCATACGCTCGCTGAACTTTCGAATGCCGCCAGGTTCTGCCTTGAAGCCCAATGTTCCTCCGATGCGTAGTCACAGCCGTGATCAGCTCGGCTGCGGGCGGATCGTATCAAGTACACTTCGGTCACGCCTGTGTTCGCGCGTACCAACAGGATCAGGAGTTCGAATGCGGCAACAGTCGAACATCGTCTCGCTGCCCGCCGAGCTCGTGCAGCAGCCGGGAACCCTTCCCGCGCACTGCACGCGGCACGGTCGGCCCGCGGCGCGGCGGGTCGATTTCGCCCTGCAGTCGAAGGTGCGTATCGAGGGCAGCCGAGTACGCCAGGTCGGCGTCTTCGGTGGCGCCGGGATGGCGGACCGGCTCGGTCAGCACGCGAAGAAGGTCCGTGTCACTCATGTCAAGGGGTGGCCGCTGTGCCATACGTGCGCTCGTACCAGGGCATCCTGGCTCGTCGTGTCCAGTGTCATGTTCTTTGGAGGGCTGCTGGCGTTCGTCGGTTCCCTCATCATCGGAATCATTGCCGAGAAGGGCACCGTGCCGTGGCTCGCCGGGGTGGCGGTGGCCGGATTCGTGCTGCTGGTCCTTTCCGCGTTCCCGTTTCACCGCGGTAGCCTCGCCCGCCTGGTCGGCGCGAACACCGCACCGGACGGTACCTCGGTGCGCGTCACGAACCCCAGTGCGGCGTTCGTCGCCGAGCTGCCACGGACCGGCTAGCGGTTCCACTCGTGCGCTGCCCCCGGGTCCGTGCGGTTCCGGGGTGGTGCGGGCCTGGTCGTCAGCCAGGGCTGGCGGCGGAGGTAGGTGAACGAGCGCAGCAACCATTCGGCCGGCCCGAACGCGTGCCGGCGCAGCCACCAGGTGCTGAGCATCACCTGGACCAGGTAGATCACCAGCACGATGCCCAGCGCGGTGGTGTTGCCGACCTGCCCGGCCAGCGCCGCCCCGTATCCGGTGAACAGGAAGGCGCAGATCAGTGACTGCAGCAGGTAGTTGCTGAGCGCCGTCCTGCCGACTCCGGCCAGCAACGCGTGTACCCGGTTGCCGGTCCTGGTGCGTCCGAACAGGATCAGGGCGGCCGCGTAGGCGATGCTCAGCGCCGGGGCCGTGAAGTAGCCCAGCCCGAGTTTCGCCTGCTCCCAGGATTCGGAGCCGTCCGGAGCGAAGGCGAACAGTGCCGCGGGCGGAACCCCGACGGCGAACCCGAGCGCACATGCCCTGATCAGGGTGCGGGTCCGCAGCGTCCGCCGGTGCGGCAGCCCGATCTTGCCCGCCGCCAGCCCGAACAGGAAGTAGCCGAGCACGATCGGCACCAGGGTCCACCATTCGGCCATGACAACCTGCAGGTCGTCGACTCGCCGTGCCACCACGGCTTCGAACCCCGATCGGTAGTCGCGCAGCGCCTCCTCGGCCTGTGCCGCGGAACTGGGCCGCGTACCGTCGGCGGCCACTCCGGTGAGGATGGCGAGCAGCAGCAGCCCGGCGAACAGGGCGAGTAGTGCGAAGCCGAGCCGGAACGCGCCTCGCGCGGAGAGCTTCCGCAGCAGGTACAGCACGGTCCCGGCGAGCGCGTAGATCATCAGGATGTCTCCGGAGAACAGCAGCACCGCGTGCACCGCGCCGATTCCGAAGAGCAACAGCAACCGCCTGGCCATCCGGGTGCCGAGCGGGTACGGCCGGTTGAGTTGCAGTGCCAGCCCGTAGCCGAAGAGGAACGCGAACAGCACATAGAACCTCGACTCCGCCAGGAACGCGACCAGTTGCCCCAGCACACCGTCCAGCCCGGGCGCGGCACGCTCCTGGTACCGGAAGCCCGGATCCACGAAGGCCTCGATGTTGGCGACCAGGATCCCGAACACGGCGAAGCCCCGCAGCACATCCAGCAACGGCTCACGGTCGGGTTCCCGTACCGGCTCGCTTATGCGCCCCCTTGGAGTTTACTTCTATGTGTATATTCTACGATATACTTATCGGAGGATACAATCCGTATGAAACCCAGCGAGCGGATAGTGAGGCCCATGACCCCGGACCGAGAGGCGGCGCGGGAAGGGACGCGCGGGCGGCGGCTGCGCCGTACCGAACGCCGCGAGCAGATCCTGGCCGCGGCGACGCGCGCGTTCGCCGGAGCCGGCGGCTTCGCGCCGACGAGCCTCGATGACGTCGCCGAGGAGTCCGGCGTCACGCGGATGATCCTGTACCGGCACTTCGACTCGAAGACCGATCTCTACCAAGCCGTGCTGGACCGCGCGGCCGCGGGCCTGCATGCCGCGGCCACGGTCGAGGGCGGGCTCGGTGCGGGCAGCGTGCCGGGCATGCTGGACTGGGCGGCCGAGGAGCCCGACGGCTTCCGGCTACTGTTTCATCACGCCGCGCGGGAACCCGAGTTCCAGGCCGATGTCGACCAGGTGCGCCGGGGGATGGTCGCTGCGCTGCGGCCACACATGAACGAGGTCACCGGGGAGGTGGCCTGGGCGAGCTGGGCCGCGAATGTCGCCACAACCATGGTCATCGAGGCGATCATGGCCTGGCTCGACGCCGGGCGGCCGGATCCGGAGGACGCGTCCCGCCGCATCCTGCTCGCGGTGGACGGTATCTACCAAGCCATCGCGGCCGGGTAGCCGCGCGGCCTCCGGCCGCTCGGTGCGTGCTCAGCGGCGCCTGCGCCACCAGCGCCGACGTTTCGGCCGCTGTGCCGGTGCGGTGCCCGCGGGCTCGGGTCCCTGCCGTCGCCGCTCCGAGCGCCATTGCTCGAGCACCGCGTCGAGATCGGCGGGCGCGAGCCGAACCCGCGGGCCGGCCCCGGACCGGATGCATGCGGCGATCTCCCGGTTGAGCTCGAGTACCCGTTCGCGTACCTGCTCCTCGGTGGGCAGCGGGCGGACCGTCTCGGGCAGCCGATCCAGCTCCTTGCGCAACCGTAGCGGGGTGGGCAGCAGGGGATCGGTGGACAGGCCCTCCCGCTTCAGGTAGCCCTTCAGCCACCAGTGCTCACCGAGTGGCCGGTTGCTGTCGGGCAGCGGCTTGCCCGCACCCGGGAGGTTGTCCAGCTCGCCGCGCTCGGTCGCCTCGCGGATCTGCTTGTCGACCCACGATTCGAAGCTCATACCTGCCGGTTTGCGTTCGGTCATCGTGCACACCTCGCCTCGGCGTCGCCGTCTCGCCTGGAATTGATACGATCGTATCATATCCGGCTTTGCTCGCGCGGTCGGGCAACCCGGCGGGCGACCGACTTGACGCGAACCCAGCGGCAGCCCATCGGTGCGGATACCGCCGGCATGGGCGATAGCGACAACGCCCCCGCATGGCCAGTTTTTGCCCATTTTTTGTCCAGTATCCCCGAAAATGCCCACTTTTTCACCTGTTGCCGCCTGGTGTTCGGTGTTTATCATCGGCTGCGTGCGGGGCTACGAGTTCGACGTGTTCATCAGTTACAGTCACATCGGTAGCGCGTCGAAATGGTTGGTGAACAACTTCTACCCGAAGTTTCAGGATTGCCTCGCCGACCAGATAGCGCCCGCGCCCAAGGTGTTCGTCGACAGGACGATGCACCGCGGCGTGGCCTGGCCGGAGAAACTGGCTACGGTGCTGCTCCGTAGTAAGATCCTGATCCCCGTGCTCACCCCGCCGTACTTTGAGTCGGCGTGGTGCATGGCGGAGTGGCGCAGTATGTGTGAGCGGGAGAAGGTACTCGGGATTGCCGACTCCGGCCGCCCGCAAGGCTTGATCTATCCCATTCTCTACTCGGACTCGGATAACTTTCCGGAAGAGGGGAAGATGCGGTCTTGGTGGGATTTCAAGGATGTGGCTACGCCAGAACCAGTTTTTCAGGAAAGCCCGGATTGGCTCAATTTTCACCGGAAGGTCACCGAGTTCGCTCGGGATCTCGTCGAACTGCTGCAGCAGGTGCCGGAGTGGCGGTCCGACTGGCCGGTCATCAGGCGACCTGAGCCCGTGCTGATGCCGCCACCCCCGATGCCGAGGTTCGAGCTATGACCGGGACCGTCGTCACATTCTACTCCTACAAGGGCGGGGTCGGGCGCAGTTTCGCGCTGGCCAACGTCGCCGTGCTGCTGGCTCGGTGGGGTTACCGGGTGCTCGCCATCGACTGGGATCTGGAGGCGCCCGGGCTGCACCATTATTTCGCGCCGGTGTTGCCCAAGGCGCCGGACGGCGGGGTGGTCGACCTCGCCTACGACTTCCTCGCCGGTGCGAGCGAACCGGCCGAGCGTGCCATCCGGCTCGGCATCGAGGACGGTGCCGTGGCGCTACTGGCCGCGGGTCGGCAGGACGAGACCTATACCCGGCGGGTACAGGGCATCGATTGGGATGATCTGTACGAGCACAAGTTCGCCACTTTCCTCGAGCGCTGCCGGGCGGAGTGGACCGCGAGCTACGACTTCGTACTGATCGACAGTAGGACCGGTATCTCCGATATCGGCGGGATCTGCACCGCGCACCTGCCTGATCGGCTGGCCGTCGTGTTCACGGCCAACCAGCAGAGCGTCGACGGCGCCGTGAACATGGCCCGACTTGCCGACCTCGCCAGGGATCGGCTGCCCTACGACCGCGCGGTACATCTCGTGCTGCCGATCCTGTCGCGCCTGGACAACCGGGTGGAGTACGAGCGGGCCGAATCCTGGCAGCGGAGATGCGCCGAGACCGTCGCGCCGCTGTTCAGCAACTGGCTGGCGCAAAGTGTGCCGGAGGACGTGATGCTACGGCACCTCACGTTGCCGTATGTCTCCTACTGGAGCTTCGGTGAACAGCTGCCGGTACTGGAGGAACGCGCGCCCTCGGCGGACCAGATCTCGTTCGCGCTGGAGACCGTGGCTTCGGTGATCGCGCAGCAGTTCGACCGTACCGACCTGCTCGCGGACAACCGGGATGCCTACGTTGCCTCGGCCCGCACGCAGGAGCGCGCGTACGAGTTGGACCTGCTGGTGTCGAGTCCGCGGTCGGTGCTGGACACCGCGACCGAGTTCATCGACGAACTGGGCGCGCTCGGCGTGCGGGCGCACCGGGCACTGTCCGGCGCCCCCGGCTTCCTCGACCGGAAGACCGACACGGCCAGGCACCTGTGCCTCATCGTGGACAAGGAGGTGAGCCGTTGGCAGGTGACCGAGGCGGACCGGTTCCTGCGGCACACGCTCGACGCGGACGGCGACCGCAGGCTGTTCTGCGTGTTGACCCGCGACACCGACCGCGAGCGGTTGCCCGGTTTCCTGCGTAACCTGCGACACCTCCACTTGGACACGGGGGTGCGGACTCGGCAGGTGGCGCAGCAGCTGCACGAGCTCCTCACCGACGCCCCGCAGGGCCGTGCCGACTCCACCGGGACCGCGTTGCGCGAGGCGGCGGCCGCGCTGCGCAACGTGCCGGGCGAGGTGGCGCATCGCGGGCGCTGGGCACTCATCGAGCAGACCGTGCGGGATATGACCGTGGCGCTGGACGACGGCGACCTGGCCCTGTTCCGGGACCTGACGGTGGACCTGGAACAGCTGAACGAGGTCCGTGGGAACAGTGACCGGTTCGTCGCGCCGGACGGCTTGCGCTCCCGGATCGGCGCGCTGATCGAACGGCTCGACCGGCGAATCAATGTGTACCCCAAGTGAAAGGTGACGGAATGCCGAAGTTGCTCGGGAATCCGGAGAAGGCCGCACTGTTCGCGCTGATACTGGCCGACGGGGAGGTATCGACTCCGGAACTCAAGAAGAGCTACGGAGTCGAGCTCCGCAAGGAGACGCGGGAGAGCCTGAACGAGGCGGGCCTGATCAGGAGTCGAACGGAGGCGGTCCCGCACCTGCACGAGATCACCGAGGCGGGCCGGCTGCGGTGCGAGGAGGTACTTGCCTCCGGGGAGCGGCCCCTCCGCGCGTCCACCCTGCTCGGGGTTCTCTGCACGGTCATCGCTCCCATCGCAAAGTATCTCCGGCAGCAGGACATCCGCCTTGTCGATGTGATCCACCCGGCCGACCTGGAGTCGCGGATCCGCGCGGTATATCGCGAACTGTCGATGAAGCCGCGGGACTGGGTGCGGCTGGCCAGGCTCCGGCCCAAGCTCAACGGTGCGGACCAGGAGGAGGTGGACCGGGTGCTGCTGGCGATGACCAGGACCGGGCTCGTCCACCTCGCACCGGATTCCAACCGCAAGACGCTGACCGAAGCCGACCACGCCGCCGCCATCCGAATCGGTAGCGAGTACAAGCATCTCGTGGCGATCGAGGAATCATGACCGAGCAGCTTCGCCAGGCACTTGCCGCGCTCCGCTTCAACTCCGCCGCCACACCGGACGACGTTTGGCGCGCCTCACCATCTCATGTGGACGGTTTACACGCGAGAGCCGAGCACAGCATCCGTACCGGGATCCTGGATGCGAAGGCGAGCGACGGCCCGAGCCCCATCGGGCTCACGTTGCAAGGTCAGAAAGGCGTGGGAAAGACCCACCTGCTCGGCGACGTCAGACAGATGGTACAGGGCGAAGGTGGCTACTTCTTCCTGATCGACCTCACCACCGGTGCCGCGTTCTGGGAAGACATCGCGCACGCCATGCGCAGCGAGCTGTTGCGCAAGAGTGGTGATGGGGAACTCCAGCTGACCAAGCTGCTACGACGATTGTGCGACAGCGCCGAGGTGCCCGATCCGGTCGCCGACGCCATCCTCGGCCGCGGTCCACTTGCCCGCGCCGACCTGCACGGTTTCGTCGGAGCCCTCCGCCAGGTCGACGCCCAGGTCGCCGTCGAGTGCGGTGACACCATTCGGGCGCTGGTGCTGTATGCCGCCACTGACAGTAGCCATATTGTCGGCAAACATTACCTGGCGGGGCTACCCGAGGATGACGAGGGAGAGCGAGCGGCCTGGGACCTGCAGTCGCAGCCGAAACCGCGGCGTACTCTCGTCACGGACATCTCGCGCGTGCTGGCGCTGACGGGTCCGAGTGTCGTCGCGATCGACCAGTTGGACTCGTTGATCGACAGGACGAGCACCGTGATCGACGAGCGGGCGACGGACGCGGAGATGGCCGGCGAACTCGGGCTTATCGCGGACGGTTTGATGCAGCTGCGCGAGACGACGCGACGCACCCTGTCCATTGTAGCGTGCCTGCCGAACACCTGGAAGCTACTGAACTCGGCGGCGACCGACACCGTTGCGGACCGGTTCACCGACGCACCGATCCTTGGTGCCGTAGCCGATCCCCGGTTTGCTCGGGAGCTGGTCGGGAAATGGCTCGGCGTGATCTATCAGCGAAACGACTTCACGCCGCCACATGCGACGTGGCCGGTAGCGCCGAGTGCGTTCGGTGCGGCGTGGCACACCCACACCCCGCGGCAACTGCTTCGGCGGGTCCAAGCCCACGCCGAGGAGTGCCTGCACGGGGAGATCCGGGAACTCGTCTCCTTCGACGAGGAGCTGACCGAGGCACCACAGCAGGTAGGTCCGGAACCGGGCTACTTCGCGGAGTTCGACCGCCGGTTCGCCGAGCTGCGCGAGCATGCCGATGTGGATGCCGCCCTGAACCAGCATACCGAGGACACCGTGATGCCGGAGCTGCTGCAGGCCGCGCTGGGTTCGTGGATCACCGAGGTCGGCAACGACGACAGGTCCTGGGAGACCGAGCCGGCACCGGATGGCAGTGGTCAGCTGCATGCCGGGCTGCGTCGAATGCTGGACGAGGACCGGGACGTCGCGGAGCGCTGGATGTTCCGCGCGATCGCACCGCAGCACGGCAACAAGGTGCTGCGGAAGATGCGCGAGGCCAAGGCGGCCGCGGGGATCCGGAACGGTGTGCGTCACCGGCACCTGGTGTTGCTCTACCATGGAGCGAAGGGCTGGGACGGCGCCAAGACCAGGGTCGAGGCCGGTGAGCTGGCCAGTGTGGGCAGCCCGCGACTGGAGATCAGCCGGGACGACGTCCGGACGTTCTGCGCGCTCAAGGAGATGCTCAGCAAGCAGAGTCTCGAGCTGCTGAACTGGCTGGTGGCGCGCAGGCCGGCGAGCAGGACGACCGTCCTGCGGGAGATCCTGCCCGATCCGGGGCAGTCGCCGCCAGGTCACCAGGAGACGCGGCCACCACCGGCTGCGGAGCTCGTGCTCGGAATGGACGGCGAGATCCGCATGCCGCTGGAATCCCTTCGCAAGCATGCGGTGATCTTCGCCGGCTCCGGTACCGGCAAGACCGTGCTGCTGCGCCGGATCGTCGAGGAGTGCGCGCTGCACGGAGTCTCGGCTATCGTACTGGACCCCAACAACGACCTGGCGCGGCTGGGAGACGCTTGGCCGAGCCCACCCGGGGAATGGCGGCAGGGCGACGACCTCGGTGCCGTCGACTACCTCGCCGGCACCGAGGTCGTGGTGTGGACCCCGGGACGCGTCGGCGGGCGGCCGCTCAGTTTTCACCCGCTGCCGGACTTCGCCGGGGTGCGCGAGGACGCGGACGAGTTCGCGGCCGCGGTCGAGGCGGCGGTGGCCGGCCTCGTGCCGCACGCAAGGGTCGGCGGCGGTACGAAGGCCGCCATTCGCGGCCGCGCTGTGCTGCGCGAGGCGTTGACGCACTACGCGCGTACCGAAGCGCGTAGCCTGTCCGGGTTCGTCGACATGCTCACGGAGTTGCCGGAGGGGGTGAGCAAGCTCAGCACCGCCGCCAGGATGGCTGCCGATCTCGCGGAGACGTTGCGGGCCGCGATGGTCAACGATCCGCTGCTCGGCGGTGCGGGTGAGCCGGCCGACCCGGCCGCGCTGCTCACCCCGGCAACGGGCCAGCGCGCGCGAATCTCGGTGATCAGCTTTATCGGGTTGCCGTCCGAGGAGCAGCGGCAAGGGTTCATCAGCCAGCTCCAGCTGGAGGTGTTCGCCTGGATCAAGCGCAACCCGGCGGTGGACCGGCCCCTCGGCGGGCTGCTGGTGATGGACGAGGCGCAAACGATCGCGCCGTCCGGGACCTGGACGGCCAGTACGCAGAGCACCATCCTGCTCGCCTCGCAGGCGCGCAAGTACGGGCTCGGTCTGCTGCTCGCGACGCAGGCCCCGAAGGGTCTGCACAACCAGGTGATCGGCAACACGACGACGCAGTTCTTCGGCCGACTGAACAGCCCGGCGCAGATCGACGCGGCGAACGAGATGGCGAGGGCCAAGGGAAGCACGGTGGGGGACATCTCGCGGCTGGAACGAGGACAGTTCTACGTCACCGGAGAGACCTTCGGGTTTCGTCGCATGCGCGCGCCACTGTGCCTCAGCTATCACCCGGCGAGCCCGCTGCGGCTGGAGGAGGTGCTGGAACGCGCCCGCAACGGGCGGCCGTCCTGATCGCCCACCAAGGACGCGCTCCTCATACCATGCTGAGGAGCGCGTCCTGTGCGAAGTTAGCCGATGGTCGCCGCGAGCACCGCGTCGATTCGTTGCCAGAGCGCGGTGAACAGTTCCTCAGGGGTGTAGGTGAGCGGCTCGGTGCCGTCGCGGCCGAACACCGACCGGTCGTGCAACTCCAGCTTGGCCGTGCTCGTACCGGTGTCGTACACCGGCCGTGCCCAGCCGTTGGTGCAGGCGCTCCCGGCATCGTGCCTGCCGACCACGAAATTCACCGTCTCGTCTCCGCCGATGCCGCCGCGCTGGATGTCGAGTGCGTACAGGGTGTCGCCTGCCCGTTCGATCCGCAGCGCGATCCGTGAGTCGCCGCGGTGCACCGTGCCGACGAGCCCGCGCCGGGCCAACGCCGGCACGGCCGCGGCGAACTGCTCGCCGAGGTAGCGCATGGCCGCGTCCTGCTCCGCGTAGCGGCTGAAGTCGGCAGGCGCGGCCGCGGGCGGCTCGATCTCCCTCGCCTGAGTGACTACCGCGGCAAGCCGAGCCAGATCCCACCCGGCGGCCTCAGCCTGCTCGACCCGGGTGGCGAGCGCCTCCGCGATCGAGTGCGGCTGGGACTCGGTGCCGCGCAGGTACTGCACGTGTGGATGCAGTAGGCCGACCGGCACCGCCACGTCGTCGATTAGCACCGGTAACACGTGCTGGTCCCCGGCCTTGACCGCACGCAACATGGCGGCGGAAAACTCGTCCGCTGTGGACACGAACGGGAGGAAGAACCTGACCTGGGCTTCCGGCAGGTCACCTTCGTCCTTTCCGGCCCACCACTGGTGGGTCTGCCCGGGCCCGTGCAGCACGGTCAACCCGCGCTGCCGGCACGCCGCCACCACCTCCTCGACGGTCGTCTCCTGCTCTTCGGTGAACGACACCGCGAAGTCGTAGCTGGCTACTTCGCTCACTAGCCATACCTCCCTGCTCATCCCGACCCCTGGCCGGACTTTGGCGTACCCGGCCCATTTTTGGGTTGCCGTGTGGAGCGGAAGTGGATAGCGGGTGGATGTATTGTCCGCCGTTTTCCGGTTGGGTCGAAAAACGGTCAGTTCCTTGCTGGCAAGCTAGTGACATGAATCATCAGCGATGGTCCGAGTAATTTCGGTCAAACGTTCCCATGAGCCTGCCACCGCCACGAAGGATTTGTCATGTGCGTATCGCGCGCGCCGGTCGAGATCGGATTGACATCCAGCACACCGAGTTCGACCAACAACTGCGTGATCGCGTTGCGGCCGGTGAACGCGTCCGCCTGGAACGGCAGGGAATCGGTTGGCTCGCCGCGTTCCGCGCGCGCGGCAAGGCTCCGCAACACGAGCCCCGGCTCGACCCCGAGTTCGGCGAGCGCGTCCCTGGTGCCGTGAAAGACTCGGACCACCGCTACCCGGTCACCGTCGGCGAGCAGGGAACGCATCAGGATCTCGGCATGGCGCTGGCTGGCCGGATCCGCCCGTACCACGGGTCGCAGGCGGTTTCGAGCCGATCGGTGATCCCCGGTTTCCACTTCCAGCTCGGCCAGGTCACCGACCGCGTCGAGGTGGCTGTCGTCCGGAGAGATCACCTCGGGGCCACCCACCCGGTCGATGTCGACGTCCTCGAGGAACCGACCGCGCCACAGGCCGACCGCGGCGCGCAGCAACTCGACCGCGCGGTGCGGGTCCTCTGTTCGCGCTACCTCGGCCTCCGCCCGCAGCCGGTCGAACCGGGCTGTGTCCAGTTGTTCCGCGCCGACCCGCAGCAGGTAGCCGGTCGGCATGGTCTCGATACGCACGTTGCCGACGTCCTGGAATGCGTTGCGTAGCTTGTTGATGTAGCCACGCACCAGATCGCGACGGGCCGGGTTGCTGCCCCAGACGATCTCGGTCAACCGGACGGTGGACACCGGTCTGTTCGCGTGCAGCAGGAGTACGACGAGGACAAACCGTTGCTGCTGATCCCCCAACGGGATCTGGGACCCCTCGTGCCACGCCTCCAACGGGCCCAGCATCCGAAACTCCATTACGCCTCCCCATGGTGGGTTTGCTATCCGCGAGTCACATCGCGCCAGGGGCCGTCCGTGTATCGGCGATTCAGCATTCCGTCCACGTTTCGTCAACACGGATCGGCTCCAGTTTCGGCGGAACCGCGGTGATTACGCCGGTGACGCCTAAGTCATCGGTTCGGGCCATGCACGAACTGTCCACCTCTTGTCCACCAGTCGCCGCAGGTTGTCGGGGAAGGAGATGCCGTGGAGATCCGTTGGAGGAGACCGGACGATGAGTGGGCGCGCTGAACTGGTCCGCGAACTGAAGTCGCTCCGTAAGGGACGTGGCCTGTTCGCGGGCAGGGTATTGGAGCGGGTCGGTCCGAACCTGCGTGCGGTGTGCGAGGTATGGGACGGCGACGGTCCGGCGGCTGTCCGGCGGAAAGTGGCCACCAGGCTGGCCGAGTTGGCCGAGCACTTGCCCGCGGACCTACGCTTGGCAGCACTCGCGGCGTTCGCTGTCAACGACGAGGTCAGGTTGCCGCGTTACCAGGATCGGGTGCTCTGGGTGGCGATCAGGCTGGACCGCGACCAGCGCACGGTGCGCCGGCGAGTGGACGAGGCGATCGACCAACTCGCCGAACTGGCTTTCGGTGCGCCGCATGGTCGAACCGGCGAGCCGGCAGGCGCCTGGCGCACCACCGAGCTACTCGTGGCGATGGCGCTGGACCGGGAGCGGCCCGAGGTGCTGGAGCAGCGCCGGATCGTTGCCGACCAGGATGGCCTTCGCGAACTGGATCTCGCGGTCTCGCTCCCGGCCGGGCGGTGCGCCATGGATATCGGCGTGTTCTACGGTGGCACGCCGGTCGATGACGCTATGGCGGCGAGCAATCGCCTTGGCGTCGCGCTTGCCTTGCCGGGGCCGCTTTCCAAGGGCGAGTCCCACGACGTCGCGGTGCGGTTTCGGCTGCCGGCCGCGCATGCGATGCGACCCTACCTGGTGTGGGTGCCGAGACGACCGTGCGAGCTGTTCGACCTGCGGGTGCGGTTCGGACGGGACATGGTGGCACCGCGCGTGTGGACACTGCACGGCGCAGCTCTGCGGGATGTGTCCGATCCGGTTCGGTACGGCCACCAGTACCCCGTGGACCGGGCCGGCGAGATCCACTTGCGGTTTCGCCAGCTCACCCCGGGCTTGGCCTACGGAGCGCGGTGGGAACCGGGTAGCGAAGTGTCGAGTCACGATTGAGTCTTGGCTGATTCTCGGTTTGGTACCGTCGGGTGCGCGGATGTTCTCGGATTGCGGCTCCGACCCGACGCCGCGCGGCGAGGTGGAGGAGCAGCGCAGGAAGCCCGGGACTGTGTCCGGAGCGGTGTTTTCGGTTCGACACGCTGAGCCTGGGTTCGGCGGGGTGGGCACGATGAGTGATGACACTGGCCCAGGGCAGGCTGCTCAAGGAGCTGTCATCACCCGGCGGCAGTGGGCTGTCGCGCGTGGATTCCGTCGAGCACGTGGGTGGTTCGGCGGTCGTAGTCGTCCCGCTGTGGGCGGGTTCCGTGTTTCAGGGCGAGTGCGCTGTCGTGGAGCAACGCATGGAGGTCGTCGGCCGTGAAATCGGACCGCACTGCGCCGCAAGCGCGTCCTGCCGCGACGAGTTCGTTGTGGATCTCGGTGCCCGCCCGGCAGATCGCCATGAGACTCGTTGAGTCGGGGTAGGTCTGCAGCATGGTGTCCACGACGGCGGGCTGGCGGTATTGCAGGTCGCGGATCGCGGCCACGTAGTACCTGAGCTGGTCCCCGGCTTCAGCGATGGATCGGGTGCGGTCGATGATGGCGTACAGCTCGGTTGCGACGACTTCTTCGATCACGGCCTCGATGAGGCCGATCCGGCCGCCGAACCGGTTGAATATCGTGCCCTTGCTCACCCCCGCCACGTTGGCGACCTCTTCCAGCGGCACGGTCAGCCCTCTGCCCTGGAAGGCATCGATCGCCGCGCGCCTGATCTGCTCGGCATTGCGCTCGGCATCGGCACGCAGCCGAGGTTCCGAAGGTGCCGCACCGGCCATGCCATTCACCGCCTCCCGAACCTTCGCCACAATTTGACTCGCAGGGTCAGCTTACCTAGTGTCGTCAACAGGGCGAACCTGACCATAGTGGTCAACTTATGAACATCGCCCACCAGGCCGGATGTGCATTCATAGGGAAGGACCACATGCATGATCGTTGTCACCGGGGCTACCGGCGGGCTTGGCGGCGCGACCGTCGAACACCTCCTCAAGCGCGTACCAGCCGACCAGATCGGGGTCAGCGTCCGCGATGTCGCCAAGGCGCGACCATTCGCCGACCGGGGTGTCCGCGTGCGACACGGGTCCTACCAGGATCCGGCCGCGCTGCGCGACTCGTTCGAAGGTGCCGAGCAGGTACTACTGGTGTCCGGCAACGACCCGACGGCTGACATGGTCAGCCTGCACCGCAACGCCATCGAGGCAGCCGTCACGGCAGGTGCCCGGCGAATTCTCTACACGAGCCTGCACGCCGCCATCCCTGGCAATCCGTACCCGCCGTCGGAAGTCCACATCGCCACCGAAGCGATCCTCGCCGAGTCCGGGCTCGCCTGGACCGCATTGCGCAACGGCGCCTACGGCACGCTGGAACAGGTGCTCGGCCCGTGGCAGCAGACCGCGGTGATCGCCCAACCGGAGGACGGTCCCGTTCCGTATACCGACCGTGCCGAGGTAGCCGAGGCCACTGCGGTCATCCTCGCCGGTGACCGCACCTTCGACGGCCCGGTCACCCTCACCTCGCCGACCGCCGTCACCTTCGAGGACGTCGCCAAGATCGCCTCTGACCTCACCGGCCGCACGATCAAGCGCGTCGTTCTGGACGATGAACAGTGGGTGGCCGACCAGATCGCAATCGGTGTACCAGAGCAGGTGGCCCGACTCATGCTCACCTTCTATCAGGCCAGCCGAGCCGGCTACTTCGCGGAAGCCAGCCCGCTGCTGACCGAACTGCTCGGTCGCGAACCCAGCAGCGTCGCCGATCGGCTCGCAACCCACCTCACCGCTTAAGAGCCGATTCCAGGTGAATGCTGCGTTGGTCCTCCGGCTGGATCTGCCAGTGAGTTCGACACTCGGCTCAGTTGACCGTTAAGCGTGCGATCAACATGGCGAGCTACCGATGATTACCTACACGCGGGTGCAGGCCGCGCTCGGGCACGTCGGCTAGGCGTGTCCACGCATTGTCCACGGGCACCCGTATGGCGCCGGGTGCAGCCGGGTAGCACGAAAAGCAGGCCTCGACTGGCGTTTTCGCTGGTCGAGGCCCGTTTTTCGTGGTCCGGCGGGGGCGCACCCAACCAAGCCAGTATACGAACCTGAACCTGCTGGTCAGCGGCTTGTCGGTGGCTGTCGAGTCAGCACATGCGAAGATGCGCCGTACCGGCTACCGGCGAAACACGGTGGCCGGTAACGGAGGGTAGTGCCAGTCGTTTTCCGGTTGTTTGAACCGCGCTTCGCTGGCCGGTGCTGACGTTCTCTTCTGCCGATGAGCGGATGTTTCGTGCACAGGTTTCGGCGGCCTTCGTTTGTGACGCGGTCCGGTTGCGATGTTCGGTGACTGCGGGCGGGGGCCCGTGTCGGTGTTCGGGGCCCCGCCCGCGTTGGCAGGGCGGTCGGTGGTGAGTGTCAGTTCCGAGCCATAGCGCCATCGTCAACGTCGGATCAGGTTCTTCGGCTAATCGGCGGTGGATCGGCGAGTACGCCGAGCAGTTTCGGAGGCGCTGATCGGTCTCAGTGGAATGCGGCGATGTTGTGGGCGGCCCAGTCGGCGAAGGGGCGCGGGGCGCGGCCGAGGACCCGCTGGACGTCCGGGCTGACGCGCAGTTCGGCCGGGCTCGGGGAGCTGAGGATGTCCAGGGTGTCGTCGGCGAGCTCGGCCGGCATGCTCTGGGTCATGCTGGTCTTGGCCTCGTCGCGGGTGAGGTCGTGGAACCGTACCGGCGAGCCCAGCGCGGCGGCAATGGCCTCCGCCTGCTGGCGCGGGGTGATGACCTCCGGTCCGGTCAGCTCGTACACGCCGCCGGCGTGCCGGTCGTCCAGCAGGCAGGCCGCGGCGACCTCGGCGATGTCCGCCGGGTCGATGATGGGCACCCCGATGTCGCCGAAGGGCGCGGCGACGACCCGGCGCGTGCGGACGGATTCGGCCCACCACAGGGCGTTGGAGGCGAAGCCACCCGGCCGCAGGATGGCCCAGTCCAGGCCGGATTCCCGCAGCACGTCCTCCAGCGCGCGCATCGCGATCCGCGTCGGGCCGTGGGGTCTGGTCGCCACCGCCAGCGAGGTCTGCAGGACGACCCGACGCACCCCGCCGGCCGCGGCCTTGCTGAGGATGTCGGCCGGGTTGGCTCCGGCGGCGTGCAGATCGCCGGGCAGGAGTAGGAACAACGCCTTCGCCCCTGCCAGCGCGGGCTCGAGGCCGGACGGTTCGGCCAGGTCGGCCACCACGTGGCGGACGCCGTCCGGCACCGCCGCGGCGTGCCGCGACACCGCCGTCACCTGCTGGCCCGCCTCGGCCAGCGCCTGTGTCAACGGCCGGCCCACATTCCCGGTAGCCCCGGTCACCACAATCATGAACAGCTCCTTTGTCCGAATGTCCTCCGTGACCATGACGCTAGGAGACCGGGCTAACTCTTGGTAAGGACATACTTTCAGGTAAGCTCATCCCGTGACGGGAGGCGCGCAGTTCACACAGACCGATGCCGGGGCGCGGTATGAGGTGTTTCACACCGACTGCCCCGCGCGCGATGTGGTCGACCACGTGACCAGCCGCTGGGGCGTCTGGGTGCTGATCTCCTTGCGGGGCAACGCCCTCCGGTTCTACGAGCTGCGCGAGAGCATCCGGGGCGTCAGCGAGAAGATGCTCGCCCAGACCCTGCGTGCTCTGGTCCAGGACGGCCTCGTCTGGCGGGAGGTCGAGCCGACGACGCCACCTCAGGTCACCTACGGGCTGACCGAGTTCGGCCGGGACATCGGCGAGCCGCTGACGGAACTGTTCGACCGGATCACCCGGCGACTGCCACCGCGCAGCGCGGAATAGCGTGGCAGCCGCCGACCACGGAGGCACATCCAGCGCGACCGAGCAGCTCACGACACCGAGGACCTGGCCCGGCTGGTCCGCATCACCCTGCCAGGAGGAGGGCCTGAGCCACGCAACGTCCTGTCATGCCGCGAAGCGCGTGGCTGCTGAGGGGCGGGGAGTGTCGCGACACCACGCGTACACGGCGCAGGACTTCGCGCGTGCGGAGTCTGGCCGAACCTTGAGGCCTCGGACTTCAGGACGTCGAGTGGATCCGCCGCGACGGCTACCGGCTGACGAGGAGCAAGGTGGTTAAGCCCGGTTGACGGTCCGCTCGTAGGCGTTGCCGGCCGCCGACGTCCCGGCCGCGCGATCAATCGCGGCGGGTTAGTCGATCGTGAAGTTCGCGTGGATGAGATTGGTGGCGAACGCGGTGATGCGTTCGGGTGGGAAGTGGTCCGGTTCGGCGAGGACGAGCCGGCCGGCTTCCCAGAGCAGGGCATAGAGGCCGCGGGCGAGTAGCGCGATGTCGGTGTCCGGGGCGTTCGTGGCGATCGGCTGGAGGAGGTTCTCCAGGGTTTCGATGAGCGTTCGTCGGTTGCGCTCGACTCGTTCGCGAAATACGGGCGTGCTGCTGTCGACGAGCATGAACGCGGCGCGCCAGCGGTCAGGGGCGGCCAGCACCGCGCGGAGGAAGCCGTCGAGCGAGGCAATGGCCGCTTCGGCGGAATCGCTGTGCTCCGTGGCCGGCATGACTTCGGCGAGCTGGGCGTTGATCGCCTGCTCTTCGCGGTCGAGGGAGGCACGCAGCAGTGCGTTCGTGTCGTCGAACAGGCCGTAGACGACCGGCCGTGTCACGCCCGCACGACGGGCGACGGAGTCGATGGACACCTTGTGGATGCCCTGCTCGACGATGATCTCCAGCGCGGCGTCGAGTAGCTGTTCGCGTCGCTCGGCCGGCGCCTTGCGCGGCGCGTACGGCCGGTTCCGGCGCTGTGTGGTCTCGGCCATGTGCTCGTCTCATGTGCTTGACAGATGGACCTTGCGTGGCAATGCTACACATATTGAAGCTACAGTGTCTGTATCTTTCTGGGTGAGGACTTCGCGTGGGACAGCGGTACTGCATCATCGGTGCGGGTTACGCCGGGAATACGCTCGCTCGGGCGTTCCGGCAGGCCGGGCTGGAGTACGACCAGTTCGAGGCCACCGGCGCGATCGGCGGCAACTGGTCACACGGCGTCTACGACTCGACGCACCTGATCAGCTCCGCGAAGTCCACCCAGTACGCCGAGTACCCGATGCCCGCGAACTATCCGACGTTTCCGAGCCGGGCGCAGATGCTGGTCGACCTCAACGACTACGTCGACCACTTCGGCCTGCGCGAGAACATCGAGTTCGACACCGAGGTGACCGCGGTCCGTCCGCTCGACCGGGACGGGATGGTCGGCTGGCGGGTGACGCTGTGGACTGGCGAACAGCGTGACTACGCCGCTGTGGCGGTGGCCAACGGGCACTACTGGGAGCGCAACCTTCCCCGCTACCCGGGTGAGTTCACCGGCAAGCAGTTGCATTCCAAGGACTACAAACGTCCGGCTGACTTCGGCGACGGCGGCCGGGTGCTGGTGGTCGGCGGCGGGAACTCCGGTGCGGACATCACCGTGGAGGCGGCCGCGACGTTCGGGTCGGCGGACCTGTCGATGCGCGACGGCCTCTGGTACATCCCGAAGGTCATCCTGGGCATCCCGGCGGCGGAGTGGGACAAGGTATGGATGCCGCTCTGGCTGCAGAGGGTCTTCTTCCATGCGCTGCTGTACGTCTCTTTCGGCAGCTACCGGCGCTACGGGCTACAGAAGCCCACGCACAAGTTGTTCGATAAGGACGTCACGGTCAACAACACCCTGCTGTACGCGCTGCGCCACGGGAAGGTCAAGCCCCGCAAGGAGATCGCGCGGTTCGACGGAAAGACGGTGCATTTCGTCGACGGAACGTCGGGGGAGTACGACACCATCGTCTGGGCGACCGGCTACAACACCAGATTCCCGATGCTCGACGAGTCGATATTCATCTGGGAGAACGGGCAGCCGCTGCTGCTGGAGCACGTCATGGTGCCCCGCTACGCCAACATCTACATCTGGGGCCTGGTCGCACCGCGTGCCGGCGCCGGGAAGATCCTGTCCGAGGGCGCCGACATGATCGCCGAGGCGGTCGCCGCGCAACGGTTGTTCCCCATTCCCCTTTCGGACCTGCTGGCCAGCCGGGTGAAGCCGCGCAGCTCGATCCTGGCCGGGTCGTCGGAGGTCCTCGGCAGACTCCGGATCCTGCGCCGTTTCCTGCGGATCTACGTACGGCGCGCCCGGCTTCTCGGCGGCGGCCTCGCCAGCCGGCGCCGACGCCGCGAAGTCACCACCCATAGGCACGGCGCGTCGCTCAAGGCGCTCCACGACCAGCACACGACCGAGGAGCTGTTCGCATGAGCCTGCCGACACCGACGCCACGTAACCGTGCCGTCGTCACCGGCGCGTCTTCCGGGATCGGCGCAGCGCTCGCCGAGGGCCTGGCCGCCCGCGGCTACTCGCTGATCCTCATCGCCCGCCGGGAGGACCGCCTGCGCGAGCTGGCCACCAGGCTGAGCGCGAAGCACCGGGTCGAGGCCGAGGTGCGCCCGTGCGACCTCGGCGACCCCGGCCAGCGCCCCAAGCTCGCCCACGAGCTGTCCGAACGCGACATCGCGGTGCTGTGCAACAACGCCGGATTCGCCACTTACGGGCCGCTGTCCACCCTGACCGGCGAGCGGGAACGGCTGCAGGTCGAGGTCGACGTGGTCGCGGTGCACGAGCTGACCCTGGCCGTGCTGCCCGGCATGCTGGAGCGCAAGGCGGGCGCGATCCTGATCACCGGCTCCACCGCGGGCAACCAGCCCGGCCCGAACAACACCACCTACGCGGCGTGCAAGGCCTTCGCCAACACCTTCAGCGAGTCGCTGCACGGCGAGCTGGCGGGCACCGGGGTGAGTGCGACGCTGCTCGCGCCCGGTCCGGTGAAGACCGAGTTCACGCGGGTCGCCGAGGTGTCCGCGCTGGACAAGCTGGTCCCGGCGCCGCTGTGGGTGTCGGCCGAACGGGCCGCGCAGCTCGCGATCAAGGGGATGGCCAAGCGGAAGCGTCGCGTCATCCCTGGGTCGTTCGCCAAGACGCAGACACTCGGCGGGCAGTACACCCCGCGCGGGATCATCGGGCCGCTGCTGCGCACCGTGTACGGACGGCTGAAGCCATGAGCGGCTGGGAACCGGCGCAGCGCACCGCGGGCCGCGGCCTGGTAGCCGACTTGCGGCGGATGCTGTCCCTCGGCGGTCCGTTCGGCACGCTCTACCGCGACGCGCACTACTTCAGCGCCACCATCGAGGTCGACCCGGACGCGACGAAGCCGTGGCTGCCCTTCGGTGTTCGGCTCGCGGAGCCCGCGCGGGCGGAGGTGTTCACCGCGTTCTTCCCGGACTGCAACTACGGGTCGGTCTACCACGAGGCGGGCGTGTTCGTGCATATCAAGGCGGGCCGCAAGGTGGGCATCCACTGCCCGTGGATGATCCTCGACGATGATGTCGCGCTGATCCTCGGCCGCGAGCTGCTCGGCTATCCGAAGAAGCTCGGCGAGATCGACTGGACGCTCGACGGCGACGCCGTCCACGCCGAGGCGAGCCGCCGCGGCGCCACGGTGATCTCGATGGGCGGCAGGCTCGGCGTGCGGATCGACGACCCGCCGCCGATCCTCGGCCGGCCGCACCGCAACGTGTACGGCCTGATCGGCGCGGCCCTCCCGCGCGTCGTCGCGTTCACGCCGGGGGAGCGCGTGATCGAGGTGCGCCAGGTGGAGGACTTCCAGCTCGTCATCGGCGGCTCCGAGCGCGATCCGATCGACCAGCTGGGACTCGGACGCGTCGTCGAGGCTCGGCTGCACCGCGTCGACCTGACCATGGGAACGCCGCCGATCCCGATCCGCCCGCTCACGCCGCTGTTCACCGCTGCCCGACTCCGACCAAGGGTGCTGTAGACATGACGATTCTCGCCGAGAACCTGAAACTCCCGTGTGGCGCGACGCTGCCCAACCGCCTGGCCAAGGCCGGGATGAGCGAGCAACTCGCCGACCGCGCGGGCAGGCCGACCGACACACTGACCCGCCTCTACGCCACCTGGGCGCGTGGCGGCGCCGGCCTGCTGATCACCGGCAACGTGATGATCGACCGCTGCGGGCTCGTCGAACCGCGCAACGTGATCCTCGACGACGACCGCGCGCCCGCCGCGTACAAGTCGTGGGCCGATGCCGTGCACGCAGGCGGCGCGCAAATGTGGATGCAGATCAACCACCCCGGACGGGTCGCCACAGTGCCGCTCAACAGGTGGCCGCTGGCGCCGTCGGCCAGCCGCGAGCCGGTGCCGGGCTACAACCTCCGCCGTCCGCGCCAACTCTCCGGCTCCGATATCCAGGACCTCGTCCGCCGGTTCGCGCGCACCGCCGAGCTGGCTGTGGGCAATGGCTTCGACGGCGTGCAGGTCCACGCGGCACACGGATTCCTGCTCTCGCAGTTCCTTTCGCCGCTGGCGAATACGCGCGACGACTCCTACGGCGGGGACGCGGCCGGCCGTCGCAGGCTGCTGCTGGAGGTCGTCGACGCCGTGCGTGCGGCCATCGGGAGCGGCGTGCCGATCGCCGTGAAGCTGAACTCGAAGGACTTCCAGCACGGTGGCCTCGACGAAGCCGAGTCCCTCGACGTGGCCCGGGCGCTGGCCGGCGCCGGGGTGGACCTGATCGAGATCTCCGGCGGCAACTACGCCGAACCCGCCATGACCGGCGTGCACGACCGCGGGCGGCTGGCCGGCAACAACCCGTACTTTCTGGACTATGCCCGCAAGGTCCGCGACGTCGTCGACGTCCCGCTGATGCTCACCGGCGGCGTCCGGACCCGCGAGACCATGGAACGCATCGTCGCCGAGGGCGCCGCGGATGTGCTCGGCATAGCCCGCCCGATGGCCTTCGTGCCGGACTACCCGGCCCGGATCCTCGCCGGCGAACTCGAGCCGGAGCTGCCGAAGGGCCCACCGCGCACTGGCTACCGACCCGCCGACGGCTACCTGCAGCTGGCCTACCACAACGTCCAGTTCCACCGGATGGCCAAGGGTCTCGCGCCGCAGGTCAACCCCGGCCCGGGCACCGTCGCCAGGGCCATCGCCGTGATCAGCCGGAACTTCGTGTCCCAGGCGGTCGTGCCCCGCTGAGCATGACCCGCCTCGCGGTGGTGCCCCCTGAGCACGAACGCCGAGGTGCTGCGACAGCGAAGTCGACGGGACCGCCTGATCCGCACAGGGTCGAGCTGACCGCCCGAGCCCGTGACGTGACCTGATGACCGTCACGTTCACTGACGCCGCGGCTCGGCCTTCGCCACCGAGAGCGCTCGCTCATGGCTAAGCGCGTGGCTATTGAGGGGTGGAGGCAGTGACCCTACGTAAGGTTCGTGCATTGCCTTAACCTCTTGTGCCGCAAAACGGGACGTTTCCGCAGGTCAGGCATTATGGTGAGCATAAAATGCGCCCTCGGCAGGATTCGAACCTGCGACACCTGCCTCCGGAGGGCAGTGCTCTATCCCCTGAGCTACGAGGGCCCATCGCTGGGCGACCCGACAAGCCTAGCGCACGCCCTCAAGCCGATCCCGCACCGGGGGAGTCAACGCGCCGGGCCGAGTTCGGGCAGGTCACGGATGCCGAACTCGCGGCGCAGGGCGGAGACGGCCGCGAAGTACCCGGACATGCCGTGCACGCCGGGGCCGGGTGGGGTGGAAGCCGAACACAGGTAGACGCCGCCGAGCGGAGTGCTGTGCGGGTCCCACCGGGGGGTCGGCCGCAGGAAGGTCTGCCGCAGGTTCACCGCGCCCGCGCCGATGTCGCCGCCGACGTAGTTCGGGTTGTAGGCCTCCATCGCGGGGGCGGGGACGCCGTGGCGGGCGAGCACGGTGTCGCCGAAGCCGGGGGCGAACCGTTCGATCCGGGCCTGGATCAGGTCCGTCGGGTCGGTGGGGTCGCCGTTCGGCAGGTGGCAGTAGGCCCACACCGGCCACTTGCCCTCCCGCGCGCGCCCGGGGTCGGCCACCGCGGGCTGGGCGAGCAGGACGAACGGCTCGTCCGGGTACCGCCCCCTGGACACGCCGGTTTCGGTGGCGAAGACCTCGGCCTGCTCGCCGCCGAGGTGCACCGTGCCCGCTTGGCCGACCGCGGGGTCGGCCCAGGGGATGGGTTCGGAGACCAGGAAGTCCACCTTGGCCGCGGCCGGGCCGTAGCGAAACGTGGCCAGCTGTCGCCGGTAGTGCGGCGGGAGCAACCGGCCGGCGATCCGGACGAACACGCTGGGGCTCACGTCCAGCAGGACCGCTCGGGCCCGGCCCAGTTCGGCGAGCTCGGTCACCGGCGTGCCGGGGTGCAGGGTGCCGCCGTGCCGCTCGATGTCCGCCACCATCGCGTCCGCGATGCGCTGGCTCCCGCCACGGGGTACGGGCCAGCCGCAGGTGTGCGCGAGGTGCCCGAGCAGCAGCGACACGGCGCCGCCCGGCAGGCTCGGCAACCTGCCCACCGAATGCGCCGCGACCCCGGCGAGCAGCGCGGGTGCCTGCCTGCCGCAGAAGGCGTGCCGGGACAGGGCAGTGCCGTGTTGCAGGGTGCGCAGGCCGAGCAGCAGCGTGGCGACCGGGTCACGGGGCAGCCTGCGCTGGTCGGAGAAGAAGAAGTCGATCAACTGGGTGCTGCGCCGGGCCAGCGGCGCCATCAGCCGTCGCCACCGGGCACCGTCCTGGCCGAGCCGCTCGCAGGTCTCCTCCAGGTCGCGGTAGGCGATACCGGCGCCGCCATCGAGCGGATGGGCGTAGCTGACCGCCGGGCTCGGCAGCTCGACGCCGCGGGCCTCGAGGTCGAACCGGCGGAAGAACGGTGCGGCTACCGCCATCGGGTGAACGGCCGAGCAGACATCGTGCACCACCTCGCCGTCGAACAGCGGCATCGACCGGAGGCCGCCCCCCAGCCGGTCGGCGGCCTCGAACACCCGTACGGACAGCCCGGCGCGGGCCATCAGCACCGCCGCGGCCAGGCCATTCGGTCCCGATCCGACGATGGCCACGTCCATGCGGGCGACGCTACTCGTGTGGTTGGGCCCTCCGCAGGCTGGGAAAGTCCTTTCGGGGGTTGGGCCGCCATTCGGAGCAGCCTAGGCTGACCTCGAGAGGTTAGGCTCACCTGTATTGCACTTATGCGTATGTCGCTATATGTTCGGCGACGAGGTTGATCACTGAGTGACAGGAGGGACCTCGATGGGCCATGGCCACGGGCACGGACAACTGCCCGCGGATGGCAGTGCCTCCGGGCGCTATGTCGGCAAGCTCGCTCTCGCGTTGGGCATCGGCGCGAGTTTCATGGTGCTCGAACTGGTGGTCGGGTTCGTCACCGGCTCGCTCGCGTTGATCTCCGACGGTGCGCACATGTTCACCGACGTCTTCGGCGTCGGTATGGCGCTGGTCGCGATCCTGCTCGCCCGCCGCAGCGGCCCCACCTTCACCCGCACCTTCGGCATGTACCGCGCCGAGGTGCTGGCCGCGCTCGGTAACGCCGTCCTGCTGTTCGGTGTCGCCGGGTACGTGCTCTACGAGGCGATCGAGCGGATCGGCAGCCCGCCCGCGGTCCCCGGCCTCCCGGTGCTGCTCGTGGCCACCGCCGGCCTCGTCGCGAACCTCGCCTCCTTCCTCCTGCTGCGCTCCGGCGCCAAGGAGAGCCTGAACGTCCGGGGCGCCTACCTCGAGGTGCTCGCCGACCTGATCGGGTCCTTCGGGGTGCTGCTCAGCGGTGCCATCACCCTGCTGACCGGTTGGCGCTACGCCGACCCGATCATCGGTGTCGCGATCGGCTTCTTCGTGCTCCCGCGGACCTACGTGCTGGCCCGGCGCGCGCTGCGAATCCTGTTCCAGCATGCGCCGCAGGGGGTGGACGTTGCCAAGATCAGCGCGGAGCTGGCCGCGGTGCCCGGGGTGATCGACGTACACGACCTGCATGTCTGGACCCTGACCTCCGGCATGGAGGTGGCTTCGGCGCACCTCACGATCGAGCGGGACGCGGAGTCCTCCGACGTCCTGGTCGCGGCCCAGGATCTGTTATCAAACGGTTACTCCATCGAGCATGCCACCCTGCAGGTGGAACCGCGGGAATCCGCCCGGCGCTGCGAGGAACTGTCCTGGTGAGGACACCTGTCGGGTCCGGCGCCCGCTCAGCGCGCCTGCCGGCCGCGAATGCCCTACTCTGCGCGCGTGAGCACTCAGGACGATGAGTACAAGACCACCCAGATATCCACCGGATCCGGATCGGGGCCGAGCGACAGCGGCCTCGCCTCGGAGCAGACCAGCCTGCTGTCCGGGGTCGGCGACGGCACCGACAACACCGGCGGTCAGGTCGACGACTCCACCCGCTGGCACGGCGGCCTCGACCTTGGCCTGCTGCTGCTGCGCGTGGTCGTCGGCGGCACGATGGCGGTACACGGCGCGCAGAAACTGTTCGGCGTCTTCGACGGCCCGGGCATCGGCGGTTTCGCCGACGCACTCGGCGGGATGGGCTACACCAGCCAGACGACCCTGCTGTCCTGGCTCACCGCGCTGGCCGAGTTCGGCGGCGGCCTCCTGCTCGCGCTTGGGCTGTTCACCTGGATCGGCGCCTCGGCCGTTCTCGGTGTGATGGCGAACATCGTGTTCGTCAAGTTCGACAACGGCCTTTCCATGAGTAATGGCGGCTTCGAGTACGAGCTCGTGCTCGGCACCGTCGCGCTGGCTTTGCTGTTCACCGGTTCCGGCCGGGTCGCGCTGGACAAGAACACCCCGTGGCGGCGGAAGCCGATGCCGTTCGCGATCCTCGGCGTGCTGATCGCGGCGGCGGCCTCGGTCGTCGTCATCGTCCTCGCCCGCTGAACCCTGAACCGGCTAGGGGAGGCGGCGGACGGCGCCGGTGTCGGCCGAGGTGGCCAGGTGGGCGTAGGCGCGCAGGGCGGCGCTGACCGGGCGGTTCCGTTCGGTGGGCTGCCAGGGGCGTTCGCCCGCCTCCATCTTGGCCCGGCGCTCGGCCAGGACGTCCGGCTCCACCAGCAACTCCAGCCTGCGCTCGCGGACGTCGATCAGGATCTGGTCACCGTTCTCCACCAGCCCGATCGAGCCGCCCGCCGCGGCCTCCGGTGCGATGTGCCCCACCGAGATCCCGGAGGAGCCACCGGAGAACCGCCCGTCGGTGATCAGGGCGCACCGCTTGCCAAGCCCCGAGCCCTTGAGGAACGCCGTGGGATGCAGCATCTCCTGCATCCCCGGTCCGCCCGAGGGACCCTCGTAGCGCACCACCAGCACCTCGCCGGGCCGGACCTGCTTGCCGAGGATCGCCGAGACGGCCTCCTCCTGGCTCTCCAGCACCCGCGCCGGTCCCTGGAACCGCCAGAGTGACTCCTCGATCCCGGCCGATTTGATCACGGCCCCGTTCTCCGCGAGGTTGCCGCGCAGTACCGCGAGCCCGCCGTCGGCGGTGTAGGCGTGCGCGATGTCCCTGACGCACCCGCCCTCGGCGTCGAGGTCAAGATCGGACCACCGGTTCGAGGTGGAGAACGCCTCGGTGGTGCGCACCCCGCCGGGCGCGGCGTGGAACAGCTCCACCGCCTCTGCGGAAGGACCGGCGGCGCGGATGTCCCATGTGGACAACCATTCGTCCAAGCTCCCGGCGTGCACGGCGCGCACGCCGGGATTCAGCAGGCCGCCCCGGTACAGCTCGCCGAGGATCGCCGGGATGCCGCCGGCCCGGTGCACGTCCTCCATGTGGTAGTCGGAGTTCGGCGCCACCTTGGAAAGGCAGGGCACCCGCCTGCCGATCGCGTCGATGTCGGCGAGGGTGAAGTCGATCTCGCCCTCCTGCGCGGCGGCGAGAATGTGCAGCACGGTGTTCGTGGAGCCACCCATCGCCATGTCCAGCGCCATCGCGTTCTCGAAAGCCTCCTTGCTCGCGATCGCGCGGGGCAGCACGCTCTCGTCGTCCTCGGCGTAGTAGCGCCGGCACAGCTCGACCACCGTGCGGCCGGCGCCGGTGAACAGTTCCCGCCGCGCGGCATGCGTGGCCAACGTGGACCCGTTGCCCGGCAGGGAGAGGCCGAGCGCCTCGGTGAGGCAGTTCATCGAGTTCGCGGTGAACATCCCGGAGCAGGAGCCACAGGTCGGGCAGGCGGAACGCTCCACGACGGACAGGCCCTCGTCGTCAACGGCCGGGCTGGCCGAGGCGGAGATCGCGGTGATCAGGTCCGTCGGCGCCTGCGCCACCCCGTCGACCACCACGGCCTTGCCCGCCTCCATCGGACCGCCGGAGACGAACACCACCGGGACGTTCAGCCGCATCGCCGCGTTCAGCATGCCCGGGGTGATCTTGTCGCAGTTGGAGATGCACACCAGCGCGTCGGCCTGGTGCGCGTTCACCATGTACTCCACCGAGTCCGCGATGACCTCCCGCGAGGGCAGCGAGTACAGCATGCCGCTGTGCCCCATGGCGATCCCGTCGTCCACCGCGATGGTGTGGAACTCCCTGGCCACTCCACCGGCTTCGGCAACGGCCTCGGCGACGATCCCGCCGAGATCCTTGAGGTGCACGTGCCCCGGCACGAACTGGGTGTAGGAGTTGGCGATCGCCACGATCGGCTTGCCGAAGTCGTCATCGGTCATGCCGGTGGCCCGCCACAGGGAACGGGCCCCTGCGGCATTGCGGCCGTGGGTGGTGGTGCGGGAGCGCAGCGCGGGCAAGGCTCCTCCAGTACAGCTCGGCGAACCGGCGCGGGTCGCGGGGCGAGAGGGAAACAGGTGTGCCGGGTGCCGCCGGGCTGTGGCGGGCGGCTGGTGGCGGCTACCTGGTGGGCAGCGCGCGCACGGCGGCCGGGATCGAGGCTACTCCTGTCCGGCGGACGGGGACTCGCTCGTGGTGTCCATGTCCTCGGTCAGCCCGGTGGGATCACCCACGCGGCCCTCACTGACCAGGGACAGCACCGGAAGGTGCCGGGTGCGCACGGTCGGCAGCGCGACTTCCTCGCCGTCGGTGGTCACCGCGCGCACCTTCCCGCGCTTGGTCAGGCTCAGCCCTTTCAGCCGCGACCAGGGCAGTTCCCGCGTGCCGAACACCGTCCGCACGGTGAGTCCACGCGCGTCCGCGACCGTGCGGGTGCGCAGGATCCAGACGAACAGCGCGATCGGCACCAGGTAGAGGGCCTGCAGCCCGGGCAGGGCGAATGCGGCGGGCGTCACACACACGGTGAGCAGCGCCACGGCGAGCGTCGCGATCCCCGGAACGCGCAGGATCGCCTTCCTGCCGGTCGTCGTCGCTTCCTGCCGTGCATTTTTCGCCACCCTTTGATGGTGCACCGCGCGGCTCGGGCGGACGAACGCGGGTCCGGGAGGGCTGTTCAGAACGACCCGGCGACCGCGGGCCGCCAGGCCCGTGCGAGCGGTCGTTGCAGTTCACGGCATTGGTGACGCGCGCCGCGGACCTGAATAACCCGACCCTTGAACAAGACACCGGCAGCGCACCGGCGTTCCAGCATGCGGAAGGCTGGTCCCGCAGAGTTGACACCGCGGACGGCGGCCGATTAACGTCTGAGCCGTGACCTCGCAGATCGGTATCGTACTTCCCAGGCGCGTCGACGCTTAGGGAAGCAGCCTCTGCGTCGACGCGCGACCCTCGTGCGACCTTTCGGTCGGCGAGGGTTTTTTGATGTCCAGACCTCCGCCACCCGAACGAGTGAATAACCGAAGAAATCGCCCCAGGCACCTACACTCCACGAGGCAGAACCGATGACAAGCGCCACCTCGCGATCGGATAAGAACGCCGGGCAGGCACCGGCGAGTGGGACACCCACGCCGAGTCCAGCGCAGCCCGGCCAAGGAGCACGCCCGAAACCGGCGCCGCCCGCAGGCACCCCTGTCCGGGTGACCGGTGCGCAGTCGCTCGTGCGCTCACTCGAGGCGGTAGGGGCCGAAGTGGTCTTCGGTATTCCGGGTGGCACCATCCTGCCCGCCTACGACCCGTTGCTCGACTCCACGAAGGTCCGGCACGTCCTGGTCCGGCACGAGCAGGGGGCTGGGCACGCGGCGACCGGCTACGCGCAGGCCACCGGCAAGGTCGGCGTGTGCATGGCGACTTCGGGACCGGGTGCGACGAACCTGGTCACCCCGCTGGCGGACGCGAACATGGACTCGGTGCCGCTGGTCGCGATCACCGGCCAGCAGACCAGGGCGCTGATCGGCACGGACGCGTTCCAGGAAGCGGACATCTGCGGCATCACCATGCCGATCACCAAGCACAACTACCTGGTCACCAACCCCGCCGATATCCCGAGGGTGATCGCCGAGGCGTTCCACCTCGCGTCCAGTGGCAGGCCGGGGCCGGTGCTGGTGGACATCCCCAAGGACGTGCTGCAGGAGACCACGTCCTTCGTCTGGCCCGCGGAGATGCACCTGCCCGGCTACCGGCCGACCCTGCGCCCGCACGGCAAGCAGGTCCGGGAGGCGGCGCGGCTGATCGCCGGCTCCCGCAGGCCCGTGCTCTATGTCGGCGGCGGCGTGCTCAAGGCGCAGGCCACCGCGCAGCTGCGCGAGCTCGCCGAGGCCACCGGGATCCCGGTGGTCACCACGCTGATGGCCCGCGGTGCGTTCCCCGACTCGCATTCCCAGCACCTCGGCATGCCGGGGATGCACGGCTCGGTGGCCGCGGTCGCGGCGATGCAGCGTTCCGACCTGCTGATCGCGCTGGGCACCCGGTTCGACGACCGGGTGACCGGGCAACTGTCCTCCTTCGCGCCGGACGCCACCGTGGTGCACGCCGATATCGACCCGGCGGAGATCTCCAAGAACCGCAAGGCGGACGTGCCGATCGTCGGGGACTGCGCGGAGATCATCGCGGAGCTGACCACCGCCGTGCGGCAGGAGACCGAGCAGTCGGGGGAACCGGACCTCGCGGCCTGGTGGACCCAGCTCGACTCCTGGCGGGACACTTTCCCCGCGGGCTACGAGTGGCCTCCGGACGGCGCGCTGTCCCCGCAGTACGTGATCGAGCGGATCGGCAGGTTGGCCGGCACCGACGCGGTGTACACCGCGGGCGTCGGGCAGCACCAGATGTGGGCGGCGCAGTTCATCGGCTACGAGCGGCCGGGCACCTGGATCAACTCCGGCGGCCTGGGCACGATGGGCTTCGCGGTGCCTGCCGCGATGGGTGCGCAGTTCGGCCAGCCGGACAAGCAGGTCTGGGCCATCGACGGGGACGGCTGTTTCCAGATGACGAACCAGGAACTGGCCACCTGCGCCATCGAGGGTGCCCCGATCAAGGTCGCGGTGATCAACAACGGCAACCTCGGCATGGTCCGTCAGTGGCAGAACCTGTTCTATGCCGAGCGCTACTCCAACACCGATCTCGGCACACACAAGCACCGCATCCCGGACTTCACGCTGCTGGCCGAGTCGCTGGGCTGCGCCGGCCTGCGTTGCGAGACCAAGGACGAGGTCGACACCGTGATCGAGCGGGCGATGGCGATCAACGACCGGCCCGTGGTGATCGACTTCGTGGTCGGCGAGGACGCGCAGGTGTGGCCGATGGTCGCCGCCGGCACCGGCAACGACGAGATCATGGCCGCCCGCGGGATCCGCCCGCTGTTCGACGAGGATGAGATCTGATGTCCACACACACGTTGAGCGTCCTGGTGGAGAACGTGCCAGGGGTGCTCGCCCGCGTCTCGGGACTCTTCTCCCGGCGCGGCTTCAATATCGAGTCCCTCGCCGTCGGACCCACGGAGAACCCGGAGGTGTCCAGGATGACGATCGTGGTCGCCGTGGACGAGCTACCGCTCGAGCAGGTGACCAAACAGCTCAACAAGCTGGTCAACGTCATCAAGATCGTGGAGCTCGATCCGAGCACCGCGGTGCAACGCGAACTGCTGCTGGTCAAGGTCAGGGCGGACGCCACCGTGCGCAGCCAGGTGCTGGAGACCGTGCAGCTGTTCCGTGCCAAGGTGGTGGACGTCTCGCCGGAGGCGTTGACCATCGAGGCCACCGGCACCGGCGACAAGATCAACGCCCTGTTGCGCATGCTCGAACCGTATGGGGTCCGGGAACTTGTGCAGTCCGGCATGGTCGCGGTCGGCCGGGGTGCCCGGTCCATCACGGCGACCGGAACGCGCTGAAGCACAGCCACAGACAAAAACCGAAAGGAAGTCAGAAACCCTCATGCCAGCCGAAACCTTTTACGATGACGACGCCGACCTCGGCCTGATCCAGGCACGCAAGGTGGCCGTTGTCGGCTACGGCAGCCAGGGGCACGCACACGCGCTGAGCCTGCGCGACTCCGGCGTCGACGTCCGCATCGGACTCCCCGAGGGCTCGAAGTCCCGCGCGAAGGCCGAGGAGGAGGGCCTGCGCGTGGTCACCCCGGCCGAGGCGGCGGCCGAGGCCGACCTGATCTCGATCCAGGCCCCGGACACGGTGCAGCGGACCGTGTACGCGAACGACATCGAGCCGAACCTGAAGCCGGGCGACGCGCTGTTCTTCAGCCACGGCTTCAACGTCCGGTACGGCTACATCACCCCGCCGCAGGGCGTGGACCTGGTGCTGGTCGCCCCGAAGGGGCCAGGGCACCTGGTGCGCAGGCAGTTCGTGGACGGCAAGGGCGTACCCAACCTGGTCGCGGTGGAGCAGGACGCCTCCGGCAACGCGCTCGCGCTCGGCCTCGCCTACTCCAAGGGCATCGGCGGCACCCGGGCCGGCACCATCAAGACCACCTTCACCGAGGAGACCGAGACCGACCTCTTCGGCGAGCAGGCGGTGCTGTGCGGCGGCACCTCGCACCTCATCCAGGCCGGGTTCGAGACCCTGGTCGAGGCCGGGTACCAGCCGGAGATCGCCTACTTCGAGGTGCTGCACGAGCTCAAGCTGATCGTGGACCTCATCTACGAGGGCGGGATCGCCAGGCAGCGCTACTCCTGCAGCGACACGGCCGAGTACGGCGACCTGACCCGCGGCCCGCGGGTGGTCACCGAGCAGACCAAGGCGGAGATGAAGAAGATCCTCGGCGAGATCCAGGACGGCAGCTTCGCCAAGGAGTGGGTGGCCGAGGACGAGAACGGCAGGCCCAACTTCACCGCGCTGCGCACGAGGGGCCAGGAGCACCCGATCGAGGAGGTCGGTTCCAGGCTGCGCGGGCTGATGTCCTGGGTGGACCGCCCGATCACCGAGACCGCGTGACCGGCGTGCCGGGGTGGTCGCCTGCGGTGACCACCCCGGCACGGGATAACGTTGCGTACATGAGTGAGCAACAGTCCGATCCGGTCGACGACAAGGCCCACATCCGGGACGAGCTGGACCTCAGCAAGGCGGAGTGGCAGCGCGCCGAGCCGGAGGGCGAGACCCTCGAGGACGCCGTGGAGTACGCCTTCGTGCCGCATACCGACGGCGTGACCTACGTGGCCATGCGACAGTCCTCGCAGCCCGACGGCGTCATCCTGGTCTTCACCCCGGCCGAATGGGATGCCTTCGTCGCCGGCGTCAAGGACGGCGAGTTCGACGAACCCTGGTGAGCCGTTGTTCCCCGTCGCCCCTGCAGAGCCCTGAACGGCACGATCAGGACGTTCAACGCCGCGAACGTGGCGTTTGAGACGTTCAGCGTCTCGAAAGTGCCGTTCAGGGCATATGGGTGCCGGTCACGCTGGGTGCGCGGCGTAGCTCAGGCGGCGAACCCGCCGTCCACGGCCAGCCCGGCGCCGGTGATGTAGCGGCCGCTCTCGCCGGCAAGATGCGCCACGGTGGCCGCCACATCCACCGCCTGCCCGTAACCGCCGAGCGCCACGAACTGCCGGTTCGCGTCGCCCGCAGGCCCGTCCGCCGGGTTCATATCGGTGTCGATCGGCCCGGGGTGCACCGTGTTCACCGTGATACCGCGCGGCCCGAGTTCCCGCGCGAGGGTCCTGGTCAGCCCGGCGACGGCGGCCTTGCTCATCCCGTACAGCGTCAGCCCCGGCAACGCGCCGCGCTCGGCGGCGCAACTGCCGATGTTGATGATCCGGCCGCCCGCGGGTAGGTGCCGGGCGGCCGCCTGCGCGGCGAGGAACGGCCCGCGCACGTTCACCGCCAGCACCCGGTCGACGTCCGCCACCGGGATGTCCTCGACCGTGCCGAAGTATGCCGCCCCGGCGTTGTTGACCAGCACGTCCAGCCGGCCGAACTCGGCGACGGCCCGCTCCACGGCGGAGACCGCCTCGGTCGCGTCGGCACTGTCCGCCTGGATGGCCAACCCGCGCCGGCCCGCGGCCTTGACCTCGGCCACCACGTTCTCGGCCTGGTCCACGCTGTGCTGGTAGGTCAGCACGACATCGGCTCCGGCCGTGGCGAGGCGGATGGCCACCGCGGCGCCGATACCCCTGCTGCCACCGGTGACCAGTGCCACCTTTCCGTCGAGCCGGTCGTCCAGCACCACAGCCTGCTTGTTCGGGAAGTACGTTGTGTCGTTCACCTGACCCATACAAATCGCTCGGAGCAGCGGAAGCTGGCATGAAACGGACAGGACGTTCAAATATTCAACTACTTTTCGGCGGGCCCGCGTTCGTTGCGAGTTGCGATCAAGTCAATGGCCGTACCCCCGACCCGCCGCCGTCCGGACTACACTGCGCCGCATCCGGGCACAGCGTCGTGACCGGTCAGCGCAGGTGGGTGTACCACGTCAGGCAAGGCACCGGCGGCTGACCACGGTCACTCGATCTCCGTCGCACCTGAGGGCGCCCGCATCCTGAGCAAGGAATCAGAAGTCGAGCATTGGGAGCCGCATCGTGAGCAAGCCCAGCCAGCCAGTCGTCCTACTCGCCGAGAAGCTCGCCCCATCCGTGGTGAGTGCGCTCGGTGACGAGGTCGAGGTCAGGCACGTGGACGGCACCGACCGGCCCGCGCTGCTGGACGCTGTGCAGGAGGCGGACGCCCTGCTGGTCCGCTCGGCGACCAAGGTGGACGCCGAGGTGCTCGCCGCCGCGCCCGTCCTCAAGGTGGTCGCCAGGGCCGGGGTAGGGCTGGACAACGTCGAGGTACCCGCCGCCACCGACCGCGGCGTGCTGGTGGTCAACGCGCCGACCTCGAACATCGTCTCGGCGGCCGAGCACGCCGTCGCCCTGCTGCTCGCGGTCGCCCGCCGGGTCCCGGCCGCCGACCAGAGCCTGCGTGGCGGCGAGTGGAAGCGCAGCTCGTACACCGGGGTCGAGCTGAACGGCAAGACCGTCGGCATCGTCGGGCTCGGCAAGATCGGCCAGCTGGTCGGGCAGCGGCTCGCCGCCTTCGGCACCGAGCTGATCGCCTACGACCCCTACGCCTCGGCCCAGCGCGCGTCGCAGCTCGGCATCGAGCTGGTCAGCCTGGACGAGTTGCTGCGGCGGTCCGACATGATCTCCATCCACCTGCCGAAGACCCCGGAGACCACCGGCCTGATCGACGCCGAGGCGCTGGCCAAGACCAAGCAGGGCGTGATCATCGTGAACGCGGCCAGGGGCGGGCTGGTCGACGAGGAGGCGCTCGCGGACGCGGTGCGCAGCGGCCAGGTCGGCGGTGCGGGGGTGGACGTGTTCGTCACCGAGCCCACCACCGCCAGCCCGCTGTTCGAGCTGCCGAACGTGGTGGCCACCCCGCACCTGGGCGCCTCGACCACGGAGGCGCAGGACCGGGCCGGCACCGACGTGGCCCGCTCCGTGGTGCTCGCCCTGCGCGGCGACTTCGTGCCGGACGCGGTGAACGTCGCGGGCGGCCCGGTCGGCGAGGAGGTCCGGCCGTTCCTGCAGCTCACCCAGAAACTGGGCACCGTGGTGTCCGCGCTGAGCTCCAACCCGCCTGCCTCGGTCACCGTGGTGGTACGCGGCGAACTGTCCGGCGAGGACGTCAGCGTGCTGTCGCTGGCCGCGCTGCGTGGGGTGTTCTCCACCGTGGTCGAGGACCCGGTGACCTTCGTGAACGCGCCGCGGCTGGCCGAGGAGCTCGGCGTCGGGGTGGACATCACCACCGAGACGGAGAGCCCGAACCACCGCAGCCTGGTGACCGTGCGCGCGGTGCACGCCGACGGCACCACCATCTCGGTCTCCGGGACGGTCACCGGCAAGGACGAGGTGGAGAAGCTGGTCGAGGTGAACGGGCGGCACTTCGACCTGCGTGCCAAGGGCAACATGCTGCTGCTGGAGTACCCGGACCGCCCTGGGATCATGGGCCGGGTCGGCACCCTGCTCGGCGAGGCCGGGATCAACATCGAGGCCGCGCAGATCAGCCAGACCACGGACCGCTCCGACGCGGTCATGCTGCTGCGGGTGGACCGCGGGGTCGACTCCCACGTGCTGGAATCGACCGGCTCGGCCGTCGGTGCCCGCACGATCCGTGCGGTCACATTCGAGTAACGCTGATCCGGCGCGGCTACCAAAGTAGTAAGCATCCGCAGCTAGGTTCGTGCCCGCGAGGCGGAACCACGGCGCCGTCGAGGGCACGGCGCCAGGCGATGCGCGCACCGTCGGGGCTGGTCGGGAGCGCGTGTGCGGGTTCTGAGGGCGCCTCGGGTAAGGGCACGAACTCATGAGTCGGATTCGCGTACCCGCGTGGGTCACGCGGTCGTCAGCGGCGGTCCTCGCGGCCGTCCTGACGACCGCCCTCGCCGGGGTGCCGAGTGCGTCCGCGCAGCAGGATCAGCCGTTGGCCGACGCCGTCCCACCCACCGGGAGCGCGGTGGCGGGCCTGCAGGGCACGCTCTCCCCGCGACTGGCGGCGGCACGGGGCCGGACGACGGCCTTCGTCGAATTGGCCAAGCGGCCCGCGGTGGACGCGTTCAACACCGAACGGGCACGGGGCGCGGGCAAGGAGCAGGCGAAGCGGGCCGCGCGGGCGGCCCGGCGGGAGACCGCGGGGGCGGTGGACGCCGTGCTCGGGCAGTTGCGCTCGCTGGACGGCGCGACCGAGCTGGTCACCGAGACCGTCAACGCCGTACCCGGCGCGGTGGTGACCGCGGACGCGGCCGAGCTCAGGCGGATCGCCCAGCGCGCCGATGTGGTCTCGGTGCGGACCGTCGTGCCCAAGAAGCGGACCAACAGCGGGGCGACCCAGCTGACCAGGACGCTGAACGCCTGGCAGCAGACCGGTCGCTTCGGCGAGGGCATCCGGGTCGGGATCATCGACGACGGCGTCGACTACACGCACGCCGACTTCGGCGGCCCCGGCACCAAGGCGGCCTACGAGGCGATCGACCGCACCAGGGTCGAGGCCTCCTACTTCCCGACCGCGAAGGTGGTCGGCGGCACCGACCTGGTCGGCGACGACTACGACTCCGCGGGCGAGGCGGGCTCACCGACCCCGCGCCCGGACCCCAACCCGATCTCCTGCGGGCAGCACGGGACGCATGTGGCGGGCACCGCGGGTGGTTTCGGGGTGAACGCGGACGGCAGCACCTTCACCGGTGACTACGCCGAGCTGACCGCCGACGACGTGGACGAGATGCGGATCGGGCCGGGGTCGGCGCCGAAGGCGCTGCTGTACGCCATCAAGGTGTTCGGCTGCCACGGTTCCACCAGCGTCACCACCCAGGCCCTCGACTGGGCGCTGGACCCGGACGGCGACGGGGACTTCACCGACCACCTCGACCTGGTGAACCTGTCGCTGGGCAGCGACTACGGCGCCCCGGACGACCCGGACTCGCTGTTCGTGCGCAAGCTGGCCGCGAACGGGGTGCTGCCGGTGTTCTCCGGCGGCAACGGCGGGGACCTCTACGATATCGGCGGCTCGCCCGGTAACACCCCGGAGGCGTTGACCGTGGCCAGCAGCAGGGACGCCTCGGTGCTGCGGGACGCCGCCGAGGTCACCGCGCCCGCCGAGCAGGCGGGGCAGCGGCCGGGGCAGTTCAGCCAGAACTACGCCGGCTACGACGACCTGGACCGGACCAGGCCGGTGGTCGCGCTCTCGGCAGGCAACCCGGATGGCTGCCGGCCGTTCTCCGCGGCGGACAGGGCGGCCGTGGCAGGCAAGTTCGCCTGGCTGGAATGGGACGACAACGATTCGACCAGGGCCTGCGGTTCCTCGACACGCACCGACAACGCCGCGGCGGCCGGCGCCGAGGGTGTGCTGCTGTCCTCCACCCTCGAGCACTTCTCGGCCGGGATCGCGGGCAACGAGGACATCCCGGCCTTCCAGCTCACCGGCACGGCCACCGGGACCCTGCGCCCGGCACTCGAGGCCGGCACGCTCCAGGTCCGGCTGAGCGGGCACGGCAGGGCCGCGTTGCAGACCTACGACGAGTCCATCGTGGACAGCCCGAGCGGGTTCACCTCGCGCGGCGTGCGCGGGCCGAGCGTCAAGCCGGACGTCGCCGCGCCGGGCGACACCATCGCCTCGGCGCTGTCCGGCAGCGGCAACGGTCGCACCGTGCTGTCCGGGACCTCGATGGCCGCCCCGCACACGGCGGGGATCGCGGCGCTGATCCGGCAGGCGCACCCGGAATGGTCGGTCGAGGAGGTCAAGGCCGCGGTGATCAACACCGCCGGGCACGACCTGCATGACGCGCGGGGCGACACCTACGCGCCGCAGCGGGTCGGCGCCGGCCGGATCGACGCGATCGCGGCGCTCGAGAACGAGGTTCTCGCCTACGTGCAGGACGACCCGGGTGCGGTGAGCGCCACCTTCGGCACGGTCGAGGCGGCGGGCCCGGTCTCGTTGACCAAGACGGTCAAGGTGGTGAACAAGGGCGTCCGCCCGGTCACCCTCGGCGTGTCCTACGCGGGCGTCACCGAGCCGCCAGGGGTGCGCTACGAGCTGTCCACCGACACGGTGCGGCTCAGCCCGCGTGGTGTCGCGCGGGTCCGGGTGACCCTGCGGATCGACGAACCCTCGGCGCTGCGCAAGGTCATCGACCCGACGATGGCGACCGAGCAGAGCGGGCTGGCGCGCCAGTTCCTCGCCGACGCCTCCGGCCACGTGGCCTTCACACCGCGCGAAGGGGCCACGGTCGGGCTGCGGGTTCCGGTGTACGCGGCGCCCAAGCCGGTCTCGGCGATCAGCACGCCGTCCGAGGTCCGGTTCCACGGTGGGCAGAACCAGGCCGTGCTCGACCTCGGCGGCCGCGGCGTCGTCCAGGGTTCGGGCAGCCAGGCGTACCGCTCGCTGATCAGCGTGTTCGAGCTGCAGGCGAAGTCCGGGCGGCTGCCGGAGTGCCGGGGCCAATCCGGGCGCAACTGCACCATCAACGACACCGCCAAGAGTGGCGACCTGCGCTACGTCGGTGCCACCTCCACCGCCCCGCTGGCCAGGCGGCAGGGCGACCCTGAGAGTTCGCTGCTCGCCTTCGGCCTCGCCACCTGGAGCGACTGGGCCAATCTCGGCAGCAACACGATCCCGTTCGTGGACATCGACACCACCGGGGACGGCAAGCCGGACTTCGAGTCCTACGTGACCAAGGTACCGGGCACCGACGTGTTGCTGGTGAACACGGTGGACCTGCGCAAGCCGGGCCTCCCCTCGGTGGACGTGCGGCCGGTGAACGGGCAACTCGGCGATGTGGACACCAACGTGTTCGACACGAACGTGGTCGTACTGCCGGTGCGCATCGCGGCGCTCGGCATCGACCCGAGCGCGGAGTCGCACCGGATCAGCTACACCGCGGGCACCGTCGGGTACTACAGCGCGCCTGGGCACGACCTGATCGACAGCATCGGCGAGCCGGTGTCCGTCGACGCGCTCGCGCCCGCCTACACCGTGCGGGGCGGCGGGGATCCGGCGCTGTCCTACCTGGCACGGCCCGGTACCGCGCTGGTGGTGGACCGCAACGCGGACGCCGCGCGGGAGGACACCGTGCTCGGCCTGCTGGCCCTGAACCACCACAACGCCTCCGGCCGGCGGGCCGAGGTGGTGCGGGTGCAGGCGACCGGCCGCGGCTGAGCAGGAACGATCGGATCAGCCCGGGGTGGATGTCCACCCCGGGCATCCCTCGTTCGGCGGAGCGACAGTGGCACCCAATGACACGGATGGGTGTCTCGGACTGCGGGATGCTCCGACGTACGGGTGGTGCTGCTTCGGTGGGTTGGCGACGGCCGGTAACCTGCCGTGGCTGGAGTTACCAAGGAGACTGGAAGTAGCCGACCTGAGCTGGCCACCTGTACCGGTCAGCTGCTTCCGGTCGGATTGGTACCTACTGACGCTGTAGGTGGTAGATGGGGCAGTCGGGACACCGGCCCCCGGTCAACGGAGGTGTGTGGATGCGGCTCGCGGTGATCCCAGGTGACGGGATCGGGCCCGAAGTGGTCACCGAGGCGCTCAAGGTGCTCGGTGAGGTCGTGCCGAGCGCGGAGATCACCAACTACGACCTCGGTGCCGCGCGCTGGCACTCAACCGGCGAGCTGCTGCCCGAGTCGGTGCTGGGGGAACTTCGGCAGCATGACGCCATTCTGCTCGGCGCGGTGGGTGATCCGACCGTGCCGAGCGGGATTCTGGAGCGCGGGCTGCTGCTGCGCCTGCGCTTCGAGCTGGATCACCATGTGAACCTGCGGCCCGCCCGGCTGTACCCCGGCCTTCGTGGCCCGCTCGCCGACCCGGGCGAGGTCGACATGGTGGTGGTGCGGGAAGGCACCGAGGGGCCGTACGCGGGCAACGGCGGCCTCTTGCGCAAGGACACCGAGCACGAGATCGCGACCGAGGTCAGCGTGAACACGGCCTTCGGGATCCGGCGGGTGGTGACCGACGCGTTCAACCGGGCCGAGGAGCGCCCGCGCAAGCATCTGACCCTGCTGCACAAGACGAACGTGCTGGAGTACGCGGGTTCGCTGTGGTCCCGGATCGTGGAGGAGGTGTCGCTGGAGCACCCGGACGTGACGGTGGCCTACTCGCACGTGGATGCCGCCACGATCCATCTGGTGACCGATCCCGCCCGGTTCGACGTGATCGTCACCGACAACCTGTTCGGCGATATCGTCACCGACCTCGCGGCCGCGGTGACCGGTGGCATCGGGCTGGCCGCGAGCGGGAACATGGACATTTCCCGGCGCAACCCGAGCATGTTCGAACCGGTGCACGGCAGCGCGCCGGACATCGCAGGGCAGGGGCTCGCCGACCCGACCGCCGCGGTGCTGTCGATGTCCCTGCTGCTGGACCATCTCGGCCAGAAGGAGGCCGCGCGCCGGATCGAGGCCTCGGTCGCCTTCGACCTCGCCACCAGGGACCAGTCCTCGCCGGGAGCCACCCACTCGATCGGCGACCGGCTCGCCGCGCTCGTCTCCTCCAACGACACCACCCGCCCCGTCCCCTGACCGCCTACTCATAGCAGCTCGCGCCGGAGCACTGGGTCAGCGGAAAGCGGTAACCTCGGCTAGCCGAGGTTACCGAGCATCCAGGCCGCGGCGTGGGGGTCAGCCGGCGAGCTGTTCGGCGGCGCGCGAAAGGACCGTCCGTGCGTCGTCGCCGTCAGCCGCAGCGGTCCAAAGACGGCCGGTGAGCCGATGGTAGAGAGCGACCTGCTCGGGATCGTCGATCTCGACCTCGGCAGTGATGTTCTCGATGGTGACGTAATCGTCCACGATCCAGTAGCCGTGCACAGGTACGTGTGGCAGTTGGCGGTAGAGCGGCAGGATGCCGAGCCGGACGTGCGGCATGCCGATGAGTGTGGCCAGCCGATCGAGTTGCACGATCAGCTCGGTCGGCATGGTGATCATGTGAGCCAGAGCTGCCTCACTGATCAGGATCTCGATCTGCTTGTCGGTGTCGTAGAGGATCTGCTGACGCTTCATCCGTGCCTTGACGGCGGCCTCGGTGTCGTGCGGTATCTCGAGGAGGTCGGCTTGGGTTCGGAAGATGCGGCGCGCGTAGTCGGGAGTCTGGACCAGGCCGGTAACCGAGGTGATGTCTACGGCGCGGATCCGAGTAGCACGTTGCTGCCGCTGGTCGAGTTGGGTCTGTTTGTCGCGGTGACCAGCGCGGAGCTGGCGACGCCACTCGATCTGCTGAACGCGCAGCTCAGCCAACTCGGCGAGTAGATCGTCCCGCGCTTCCGACGCATCGAGCAGCGTGCACCACTCGATCACGTCGGAGTCGTCGGGCGTCTGCTTGCCGGTCTCCAGCTTGGAGACCTTCGACTGTGGCCAACCGAGCTCGTTGGCGACATCTCGACCAGATGCGGCGTGGTGCTCACGCAGGCGCCGTAGCTTGGCGCCGAACTCCTTGCGCCGGGTCTCGAAGTCGGTCACGGACTCCTCGTCTGGTCACCTGTTGGCGGTCGCGTATGCGTCGAACGGTAGGGAATGGTCCCACGCGATGCGTTTCCACCGGCGGTACGGCTCCACCTCGCCGCTCACTCGGCAGGCTCGGACCTGTTACCACTGCCGGACCGTGTACCAGACCTCCGGTCACGCCACGGGCTGCGAGCAGCACCACGAGGCCGAGGACGACATTGCCCGCGAGGCCACACGCGGTGCCCGGTCGGCGGGAGCCGTGCGGTGACGGGCCGGCAGGAGCGGCGAGCCGCGCTGGTACTGGCCGTCGCGGCCCTGGTCCTGTCGCTGTTCATGCTCGGGTCGCCGGCCACCGGGTTGTCGTGGGGCGGCCGACCTTCCACGGTGGACCGGATCCCCAGGTGGTCGCCTCCTGACCGCACCGGATGCGGCATGTCAGTATCCGGGAGTGGGTGACCACGATTTGGAAGCGTGTCCTGGGTATGGCATGATGCCGACATGGCTTTCTCTGCGGTGATCATTATCCGCAAGCGCGCCGGGTAAGTGCTCGACCGAGCACCCGGCGCGCAGACCTCTCGCATCCGCGGGAGGTTTTTTTGTTGGTACCGACACGCCCATCCCAGGAGAGACCGTGACTCGCACGGAACCGGCAGGCACCCCACTCGGCGACGACTTCCACCTCTACGACACGACCCTGCGCGACGGTGCGCAGCGGGAGGGGATCTCGTACTCGGTGACCGACAAGCTCGCGGTCGCCCGGTTGCTCGACGAGCTCGGCGTGGGCTTCATCGAGGGTGGCTGGCCGGGGGCGTTGCCCAAGGACACCGAGTTCTTCGCCCGCGCGGCTGAGGAACTCGTACTCAAGCACGCCGTGCTGGTGGCCTTCGGTTCCACCCGTAAGGCCGATGTCGCCGCCGCGGAGGACGCGCAGGTGCGGGCGCTGCTGGACTCGGCGGCACCGGTGGTGACCCTGGTGGCCAAATCGGACCGCAGGCACATCGAGCGTGCGCTACGGGTCGATGTGGACACTGCCTGCGCGATGGTCCGGGACACCGTATCCTTCCTGGTCGGCGAGGGGCGCAGGGTGTTCCTCGACGCCGAGCACTTCTTCGACGGCTACGCCCACGATCCGGACACCGCGCTGCGCGTGCTGGACGCGGCCGGCGAGGGCGGCGCCGATGTCGCCGTGCTGTGTGACACCAACGGCGGGCAGCTCCCGTTGCGACTCGCCGAGACCGTGCGCGAGGTCGCCGCGCGTACCGGGCTGCGGCTCGGGATCCACTGCCAGGACGACACTTCCTGCGCGGTGGCGAACAGCATCGCCGCCGTGCAAGCCGGCGCGACCCACGTCCAGTGCACCGCGAACGGTTACGGGGAACGGGCAGGCAACGCCGACCTGTTCGCCGTGACGGGAAACCTGGTGACCAAGCTCGGCATGGAGGTGCTGCCGACCGGCGGCGCCGCCGAGCTGACCCGCGTCTCCCATGCTCTTGCCGAAATCGCGAACATCGCCCCCGACACCCACCAGGCTTACGTCGGGGCGTCGGCCTTCGCCCACAAGGCGGGGCTGCACGCGAGCGCGATCAAGGTGGATCCGTTGTTGTACAACCACATCGATCCCACCTCCGTCGGCAACGACATGCGGGTCCTGGTCACCGAAATGGCCGGCAGGGCCAGCCTCGAACTCAAGGGACGTGAGCTCGGGGTTGACCTCGCCGGCCAGCCCACGGCACTGACCAGCGCGGTGGACAAGGTGAAACGTCTCGAGGCGAGGGGATGGTCCTTCGAGGCGGCCGACGCCTCGCTGGAGCTGTTGCTGCGCAGGGAGGTGCAGGGGCCGGACCGGGACGTGCTGGACGAGCCGCCGTTCGTGCTGGAGTCCTACCGGGTGGTGCTGGATCACCGGGCCGACGGTGAGGTGATCTCCGAGGCGACCGTCAAGGTTCACGCCGGTGGCGAGCGGGTGATCGCCACCGCCGAGGGCAACGGTCCGGTGCATGCGCTGGATGCCGCGCTGCGTAAGGCACTCAGCCCATATTTGTCCTGGTTGGACACCGTGGAGCTTGCGGACTACAAGGTGCGGATCCTGCCGGGGCATCCCGGCACCGACGCGGTCACCAGGGTACTGGTGGAGACCTCGGACGGGCAGCGCGAGTGGACCACCGTCGGCGTACACGAGAACATTGTGGAGGCCAGCTGGCTCGCCCTGTGCGATGCGCTGGTGCACAAGGCGATGCGGCAGCGCCAGCCGGCCTGAACCGGGTCAGCCGGTGAACAGGATCAGCCCATACCGCTTCAGGACCGGGTTGACCGGAACGAAGTAGCTGCTGCCGCCGGCGGCGCAGTTGCCCGACCCGCCGAGCAGGACGCCCTGTGCCTGGTCACTGTGGACGAACGGTGCGCCGCCGTCGCCCGGTTCGGCGCAGACACTGGTCCTGGTCACCCCGTGCACCCGCCCATCGGGGTAGACGATCGTCTGGTTCTTCGCCTGGATCACGCCGCAGTGCCAGCCGGTGGTGCTGCCGGTGCGGCACACCGAGGCACCGATCGGCGCCTCCGCCGACCCGGTGAGCGTCAGCCGCCCGCCGGGCCCGCTGATCCACGGCACCAGCTTCCAGTCGGTGGTGTTGGTGACGTGGATGACGGTGATCCCGGTCTCCGCCGCGATCACCATGCCGACCACCCGCTCGCCGCTGCGGACGGTGTCGCCGGGCCGGCCGCAGCCGCCGCCCGCGACCAGGTACCACTCGCCGGGCCAGCGATCGGTGGCCGCGAAGGAGGTGGTGCAGCGGTGGTCCCCGCCGGAATGCAGGGTGAGCCCGCCGCCCAGCGGGGCGCGCTGCTCCGCGGCGAGGGCGGTGGACGGCGTGCCCAGCAGCAGGGCCAGCACTGCCGCGAGGAGCCAGGGGAGGAAACGGAAGGGGCGCATGACGGCCTCCATCTGCAGGGGTTGTCCATTGAATATAGGCAGGTGCGCGGCCCCAGCCCAGCGGTCGAACGGAGCAGTCCGGTGGCCTGGTGAAGGTAGAGGACACTCGGCTGGTTACCGTGGTGTCGTGCGTCTGGCTCGAATTGCTCATCCCGGTGGCGTCGCGTTCGCTTCGATGGAAGGGGACGGTGCGGAAGCCCAGGTACTGGAAATCGCCGAACATCCGTTCGGCCGGCCCAACTTCACCGGCCGCCGTTGGCCGCTGGCCGATGTGCGGCTGCTCGCCCCGATCCTGCCGTCGAAGGTGATCGCGGTGGGCCGCAACTACTCCGCACACGCCGCGGAGTTCGGCAACGAGGTCCCGGCCGAGCCGATGATCTTCATCAAGCCGTCCACCAGCGTGGTGGGGCCGAATGCCGCGATCAAGCTGCCACCCAGTTCGTCCCGTGTGGACTTCGAGGGTGAGCTGGCCGTGGTGATCGGCCAGCCGGCGAAGAACGTGCCCGCCGCGCGGGCCTCCGCCGCCGTGCTCGGCTACGCCATCGCCAACGATGTCAGCGCGCGGGACCAGCAGAAGGCGGACGGCCAGTGGGGCAGGGCGAAGGGGTACGACACGTTCTGCCCGCTCGGGCCGTGGATCGAGACCGCGGCGGACCCGGCCGACCTGGCCCTGCGCAGCGAGGTCGATGGCGAGGTCAAGCAGGACGCGCGTACCTCCTCGCTGGTGCACAAGGTGCCGGAGTTGGTCGAGTTCGTCTCGCACGTGATGACCCTGCTGCCAGGGGACGTGATCCTCACCGGCACTCCGGACGGGGTCGGCCCGATCAGCGCGGGGCAGCAGGTGTCCATCACCATCGAGGGGATCGGCACGCTCACGAACCCCGTGCAGGCCGGCTGAGCCGCCGGGCGAACGCCGGTGCGTGCTCCGGCCTGAGCCCGATCCCGACCAGGTAGGCCGGCAGGAACGTGGCCTTGGGCACCGCCCACATCAGCCGCACCATCGGTTTCGGCGGCCCGTTCCGCCTGCCCTCGACCACCGGCCGCACCACGACGCGGTGCAGGGTGCGCTGCAGGGTCTGCACCAGGATCGTCGGCAGCAGGCGACGGCCGCGCACCCTCGCCAACTGCCGCGGCCCGACCCTGCCGTGCCGCAGCGGTTCGGCGAGCAGGGTGGCCGCCGCCACCGCGTCCTGCACCGCCAGGTTGATCCCGACCCCGCCGATCGGGGACATCGCGTGCGCCGCGTCCCCGATGCACAGCAGCCCGTCCACGTGCCACCGGTTCAGCCGGTTGAGCCGGACGTCCAGGTGCTTGATCTCGTCCATCGACTCCAGCGTGCCGGCCCGGTCGGCGAACTGGGGGAAGAGTTCGACGAGGTCCTCCCGGAACCGCTCGATCCCGGCGGCGCGTAGCTGCGGATCACGGCCCTTCCGCGCGATCCAGGCGATCTGGAAGTAGCCCTCGCGCGGGATGACGATTGCGAACCGGCTGTCCCGCATCCGGGGTCGCAGGCTCGAGTCGGTCTCGTCCGCCCTGCGCGGCAGCCGGAACCACCACGCGTCGATGGGCACCGGCAGCTCCTTCGGGCGGAGGTTCGCCTCCCTGCGGGCCAGCGACCAGCGCCCGTCGCAGGCGATGGTCAGCTCGGCGGACAGCTCGCCTGTCTCGCCCTCGGCGGTCCGGTACCGCACCCCGGTCACCCGGCCGCCGGCGCGGATCAGCTCGGTGACCTCGGTGTGCATCCGCAGGGTGAAGGTGCTCTCGGCGTTTCCCGCCTCGGCGAGCAGGTTGAGGAAGTCCCACTGCGGCACCATCGCGATGTACGGGTGGGCGGTGCGCAACCGGCGCAGGTCCCCGACCACCAGGCTCTGCTCGTCGTCGATCGGGAAGGCGATCTCCTCGAGCCTGCTCTGCGGGAGCTCGGCGAACCGTTCGCCGAGACCCAGCTCGTCGAGCAACTCCTGGGTCGAAGGGTGCACGGTGTCCCCGCGGAAGTCACGCAGGAAGTCGCCGTGCTTCTCCAGCACCGTGACCTCCACCCCGGCCCTGGCCAGCAACAGCCCGGCGACCATGCCGGCCGGTCCACCGCCGATCACCACGCAGGTCGTGCGCTCGGTCATCGCCACCACCTCTTTTTCATCATATGTTGAATAACTACACGATGCACCCGGCACGTCCACCGCGTCAAGCCGATACGCTGAGCTGGCTATGAGTGACGACGCCGCCCGGGTACGCGCCCGCTTCTGCCCCTCACCGACCGGCACCCCGCACGTCGGGCTGATCCGTACCGCCCTGTTCAACTGGGCCTTCGCCCGCCACCACGGCGGCAGCCTGGTGTTCCGGATCGAGGACACCGATGCCGCGCGGGACACCCAGGAGTCCTACGACGCGCTGCTGGACGCGTTGCGCTGGCTCGGCCTCGACTGGGACGAGGGGCCGGGAGTCGGCGGCGAGTACGGGCCGTACCGGCAGAGCGAGCGGCGGGAGGTCTACGCCGACATCGCGGCGCGGTTGCTCGAGGCGGGGGAGTTGTACGAGGCCTTCTCCACGAACGAGGAGGTCGAGCGGCGCCGCCGGGAGGCGGGCCAGGACCCCAAGCTCGGCTATGACAACCACGACCGGCGGCTCACCGCGGAACAGAAGGCGGCCTTCCGGGCCGAGGGGCGGCTTCCGGTGCTGCGCCTGCGGATGCCCGAGGAGGACCTGGGCTGGACCGACCTGGTCCGCGGCGAGATCAGTTTTCCCGGCGGCAGCATTCCGGACCCGGTTCTGGTGCGTGCGAACGGGGATCCGCTCTACACGCTGACCAATCCGGTGGACGACGCACTGATGCGGATCACCCACGTGCTGCGCGGTGAGGACCTGTTGCCGTCGACGCCCCGCCAGCTCGCGCTGTACCAGGCGTTGCGCCGGATCGGCGTCACCGACTTCACCCCGGAGTTCGGGCATCTGCCCTACGTGATGGGTGAGGGCAACAAGAAATTGTCCAAACGGGATCCTTCCTCGAATCTTTTCCACTACCGCGAGCGCGGGTTCATTCCCGAGGGGTTGCTGAACTACCTCGCCCTGCTCGGCTGGTCCATCGCCGAGGACAGGGACATCTTCGACGTGGACGAGCTGGTCGCGGCCTTCCAGATCAGCAAGGTCAGCGCGAACCCGGCGCGGTTCGACGTGAAGAAGGCCGAGGCCATCAACGCCACGCATGTGCGTGCCCTGGACGCCGAGGACTTCACCGCCAGGGTGGTGCCCTACCTGGCCGCCGCGGGGGTGCTGCCCCGGCAGCCGACCGAGGATCAGCTGGGCACCCTGCGTGTGATCGCGCCACTGGTGCAGGAACGGGTCACCGTACTGGGGGAAGCCAGTGAGTTGGTGCGCTTCCTGTTCGCCGAGGAGGCGGAGTTCGCGCCGGAGGAGGCGGCAGCGGCCAAGGCGCTCGGCGCCGACGCCGAACCCGTGCTACGTGCCTCCATCGAAGCCTTGGATACGCTGCCGTCCTGGACCGCGGCCGGTATCGAGCAGGCCCTCAAGGATGCGCTTGTGGACGGACTGGGGCTCAAGCCTCGTAAGGCCTTCGCCCCCGTCCGAGTGGCGATCACCGGGCGTACGGTTTCGCCACCGTTGTACGAGTCGATGGAGTTGCTGGGGCGAGAAAGGTCCCTCGGACGGCTGCGTCGGGCGGTGCCTGGCAACTGAGCGTAGATAATTGGCACCGTAACAGAGCAGTGCTAATCACCTTCTCAGTCGAATCGGTACGGCCGAAAGTGGCCTAGCCTCTCGGGGTGGATTTTGCGCTTGCCTCCCCGACCGAACAGCAGGCAGTAGTCTCCCGACTGGACCACCGCGAACCGTGGGGCCCACCGAACCTCCGGCTGGTGTGCCTTGACATCGATGACACGCTGATCGACTTCACCGCGGCGGGCCGGCACGCGCTCGCCGCCTTGATCGGCAGGGCGGACATGTGGTCGCTCTGGGAACGGGTCACCGAGGAACACGTCGCCAGGGTGGTGGCCGGTGAGATCGACTACGCGTCCATGCACCGGCGACGCACCCAGTACTTCCTCGCCGAGTTGGCGACCATCGGCATGCTCGTCGAGCCACGGGACCCCGCGGTCTTCGAACAGCGCCGGAAGGAGCTGCTGCGCCGTTACTGGCGGCTGTTCGACGATGTGGTGCCCTGCCTGGAGTGGCTGGCCGCGGCCGGCGTCCGGCTCGCCGCTGTGACCAACGCCTCCGGCGCGCACCAGCGCGCGAAGCTCGCCGACCTCGGACTCGCCCGATTCTTCGACCACGTGGCCATCGCGGGCGAATTGGGGGTGGCCAAGCCCGATCCGGTGATGTTCCACTCGGTATGCCTCACCATCGGCTGCGACCCTGCCGAGGCCGCGCACGTCGGTGACAAGCTGGACACCGACGCCGTCGGCGCGCACCAGGCCGGGCTCGGCGGGGTCTGGCTGGACCGCGGGCGCGGCCCGGCCACCGTCCCCGACGGCGTGTACGTCATCAACACCCTCGCGGAGCTCCCTGAGCTACTGGTCTGCGAGTTTGCCCGGGTCGGGGTTCCTGGGGTGCCGCTGCCACGCTGACAGAGCGGCCGAGCCACTGTGACCTGCGGTGGTGGGTGGAGGAACGTGCTCGGCGAACATGTGCGCGCGTTTCCAGGCGAGCACCGAGCGGTGGCCCCGGCTGATCCCCCCGAACCGGCATGGTCTAGTATTTTCTTCCGGCGGTGCCGCGCCGGCCACGGCAGGAACGGCATCCCATTGGGGTATGGTGTAATCGGCAGCACGACTGATTCTGGTTCAGTTAGTCTAGGTTCGAGTCCTGGTACCCCAGCTGCGGAGAGTGAATCAGCCTCTGGTAAGTTCTCTTCAGCAACACAGCAAGCCCCCGTCGTCTAGCGGCCTAGGACGCCGGCCTCTCACGCCGGTAGCGTGGGTTCGAATCCCATCGGGGGTACATACAGCTACACCCAGTGGCCGCTGACCGGTGAGTATCTGGTCAGCGGCCACTGTGTTGCATGTCGTGGTCTTGATGATCCGAGTCGTCGTCGGCGGCGTGCCGGAGGCGTAACGAGCCGTCGCCGAGCGCCGGGAACAACGTGGACGGCAACGACCCGCGCACGAGCCGGTGGGTCAGTGGCACGCCGGGCGTCGCACGATTCCTGGCGGAATCACGTTTTCCGAAAGTGGTGGACGGCCGACAATGTTCGGCCTACCCGAAACGCTGTAACGCGGTCTCCCGTAGTTCCGGTATCGGGGTCCTGGGTGTGCATGAGATGCCAACCCGGCGTATCCGCTGTGCCGGCCGCCGTTGGTGAAGGTCGGGGACATGTGCTCCGCTGAAGCCGCCCACACGATCAGGACGATCGTGTGGGCGGCGGCGACGTGTGTTCCCGCTGTCCCGCGTGCCGGTGGGTTCGGTGCCCCGGCAGGGGTCAGGGTTTACGACCCACGACACAGCCGATGCATTCCTGCTCCGCGGTGAGCGCCCGCTGCAGCGGGCCATCCGGCCACCACAGGTCGCACGGAACCACGGTGGCGTCCATCCCCGGCTGCGGTGGGGTGATCTCCAGGCCCGGCATCATGGACAGGATTTCCTCCCGGGTGCGAAACCAACCACTGCCCATCGCGCTGTGCTCGAAGACCTCCTCGATCCGGCGCGCGACCTCGCTCAGTTCCGGCGTCTCGGGGTCGTAGAAGTGGCTCAGGGCCACCCAGGAGCCGGACGGCAGCGGGTCGATGTACTGCCGCATCAGGTCCGCGAAGTCGCCAGGGTAATGGTGGATGGTGCTGCTGTGCACGAGTCCGATCGGCCGGTCGAAGTCGATGCGGGTCCGGACGATGTCGTGGTCGTAGAACTGGCTCGGCTGGTAGATGTCGGCGTCGGCGAAGTACGTGTTGTCGGTGTCGGCGAGCAGCGCCTTGGCGTGTGCGAGCACGACGGGGTCGTTGTCGGTGTAGACCACGACGGAGTCCGGGTCGGTTCGCTGCACGACCTGGTGGACGTTTTCCGCGGTGGGCAGCCCGGAGCCACAATCGATGAACTGGTCGATCCGTGCGTGCTGGACCATGAAACGCACCGCGCGAGTCATCCAGTTCCGGTTTGCCCACGCCATCTCGCGGATTTCCGGCGCGACCGTCTTCACCTGCTCGATGACCTCGCGGTCGATCGCGTAGTTGTCCTTACCGCCGAGGGCCGCGTCGTACACGCGGGCGATGCTGGCACGGTTGGGGTCGACGCCGACGGGCACGGAACTGGGCGCTGGTGCGGATTCGGTGGGCTGCATCTCCTACCTCGCTGTCCGGTGGACGTGTGGTTGGCGAATCCAACCTAGCGTAGTCGGGCAAACACGGGGCCTGCCGGTGCGCGAACGCCGTCGCCGGACACTCAGGTTGCCTTGTGGAACCGCGCGGTGATGACCTTGCCCTGCTGCGGGCTGATCGGCCGGGGTGCCGTCCTCGTCGCGGAAGCGGTCGAGCAGGTCGTAGAGGTGGACGTCGACGCAGGCCTCCACCAGGTCGGCATAACCCTCCGCGGCGAGTCTTGCCCTGCGCCACGCGATGATCGCGACCACCAGCCCGAGCACCCCCGCGGGCCACCAAACGGTCCCCAGCATCAGGTACAGCGCGGCCCAGCCGCCGAGCGTGGTCGCCTCGTCGAGGCGGTGCCTCGCCTCGGCCAGCGGTACGCGGGTGGTGTCCGGAACCAGCAGCCACAACCGGCTCCACGCCGCGGCAAGGTCGAGGCCGTACTCCCTGTACACCCGGATGTCCGGTGCCCGCGGCCGGTCGCCGATCCAGGTGGCGCAACGCGGTTCGGCGAGCGCGATGCGGTTGCGTTCCGCGTCCTCGCCGCGCTCGTCGGCCCGTTGCCAGCGCAGTCTCCTGCGCCGGGTCAGCGCGGATGCCAGCGGGCGGAGGAAGGACGGCCAACGTCCGGACAGCAGCGACTCCGCCGGCGCGGCCAGCGCCCGCGCCAGCAGCCCGGTGGCCACCGAGGCGAGCAGCAGCACGAGCAGCAGCACCACCGTGCGCAGTAACTCGGTCTGCTGCCGCGTACCGCTACCGGTGGCGGTGAACTCGGTCAGCCGACGCCACAGCATGCCTGTGTCCGCCCAGTTCCCGTGCCCGAGGGTCACCGCGATGGCCGTGACCGCGGTGCACACCAGCCCCGGCAACACCAGCGTGGCCACCCAGCGCTCGGCCAGCTTGCGGCCGAGTTCGGTGAGGAAGCCGGTCATCGCGTGCCCCTCACTCGTCCGGGACGAACCGCAGCGCCTGCTCGTGCACGTGGCAGCTGGGCAGTTCGGACCCCGCGGCGCGCAGCTCCATCCGGTCGCACTGTCCCCTTGGGCACAGGTAGACGCCGGTGATCGTCCGTTGCTCGGCGTGGACCGGTGGCGGCAGCGAGGAGGTCTGTCGCGGTGCGCCTCCCGCGGGGGCTCCTCTGGTACCGCGCGGGAACCCGAGCTCGGCCAGCGGCAAGCCGACCGGTTCGCCGCGCCGGATCGCCTCGGCCGCCCGCTCGACCGCGGCCCGGCGCGCCGCGGACGCGGGCCCACTCAGCAGCGAACGCAACCGGGGAAGGTTCGCGCAGAAATCGGCCAGCGGATCGGGTAGGGGCTCGGTGTCCATGCTCTCCCAGCGGGATGGGCCGGCATCCGGGTGCCCGGCATGCTAGCGGATGGCCGGTGCCCGCTCAGCCGGTAACGTCGATTCCACCGTCTGGTCCGGGGAGCACATCGAATGCGTGAGCGGTTACTCGCGGCGTTGCGGGAACGGGCCCAGCACCGGCTCGGTACCGGGGAGGACGACCGGATCGCGGCCGCGGAGGGGTGCGGGAGTGCTGTTCCTCGCGCCGTTCTGTCTCGACCGGCCGGACAGCCTGCCCGATCCGGTGCGTTCCGCACTGGCCGAGCTCCGTGACTCGACCGAACCGGTGACCGAGGCCGGGTTCGCGGAGTCCGGCGGGCTCGACCTCGACCCGGCGGAGCCCGCCTACCTGTCCGCCTGTGCCACGGCCCGCGCCACGCGAACGAGGCGGTGCACCTGGCCTCGGCCTGCCAAGGTCGCCGGGTACCCGCAGGTAACGGCGACGCCGCGGGAGGTCGAGGACGGGGTGGCCGGCCACGGTCGCGGCGGAGTTCCACCGTGCGATCGCGGCACAACCAGGGCGGCTCGATGGCGTGACGGCCCCGCTCGCGGCGACTCGTCGGCTGCGCGTGGCCGCGCCGGCGCGGTCCCAGTTCCTGGGCCGCGCACCTGCACGCCGGAGCCTGATCCACTATGGATGATCTGGTGCGGAACCGGCGGGCGTGGGATCGGTCACAGGCGTTCCTGCAGCGAGTCGGCGGCCGCCAGCAGATCGGCGGCCCAGCGGGCGCCCGGCTTGCGCCCGATCCGGTCCACCGGGCCGGAAACCGACACCGCGGCGATCACCGTGCCGGTGGAGTCCCGCACCGGCGCGGACACGCTCGCCACCCCCGGCTCGCGTTCGGCGACGCTCTGCGCCCAGCCCCGACGCCGGATCTCGAGCAGGGTCCGCTCGCCGAACACGGCGTCGGCCAGGATCGTGTGCTGCGTATGCGGATCCGCCCACGCGGCCAGCACCTTCGCCCCGGAACCGGCGGACATCGGCAGGCGTGCCCCGATCGGCACGGTGTCCCGCAACCCGCTCGGCGGTTCCGCGGTGGCGACACACACCCGCTGGCCGCCGTCCCTGCGGTACAACTGCACACTCTCCCCGGTGATGTCCCGGAGCTTGGGCAGCACCGAGGCTGCCGCGTCCAGCAACGGGTCGGTGCTGCCACCCGCCAGTTCGGCCAGCGCGGTACCCGGCCGCCAGCGCCCGTCCGGGCCACGGCGTAGCAGCCGGTGCACCTCCAGGCCCACGGCGAGCCGGTGCGCGGTCGCCCTCGGCAACCCCGTCCGGCTGCACAGTTCCGCGAGCCCGCACGGATCCTCGGCGGCCGCCTGCAACACGGCCACCGCCTTGTCCAGGACGCCGATACCGCTGTGCTGGTCGGAAGAGTTATGCTGTCCCACACAGCGATACTAGCTTCCCGTACTTTGGGAAGTCCAGATTCTGGGAAGAATCGAGCTCGGGCGCGGGCACGCCCGCGTTCCCGCCCGGGTTCCCTTCACTCCCAACCGGACAACGTGGGAGGAGCCTCATGTCGGCGAGTAAGCCGAGTAAGCCGAGGACGCCGAAGACACTGGCGGAGAAGGTGTGGGAAGGCCATACCGTGCGCCGTGGCGAGGGTGCCGAGCCCGACCTGCTCTACATCGATCTCCACCTGGTGCACGAAGTGACCAGCCCGCAGGCGTTCGACGGGCTGCGCCTCGCGGGCAGGCCGGTGCGGCGGCCGGATCTCACGATCGCCACCGAGGACCACAACGTCCCCACGGTCGACATCGAGCTGCCGATCGCCGACCCGGTCTCCAGGACACAGGTGGACACGCTGCGGCGCAACTGCCAGGAGTTCGGCATCCGCCTGCACCCGATGGGCGATGCCGAGCAGGGCATCGTGCACGTGATCGGCCCGCAGCTCGGCCTGACCCAGCCGGGGATGACGGTGGTGTGCGGCGACAGTCACACCTCCACCCACGGCGCGTTCGGCGCCATGGCGTTCGGTATCGGGACCTCCGAGGTCGAGCACGTCCTGGCGACCCAGACGCTCCCGCTGCGACCGTTCAAGACGATGGCGATCAATGTGGACGGCGAGCTGCGCCCGGGTGTGACCGCCAAGGACATCATCCTCGCGGTGATCGCCAAGATCGGCACCGGCGGCGGCCAGGGGTACGTACTGGAGTACCGGGGCAGCGCGATCGAGTCGCTGTCCATGGAAGCCAGGATGACCATCTGCAACATGTCGATCGAGGCGGGCGCGCGGGCCGGCATGATCGCCCCGGACGAGGTGACCTTCCAGTACCTCAGCGGGCGCCCGCATGCCCCTTCCGGGGCCGAGTGGGACGCCGCGGTGGCCGCCTGGCGGGAGCTGCGCACGGACGAGGGGGCGAGCTTCGACGCCGAGGTGCACCTGGACGCGAGCGAGCTCACGCCGTTCGTGACCTGGGGCACGAACCCGGGGCAGGGACTGCCGCTTGGCGAGCGGGTTCCGGACCCCGACGCGATCGCCGACGAGAACGAGCGATACGCCGCGGAGAAGGCCCTCGCGTACATGGACCTGCTACCGGGCACCCCGCTGCGGGAGGTCGCCGTGGACACCGTGTTCCTCGGCTCCTGCACCAACGGCCGGATCGAGGACCTGCGGGCCGCCGCCGAGGTGCTGCGCGGTCACAAGGTCGCCGACAGCGTCCGGATGCTCGTGGTGCCCGGCTCGATGCGGGTGCGCAGGACGGCCGAGGCCGAGGGGCTCGACACGGTGTTCACCGACGCCGGCGCGGAGTGGCGGCAGGCGGGCTGCTCGATGTGCCTCGGGATGAATCCGGACCAGCTCCAGCCGGGGGAGCGCAGCGCATCGACCTCAAACCGCAACTTCGAGGGCAGGCAGGGCAAGGGGGGCCGGACCCATCTGGTCTCCCCGCTGGTGGCGGCCGCGACGGCCGTGCGCGGGACCCTGGCCTCGCCCGAGGATCTGAACTGAGATGCCGCTCCTGAACCGGACTTTGCCGCGCGAGGCGAGCGGAAGAACTCGCCCTCCCGTCTCCCACCACCACCCAAACGGAGGCGCTGACGCGCCACTCTGCTCAGCGGCGAACAGCCCACGGGCGGCGAGGCCAGGCGCATCACCTGCGAAGGTGACGATGGTGTCGGAGTCCGAGCCCGGCCGAGCCGACCGTGTCGCGAGTTTGAGAATAAGCACTGAGGAGGCTCCCACCATGGAACCGTTCACCACCCACACCGGGGTCGGAGTACCCCTACGCAGGTCCAACGTGGACACCGACCAGATCATCCCGGCGGTCTACCTGAAGCGGGTCAGCCGGACCGGCTTCGAGGACGGGCTGTTCGCCGCCTGGCGCGGGGACGAGACCTTCGTACTCAACCAGGAGCCCTTCCGGGCGGGCACGGTGCTCGTCGCCGGCCAGGACTTCGGCACCGGCTCCTCCCGCGAGCACGCCGTCTGGGCCCTGATGAACTACGGCTTCGGGGTCGTCATCTCCTCCCGGTTCGCCGACATCTTCCGGGGCAACGCGGGCAAGCAGGGCCTGCTGGCCGCCCAGTGCGAGCAGTCGGACGTCGAACAGCTCTGGAAGATCCTCGAGAACGAGCCCGGCACGAGGGTCACCGTGGACCTCGAGGCGAAGACGGTACGGGCCAAGGAGTTCGTCGCACCCTTCACGATCGACGACTACACCCGCTGGCGGCTGCTGGAGGGGCTGGACGACATCGCCCTGACCCTGCGACACGCCGGGAACATCGACGCCTTCGAGACCGAGCGGCCGAGCTGGCGGCCGGTGACCGTCCCGCAGGCCGCTCAGCCGGCCGCTCCCGGCCCCTCCTAGGTACAGATTCCCTGCTCAGCAAGGGAATCCGTACCAGGTCAGCGGCCTGCGAAACCACGCCAGACGGACCGCGGAAGGCCCCCGAAGGGGTCCCTCAGAGGGCGGAACCTCGCCCCCGATAAGGAAAAATTCCGCGTGCCGTTTGGAATTTGTGCTGCGTTGGTAATACCGTGTGCCCAAGTCGGCCGACGTGGCCGTGTGACAAGTAGTTCTTCGTGGAGGACTGGAATGGCCAACAAGGCCCAGCTGATCGAAGCGCTGTCGGAGCGCTTGGAAGGCGACAAGAAGGTTGCGGCGAAGGCGGTTGACGAGATCGTCGACATCATCATCCGCACCGTGAACAAGGGTGAGAAGGTGAACATCACCGGCTTCGGGGTGTTCGAGAAGCGCGCCCGGGCCGCCCGGACCGCCCGGAACCCGCGCACCGGTGAGACGGTGCGGGTCAAGAAGACGAACGTTCCGGCCTTCCGGGCCGGCACGACGTTCAAGGACGTGGTGAGCGGCGCGAAGAAGCTGCCGAAGGCCACGGCCGTGAAGCGTGCTACCGCTGCCTCGCGCAGCACCGGCACCGCCAGCCGTACGACGAGCTCGCGCACCAGCAAGGCGACCGCGAGCCGCCCGACCGCGACGCGGAGCACGACGACCCGTACCTCGCGTGCCGGCAGCACCTCGCGTGCCAGCACGAGCCGGGCCGGCACCAGCCGGGCGACGGCGACGAAGGCCGCACCGAAGACCGCGGCCAAGTCCACCAAGTCGACGGCGAAGACCACCACGGCGAAGACCACGGCGGCGAAGACCACGGCGGCGAAGGCCGGCACGGCCAAGAAGACCACCGCCAAGGCTGCGCCGAAGACCGCGACCAAGGCCACCAAGTCGACCTCGGCGGCGGCCAAGAAGACCACAGCGGCCAAGAAGAAGAAGTAACCGGAGAGCCTGTTCCTGAACTGGGCTACCAGCGGTTACTTTCGGCGGGGCCCCGTGCGGCGCACGGGGCCCCGCCGCATGTTCGGGCCCTTCCATAGTGGAAGGGTTCAAGAGTTCAGTGAGTGGTGGTCACCGGGTCCGGAAGCGGGCTGGCGAAGTAGTCGGCCGCGGCGAGCGTCGGGGGTTGCTCGGGTTGCCGCCCCTCCCACCCGGAGCCGGGGTGGAAGGAGAGCAGCCACACCGAGCCCTTCTTGCTCGCCACGGTCCCGTTCTTCGTGCTCGGCAGTGGCACCCCGTCCCGTTCGGCCAGGCGCGCGACCACGTCCGGGATCACCCCGCCCTGGCTGCAGACCAAGGGCGTGCCGCCCTCGGCCACGATTCCCAGCAATCGCGCGATACCGGTTTCCGGCTCCGGCCAGTAGCCTTCCTCGGACAGCAGTTGCTCATGCTGGACGTCCGTACCGAGTTCCTCCGCGACCCCGTGCACGGTCTGCACGCAGCGAAGCCGGGGTGCCGCGAATACCGGTCCCGGCCGGAACGGACGTACCAGTTCGCGTACTGCCTCCGCTTGGCGTAGTCCGGCGTCGGACAGCGGGCGGAGATCGTCGTCACCGTTCCATTCGTCCCGCTTGCCCGCCTTGGCATGCCGCACCAGCAACAGGGTGGTCAGCCGGGCAGGCAGGGCGAGGAACTCCCGCAGTACGCCGCGATCGGCCGGATAGTCGAGCACGGACTCGGCGGCGGCGGGGCTCAGCCAACGCAGCCGGTCGACTTCGTGGTTGGGCACGAAGTGGCCGCCCACCGCCTCGGCGCCGAAGTAGTCGACCGTCTTCGGCGCCTGCCCACCGCGCGTGCGCACCTCGTACTCGACCCGGGTGAGGAACCGCCCCAGCACGGCGTCGAATCCCGTCTCCTCGGCCACCTCACGGGCCGCCGCGACGGGCGTGGTCTCCCCGGCGTCCAGTTTCCCCTTGGGCAGCGACCAGTCGCCGTAGTGCGGCCGGTGCACCACGGCCACTTCCACCGTGCCGGCGTCGTCTCGGCGCCACAGGACAGCCCCCGCCGCGCGCACCCTGGCCGGAGTGGATCCCGCGTTCACCCGGCGGCCCCGTGCCGGATCAGCAACTCGGTCTGGTGGTCGCGTACCTGCGAACCGTCCTGCGGCGAGGGTGCCCACTCACCGGTCGAGGTCAGCACCCAGCAGCGCGTCGCCGGGTCCAGGGCCGAGTTCAGCACCTCGTCCAGTTGCCCGGTGAGGGTCGGATCCTTCACCCGCACCATGGCCTCGATCCTGCGATCGAGGTTGCGGTGCATCATGTCCGCGCTGCCGATCCAGTACGTGTCGCCCGCCCGGAAGTGGAGGACACGGGAGTGCTCGAGGAAGCGTCCGAGGAGCGACCTTACCGTGATGTTCTCGCTCAGGCCGGGCACGCCGGGTTTGAGCGAGCAGATCCCGCGCACCACGATCTCCACGCGGACCCCGGCATGGGACGCGTGGTACAGCGCGTCGATGATCTGCTCGTCGACAAGGGAGTTGCACTTGATCCGGATGCCGGTCTCCGCGCCTGCGGCCGATCGCTCGATCTCCTCGGCGATGCAATGCAGTATCCCCCGCCGGATGCCGCCCGGCGAGGTGAGGATGTTGCGGTAGATGTCCTGCCGGGAGTAACCGGTCAGCACGTTGAACAGATCGGTGAGGTCCGCACCGATCGTCGGGTCGGCGGTGAGCAGCCCCATGTCCTCGTACAGCCTCGCGGTCTTCGGGTTGTAGTTGCCGGTGCCGATGTGGCAGTAACGTCGAATGGTGGAGCCTTCCTGCCGCACCACCATGGCCACCTTGCAGTGGGTCTTCAGTCCCATCAAGCCGTAGACCACGTGGACCCCCGCGCGTTCCAGGGTGCGTGCCCAGGTGATGTTGGCCTGCTCGTCGAACCGTGCCTTGATCTCCACCAGCGCCACGACCTGCTTGCCGGCCTGCGCGGCGTCGATCAGCGCGTCCACGACCGGCGAGTCACCGGAGGTGCGGTACAGCGTCTGCTTGATCGCCAGCACCTTCTCGTCCGCCGCCGCCTGCTCCACGAACCGCTGAACGCTTGTGGAGAAGGAGTCGTAGGGATGGTGCACCAGCACGTCCCGCTCGCGCAGGGTGGCGAACACGCTCTTCGGGGTCTCCCGCTCGCCGAACGCGGGGTGGGTCCGCGGCACGAAAGGGGGGTCCTTCAGCTCCGTCCGGTCCAGACCGTAGAGCTGGTGTAGGCAGCTCAGATCGAGCAGCCCGGGAACCTCGACCACGTCGTGCGGATCGACCTCCAGCTCGCGCAGCAGCAACTCCAGCATGTGCTCGCTCATGTCCTGCGCGACCTCGAGCCGTACCGGCGGGCCGAACCGGCGCTGCGCGAGCTCGCGCTCCAACGCCTGCAACAGGTCCTCGTCCCGGTCCTCCTCGACCTCGAAGTCGGCGTTACGGGTGACCCTGAACACGTGGTGCTCGATCACCTCCATCCCGGTGAACAGCTCGCCGAGGTGCGCGGAGATGAGCTCCTCCAGCGGTAGGAAGGTGGCGGTCTCGCTCTCCCGTTGCTGCTCCACGCGGATCAACCGGGGTACGTTGTTCGGCACCTTGACCCTGGCGAAGCGCTCGGTGCCCCGCTCGGGATCGCGCACCGTCACCGCCAGGTTCAGCGAGAGCCCGGAGATGTACGGGAACGGGTGGGCGGGGTCCACGGCCAGCGGGGTGAGCACGGGGAAGATCTGCTCGCTGAAGTACGATGAGATCCGCAGCTGCTCAGCCGGGTCCAAATCGGACCAGCGCACGATGAGGATGCGCTGCTCGGCGAGGGCCGGTCGGACGTGCTCGGTGAACGCCTCGGTCTGCCGCCCCACCAGGTCCTGGTTGCGCTTGGCGATGTAGGCGAGCTGCTCGCGCGGGGTGAGCCCGTCCGCGCTGCGCACGGCGAGCCCGGTCTCGTCCCTGCGCTTCAGCCCGGCCACCCGGACCATGTAGAACTCATCCAAATTGGACGCGAAGATGGCGAGGAACTTCGCTCGCTCGAGCAGCGGCTGGGAGGCGTCCTCGGCCAGCGCGAGCACGCGCCCGTTGAAGTCCTGCCAGGAGAGTTCGCGGTTGAAGTACCGGTCGTCGGGCAGCGAGTCGGTCAGCCGGGGAGTCCCGGGGGTGACGGCCGGTGGCGCCGAGGGTACGGCGTGTTTCTCGTGCGGGTGGCCGTTGTGGTCGGGTCCGCGCTCCCGCTCGCGAGGCGCGGAGGCCGTCGGTGCCGGTGTTGCGCTCTCGTCGTTGCTCACACCCGCATTGTTCCGTACTCGAGCGCGGGACGCGCGCACCGAACGCGACGAACCGGTGAATGTTGCGACCCCCACTTCCCTGCATCCACGCTGCTCAGCGTAGGCAGGCCGGCTCACCGAGCGCGGCAGCGGTCCGCTCACCGATGCCGATCAACCGGGCATGCGCGAGATCGTCGGCGGTGTCCACATCGCCGCGCAACGACGGTGCCGGGGCAGCCAGCGCGACCGCTCCCGACGCGGCGTGCGCCCCGGCCGAACCGTGGCCGAACCGTGGCTCGAGCGGTGCTCCCGGCGCGGACAGTAACAAGGTGGTACCGGTTCCATGCCGGTCCGCGACGAAGGACCGGCCACCGCTCGCCTCGGTAAGCGCCTCGGCGAGCTCGGCGGGTCGCAGCGCGGGCAGGTCGGCCTGCAGCGCGCCCACGACGCCGCAGGGGGAGTCCGCGCGCAGGACGGCTTCGCCCCTGCGCAGCGCCGCATTGAGCCCGCCGGCCCCGTTCTCGCTCACCACGTCCGCGCCCAGCCGCCGCAACTCGGCCAGCGCGACCGGGTCGGTGGCCACCACCAGCAGCCGGCGCACCCCCTCCGCCGCGGCCGCCGCGGCGACGGTGTCGGCGGCCAGCGCCAGTACCAGCGCGGCGTGGTCCGCGCCGGCCACGCCCCGTAACCGGGACTTGCCCGCGTGCGGGGGTTTCATCGGGATGATCAGGTCGACCTCACGAGACACCTCTCCATCATTACCCGAACGGCGGCACGCGCGCCCGTGCACACCACCCCTTGTTGGCGCAGGGTCACCGGCCGGGGGAGGATCGACCGGTCCGGCGCAGAAGGAGGAGGAGTCTTGGGCGATCGCGAGAAGGGCGGTTTCTGGGTCGGAGCCGCCGCCGCGTTGTTCTACCCGCTGACCTGGCTCGGCAGGCGCGTCCACCGGGGCGGCGAGCGGATCCCCCGGCAGGGGGCCGCGTTGCTGGTGCTGAACCACGTCTCGCACCTGGACCCCGCCGTCGACGCGGTGTTCGTGCATCGCAACAAGCGCGTCCCCCGGTTTCTCGCCAAGGACAGCGTGGCGCGCGCCCCGATCTTCGGCCGGATCTTCCTCGGTTCCGGTGGCATCCCGGTGTACCGGGGTACGTCCGGCGCCGGCGACAGCCTGCGCGCCGCGCACCAGGCCCTGAGCGAGGGCAAGGTGGTGGTGATCTACCCGGAGGGCACCATCACCAGGGACCCCGAGGGCTGGCCGAAGCACTCCTACACCGGGGTGGCGCGGCTCGCGCTGGAGAACGACGTGCCGGTGATCCCGATCGCGCGCTGGGGCACCCAGGACATCTGGAACGGCTACAGCAAGAAGTTCCGGCCGTTGCCGCGCAAGACCGTGGTCCACCTGGTCGGCCGGCCCGTCGACCTGTCCGGCTACCGGGGCCGGTCCGGTTCGAACGCGCTGTTGCGCGAGGTGACCGACCTGCTGATGGGCGAGGTGATCGAGCTGCTGGCCGAGATCAGGGGCGAGCGGCCACCGGACAAGCGGACCGAGCGGACGGACGCGGGCTGATGGCGGACACCGGGCAGGACGTCCAGCGGCTGGCCGTGCTCGGGTCGGGCTCCTGGGGAACCACCTTCGCCAAGGTGCTCGCCGACGCCGGCCGCGAGGTCACCATGTGGGCGCGCAGGGAGGAGGTCGCGCGGGAGATCCGGGAGCGGCGTTCCAACGAGGGTTACCTGCCGGGGGTGCGGCTGCCGGAGCTGCTCACCGCCACCGCGGACCCGGCTCGCGCGCTGGCGGGGGCCGAGGCGGTGGTGCTGGCGGTGCCGAGCCAGCGCCTGCGGGCCAACCTGACCGGCTGGCGCGGGCTGCTGCCGGGGAACGTGCCGCTGATCAGCCTCGCCAAGGGCGTCGAGCTGGGCACCCGCAAGCGGATGAGCGAGGTGATCGCCGAGGTGGCCGGGATCCCCCCGGAGCAGGTCGTGGTGGTGTCCGGGCCGAACCTGGCCAGGGAGATCGCGCAGGAGCAACCCGCGGCCGCGGTGCTGGCGTGCACCGACCATGATCGCGCGGTCGCGGTCCAGCGTGCCTGCTCCACCGCGTACTTCCGGCCGTACACCAACACCGACGTGATCGGTTGCGAGCTCGGCGGGGCGTGCAAGAACGTGATCGCGTTGAGCTGCGGGATGGCCGCGGGCATGGGCTTCGGCACGAACACCGTCGCCACCCTGATCACTCGTGGCCTCGCCGAGATGGCCCGGCTGGGCGCCAAGCTCGGAGCCGATCAGCTCACCTTCGCCGGCCTCGCCGGGGTCGGGGACCTGGTGGCCACCTGCTCCTCCCCGCTGTCCCGCAACCGCACCTTCGGCGAGCGGCTGGGCAGGGGCGAGACGGTGGAGCAGGCGCAGCGGGCCGGGGGCGGGCAGGTCGCGGAGGGCGTGATGTCCTGCTCCTCGATCCGCGAGCTCGCCGCCACCGTCGGCGCGGACGTGCCGATCACCGACGCGATGTACCGGGTGTGCCACGAGGGCATGGACCCCGCCCATGTCGGCGCCGAGCTGCTGGGCCGCAAACGCAAGCACGAGTGGTCCTGACCCACCCGGCCGTCCCACCGGGTGAGAGCGAGTTTGACCGGACCGGTCCGGGCTGGTTCGCTGGTTGCCGTGTTGACGCATGGTATGACGCAGCGGCGCGGTCACATCGACCTGCGCCTCGTCGCCAGCGCGCTGTGTCCGTGTCGGTGATCGACCCGATCCGCCCACCTTCCGACACGTCACGAGGACACCCCTATGTTCGCCGTTCCGGCCAACACCGTCGCGGTTGCCGAGAATCCCGTCCTGCGCCACCCGGTCCGGGTCGCGCTCGAGTTCGCCGCCGACCGCGACCGGTGGCGTCACCTGCTTCGCTACGACCCCGACGAGCGCTTCGCCGCGCTGATCACCGCCGACGCCGGCCAGCAGGTGTGGCTGCTCGGCTGGCTGCCGGGCCAGGAAACCGACCTGCACGACCACGGCCAGGCCACCGGGGCGTTCACCATCGTCAGCGGCGATCTCGCGGAGACCGTGGCGCGGCGCGCCGGGGACGGCAGGGTCCTGCGCGAGGAGCACGCGCTCACCACCGGCCAGTCCAGGGTGTTCGGCCCCGGTTACGTGCACCAGGTGCGCAACATGGGGCCGGATCCCGCGGTCAGCATCCATGTCTACCGCTCGGCCGGGCGGACCATGCGCCCGTTCCGGTTGGATCCGGTCAGCGGCCCCGTCCGGGTTTCCGGTCGCTGACATGCGCCGGGACCACGGCGTCCGTGGCCAGCTCCGGATCGGGCACCGGAACGCCGAAGCGCGTGTGGATCGGTAGCACGCCCGCCCAGGCTTCGACTCCGTGCACGTCCTCGGGCGGGTCTGCCGGGTCGCCGGAGCGCACCTTCGCCGAGGCCTCGGCGAGGTCGAGGGCCAGCACGGTGACCGCGGCGAGTTCCTTCTCGTTGACCTCCCGCGCGTGCTCCCAGGAACCCGGGGCCAGATGGTCGGTCAGCACCCGCAGCCCGCGCAGCTTCTCCTGCCGTTCGGTGAGCACCCGCGGCCTGCCGTAGACCACCGCGCTGCGGTAGTTCATCGAGTGGTTGTTCACCGAGCGGGAGTAGACGATCCCGTCCACCAGCGTGACGGTCACGCAGACCTCGACCCCGCCACCCGCGGCGCGCAGGCTGGCCGCGCCGGTCGAGCCGTGCAGGTACAGCGTGTCGCCGTCGCGCCCGTAGCCGGTGGGCAGCACCAGTGGTGAGCCGTCGACCACCATGCCGAGGTGGCAGACCAGTGCCTCGTCGAGGATCGTGTGCAGCGCGGCGCGTTCGGTGGCGGCCCGGTCCTTCTTGCGGCCCAGCCGGGTGCGTGGCGTCGGCGAGAGTGGGCCGGCGAGTTCGGTCATGCACCCAGCCTGCCGCCGGCCAGTGGCATCATGGAATGGCCACTGTCATCTGATACCGAAAGGCCAGTCGTGCCTGCTTCCGCGCGCGGACCGGGGGCGCGGGGCGCGGAGACCGCGTTGCCGATGAGCCTGGATCGCGAGTCCGAGGTCCCGTTGGCGGTGCAACTCGCCGACGCCCTGCGCGAGGCCGCCGCGCACGGGCACCTGCGCGGCGGCGACCGGCTGCCGTCCACCCGCGCGCTGGCCGGCAGGCTCGGCGTGAGCCGGACGGTCACCGCGGCAGCCTACGAGCAGCTCCATGCCGAGGGGTGGATCGTCGGCAGGCACGGATCGGGGACCTACGTCACCACCTCCCCGCCCGCGGGCAGGCCCGCCCGCCGCGCCGTCGTCGAGCGGGAGGGAACCCCGTCCGGGCTGCTGGACCTCACCCTCGGGGTGCCGTGGGCCGAGGGGCTGGACCGCGCGGCCTGGCGCCGGGCCTGGCGGGCGGCCGCGGACGCGGCTCCGTTGTCCACCGCGCAACGGGCCGGGTTGCCGGAGTACCGCGCCGCGATCGCCGAGCACCTGCTGCGCCACCGGGGGCTGGACGTCGGCACCGAATCGGTACTGGCCACCGGTGGCACCACCGCCGCCGTGGTCGAGCTGGCCGCGGCCGTGCTGGGGCGTGGCGACCTGGTGGCCGTCGAGGAACCGGGGTACCAGCGTGCGGTGGAGGCCTTCCGGTGCGCGGGGCTGCGGGTCGCCCCGGTGCCCGTCGACGGGGAGGGCATCCGGCCCGACTCGGTGCCGCGCGGGGCGCGGGCGGTGTACTGCTCGCCGGCGCACCAGTACCCGATGGGCAGCCGGATGAGCGCCGCGCGCAGGGTGGAACTGGTGGAGCGGGCACGTGCCGAGGACTTCCTGCTGATCGAGGACGACTACGACGGTGAGCTGCGGTTCGACGTGGCGCCACTGCCGTTGCTGGCCGCGCTCGCTCCGGACGTCGTGGCTCACCTCGGGACCACCAGCAAGATCCTCACCCCCACGCTCGGGGCGGGCTGGATGGTCGCACCGGAGCCGGTGACCACGACCGTGCTGGAGTACCGCGACCGCACCGGGACCCGGCCCTCGCCCGCGGGCCAGCGGGTGCTGGTCGAGCTGGCCCGTACCGGTGATCTCGGCCGTCACCTGCGCCGGCTGCGCAGGGAGTTGTCCGAGCGCAGGACGATGCTGGTGGGCGCGTTCCGGGAGGCCGGAGTTCCGGTGCTCGGCGACGACGCGGGCGCGCACCTCGTGGTGCCGCTGGACTCGGCGGGCACGGAACGGGACCGGCTGGCCGCGGGCCGGGGGGATGGCATCGTGCTGGACAGCCTCAGCAGGCATTTCGCCGGTGTGCCGGACCGGCACGGGGTCGCGGTGGGGTACGCGGGCTGCTCAAGGGCCGCGTTGTGGGACGCGCTCGGCGAGCTGGTGCGTCTGCTGCGCTGAGGGCCTGATCCTGAACTGGACTCAGCGGTGAGCGGTGAGCGGAAGAACGCGCGCTGCGTCAGCCCACGAGCGGGGAGACCGGGCGCACCACCTGTGGTTGTGCCGTAGTGCGCGACGTCCGAGCCCGGCCGAGCCGACCGTGTCGCGCGGTTAGGAGTAGACGCTGAGCTGGGGAGCACAAGCGCCCGGTAGGGTGACCGGCCATGAGTGCACGGAAGACACGCGTGGCCGTCGTGTTCGGGGGCCGCAGCACCGAGCACACGATCTCGTGTGTGTCCGCGGGCAGCATCCTGGCCAACCTGGACCCGGACCGGTTCGAGATCATCCCGGTCGGGATCACCCCCTCCGGTGGGTGGGTGCTGGGCAGTTCCGACCCGAAGGCACTGGAGATCCACGACCGCCAACTGCCCTCGGTCGACGGCGGTACGGCGCTGGTGCTGGCGGGCGATCCCACCCAGCGCGACCTGATCAGCCTGGAGCCGGGTGGCGAGACCGAGGTGCTCGGCAGCGCCGACGTGGTGTTTCCCGTGCTGCACGGCGCCTTCGGCGAGGACGGAACCCTGCAGGGCCTGCTCGAACTGGCCGAGATCCCGTACGTGGGGGCCGGGGTACTCGCCAGCGCCGCCTCGATGGACAAGGAGTACGCGAAGAAACTGCTTGCCGCGGAAGGGCTTCCGGTCGGTACCTACGCGACGGTCCGGCGCGGGCAGTCCACGCTGGATGTCGCCGAGCGGGAGCGTCTCGGGCTTCCGGTGTTCGTCAAACCCGCCCGCGCGGGTTCCTCGGTCGGTATCAGCAAGGTCAGCGACTGGTCCGAGTTGGACGCGGCGATCGGGTTGGCACGGCAGACCGATCCGAAGGTGCTCGTGGAGGCCGCCGTGACTGGCCGGGAGATCGAATGCGGGGTGCTGGAGTTCCCGGACGGCCGGGTGGAGGCCTCGCTGCCCGCCGAGATCCGGGTGCTGTCCGAGGATCCCTCGGCCTGGTACGACTTCGACGCGAAATATCTCGGCGACGAGGCCGAACTGGACATCCCGGCCAAGCTCGATGACGAGGTGACCGAACGGCTGCGCGCGACGGCGGTGCGGGCGTTCGAGGCACTGGACGGCCAGGGGTTGGCCCGGGTGGACTTCTTCGTGAGTGCCGACGGCGAGCTGACCATCAACGAGGTGAACACCATGCCGGGCTTCACCACGACCTCCGCCTACCCGAAGATGTGGGCCGTCACCGGCCTCGACTACCGGACCCTGCTGTCCACCCTGGTCGACACCGCCCTCGCCCGCGGCACCGGCCTCCGCTGACCTCGGCGGTCAGTCGAAACGGAGGGGGACCTGGGGGAGGGTCCGGTCGACCACGTCGGAGATCTCCTGCAACGGGCCGGTGCCCGCGTCGTCCGGGACGGTGAGCGCGGCGTACACCTCGCGGTCCACCACGTACCAGCTGGCAGCCCCCTCGCCCGGCACGTGCAGCCACTGCACCTCGTTGATCACCCGCAGGTTGGCGGTACGGGTCAGCTCCGGTGGGCGGTCCAGCCCGCAGCGCAGCACCACCGCGCCGGCCGAGCCGCCCGCTCCCCACGCCGTGGTGGCCCGCGGTGCCGGCTCGGCGAGCTCACGGCGGGGCAGCGTCTCACCCGAGGAGGTCAACGCGCCGGGGGCGGCGCCGACCAGGGTGTCGCAGGCGTCCGAGCCGGCCTCGGGCGCGGGCACCGGAACCAGGGCCAGCGGCCCGGTCGCCGGGTCGGCGGGCTCCTCCTCGCCGGGGGCCAGCAGCGCGAACAACCCGACGCCGACGGCCAGTGCCACCGCGAGCACGGTGGCTACGACGATCAGTGCTCTGGGCGGAGCCCCGGTTTCGTTATCGGCCACCTGCCCACTACAACATGACTCACAGGTGCACGACCGGGCAGGTCAGCGTGCGGGTGATCCCCTCGACGTTCTGCACCTTCGCCACGACCAGCTGCCCGAGCTCGTCCACGTTGTCCGCCGCGGCGCGCACGATGACGTCGTAGGGGCCGGTGACGTCCTCCGAACTGGTGACGCCGGGAATCCCGGAGATCTCGGCCGCGACGGAAGCCGCCTTGCCGACCTCGGTCTGGATGAGGATGTATGCGTGGACCACGGCGCGCCCCTTCGTCTACATCGATCTTCTCAGTGTTGAATCACGTCAGCGTTGAATCGAACCAGGTGCAACGTACCCCAGTCCGGCAAACATCGGGCATCCGACTATTGGCGATCGGAGGTGGTGTGGTGTCCGCGGACGGCAGAGCATCCGACGACACCGTCGCCGCGCTCGGCGAGTTCGGCCTGATTCGCAGGATGGTGGCGGATCGGACCCAGCCCGCGACCACGCTGCTCGGTCCCGGCGACGACGCGGCGCTGGTGGCGGCGCCGGACGGCCGCGTGGTCGCGACCACGGATGTGCTGGTCAGCGGCGTGCACTTCCGGCTCGACTGGTCCAGTCCCGAGCAGATCGGCCGCAAGGCGGTGGCGGTGAACCTCGCCGACCTCGCGGCCATGGGCGCCGTGCCGACCTCGGTCCTGGTCGGGCTCGCCTGCCCCGGCGACACCTCGGTCCCGCTGCTCACCGAGCTGGCCGAGGGCATGTGGGCCGAGGCGAGCAGGGCGCGGGCCGGCCTGGTCGGCGGGGATGTGGTGCGGGCCGAACAGCTCGTGGTGAGCGTCACGGCCCTTGGTGACCTCGGTGGTCGGCCGCCGGTGACCCGGGCCGGCGCCCGGCCGGGGGACATCCTCGCCGTGTGCGGGCGGCTCGGGTGGGCGGCCGCGGGGCTCGCCGTGCTCGGCAGGGGCTTCCGCTCCCCGGTCGGGGTGGTGAACGCGCAGCGTGCCCCGGAACCGCCGTACGCGGCCGGCCCTGCCGCGGCGGTCGCCGGGGCCACCGCCATGATCGACATCTCGGACGGCCTGCTCGCCGACCTCGGACATCTGGCCGAAGCCTCCGGGGTGGGTCTGGACGTGCGGACCGAACGGCTGCGGGTGGACCGGAAACTGGTCGACGTCGGCTCCGCGCTGGGGGCCGATCCGCTGCACTGGGTACTGACCGGGGGCGAGGACCATGCGCTCGCGGCCACTTTCCCCTCCTTCGCGGACCTGCCGGAAGGCTGGGAGCAGATCGGCACCGTGCTGCTGCCGGACACCGGGGTGACGGTGGACGGCAGCCCCTACGAGCGGTCCGGCGGCTGGGAACACTGGCGCTGATTTCCGGATATCTTGGATCGGGTGGATATTCGCGTCACCCCTTTCGACCACCCGGACGCCGTCAAGTTGATGGACGAGGTCCAGCAGGAGTACGTGGTGCGCTACGGCGAGCCCGATATGACGACCATGCGCGCCGAGGAGTTCACCCCGCCGGGTGGCCTCTTCCTGGTCGGCTACCTGGACGGTGTGCCGGTGGCGACCGGGGCATGGCGGGCGCATGACGGTCCGGAGCCGGACTTCCGGCCCGGCGATGTCGAGCTGAAGCGCATGTACGTGGCCGAGAGCGCACGGGGCCGCGGGTTCGCCCGCGCCATGCTCGCCGAACTCGAGCGCACCGCGGTGGCCGCGGGGCGGCGCAGGGCGGTGCTGGAGACCGGGATCAGGCAACCCGAGGCCATCGCCCTGTACCGCTCCTGCGGCTACACCGACATCCCGAAGTTCGGTTACTACCGCAACCATGCGGAGAGCGTCTGCCTTGCCAGGAAACTGGTGAGCCGACCGACCGGGTAAGGTAGCGGACCGTGACCGCGCGAGGGCTACAGGACGTTGTCGAATCAGGCTGGGCGAAGGCCCTCGAACCGGTGGCGGACCGGATCCGGGAGATGGGGGAGTTCCTCCGCGCCGAGATCGCGGCCGGCCGTAGCTACCTACCGTCCGGGGACAACGTGCTGCGCGCCTTCCAGCAACCCTTCCACGAGGTGCGGGCGCTGATCGTCGGGCAGGATCCCTATCCGACGCCGGGCCACCCGATCGGGCTGTGCTTCGCGGTGGCCCCCGATGTCCGGCCGCTGCCGAAAAGCTTGATCAACATCTTTGCCGAGTACCGGGATGACCTCGGCTACCCGGAGCCGAGCAACGGTGACCTGACCCCGTGGACCGAACAGGGGGTGCTGCTGCTGAACCGCGCGCTCACCGTCCGGCCCGGTGCGCCCAACTCGCACCAGGGCAAAGGATGGGAGGAGGTCACCGACCAGGCGATCAGGGCACTGGCCGCCCGGGACGAACCGATGGTCGCGATCCTGTGGGGTAGCAACGCGCGCAAGCTCAAGCCCTTGCTCGGCCGGGTGCCCTGCGTGGAGTCCGTGCACCCCAGCCCGATGTCCGCGCACAACGGCTTCTTCGGCTCCCGCCCATTCAGCCGCACCAATGATCTGCTGGCGCAGCAGGGTGCCGACCCGGTGGACTGGAAACTGCCGTAGCGGGAGCGGCCGGAGCTGCCCGGGTCACGACAAATGACCGGTTCACCGCAATATCGCAGTGAACCGGTCACTCACGGCACAGAGCCGCGCGGAGGTCAGCCGCGGGTGACCTTGCCCGCCTTGATGCATGAGGTGCACACGTTCATCCGCTTCCGCTGGGAAAGCCCGATCTTGGCGTGCACGGTCTGGATGTTCGGGTTCCACCGGCGGTTGGTACGCCGGTGAGAGTGCGAGACCGCCTTACCGAAGCCCGGCCCCTTGCCACAGACGTCGCACACGGCAGCCACGTCGAACACTCCTCAAAATCAGGGAACTTGAGCACGTCCAGTCAGTGCCGGACAACTCGAATAGGGTAGCCGGTCCGATCCCGACCGGACGCACGGGGTCGATACGCTCGCCGGGAACCGGTGAACAAGGAAAGGATACCTGGTGCGAGCCCTGGACGCGGCGGCGGTGACGGCGTGGGCCGCCGCGTGCGTGCGCAGCCTCGATGCCCTGCGGGTGGACATCGACGGGATCAACGTCTACCCCGTCGCCGACTCCGACACCGGCTCCAACCTGCTGCACACGCTCACCGGTGCTCGCGACGCGCTGGCCACCGAGCCGGAACCGGCCGGTGCCGGCGACGCGCTGGCCGTGCTCGCCCGCGGCGCGGTGCGGGCCGCCCGCGGCAATTCGGGAGTGATCGTCTCCCAGGTCCTGCGCGGGCTGGCCGAGTCGGCGGCGGGCCGGACCGAACTCGAGGGACCAGCGCTGGCCCGCGCGCTGGTCGCGGCGGACAACACCGCCACGGAGGCCGTGGCGCACCCGGTGGCGGGCACGATGCTCACCGTGCTGCATACGGCCGTGGCCCCGCTGCGCACGGACCGGCAGCTCTCCCTCGCCGAGGTGGCGGGTGCCGTGGCCACCGCGGCCGCGGACGCACTGGACGAAACCCCGCACCAGCTACCCGCGCTGGCCGCGGCGGGAGTGGTGGACGCGGGTGGCCGTGGCCTGGTCGCCGTGCTCGATGCGCTGGTGACGGTGGTCACCGGCACGCGGGTCGAGACGCCACGACACCTCGGCGCCGCGGTCGCCAGGCAACCGGCGCCGCCCGCCGTGTCCGCGTGGGAGGTCATGTACCTGCTCGACGACGTTGACCCGGCCGGGCTGCCCGAGCTGCGCACGGTGCTCAGCGAGCTCGGGGACAGCGTCACCGTCGCCGGGGACGGCGCAGGGAGCCACGCGGTACACGTGCACTGCGCGGACATCGGCGCCGCCATCGAGGCCGGTCTCGCGGCCGGCAGGCCACACCAGATCCGGGTGGAGCCACTGCTGACGGCGCCGCAGGAGGTCGCGGCCGGATCGGAAGGGCCGAGCCGCGCCGTCCTCCCCGTGGTGCGCGGGCAGGGCCTCGCGGAGCTGGTCACCGCGGAGGGCAAGCCGGTGCTGCGGGTGCCAGGGAGCTCGGCCCCGACCGTGGACGAGCTGCTCGGCACGATCACCGGGACCGGGGCCACGCATGTCACCGTGCTGCCCGCGGACGCCGAGCTGACCGCTGCCGTGGACAAGGTCACCGGCCACCCGATGCTCGAGGACCTCGAGGTGGTCGTCGTGCCCTGCGCCTCGCCGGTGCAGGTGCTGGCCGCGCTCGCCGTGCACGATCCGGCGCGGCGGACCAACGATGACGTGGTCGCCATGGCTGAGGCCGCGGCGGCCACCCGCCGTGGCGAGCTGCTGGTCGCGCGCGAGGAGGCGATCACCTGGGTGGGTCGCGCGCACGCGGGCGACCTGGTCGGCCTCGTGGACGGCGAGGTCGTGCTGATCGAGTCCGCCGCGACCGGCTCGCGCATTGTCGAGGCCGCGATGGCGGTGCTGGACCGGATGCTCGCCGCGGGCGGCGAGCTGGTGACCGTGCTGACCGGTACCGGCGCGCCGGGCGGGATCGGGACCACGCTGGCCGACCGGCTGCGTACCGAGCGGCCCGAGGTGGAGCTGTCGTGCTATTCCGGTGGTCAGGAATCAGCCGTGCTGCTGATCGGGGTGGAGTGAGATGAGCCAGTTACGCGATCCGCTGGGGCCGTTCCTCGGCGACAAGACGGCCAAGGCGCTGGCGAACGGGCTGAACCTGCATACCGTCGGCGACCTGCTGCGGCACTATCCGCGCCGCTACGCCGAGCGGGGCGAGCTGACCGACATCGCCGGCCTGGAGGTCGGCGAGCACGCCACGGTGCTGGCGAGGGTGGAGAACACGAGCAAGCGCAGGATGAAGTCGCGTAACGGCACGGTGCTCGAGGTGACCATCACCGACGGCACGCGGAAGCTGTCCTGCGCGTTCTTCAACCAGGCGTGGCGGGAGCGGGAGCTGCGTCCCGGCCGCACCGGCCTGTTCGCGGGCAAGGTCACCGAGTTCCGGCGGACGCTGCAGCTCGCCCATCCCGAGTACCAGCTACTCGAGACGCTCGACGACGAGACCTCGGCCGTGGACGACTTCGTCGGCCGGATCATCCCGGTCTACCCGGCGGCGGAGGGGCTCGGCTCCTGGGTCATCTCCAAGGCGGTACGGCAGGTGCTGGACACCTTCGAGCCGGAAGAGGACCCGATGCCGGCCGAGCTGCTCGCCCGCTACGGGCTCACCGACCTGCGTTCCGCGCTGGAGGACGTCCACCGGCCGCCGAACCGCCAGGCCATCGAGGTCGCGCAGCACCGGCTGAAGTGGGACGAGGCGATGGCGGTGCAGCTGATCTTCGCGCAACGCCGCTACTCCGCGGTGTCCCGGCCCGCGCCCGCGTGCCCGCGCCGGCCGGAAGGGCTGGCCACGGAGTTCGACGGCAGGCTGCCCTTCGACCTCACCGAGGGGCAGCGCGATGTGGGCGAGAAGATCTCCGCGGACCTCGCCGGGGAGCACCCGATGAACCGGCTGCTGCAGGGCGAGGTCGGCAGCGGTAAGACGGTCGTGGCGCTGCGGGCGATGCTGCAGGCTGTCGACGCGGGCAGGCAGGCCGCGATGCTCGCGCCGACCGAGGTTCTCGCCGCGCAGCACGCACGGTCGTTGCGCGAGCTGCTCGGCGACCTGGCGCAGGGTGGCGAGCTCGGCGGCGCGGAGAACGCGACCAGGGTGGCCCTGCTCACCGGCTCGATGCCGGCGAAGGAACGCAAGCAGGCGCTGCTGGACGTCGCAAGCGGTGCCGCGGGGATCGTGGTCGGCACGCATGCCCTGATCCAGGACACGGTGTCCTTCGCCGATCTGGGCCTCGTGGTGGTGGACGAGCAGCACCGGTTCGGCGTCGAGCAGCGGGATGCGCTGCGTTCCCGTGGCGCGGACTTCACCAGCCCGCATGTCCTGGTGATGACCGCGACCCCGATTCCCCGCACCGTGGCCATGACCGTGTACGGCGACCTGGAGATCTCGTCCCTGCGGGAACTACCGGCCGGTCGCTCGCCGATCTCCACCTCCGTGGTGCCTGCCGCGGAGAAACCGGCGTGGCTGGACCGGGCATGGCAACGGGTCGCGGAGGAGGTCGGTAAGGGGCACCAGGCCTATGTGGTCTGTCCGCGGATCGGCGACGAACCGGCAGCGGAGAAGGGGGACAAGCGGCCCGCGCTCGCGGTGCTCGACCTGGCGCCGGAACTGGCGGAGGGCGCGCTGAACGGGCTGCGGGTCGGCGTGCTGCACGGCAGGATGCCGAGCGAGGAGAAGGACGAGGTGATGCGTTCCTTCGCGGCGGGCAGCACGGACGTTCTCGTGGCCACGACGGTGATCGAGGTCGGCGTGAACGTGCCGAACGCGACCGTGATGGTGATCATGGACGCGGAACGGTTCGGCGTGAGCCAGCTCCACCAGCTACGTGGCCGGGTCGGCAGGGGGGACGTGCCAGGGCTGTGCCTGCTGGTCACCGAGGCACTGGAGGGCACGACGACCCGGGAGCGGCTCACCGCCGTGGAGTCCACGGTGGACGGCTTCGAACTGTCCCGAATGGATCTCGAGCTGCGCAGGGAGGGCGACATCCTGGGTTCGGCGCAGTCCGGGAAACGGTCCGGGCTGAAGTTGCTGTCCCTGCTGCGGGACGAGGAGATGATCGCCGAGGCGAGGCTGCGGGCCCAGGAGATCGTGGGCGACGATCCCTCGCTGGGTGGGCATCTCGGCCTGGTACACCTGGTCTCCGAACTGGTCGACGCGGACTCCGCCGAGTACCTCGAGAAGACGTAGCACCCGATCGGTGGATGGGGTTCGTGTTGCCGCGCGGGGGCGCAGGAGGTAAGCCAGGGCCATGGCAGCTCTGGGAACTCGGCTGGTCCGTGCCGCCGCGGTGGCGATGACGGCGATCTGTGTCCTGGCCCCGGTGGCCGCGGCCGAGCCCGGTGAGCAGCTCGACCCACCGAGTTGGGGGCTGGACCGGGTGGATCAGCGGGAGGGCGGTGACCGGCTGGACCAGCGCTACCGGTACGAGACCACCGCCGAGGCCGTGACGGCCTACGTGATCGACACCGGCGTGGACGGCACCCACCCCGACTTCGGGGGGCGGGTGTGGCCCGGCAAGGACTTCGTCGACGATGACGAGCACGCCACCGACCGCAACGGGCACGGTACGCAACTCGCCGGGGTCATCGCGGGCGAGCGGTACGGCATCGCCAAGCAGGCGCGCATCATGCCGGTTCGCGTGCTGGACGCGCAGGGCGCCGGCACCGCGGCGACCATCCTGTCCGGCATCGAGTGGGTGCTGGAGAACGCCCGGCAACCGGCGGTGGCGGTGCTCGGCATCGGCGGCCCGCCGAACGAGGCGGTCGACGAGGCAGTCCGGAGGCTCGCCGAGGTGATGCCGGTCGCGGTACCGGCGGGCGGTTCGGGCGGCGACGCCGGTGAGTTCTCCCCCGGCCGGGTCCCGGAAGTGCTGACCGTCGCGGCCTCGAACCAGTCCGACGAGGCCGCCCCGAAGTCGAACTCCGGCGCGGCCGTGGACCTGTACGCCCCTGGGGTGGACGTCGTGGCGCCCGCCACCGGCGGCAAGGACGCGACGCGGAGCGGGACCTCCATGGCCGCCGCGCACGTCGCGGGCGTCGCCGCGCTCTACCGGGCGACACATCCGGACGTCCCCGTGCCGGAGGTCGCGGCGGCCCTGGTGGCGAACGCGACCGTGGACGCGCTGTCCGGGGTGCCGGAGGGCACCGCGAACCGCCTGCTGTACACCCTGACCCCGGAATCGGCCCTCCAGGGGGAGGGTTCGCCTCCGCGGTGATGACCCCGGCGGCACGGCGGTGAACTGGCCCGAACGGGGGCATACCCACGAGCGGGTGGTCCGCCGTGGTGATGATGTCCGTCACCACGGGTGGAACTCCCGGTCACCGGCACCTACGCGGTAACGTTCGTCAGCTACCGATCCGTACGTGTCTCATACCATGGGAAGGACCGGGCATGTTCCGCAAGGTACTCGTCGCGAACCGAGGCGAGATCGCGATCCGCGCGTTCCGTGCCGGCTACGAGCTCGGCGCCGGCACGGTCGCCGTGTTCCCCCACGAGGACCGCAACTCGCTGCACCGGCTCAAGGCCGACGAGGCCTACGAGATAGGCGAGCAGGGACATCCGGTCCGGGCCTACCTCTCGGTCGACGAGGTGGTGCGCGCCGCGCGGCAGGCCGGCGCCGATGCCGTCTACCCCGGCTACGGATTCCTGTCCGAGAACCCCGACCTCGCCCGCGCCTGCGCGGAGGCTGGCATCACCTTCGTGGGTCCCAGCGCGGAGATCCTCGAGCTCACCGGGAACAAGGCTCGCGCGGTCGCCGCCGCAAGGGCCGCCGGGGTTCCGGTGCTCGGCTCCTCGGAACCGACCTCGGATCCGGACGTACTCGCGGCCGCCGCGGAGGAGCTCGGTTTCCCGTTGTTCGTCAAGGCTGTCGCCGGGGGCGGCGGGCGCGGTATGCGGCGGGTGTCCGAGCCCGCGGCCCTGCGCGAGTCCATCGAGGCCGCCTCTCGGGAGGCGGAGTCCGCTTTCGGCGACCCGACGGTGTTCCTGGAGAAGGCCGTGGTGCAGCCTCGGCATATCGAGGTGCAGATCCTCGCCGACGGTGCGGGCAACGTGATCCACCTGTTCGAGCGGGACTGTTCGGTCCAGCGCAGGCACCAGAAGGTGATCGAGCTGGCGCCCGCGCCGAACCTGCCCGCCGAGACCAGGGACCGGATCTGCGCCGACGCCGTGGCCTTCGCCCAGCAGATCGGCTACCGCAACGCGGGCACCGTGGAGTTCCTGCTGGACGCCGACGGCCGGCACGTGTTCATCGAGATGAACCCGCGTATCCAGGTCGAGCACACGGTGACCGAGGAGGTCACCGACGTCGACCTCGTACAGTCCCAGCTGCGCATCGCCGCCGGCGAGACGCTGCCCGGGCTCGGACTCACCCAGGAGCAGATCTACCTGCGCGGCGCTGCACTGCAGTGCCGGATCACCACCGAGGACCCGGCCAACGGCTTCCGGCCGGACACCGGGATGATCAGCGCCTACCGCTCGCCCGGCGGCTCCGGGATCCGGCTGGACGGCGGCACCGCCTTCTCCGGAACCGAGATCAGCGCGCACTTCGACTCCATGCTGGTGAAGCTCACCTGCCGGGGCCGGGACTTCAAAACCGCGGTCGGCAGGGCCCGGCGCGCGGTGGCCGAGTTCCGCATCCGCGGGGTATCGACCAACATCCCGTTCCTGCAGGCCGTGCTGGACGACACCGACTTCCAGGAGGGCCGGGTCACCACCTCGTTCATCGAGGAACGGCCGCACCTGCTGACCGCGCGGCATTCGGCCGACCGCGGCACCAGGCTGCTCACCTACCTCGCCGACGTCACGGTGAACAAGCCGCACGGCGCACGGCCACGGCTGATCAACCCGGTGGAGAAGCTGCCCCGGCTGCCGGCGGGCGCCGAGCCGCCGCCCGGGTCCAAGCAGAAGCTGACCGAGCTCGGTCCGGAGGGTTTCGCCCGCTGGCTGCGGGAGTCCTCGACCATCGGTGTCACCGACACCACGTTCCGGGACGCGCACCAGTCCCTGCTGGCCACCCGGGTACGTACCAAGGACCTGCTGGCCGTGGCGCCGGTGGTGGCGCACACCGTTCCCCAGCTGCTTTCGGTCGAGTGCTGGGGTGGCGCCACCTACGACGTGGCGTTGCGCTTCCTTGCCGAGGACCCGTGGGAGCGGCTGGCCGCCCTGCGCGCGGCCATGCCGAACCTGTGCCTGCAGATGCTGCTGCGCGGCCGGAACACGGTGGGCTACACGCCTTACCCGACCGAGGTCACCCAGGCCTTCGTGCAGGAGGCCACGGCGACCGGAATCGACATCTTCCGTATCTTCGACGCGCTGAACGACGTCGAGCAGATGCGGCCGGCGATCGAGGCCGTGCGGGAGACCGGCTCCGCCGTCGCCGAGGTGGCCCTGTGCTATACCTCGGATCTCTCCGATCCGGGCGAGAAACTGTACACACTGGACTACTACCTGCGGCTCGCCGAGCGGATCGTCGAGGCCGGCGCGCACGTGCTGGCCATCAAGGACATGGCAGGGCTGCTCAGGGCGCCCGCTGCGACCCGGCTGGTCTCCGCGCTGCGCAAGGAGTTCGACCTGCCGGTGCACGTACACACCCATGACACCGCGGGCGGGCAGCTGGCCACCTACCTGGCCGCGGTCCAGGCCGGTGCGGACGCGGTGGACGGCGCCGTCTCCTCGATGTCCGGCACCACCTCGCAGCCCTCGCTGTCCGCGATCGTCGCGGCCACCGACTTCTCCGAGCGCCCGACCGGCCTTGACCTCGAGGCCGTGGGTGACCTGGAGCCGTACTGGGAGATCGTGCGCAAGATCTACGCACCGTTCGAGGCGGGGCTGGCCTCCCCGACCGGTCGCGTGTACCACCATGAGATCCCCGGCGGCCAGCTGTCCAACCTGCGCAGCCAGGCCCGCGCGCTCGGGCTGGGCGACCGGTTCACCGAGATCGAGGCGATGTACGCCGCGGCCGACCGGATGCTCGGGCGGCTGGTCAAGGTCACCCCCTCGTCCAAGGTGGTCGGTGACCTGGCGCTGCACCTGGTGGGCGCCGGGGTCTCGCCGACCGACTTCGAGGCGGAGCCGAACAGGTTCGACATCCCCGACTCGGTCATCGGCTTCCTGCGTGGCGAGCTCGGCGACCCGCCGGGTGGCTGGCCGGAACCGTTCCGCAGCAAGGCGTTGCAGGGAAGGGCCGAGCCGAAGCCGGTGGTCGAGCTGTCCGACGAGGACAAGAAGGGGCTGGCGGAGAACCGGAAGGACACGCTCAACCGGCTGCTGTTCCCCGGTCCCACCAAGGAGTTCGACGCACACCGCGCCGCATACGGCGACACCAGCGTGCTGCCGAGCAAGGACTTCTTCTACGGCCTGCGCCCAGGCGAGGAGCACTCGGTGGACCTCGAGCCAGGGGTGCGGCTGCTGATCGAGCTGGAGGCGATCGGCGAGGCCGACGAGCGGGGCGTGCGCACGGTGATGTCCACATTGAACGGGCAGTTGCGGCCGATCCAGGTGCGGGACACCTCGGTTGCCTCCGACGTGCCGGTGACGGAGAAGGCCGACAAGGCCGACCCGCGGCACGTCGCCGCGCCGTTCGCCGGGGTGGTGACGCTCTCGGTGTCCGAAGGGGACCGGGTGGAGGCGGGCGCGACCGTGGCCACGATCGAGGCGATGAAGATGGAGGCCGCGATCACCGCCTCGGAGTCGGGCACCGTCGGCAGGCTGGCCATCACCGCCGTGCAACAGGTGGAAGGCGGCGACCTGCTGCTGGTACTGGAATAACCGGCATGACCTCCGAGAGTGGCCCGCGCGGGTACCGGCCGTTCGGGTCGTTCCTCCTCGGCGCCGCCGACCAGCAGGACACCCTGCTGCGGCTGCGGGTACGGGTGTTGCTCACCGGCTCGCTGGTGATCGCCAACCTGATCGGCGCGATCGTGGTGGTCGCGCTGGTGACCCTGGTCCTGCCGGGGCCGAACGTGTTCACCGCCGACCTCGCGATGGTGAACTTCGTGGTGGTGCCGTGCTACGTCCTCGTGGCCGTGGTGCTCGGCGTGCTGTGGGGCACCCGCCGGGCCGTCGGGGTGCTGCGGTGGGCGTTCGAGGACAGGGACCCTGACGAGCGGGAACGCAGGGCCACCTTGCGGGTTCCGCTGCGGCTGTTCGGGATCCAGGCGGTGCTGTGGCTGGTCGGCACCGCGCTGTTCACCACGATCTACGCGATCGAACTACCGGACGCCGCGTTCAAGGTGGCGTTCACCGCGGGCTTCGGTGGCCTGGTCGTGTGCGCGAACGCGTACCTGCTCAGCGAGTTCGCGTTGCGCCCGCTGGCGGCCCGCGCGCTGTCCAGGGGTTCGGTGCCGCGGCGGCGCATGGTGTCCGGGGTGACGGTGCGGATGCTGATGGCCTGGGGACTCGGCTCCGGCGTACCGGTGACCGGGCTGATGATCGCGGCCGTGTTCACGCTGGTCCGCGGGGACGTGCCGACCACCCAGCTGGCGATCACCATTCTCGCGCTCGGTGCGGTCATCCTGGTGTTCGGCTGCCTGATCGTGGTGTTCATGGCACGGGCGACGGTCGCGCCGATCCGGAGCGTGCGGGCGGCGCTGGAACGGGTGCAGCGCGGCGATCTGAGCGCGGGCGTGGTGGTGTTCGACGGCACCGAGCTCGGGTTGCTGCAGTCCGGGTTCAACCGGATGGTCGACGGGCTGCGCGAGCGTGAGCTGATCCGGGACCTGTTCGGCAGGCACGTGGGCCACGAGGTCGCCAGGGACGCGCTGTCCCGCCGGATCGAGCTGGGCGGGGAGGTCCGCGACGTCGCGGTGTTGTTCGTGGATGTGCTCGGCTCGACCGCGCTGGCCGCGGCCCGCCCACCTGCCGAGGTGGTGGACGTGCTGAACCGTTTCTTCGCCGTGGTGGTGGCCGAGGTGCACGCGCACGGCGGTTCGGTGAACAAGTTCGAGGGGGACGCGGCGCTGGCGGTGTTCGGCGCGCCGCACGACCTGCCGGACGCCGCGGGCTCGGCGCTGGCCGCGGCCCGCGTGCTGAGCGCGCGCCTGGCCGGCGAGATCACCGAGTGCCAGGCCGGAATCGGCGTCGCGGCCGGCCCTGCGGTGGCGGGCAACGTCGGCGCGGAGAGCCGGTTCGAGTACACCGTGATCGGTGACCCGGTGAACGAGGCCGCGCGGCTGACCGAGTTGGCGAAGGCCGTGCCGGGCCGGGTGGTGGCCTCGATGCGCGCCGTGCGATCCGCGGGCACGGAGGAAGCCGCCCGCTGGACCGCGACGGACGAGACCACCCTGCGCGGTCGCGCCGAGCCCACCCTGCTCGCCGTCCCGGCGTGTTTGCCGTCCTCGTAACCGTGTTTGCCGCTCACGTAGGCGAGTTTGCCGCTCACGTAGGCGAGTTTGCCGTTCCGGTAACCGAGTTTGCCCTCCACGGGTTACGTTGACGGCTATGCGCGTTCACGCGGTGCCGCGACGGCGGGGTGCACTCGGACCGAACGCCGACGGGCTGCCCGCCGGCTGCCGGGCGCTGGCTGCCCTCGCCGGCGAGGTGCTCGGCGTACCGGTGCGGGAGGTGCCCATCACCGACGCCGGGTCGGACACCGTGCACGGGATCGCCAACCGGGAGACCTTGCTGCGCAACCGATCCGCCCAGCTGGCCGCGCTGGAGGCACCGGAGGGACCGGTATTCACCATCGGCGGTGACTGCGGGGTGGAGCTGGTGCCGGTCGCCCTCGCTCGGTACCGGCACGGGGAACGCCTCGGCGTGGCCTGGTTCGATGCGCATGCCGACCTGAACACCGCGGCGAGCTCGCCTTCGGGCGCCTACCACGGGATGGTGCTGCGGTCCCTGCTCGGCGAGGGTGATCCGGAGTTCGCCGCCGATCCCGCCGTGCTGCCGGGGCGGGCGGTGCTGTGCGGTGCCAGGGTCTTCGACCCGGCCGAGCGCGCGGCCGTCCACGCCGGTCTCGCCGGGCACGTCCAGTCCGCCGACGACCCGCGGCAGGTGGCGGCGGCGCTGCGGGCGAGCGGGGCCGAGCGGATCTACCTGCACCTGGACCTGGATGTGCTGGACCCCGCCGAGTTCGGTCACCTCAACTACCCCGAACCGGGCGGGCTCAGCATCGCGCAACTGGCCGCCGGAATCGGCGGGCTGGCCGGGTTCGAGGTGGTGGACGCCGGGATCACCGAATGCGTCGGGGCCGAGCCCGCGGACCTGCGGCCGCTGGTGCCCGTGCTGGAGGCGATCGGGGCACTGTTGCGTCGTTGACCGTACGTCAACAGCCAACTCGTGCGCGTGGGCGGCAAACTCGGTTACCGGAACAGCAAACACGGTTACGTGGACGGCAAACACGGTTACGTGGACGGCAAACACGCCGGTGGGCCTCAGCGGGCGAGGTCGGCGAGGAGCTCGTAGGAGCGGACGCGGTCGGCATGGTCGTGCACCATGGTGGTGATCATCAGCTCGTCGGCTCCGGTGTCCTCGAGGAGGTCCTCCAGACCCTTGCGGACGGTTTCCGGGGAGCCCACGATGTTGCTCGCCATGCGTTCCTGGAGAACCTGCCGGTCCAGGTCGGTGTACTCGTAGGCGGCCGACTCCTCGGGACTGGGCAGCGGGATCGGCTTGCCGTGCCGCAGGCTCAGGAAGGTCAACCCGCTCGGGCCGGCCAGCCACCGCGCGTGCTCGTCGGTCTCCGCGCAGATCACCGCGGTGCCGAGCATCAGGTACGGCTCGTCCAGCACGGCCGAGGGCTGGAAGGCCTCCCGGTAGATCCGCGCGGCCGGCAGGGTGTTCTGCGCGCTGAAGTGGTGCGCGAAGGAGAACGGCAGACCGAGCATCCCGGCCAGTTGCGCGCTGAACCCACTCGAGCCGAGCAGCCAGACCGGCGGCCCGTTGCCCTCCGCGACCACCGCGTTCACCGCGCGCTCGGCATCGTGCTCGAAATAGGACATCAGCTCGGTCAGCTGCTGCGGGAACTCCCGCGCGGCCAGCGCCGCCGCCGAACCACGCAGCGCGACCGCGGTGCGCTGGTCGGTCCCGGGAGCCCGACCGATACCGAGGTCGATCCGTCCGGGGTGGAACGCCTCCAGGGTGCCGAACTGCTCGGCGACCACCAGCGGTGCGTGGTTGGGCAGCATCACCCCACCCGAGCCGACCCTGATCCGCTCGGTCGCGTTCGCCACCTGCCCGATCAACACGGCCGTCGCGGAGCTGGCGATGCCGGGCATGTTGTGGTGCTCGGCCAGCCAGTACCGGTGATAACCGAGCCGTTCGGCCTGCCGGGCGAGGTCGATCGTGTCACGCAGCGTGCTCGACGCCGCCGCGCCGCTCGCGACCGGCGCGAGGTCCAACACGGACAGCGTGGTATCAGCAAGGGAAGTCACATACCGGGCAACGCCTCCTGGGCCGCGAAGCTTCCCTCCGGCAGCCAGCTCTCGTCCGAATGCAACACGGCCAGCTGCTGGGTCGCCCTGGTCAACGCGACGTACAGCACCCGGCGGCCGGTCAGCGACTCGGCGATCAGCTCGGTCGGCTCCAGCAGCACCACCGCGTCGTACTCGAGGCCCTTCGAGTCCAGGCTGCCGACCACCTTCAGCCGCTCGTCGGCCTGGCCGGACAGCCAGCGCTCGACCTCGGTCACCCGGTCCATCGCGCAGATCACACCCACCGTGCCCGCCACGGCGTCCAGCATCTCCTTGGCCGTGGCCTGCACCGCACCTTCCGCCGAGGCCGGCTCGATCCGCCGGAGCTGGGGGGTGTGCCCGGTCGCCCGCACGGCGTGCGGCAACGCGTCCTCCTCGGCATGCCCGCCGACCACCTTCGCAGCCAATTCGAAGATCTCCGCCGAGTTCCGGTAGTTGGTGCGCAGGGTGAACCGCCGCCGCGCGGTGCGGCCGCCGAAGGCCGTGTCCCGCGCCTGCGCCGCCTCGGCCGGGTCCGGCCAGGAACTCTGCACCGGGTCACCCACCACGGTCCAGCTCGCGTACCGCCCCCGCCTGCCGATCATCCGCCACTGCATGGGGGAGAGGTCCTGCGCCTCGTCCACCACGATGTGCGAGTACTCGTCGTAGTGCTCAGGACGCTGGGGGCGCGCCGGGCCGTCGCTGTCCCGCGTCTGCTCGGCGTCCAGCTCGAGGCCGCCCCGCTTGCGCCGTTTCGGCGGCGGGCCCATCAGCACCCGCAACTCGTCCAGCAGCGCGATGTCGGCGATCGACCAGCCCTTGGCCCGGTCCGCCATGGACGCCGCGAGCACGGCGACCTCCTCCCGGTCGAGCACCTGCTTGCCGGCGCGGGCCAGCCTGCGCTCGTCGGCGAGCCAGCCGAGTACCTGTGCCGGGTACAGCACCGGCCACCACACCACCAGGAAACGGTGGAAGTCGATCCGCTCGCCGAGCCGGGTGATCAGCTCCCCGCGGTCCACCGAACCCCCCTCGGCGCGGGCATGTTCCTCAGCCTTGTTGGCGAGCGCATCCAGCAGCAGCTCTGCCGCGCGCACCCGGGACCGGTTCGGCGGCCCTCCCTGGGTGTGCACCTTGCGGCGTACCCGTTCCAGCTCCTTGGCCTGCAGCTTGAGCACCTCGCCGCGGTAGACGATGCGCATCTCGGTGGGGGCGTCCGGCGGGGTGTCCCGCATCGCCCGCAGCAGCACCTTGCGCATCCGTAGCGAGCCCTTGATCGCGGCCAGCCGGGCCGAGTCCTGCCGGACCGCCTCGATCCCGTCCAGCACCTGGCCGAGCGCGCGCAGCTCCACATTGGTCTCGCCCATCGCGGGCAGCACCCGGGAGATGTAGTTGGTGAACACCGCGGACGGTCCGACCACGAACACCCCTGCCCCGCCCAGTTGCCTGCGGTAGCGGTAGAGCAGGTAGGCGGCACGATGCAGCGCCACCGCGGTCTTACCGGTGCCGGGGCCGCCGGTGATCTCGGTGACCCCGCGCCACGGTGCCCGGATGACCTCGTCCTGTTCCCGCTGGATGGTGGCGACGATGTCGCGCATGGTGCTGCCGCGGGCGCGGCCGAGCGCGGCCATCAACGCACCCTCGCCGACCACCGCCATGTCCTCGGGAACGGCCTCGGGCATCAGCACGTCGTCGTCGACGTCCAGCACGTTTCGACCGGAGCAGCGGATCACCCTGCGCCGCACCACGTCCATCGGCTCCTCGGCGGTGGCCTGGTAGAAGGCGGCGGCCGCCGGCGCGCGCCAGTCGGTGACCAGGTTGTCGAAGTCGGCGTCCCGGATGCCGAGCCTGCCGACATAGATCGGTTCGGTGGTGGCGTGGTCCAGCCTGCCGAACACCAGGCCCTCGTACTCGGCGTCCAGGGTCTGCAGCGTCTGGTTGGCGTGGAACACCATCATGTCCCGTTCGAACAGCATGGATGCCTGCTCGAACACCGCTTCCCGCTGCGCACCGTGCCCGATCTCGTAGCCCTTGGTGCGCATCTCCTCGGCCTGCGAGCGCAGCTCGCCGAGGCGGTTGTACACACGGTCGACGTGGCTCTGCTCGATGGCGATCTCGGCCCGTCTGACCCGAGGTTCCGACACACAGGCTCCTAGCAGCTCATCGCCGGGAAGGGGAAGAACGACAATACGCGTTACCGGCTCCCGCTTCACCCGGTCCTGTCCAAAAACACAGTCCCGTACCAGGGGCGGAGGCGGTGGTCGGGCAGGATGGCAGAGTGACCAGGATCGTGGCCGGCCGCGCGGGCGGCAGGCGGTTGCGGGTGCCGCCGAAGGGAACCAGACCCACCACGGAGCGGGTGCGGGAAGCCCTGTTCAACGCGTTGCAGGTCGCCGGGGAAGTGGACGGCGCCAGGGTGCTCGACATCTACGCCGGTTCCGGCGCGCTGGGTCTGGAGGCCCTGTCGCGGGGAGCGGCGTTCGCCCTGTTCGTGGAGTCCGACCGCACCGCGGCCGAGGTGCTGCGCGGCAACATCGGCGCGCTGGGGCTGGGCGGTTCGGTACGGCTGGGCAAGGCGGAGACCGTGCTGGCCGAGCCCGCGCCGGAACCGTTCGACCTGGTGGTCCTCGACCCCCCGTTCGCACTCGAGGAGTCCCGGTTGGCCGCCGTGCTCGCCGCGCTGCCCGCCGGGGGCTGGACGGCGCCCGGCAGCCTGGTGGTGGTGGAGCGGCCGGTGCGCACCGGCGGGCCGCGGTGGCCCGAGGACTACCAGGAGCTGCGTACTCGGCGGTACGGCGAGGCCGCACTGTACCGGGCGGAACACCGGATGTCCTGAGTCACATCTCGCGCATGTCCCGGCCCACCTTGGTAGCGTCCGCGCCATGCGCCGAGCGGTCTGTCCGGGTTCCTATGACCCCGCCACCAACGGCCACGTCGACATCATCGAGCGAACCTCGAAGCTGTTCGACGAGGTCGTGATCGCCGTGCTGGTCAACAAGAACAAGAAGGGCCTTTTCTCCATCGAGGAACGGATGGAGATGCTGCGCGAGGTCACGGCGCACCTGCCCAATGTGCGGGTCGACTCCTGGCACGGGCTGCTGGTCGACTACTGCCGCCAGCACGACATCGCGGCGATCACCAAGGGCCTTCGCTCGGTCAGCGACTTCGACTACGAGCTGCAGATGGCCCAGATGAACCGGGAGCTCTCCGGCGTGGAGACGCTGCTGATGTCGAACAACCCGCTGTGGAGCTTTCTGTCCAGCTCGCTGGTCAAGGAGGTCGCCACCTATGGCGGGGACGTGGCTCACCTGGTGCCGGAGCTGGTGCACGAGCGACTCAAGGAGCGCCTGGCCGAACTCGGCTGACCACCGGAGTTCACCTGAAAGATAGACGAAAATCACACTCCGGGATTACGGTCAGGAAATGACCAACTACCGGTTTCGCATCTCCGCTGTCCTGCTGGCCGTGCTGGTCGCGCTGGTCGGCGGCGGCCTGACCGCCACGGCGGCACAGGCGCCCGCCCTCCCGCAGCCGCCGTGCGGCGACACCTCCGGGTTCGATCGGACCCCACTGGCCGACCTGCCACCCGAGGCGACCGAAACCTACGACCTGATCCGGCAGGGTGGCCCGTTCCCGTACCCCCAGGACGGGACCGTCTTCCAGAACCGCGAGCGGCTGCTGCCGGACTGCTCGAGCGGCTACTACCACGAGTACACCGTGGAGACGCCGGGCAGCCCCGACCGCGGCGCCCGCCGGATCGTCACCGGCGAGGGTGGCGAGTACTTCTACACCCGTGACCACTACGCGAGCTTCGTGCTGATCGACCTCGGCGGGGCGCCCGTCCCGGAATGTGGTGATCTGTCCGGGTTGGACAGTGTGGCCCTTTCCGCGTTGTCCCCCGCGGCACAGGACGTGGTCCGTGCGGCAGCCGGTGGCGCCGACGGTATCGAGTACGAGAACAGGGAAGGCGTGCTGCCGGACTGCCCCGAGGGCTACTACCGGCTCTTCGACGTCGGCAGCGAGGACAGGGTGATCGCCGGCGACGGCGGCGAGATCGCCTACACCCCCGACCACTACCGCACCTTCCAGTCCGTCACCATCCCCGCCTGACCGGACACGCCCGGGGTCGGCGCGTCCCCGGAATCGCGGGGTGACCGGGCAGACTGGGGACAGGCAAAGGGGATGAACGGCCGGCCGTGAGGGAGTTGCCGTGTACCGGGTGTTCGAAGCTCTGGACGAGCTCGTCACGATCGTCGAAGAGTCGCGCGGGGTCCCGATGACCTCGAGTTGTGTGGTGCCGCGCGGAGACGTGCTCGAGCTACTGGACGACGTTCGGGACGCCCTGCCCGGTGAGGTGGACGACGCCCAGGACGTCCTGGACCAGCGCGACGAGGTGCTGAACAAGGCCCGCGGCGAGGCCGAAAGCACGGTGAACTCGGCGAACGAGCAGGCCGAGCGGACACTCGCGGACGCGCGGGCCGAGGCCGAGCGGCTGGTGGCCGAGGCACAGGCGCGGGCCGAGCAGCTGGTGTCCGACGCGCATGCCGAGGCCGACCGCGCCGTGTCCGCGGGCCAGGCCGAGTACCAGAACCTCACCGAACGTGCCCGTGCCGAGGCGGAGCGGATGATCCAGGCCGGCCGGGACGCCTACGACCGGTCGGTCGAGGACGGCCGGAGCGAGCAGGCACGGCTGGTGGCGCAGACCGAGGTGGTGCAGGCCGCGCACGGTGAGGCCGCACGGATCGTGGACGAAGCGCATGCGGAGGCGGACCGGCAGCGCGCCGAATGCGACGCCTACGTGGACGGCAAGCTGGCCGAGTTCTCCGAGCTGCTGTCCACCACCCTGCGTACGGTCGACTCCGGCCGCAACCACCTGCGCGGCCCCGGCTCGATGGGCAACTCCCGCACCCCGGTGTACGACTACCAGGTGTAACCCCGGGCGAACCGGACTCGGCGTGGCGTAGCCTGGTGGGGTTGCGTTGCTCCGTGCGGGCCGCGCGAGAACGACCGGAACCACTCACAAAGAGAACGATGTCTGACGACAAACCCAGCACCGACGCCCGCAGCCCGTGGGTCATCGACACCCGTGAGCTCGGCCGCCGCCCCGGGCTGAGCCGTTCCGTTCGGCGCGAGGTCCCGGTGGAGACGACACTCGGCGTTCCGGACGTGATCACCGTGCCCTCGGGTGGCGTCATCGCGCTGGACCTGCTGCTCGAGTCGGTGGTGGAGGGTGTGCTGGTCACCGGTACGGCCTCCACGGAGACCGCCGGCCAGTGCTCCCGCTGCCTTGACCCGATCGAGGACGAGGTCGAGGTGGAGGTCACCGAGCTGTTCGCCTACCCGAACTCGACCACCGAGGCGACGACCGAGGAGGACGAGGTCAGCAGGCTGGTGGACGACAAGGTGGACCTCGGCCCCGTGGCGCGCGATGCCATCGTGCTCGCGTTGCCCCAGGTTCCGCTGTGCGCGCCGGACTGCGCCGGGCTGTGCTCGGGATGCGGCGCGAAGTGGGTCGATCTCGAGCCCGGACACGGGCATGAGACGATAGACCCTCGGTGGGCCGCGCTGGTCGAGCGCCTCGGTGAAGTTTCCGGTGAGACCGACGCATCGGAGGAGACGCGGACGAGCGGCCCCGACCAGAAGGCCTGACCGAGCACCCCGCTCGACCCAGCAAGCAAAGTATGCTCGCGCCCGCGGGCAGATGTTGATGAGGAGAACCAGCCGTGGCCGTCCCGAAGCGGAAGATGTCGCGTTCCAACACCCGCTCGCGCCGCGCCCAGTGGAAAGCGAGCCCGGTGCACCTGGTGCCCTGCTCGAACCGTGCGTGCAAGCAGCCCAAGCCGCAGCACGTCGCGTGCCCGAACTGCGGGCAGTACGGCGGGCGGCAGGTCGTCGAGCCGGCCTGAGGTCGAGGTAGCTGCCCGCTATGGGGGGTAAGTCACCCAGCGGTCCGGCCGCGGATCCAACCCCACTGCTCGAAGCGCTCGGTGTCGAACTCGACACCGAGTTGTTGACGCTCGCGCTGACCCACCGTTCCTACGCGTACGAGAACGGCGGCCTGCCACCGAACGAGCGGCTGGAGTTCCTCGGCGACGCGGTGCTGGGCCTGGTGGTCACCGACCACCTCTACCGCAGCCACCAGGAGCTGCCCGAGGGCCAGCTCGCGAAGCTGCGCGCCAGCGTGGTCAACATGCACGCGCTCGCCGGCGTCGCTCGCGGGCTCGGCGAGGGCGGGCTCGGCGCCTACCTGCTGCTCGGCAAGGGCGAGGAGCTCACCGGCGGCCGGGACAAGGCGAGCATCCTTGCCGACGGGCTGGAGGCCGTGATCGGCGCGGCCTACCTCGCGCACGGCATCGACGTCGCCAGGCAGCTGGTGCACCGCCTCTTCGACGGGCTGCTGGCCGAGGCGCCGCTGCGGGGCGCCGGCCTGGACTGGAAGACCAGCCTGCAGGAGCTCACCGCCTCGGCGGGGCTCGGGGTGCCGGAGTACAAGGTCGAGGACACCGGCCCCGATCACCGCAAGGAGTTCACCGCCACCGTGCTGGTCGGTGGCCGGGATCTCGGCCACGGTGAGGGCACGACCAAGAAGGAAGCCGAGCAGAAGGCGGCCGAGACCGCGTGGCGGGCACTGTCCGCCGAGCTCGGCAGCGAGGGCATGACCCGGGAGTGACGCGGTGCCCGAACTGCCCGAGGTAGAGGTCGTCCGGGCCGGCCTGGCCGAACACGTCGCGGGCAGAACCATCGCCGCCGTCGAGGTCCTGCACCCGCGCGCGGTGCGCAGGCACGAACCGGGACCCGCGGACTTCGCCGCCCGCCTCGGCGGCATGCGGATCGACTCGGTCCGGCGCCGGGGCAAGTACCTCTGGCTGGAGTTCGCCACGGGTGTCGATGACACTGACGATGCCGCCCATGCCGCCCATGCCGCCCATGCCGCGCTGCTGGCACACCTCGGCATGAGCGGCCAGATGCTGGTGCAGCCCGCCTCCGCCCCGGATGAGAAGCACCTGCGGGTTCGCCTGCGGTTCGCCGACGACGGCACCGAGCTGCGGTTCGTCGATCAGCGCACCTTCGGCGGGTTCGCGCTCTCCGAGTTGCTGGAGGTCGAGGGCGAGGCGCTGCCGAGGACCATCGCGCATATCGCGCGGGACCCGATGGACCCCGCCTTCTCGGCCACGCACGCCGCGCGGGCCCTGCGGTCGAAGCGCACCGAGCTCAAGCGGGCGCTGCTGGACCAGACCCTGGTGTCCGGGGTCGGCAACATCTATGCCGACGAGGCACTGTGGCGGTCCAAACTGCACTGGGCGCGCCCGACCGAGAAGCTGACCGCGGCTCAGGCCGATGCGGTGCTCGCCGCCGCCACCGAGGTGATGGCCGAGGCACTGATCGCCGGCGGTACCTCGTTCGATCCCTTGTATGTCAACGTGAACGGGCAGTCGGGCTACTTCGATCGCGCGCTGAACGCGTACGGAAGGGTGGGCGAGCCCTGCCGCCGTTGCGGCGCCCCGATCCGCAGGGATGAGTTCATGAACCGCTCGTCCTTCTCCTGCCCGCGTTGCCAGCCCACACCGCGCCGCCGCCGCTGACCCCGGGCCTCCTCCGCACGCGTTCGTGCTGTGCGCACTACTGTGCATAGCATGGTAGTCTCGCTTGCGCAGGACAGGAGGACGCCGGTGGAGATCAGCCAACTGCTCAAGGGGGTACTGGATCTCGCGGTGCTGGCCGCCCTGCGCGACGAGGACGGTTACGGCTACGACGTGTTGCGCAGGCTCCGGCAGGCGGGGCTGGACGAGGTGGGGGACGCCTCGGTGTACGGCACGCTGCGCAGGCTGTACAAGGCAGGCGTGCTGACCTCCTACGTCGTGCCGAGCGAGGAAGGCCCGCACCGCAAGTACTACAGCCTGAACGAGCTGGGCCGCCGGCGGCTCGCGGAATCGGCGCGGACCTGGCACACCTTCGCCAAGACGATGGACGACCTGTTGGGAGCGACACCATGAGCAGCACGACCCCGCCTGCGGTGCGGGCGTACCTCGTCCGGGTTCGGACCGCGCTGGCGGACCTTCCTGCCGGTGAGGTTGAGGAGATCATCGAGGACGTCCGCCCGCACCTGGTGCAGATCGGCGCCGAACTCGGCGACGATGCCGCGATCGAGCCGCTGACCGAGCGGCTGGGCTCGCCGGAGGACTATGCCGCGGAGTTGCGGGCAGCGGGTGGGTACCCTCCGGCCCCCGCCTCGCCCGCGCCGGAGGGCACGCGGCCGCCGAGCCGCCTTGGCGCCCGGTTCGCGGCGTGGAGCCTGGTCGTGGTCACGGTGGCGGTCGGCGTCGCCGCGTACGCCTGGGGCCTCGAGCGGTTTCCCGACGGCATCGTGTTCGTGTTGGCGCTCGCCCCGCTGCTCGGGGCGAGCGCGTGGTACGTCGTGCGGTTCGGCACCGACTCGGTCACCAGCCTGCCCGAGGTGCGGAACCTGCGCTCCGCGCTGCCGGGTGACGAGGACGGGGTGCCCGGCCGGATCCGCGTGTACCTGCGCTCGCTGAAACCGGGCTGGTGGCTGTTCTGCGCCGTCGTTCCGGTGCTGCTGGGGCTGCTGGCGTTCGGCAACCGGGGCGAGTGGGTGCTGATCCCGCTGCTGGCGGTGGTGGGTGGGGTCGCGCTGTGGGCGGGCCCGCGATCGCGGACCGACCGGCGCTGGCTGTGGTTCGCGGTTCCGGTGTCCGCGCTGGCCGTCGGCGGGCTGCTCGGCCTCACCGGCAGCATCTTGGACCACACCATCGGCCCACGGCAGTACAGCGGGCCCTACCCCACCGGGACGCAGATGTCGGACGGCGCGCCGGTGCTGCAGTACGGGAGCGAGCAACTGCGGAACGTGTACGTGTTCGACGCCGAGGGCAAGCCGCTCACCGAGGTCTACCTGTACACCGAGGACGGCAGGCCGATCACGGTGCCGCGGTATGCCTGCGAACCGGAGACCGGCGCCGAGCGCAGGACCGGGGAGGACAACCTATTCCCCCGGCCGCGCCTGGAACACGGAGCCTACGACGAGAGCGGAAACCGGAACGGCTACAACGCCTACGTACCCGGTTGCCGTGAGCTGGAGGGTGTTCCGTTCACGGCGGCGATCCCGAAGCAACCCGGCTGAGCGGAGCCGGGTCGGGAGCGGGCGGTCGTCGGGGGCCGTCCGCTCCCCATCGACTGCCGCGTGGTCAGCCCTGGGACTGGGCGAACTGGCTCCGCATGGCCAGCCTGGCCAGCAGGTCGCGGCCGTTCTCGGCGTTGCGCGGCTGGCAGAGCACGTCGTAGCGGGTGGCGACAAGCTGGCTCTGCGAGACGAAGTCCCGCTTGCCCCGGGTGGCCGCGTAGCCCATCGCCGAGAACGCCAACCCGAAGGCGACGCCGCCGAGCAGGCCGATCAGCAGCGGCAGCAGCCCGGCGTTCGGGGTGAACAGGCTGAGCAGCAGCCCGACGAACAACCCGAACCAGGCGCCGGAGCCTGCGCCGCCCGCCAGTACGCGGCCCCAGGTCAGCCGGGCGGCCACCCGCTCGACCAGCATGGGCTGCACCCCGACGATGGTTACGTCCTCGACCGGGAAGCTGTTGTCGGCGAGGTGGTCCACCGCATGCTGCGCTCCCTCGTAGGAGTCATAGGAACCGATCGGCCAGCCGGTCGGCATCGTCGGCAGCCGGGGGAGCCGCGCGGACCGGGAGAAGGCCGTCTGGGTAGTGAATGCCGTGGTCATCTCTCACCTCTTGAGGTGTTCGTCGTTGTCACCTCGTACAACGACCGCGGTCCCCCGGTTTGTGCCCGCCCCGCGTGGAATCACAGCGAATTCACAGGAAACCGGTGACCCTTGTCACGTGCATTCGCTCACCGGGATGCGGAAAGGAATTCCTGGGCATATCGTGCCGCCACCATGACGACTTCGAACTGATCGGTGTTATTGCCCGCACTGTTTCTTGCCGGGTCGCTCCGGAGCATTTCGGTATCGGGTTCGGTTTCGACCGGCGCACCCATGGCCGGTCAGGCTCGCCCGGCGCGGGCAGGCGCAGGCCCACGGCCGTTGTCCTGCAGTTCGGGCATACCCGCGGGGGAACCGGTGGCCAGCCACCGGCCGAAGTAGCGGGTGGAGAACAGCTCGTCCAGCACCATGTAGGACGCGCCGACCAGGCCACCCTGCTCGCCGAGCCGGGCCCGGTCGATCCGCAGTTCCCGGGTGGAAAGGGGAAGCGAGCGGCGGTAGATGGTTTCCCTGATCGTGGCGAGGAACAGGTCACCCGCGCCGGCCACCTTGCCGCCGAGCAGGATGGTCGAGGGGTTGTAGAAATTCACCATCGTCGCCAGCATCGTGCCGATCCGCCTCCCGGCGTGCACCAGCAACTGCACGGCGTGATGGTCACCCGAGCGTGCCGCCATGGTGACGTCCTCGCCGGTGACGGTGCCCCGGCCGGCCAGCACCTCGGCCAGCGCCGGGCTCTGCCCGCCGCGGGCGAGCCACTCGCCGTCCCTGCCCAGTGCCGCGCCCCCGGCCACGGCTTCCAGGCATCCGGTCTTCCCGCACCGGCAGACCGTGCCGTTGGCGGGCGAGGGGTGGCCGTCCACGCCGGCGCCGTCCTCGGCGATGGCCGCGTGCCCGATATCGCCCGCGCAGCCCTGCGCACCGCGATGCAGCCTGCCCCCGTTGGTGATCCCGGCCCCGATCCCGGTCCCGATCTTGACGTAGAGCAGGTCGCCGTGCAGGGGCAACCCGGGTGTACGCAGCTCACCGAGGCAGAGCAGGTTCACCTCGTTGTCCACCCACACCGGAGCCCGGTAGCGCCCGGCGAGCCGGTCGCGGACCGGATGGTTGTTCCAGCCCGGCATGATCGGTGGCTCGGACGGGCGGCCGGTGGCGAACTCCACCGGGCCGGGTAGGCCGAGCCCGACTCCCCACACCCGGTCGGGCGCGGTGCCGGTCTCCCGTAGCAGCTCGTCCAGCGCCGCCTCGACCTCGGCCAGTACCGGATCCGGCCCCCTGGCGATGTCCCCGTCGTGCCGGGAGACGGCCAGCACCGTGCCGGTCAGGTCGGTGATCCCGGCGAGGAACCCGGTCGCGCCCAGCTCGGCGGTCAGGATCCGGCCCGCGTCCTTGCGGAACCGCAGCGTCCGCGCCTGCCGCCCGCCGGTGGAGGGGTTGAGCTCACCCTCCTCGAGCAGGCCCGCCTCCAGCAGGGTGGTCGTGCGCTGCGCGATAGCGGTGCGGCCGAGCCCGGTGCGCTGGCTGAGCGCGGGGCGGGTCTCGGCCGTGCCACTGCGCACGAGCTCGAGCAGGGTGGTGTAGCTGTCCAGCAGTTCGAAGCTGGGGGCATCCGGGCCCCATCGTTCACCCATGCGCGTCCCTTCTGTGCGCCCACTCGAATCATATACCTCAAAAGACCCAACTTAGGTATATGGGCAACATTAGAGATGACAGAATAGGCTGAAGAGGTGTCGCTGGCGGCTGTAACCCGAGCCGGGTCGGCCCAGCCGCGGCCCATCAAGTTCGCGTAAACGTGGCCCGGTCCGGCGTCAAGGAGCCGTCAGGCGGCCTCATCCGAGTGCCGGGACGCCCGCACGCTCGTCGTCGTGACCGATTTGCTGTACGCAACGCTGTTGATCGGCGTCTTCCTCGTTCTCGCATTGACCCTGCGCGGGCTGGCCCGCCTATGAGCGGGACCGATCTGGCCGCCAACGTCGTTGGCGGTGTTCTGGCGCTGGGGCTGATCGTTTATCTGTTCATCGCACTGATCAGGCCGGAGAAATTCTGACATGACCGATTTCTGGCCCGGTCTCGCGCAGGCTGGTCTCATTCTCGGTGCTCTCGTCCTGGTCCACCGGCCGCTCGGTGACTACCTGGCGAGGGTGTACTCCAGCGAGCGGCACTCGCGGATCGAGCGGCTGGCCTACCGGCTGTTCCGGGTCGACCCGGAGTCGCAGCAACGCTGGACCACCTACGCGCTGGGGGTGCTGGGCTTCTCGTTCGTCTCGATCGTCCTGCTCTACCTGATGCAGCGGCTGCAACCGCTGCTGCCGTTCGATTTCGGGCGGGGTGCCGTCGACCCCGGCATGGCGTTCAACACGGCGGTCAGCTTCGTGACCAACACGAACTGGCAGTCCTACTCCGGCGAGGAGGTGCTGGGCCACAGCGTCCAGATGGCCGGGCTCACCGTGCAGAACTTCCTGTCCGCGTCGGTGGGCATGGCGATCGCCATCGCGCTGATCCGGGGTTTCGTCCGGGCCGGCACCGACCGGCTCGGCAACTTCTGGGTCGACCTCACCCGGGGCACGGTCCGCGTCCTGCTGCCGATGGCGTTCGTCTTCGCGATCCTGCTGATCGCGTTCGGCGTCGTGCAGAGCCTGTCCGCCGGGGTGGCGGTGCAGGGACCGGACGGCGCGCGGAACACGATCGCGCTGGCGCCGGCCGCGAGCCAGGAGGTGATCAAGGAACTCGGCACCAACGGCGGCGGGATCTTCAACGCCAACTCCTCGCACCCGTTCGAGAACCCGAACGGGTGGACCAACGCCATCGAGATCTTCCTGCTGCTGGTGATCCCGGTGTCGCTGACCCGGACTTTCGGCACGCTGGTCGGCAACCGCAGGCAGGGTTACGTCCTGCTGTCGGTGATGGGCGCGATCTGGGCGGTGATGCTCAGCATCGCGTGGTGGGCCGAGACCCACCCGAACGGTCCGGCCGCACTGCTGGCCGGGGCGAACATGGAGGGCAAGGAGGTCCGCTTCGGACTCGGCGCCTCCGCCCTGTTCGCCACCAGCACCACCGGCACCTCCACCGGCGCGGTGAACTCGATGCACGACAGCTTCACCGGGCTCGGCGGGTTCGTGCCGCTGCTGAACATGCTCTTCGGCGAGGTCGCGCCGGGCGGGGTCGGCGCGGGCATGTACGGCATTCTGGTGCTGGCCGTCATCGCTATGTTCCTCGCCGGGCTCATGGTCGGGCGAACCCCGGAGTATCTCGGCAAGAAACTGGGCCGCCGCGAGGTCACCTGCGCCGCGATCGCGATCCTCGCGATGCCGACCGTCGTCCTGCTCGGCACCGGCGCGGCGCTGCTGATGCCGGGCGAGCTGTCCGCGGCGCTGACCAACAACGGCTCGCACGGCCTTTCCGAGGTGCTCTACGCCTACACCTCGGCAGGCAACAACAACGGCAGCGCCTTCGCCGGGCTCACCGTCACCAGCGACTGGTACCAGTCCTCGCTCGGCGTGGCCATGCTGCTCGGCCGGTTCGTCCCGATCCTGGCCGTGCTGTGTCTGGCCGGGTCGCTCGCGGCGCGGCGGAAAGTGCCGGTGACCGCGGGCACGCTGCCGACCACGAGCCCGCTGTTCGGTTCGGTACTCGCCGGGACCGTCGTCGGCGTCGCGGCGCTGACGTTCATCCCCGCGCTCGCCCTCGGTCCCCTCGCGGAGGCATTGGCCTGATGACAACGACAACCGAAGAACCACGCCGCTCGCCTGCGGAGCAGCAGCGGCACCACGCCGAGAACACCGGCCGTCTGGCCGCCGGTGTGTTCCACCCGAGGCAACTCCTCGCGTCGCTGCCCGACGCGCTGCGCAAGCTGCACCCCCGGCACCAGCTGGCCAACCCGGTCCTGTTCGTGGTGTGGACCGGCTCGGTCCTGGTGACCGTGTTCGCGGTCGCCGAGCCGAGCGTGTTCAGCGCGCTGGTCGCGGTGTGGCTCTGGTTCACCGTGCTGTTCGCCAACCTTGCCGAGGCCGTCGCCGAGGGAAGGGGCAAGGCGCAGGCGGAGACCCTGCGCCGCACCAAGCAGGAGGCCGTCGCGCGCCGGCTGCTGTCCGAGGGTACCGAGGAGCGCGTGTCCGGCACCGAGCTGCGGGTCGGCGACCTCGTCGTGGTCGAGGCCGGCGAGACCATACCCGGCGACGGGGACGTGGTCGAGGGCATCGCCACCGTGGACGAGTCGGCGATCACCGGCGAGTCGGCTCCGGTGATCCGGGAGTCCGGCGGCGACCGGTGCGCGGTCACCGGCGGCACGACCGTGCTGTCCGACCGGATCGTCGTGCGGATCACCACCGCCCCCGGTCAGTCCTTTGTGGACCGCATGATCTCGCTCGTGGAGGGTGCGCGAAGGCAGAAGACGCCGAACGAGATCGCGCTGACCATCCTGCTGTCCACGCTGACGATCATCTTCCTGCTCGCGGTGGTCGCGCTGCAGCCGATGGCGAACTACTCCGGGAGCGCGCGGTCGGTGATCGTGCTGACCGCGTTGCTGGTCTGCCTCATCCCGACCACCATCGGGGCGTTGCTCTCCGCGATCGGCATCGCCGGGATGGACCGGCTGGTGCAGCGCAACGTCCTGGCCAGGTCGGGAAGGGCGGTCGAGGCCGCGGGTGATGTCTCGACCCTGCTGCTGGACAAGACCGGAACCATCACCTACGGCAACCGCAGGGCGACCGCACTGATCGGTGTCGGCGAGTCCGGTGTGGACCGGCTCGCCCTGGCGGCACGGTTGTCCAGCCTTGCCGACCGGACCCCGGAGGGGCGCAGCATCGTCGAGCTGGTCGAGCGGGAGCACGCCCTGCCCGGGGTGGCCACGGCGGAGGAGACCGGCGCGGAGTTCGTGCCGTTCACCGCGCGGACCCGGATGAGCGGTGTCGACCTCGGTGGCAGCTGGGTGCGCAAGGGCGCGGCGAGCGCCGTGGCGGCCTGGGTCACCGAGCACGGCGGCACCGTGCCGGGCGAGGTGGACCGGATCGTCGACGAGATCAGCGAGTCGGGCGGTACCCCACTGGTCGTTGCGGAGACGGTCGACGGAACGGCCGTGATACGTGGCGTCATCCGCCTGTCCGATGTGGTCAAGCCGGGCATGCGGGAGCGGTTCGACGAGCTGCGCGCGATGGGGATCAGGACCGTGATGATCACCGGGGACAACCCGTTGACCGCGCGGGCCATCGCAGCCGAGGCCGGGGCGGACGACTACCTGGCCGAGGCGAAGCCGGAGGACAAGATGGCCCTGATCCGCACCGAGCAGGAGGGCGGGCGGCTGGTCGCGATGACCGGCGACGGTACCAACGACGCGCCCGCGCTGGCCGCATCCGACGTCGGTGTCGCGATGAACACCGGGACGTCGGCGGCCAAGGAGGCCGGCAACATGGTCGACCTGGACTCCGACCCGACGAAGCTGATCGAGATCGTGGGCATCGGCAAGCAGCTGCTGATCACCCGTGGGGCGCTGACGACGTTCAGTGTGGCCAACGACCTCGCGAAGTACTTCGCCATCCTGCCCGCCATGTTCCTGGTGATCCACCCGCAGCTGGACGCGCTGAACATCATGCGGCTGGCCACACCGGAGTCGGCGATCCTCTCCGCGGTGATCTTCAACGCGCTGATCATCGTGGTCCTGATCCCGCTGGCGCTGCGCGGTGTGCGCTACCGGCCGCGCAGCGCGCCCGCGCTGCTGCGCCGGAACCTGCTGATCTACGGCCTGGGCGGGATCGTCACGCCGTTCCTCGGGATCTGGCTCATCGACCTTGCCGTCCGGCTGATTCCGGGAATCGGGTGAAGGTGATGAAGAACCTCGTCAAACAGTCCATGGCGGGCCTGCGGGTGCTGCTGGTGTTCACCGTCCTGCTCGGGGTGGTGTACCCGCTCGGGGTATGGCTGGTGTCCCGGCTGCCCGGGTTGCAGCACCACGCGGAAGGCTCGGTCGTGCTGCGGGACGGTCACGCGGTCGGCTCCGAGCTGATCGGCGTCGACCCGGTGTTCCCCGGGCGGCCTACCGCGGACCCGTGGTTCCACAACCGGCCCTCGGCCGGTGCCGCCGGCCCGCTCGGCCCCGGTGACCCCGCGGCGAGCGGTGGCAGCAACCGGGGCTCGTTCGATCCCGAGCTGGTCGCCGCGGTGCGCGAGCGCAAGCGGGCCGTCGCCGCCCGCGAGGGTGTGCGCCCGGACGCGGTGCCCGCCGACGCGGTGACCGCGTCCGCCTCCGGAGTGGATCCGGCGATCAGCGGGGCCTACGCCGAGCTCCAGGTGCCCCGGGTGGCACGGAACAACGGGCTGCCCGAGGATCGGGTGCGGGAGCTGGTCCGGCGGCACACCAGCGGGCTCGGCGTCGGGGTGCCGGTGGTCACCGTGCTGCCACTGAATCTGGCGGTTCAGGATGCCGCCAGTGGGTGAGAACACCCTGGGCACGGGCGATGGAACGGGAGCAGACTGAGCGCGTGAGCTCCACAGGCACGCGAACCGGGTCGCGCAGGGGAGAGCTACGGATCTACCTCGGCGCGGCCCCCGGCGTGGGCAAGACCTACGCGATGCTCGGCGAGGCCGCGCGGCGGCTCGAGCGAGGAACCGACGTGGTGGTGGGCTTCGTGCAGACGCACGGCAGGCGGAAGACAGCCGACCTGCTCGAGGGGCACGAGGTCGTGCCGCGCAAGCGCATCGTCCATCGTGGCCACGAGCTGACCGAGATGGACGTCGAGGCGATCCTGGAACGGGCGCCCGAGGTGGCGGTCGTGGACGAGCTGGCGCACACCAACGTCCCCGGCTCGCGCAACGAGAAGCGCTGGCACGACGTCAGGGAGCTGCTCGAAGCCGGGATCACCGTGCTGTCCACCGTGAACGTTCAGCACCTGCAGAGCCTCAACGACGTGGTGGAGCGGATCACCGGTGTCCGGCAGCAGGAGACCATCCCGGACGAGGTGGTGCGCGGTGCCGAGCAGGTCGAGCTGGTCGACATCACGCCGGAGGCGCTGCGGCGCAGGCTCGCGCACGGCAACGTGTACGCGGCGGAGAGGATCGATGCCGCGCTGAGCAACTACTTCCGGGCGGGAAACCTCACCGCGCTGCGCGAGCTGGCCCTGCTGTGGGTCGCCGACCAGGTCGACATCGCGCTTCAGCGTTACCGCGCCGAGGAACGCATCACCGACACCTGGGAGGCCCGCGAGCGGGTGGTCGTCGCGATCACCGGCGGGCCGGAGAGCGAGACGCTGATCCGGCGGGCCACCCGGATCGCCACGCGCGCGGGGGCCGAGCTGCTGGTGCTGCACATCCTGCGCGGCGACGGCCTGGCCGGGCCCGGTTCGGTCGCCGTAGGACCCAGCGTGCTCGGGCGCTGCAGGCAACTCGCCGAGGAGGTCGGCGCGACCTTCCACACCGTCGTCGGGGACCACGTGCCGAGGGCCCTGCTGGATTTCGCCCGCGGGGTCAACGCCACGCAGCTCGTGCTCGGCACCTCGCGGCGGTCCCGTTTCGACCGGCTGCTCGACGAGGGCATCGGCGCGGCGGTCGTGCACGACTCGGGTCCGATCGACGTGCACATGGTGACCCACGAGGAGGCGGCGGGCAGGCTGCGCCGCAGGTTCGCCCGCAGCGCGCTGAGGCCCTCGCGGCAGCTACTCGGCTGGGTGCTCGCGCTGGCCGTGCCGGCCCTGGCGACCGCGGTCGGGGTCGCGTTCCGGCCGGCGCTGGACCTCTCCACGAACGTGGTGGACTACTTCCTGGCCATCACCATCGTCGCGCTGGTCGGCGGGCTCGGCCCGGCCCTGCTGGCCGCGGTGCTGTCCGGGTTGCTGCTGAACTTCTTCTTCACCGAGCCCTTTCACACGTTCACGGTCCACGCGCAGAGCAACGTGATCACGCTGATCGCGATGGTGGTGGTCGCGGTGCTGGTGGCGCTGGTGGTGGACATGGCCGCGCGCCGGGCGAAGCAGGCTTCCAGCGCCGGCACCGAGGCGACGCTGCTCGCCTCCTACGCGCGGACCGTGCTCACCGATCCGCGGCCGCTGGAGCGGTTGCTGGAGAAGGTGCGGGAGAACTTCGGGCTCAGTTCGGTGACCCTGCTGGAGCGGCGGGAGGGTCGCTGGCACCGGGTGGCCAGTACCGGCCCCGATCCGTGCGCGGAACCGGACAGCGCCGACGCGGATATCGCGGTGACCGCCGAGGTCCACTTGGTGCTGCGCGGGCGCACCCTGCCCGCCGCCGACCGCAGGGCGCTGGAGGCGGCGGCCGGGCAGGCGCTGCTCGCGTTGCGGCAGCAGCGGATGGCGGCCACGGCCGCGCAGGCCGAGCGCAAGGCGGCGGCCAACGAGCTGCGGACCGCGCTGCTCTCGGCCGTGGGTCACGACCTGCGCACCCCGCTGACCTCGATCAAGGCCGCCGTGGGCAGCCTGCGGGCACAGGACATCGAGCTGTCCCCCGAGGACACCGACGAACTGCTCGCCACGGTGGAGGAGTCGGCCGACCGGCTGGTGGGCCTGGTGAACAACCTGCTGGACTCCTCCCGGCTGGCCTCCGGCGCGGTGAGCCCGCTGCTGCGCCCGGTCGGCTACGACGAGGTGGTGTCCTACGCGCTGGCCAATGTGGACGGCGCGGCCGCGGTGCGGGTCTCGGTCGACGAGCGGCTGCCGATGGTGTTCGCCGATCCCGGCCTGCTGGAGCGGGTGGTGGCCAATGTGGTGGACAACGCGCTGCGACACGGCGGCGGCCACGAACCGGTCGCGGTGCGCGCCAGTACCCACGCCGAGCAGGTGGAGCTGCGGGTGGTCGACCACGGCAGGGGACTGCCGAAGGGCGCGGCGGAGTCGGCCTTCGCGCCGTTCCAGCGGCTCGGGGACCGGGGCAACACCCCCGGTGTGGGACTCGGCCTCTCCGTCGCGAAGGGCTTCATGGAGGCCATGGGCGGCACGATCCGGGCCGAGGACACACCGGGCGGCGGACTGACCGTGGTGATCTCCTTGCCGGCGAGACGGGAGAGCGGAGTGAACCTGCCATGAGCGTGGAGAACGGGACGGTGCGGCAGCCGGCCGGCGACACCGTTCTGGTGGTGGACGACGAGCCGCAGATCGTGCGCGCCCTGCGGATCAACCTGGCCGCCAGGGGATACCGGGTGGTGACCGCGCACGACGGCAGCGCGGCGCTGCGCGCGGTGGCCGAGGTGAGACCCGATGTCGTGGTGCTCGACCTCGGCCTGCCGGACATGGACGGCAACGAGGTGATCGCCGGGCTGCGTGGCTGGACCTCGGTGCCGATCATCGTGCTGTCCGCGCGTGGCGACTCCTCGGACAAGGTGCGGGCACTGGACGCGGGCGCGGACGACTACGTGACCAAGCCCTTCGGCATGGACGAGCTGCTGGCCCGGCTGCGGGCGGCGGTGCGCCGCTCGGCCACCTCCGGGCAGGACGAGGCCGGCGCGGTGGTGGAGACCGGCTCGTTCACCGTGGACCTGGTCGCGAAGAAGGTGATCCGGGACGGCAAGGAGGTGCACCTGACCAAGACCGAGTGGGGCGTGCTCGAGTTGCTGGTGCGCAACCGGGGACGGCTGGTCGCCCAGAAGCAGCTACTGCACGAGGTGTGGGGACCCGCCTACGACACCGAGTCCCACTACCTGCGGGTGTACCTCGCCCAGCTGCGCCGGAAGTTGGAGCGCGAGCCCTCCCGGCCCCGGCACCTGCTCACCGAGCCCGGCATGGGTTACCGCTTCGAACTCTAACCCCGCGTGGTGGAGGAGTCGCCGGAGCCACTGGTCCCGGTGGGCGTCGAGGTCGGGTCGGTCGACTCACTCGGGTCGGTCGGCTCGGTCGGCTCGGTCGGATCCGTGGGGTCGGTGGGATCCGTGGGGTCGGTCGGGTCCGTGGGATCGGTCGGATCGTCACCGTTGGTCGGGGGAATCGGCGGGTCGGGCGGATTCGGGTCGTTCGGGTTGCCGCCGTTCGTCGGCGGGGGCGTGACCACCGTGGTGGTCGGGTTGCCGTCCGGGCCGATGCTGACCACGGTCGTCGGGGTCGGTGGCGAGGTGGAGGTGAGCTCACCGGCCGAGGCCACGCCGGTGACCGGGATGCCGTCCGCCCCGGGAACCGCGTTGCCCGGCACCACCTCTTGACCGCCGGTGCCGCCCGTACCGGGGCCCTGCACGCCCGCGGACCCGCCGTCCGCGCTGGACGGACCGGTGCCGGCAAGCTGGGCCACGCCGCCGAACGCCGTGGCGATCACCAGCCCGCTCGCGGCGAGCATGAGGTAGCCGGTCCGGTGCAACCCGCCGCCCGTGTCCGCGGGCGGCGCGAGCTCGGTTCGTTCGTTCTCTCCCGACCCGTCGGGAAGGGTCATGCCTGGCTCCTCGCACGAACGTCGGTGGGGACTCAACGAGCTGATCAGGGCTGGTCAGGACTGGTCAATTGTTGTGTCAATTGTCGTGCAGATCGCTCGGAAGGGTGAAAATCCTGAGCGGACCCGCGGCACGCTACCACCGCCGGGTACTCCGGTGCGAGACCGCCGCCACACCGCGCTGACCCTGGGTGTCCGGCACCATGGAACCGTGCAGGGACAACAGGATGTGACGCGCCTCACTGCCTGGGTGCACGGTCAGGTGCAGGGTGTCGGTTTCCGCTGGTGGACGCGCAGCAGGGCGCTGGAACTCGGACTGGTCGGCAGCGCGAGCAACCTCGCCGACGGGCGGGTCGAGGTGATCGCCGAGGGGTCGAAGGACCACTGTGCGCGGTTGTTGGCAGCCCTGCGATCGGGCGAGTCACCCGGTCGGGTGGATCACGTGGCGGAGCGGTGGAGCGACCCGCGCGGCGGCATCAAGGGATTCGCCGAACGCTGACCGCGCCCGCGCGAAACACGGCCCAGGTCCCACGGGTGCCGGCGACCGCCCGGTAGCATTTCTCGATTGGCGGTGCTGCTCAGCGGCAGCGCTGGCCAGCAGCGGATCCGGCAGGGGAAGGTCAGCACAACGTGCACCTGAAAAGCTTGACGCTGAAGGGCTTCAAGTCCTTCGCCTCGGCCACCACGTTGCGGTTCGAGCCGGGCATCACCTGCGTCGTCGGCCCGAACGGTTCGGGCAAGTCCAATGTGCTCGACGCGTTGCGCTGGGTGATGGGCACGCAGGGTGCCAAGGACCTGCGCGGCGGCAAGATGGAGGACGTCATCTTCGCCGGCACCTCCGGTCGCGCGGCCCTCGGCCGCGCCGAGGTCACCCTGACCATCGACAACGCCGACGGTGCGCTGCCCATCGAGTACTCCGAGGTGTCCATCACCCGGCGGATGTTCCGCGACGGCGCCAGCGAGTACGAGATCAACGGGAGCACCTGCCGCCTGCTCGACGTGCAGGAACTGCTCTCCGACTCCGGCATTGGCAGGGAGATGCACGTCATCGTCGGGCAGGGCCAGCTGTCCGAGATCCTGCAGGCCAAGCCGGAGGAGCGCCGCGCCTTCATCGAGGAGGCCGCGGGGGTGCTCAAGCACCGCAAGCGCAAGGAGAAGGCGGTCCGCAAGCTCAACGCGATGCAGGGCAACCTGGACCGGCTCACCGACCTCACCAGCGAGCTGCGTCGCCAACTCAAGCCGCTGGGCAAGCAGGCCGAGATCGCCCGCAAGGCGCAGGCCGTGCAGTCCGAGCTGCGCGACTCCCGGCTGCGCCTACTCGCCGACGACCTGGTGACCCAGCGCAACACCCTGGCCAAGGAGGAGGCCGACGAGAAGGCCGCCCGCGCCCGGCGCGCCGAGGTGGAGCAGGCCCTCGAGGTGGCCACCTCGGAGCAGACCGAGCTGGAGAACGCCATCGCCGAGGACGCGCCGAAGCTGGCCGCGGCGCAGGACACCTGGTACAAGCTGTCCGCGCTGGCCGAGCGGCTGCGCGGCACCGTGCGGCTGGCGGTGGAGCGGGAACGGCACCTCTCCGCCGAGGTGGAGGCCCCCACCGGTGACCGCGACCCGGAGGAACTGCTCGCCGAGGCGGAGGAGGCCGCCGCCCGCGAGGAGGAGCTGAACGAGGGCGTCACCGAGGCGAGGTCCGTGCTCTCCGAGACGGTCGCCCGCCGCGAGGAGCTGGATCGCCTGGTGCAGGCCGCCGAGCGGGAGCACATGGCCGCCGTGCGCGCCATCGCCGACCGGCGGGAAGGGATCGCCAAGCTCAGTGGCCAGGTCGAGGCCCTGCGCAGCAAGACCGGCGCCACCGCGGACGAGATCGACCGGCTCACCACCGGGATCGAGGAGGCGGAGAGCAGGGCCGAGACCGCGGCCGAGGAGCTGGAGCGGACCCGCGCCGAGGGCGGGCTGGAGGACTCCGACGACGCCGACCTGCAGGAGCGGCACGACCGCGCGGTGCGGGCCAACGAGGACGCCAAGGCGCGGGTGGAGGAGCTGGTCAAGGCCGAGCGCGAGGCCGAGCGCGAGATCGCCTCGGAGAAGGCGCGGGTGGACGCGCTGTCCATGGGGCTCAAGCGCAAGGACGGCGCGGGCGCGCTGCTCGGCGCCGCCGACGAGCTGCCGGGACTGCTCGGCTCGGTGGCCGCGCTGCTCACCGTGGACGCCGGGTTCGAGGTGGCGCTGGCCGCCGCGCTCGGGCCGGTGGCCGACGCCGTGGCGGTGTCCGCGGGCGACGACGCCCTCGCCGCGCTGCGCTACCTGAAGTCCGAGGACGCCGGCCGGGCCGGGCTGCTGCTCGGTGGGCAGGAACCGGGAACCGACCCGGCGACCTGGCCCACGTTGCCCACCGGCGCCCGCTGGGCACGGGACGTGGTGCGGGCGCCGGAAGGGCTGCGGCCCGCGGTGGAGCGCGCGCTGGAACGGGTGGCCGTGGTGGAGGACCTGGCGGCCGCGCGCGACCTGGTCGGCCTCTATCCGGAGGTCAGCACGGTCACCAGGGACGGCGATGTGTTCGGGGCGCACTGGGCGGTCGGCGGCTCGGCCGCGGAGAGCGTGATCGAGGTGCAGGCGGCGGTCGACGAGGCGCAGGACCGGATGCTCGCCGCGGAGCGCAGGCTGGAACGCACCAGCGCCGAGCTGGAGGGCGCCCGCGCCCAGCAGCAGGACCGCAGGGACGAGGTCGGCAAGGCCAAGGAGGCGCTCAGCGAGGCCAAGGTGCGCAAGGCCCGCTCGTCCGAGCGGCTGAGCAGCATGGAGCAGGCGGTGCGCTCGGCCGAGGCCGATGTGCAGCGGCTGCGGCAGCAGCGCGACAAGGTCGAGCAGAGCAGGGAACAGGCCCTCGCCGACCTGGCCGAGCTGGAGGAACGGCTGACGGCCGTGTCCGAGCAACCGGTGGAGGAGGACCCGGACACCACCGAGCGGGATGCCGCCGCCGAGTCCCTTTCCACCGTCCGGCAGCAGGAGGTGGACGCCCGGCTCGCCCTGCGCACCGCCGAGGAACGGGCACGTGGGATCGCGGGCAAGGCGGACTCGCTGCGCCGTGCCGCGCAGGCCGAGCGGCAGGCGCGGGAGCGGGCCGAGAAGGCACGGATCGCGCGGGCGCATGGTGCGGAGGTCGCCAGGGCCGTGGTCAACGCGGGCGAGTTCGCGCTGGACCGGATCGAGACCTCGCTGCAGCGCGCCGCCGCCGAGCGGGATGCCGAGCAGGAGCGGCGGCAGCGGCGCGAGGAGACCCTCGGCCAGGTGCGCAACCGGGTCCGCGAGCTGACCGGCGAGCTGGAGAAGCTGACCGACGCGGTGCACCGGGACGAGGTGCTGCGGGCCGAGCAGCGGATGCGGCTGGAGCAGCTGGAGACCAAGGTGTCCGAGGACTTCGGCATCGGGCTGGAAGACCTGGTCACCGAGTACGGCCCGGACGTGCCGGTGCCTCCCGGTGCCGGCGAGATGGCGGAGTACGAGGCGGCCAAGGAGCGCGGCGAGGCGGTGGCCGAGCCGCAGCCCATCCCGTACGAGCGGGACACCCAGGAGCGGCGGGCCAAGCGGGCGGAGAAGGACCTGAACCTGCTCGGCAAGGTCAACCCGCTGGCCCTCGAGGAGTTCGCGGCGCTGGAGGAACGTTACAAGTTCCTCTCCACGCAGCTGGAGGACCTGAAGAAGACCCGCGAGGACCTGGAGAGCGTGATCAAGGAGGTGGACGAGAAGATCCTCGAGGTGTTCACCAGCGCCTATGAGGATGTCGCGCGGGAGTTCGAGACCGTGTTCTCGGTGCTGTTCCCCGGCGGCGAGGGCCGGATGGTGCTCACCGAGCCGAACGACCCGCTCACCACCGGGGTGGACGTGGAGGCACGCCCGCCAGGCAAGAAGGTCAAGCGACTGTCCCTGCTCTCCGGCGGGGAGAAGTCGCTGGTCGCGGTGGGCATGCTGGTCGCGATCTTCCGGGCGCGCCCCTCGCCCTTCTACGTGATGGACGAGGTCGAGGCCGCGCTGGACGACACCAACATGCGCAGGCTGATCGGCCTGCTGGAGCAGCTCCGCTCCGCCTCCCAGCTGATCATCATCACCCACCAGAAGGCGACCATGGAGATCGCCGACGCGCTGTACGGGGTGAGCATGCAGGGCGACGGGATCACCCAGGTGATCTCCCAGCGACTGCGCTCCGACGACGAGGTGGAGCAGCCCGAACCCGCCCAGGCCTAGCGGCGTGTTTGCCGTCCCCGTAGGCGTGTTTGCTCTCCACGTACCCGAGTTTGCTGCCCATGCGCGCGAGTTTGCTGCTTACGTCCGCGAGTTGGCCGTCCACGTGCGGCAGGTCCGGCTGCCTCAGTCGCCGAACACCCGTCGGGCGTTGCCCGCGAGGAACAGCTCGGTGGTTTCCTCGTCCAGCCCGAGGTCGTCCAGCCCGGCGAGTGCCCGTTCCGGGGTGAGCATCGGGTAGTTCGTGCCGAACAGCACCTTGCGCCTGCCGTGCGCGCGCAGGTAGCTCACCAGCTCGGCGGGGTAGCGGCGAACGGTGTAGGCCGAGGTGTCGATGTACACGTTCGGGTACTTGGTGGCCAGAGCGATCATCTCGGTCGTCCACGGGTAACCGATATGTCCCGCCACGATCGTCAACTCCGGGAAGTCCAGTGCCACCTCGTCCAGATACGGGATGGGCCTGCCGGTCTCCGAAGCGCGCAGCGGTCCGGTGTGCCCGACCTGGGTGCAGAACGGGATGCCGAGCTCGACACACTCCGCGTACAGCGGGTAGTAGCGCCGGTCGTTCGGCGGCAGCCCCCACAGCCAGGGCACCACCCGCAGCGCCACGAACCCGAGCTCGCGCACCGCGCGCCGCAGCTCCCGCACGGCCGCCATCGGCTTGCCCAGGTCCACCGAAGCCACCCCGCCGAGCCGTTCCGGCGCCTCGGCGACGAACGCGGCGACCTCGTCGTTCGACACCAGCGCACCCTCCGGCCCGTGCCAGGCGCTGAGCAGCGCCCTGTCCACCCCGCCCGCGTCCAGCACGGCCAGCGTGGCCGACACCGGCACCTCTCCGGCCGGGATCTCCTCGCCCAGCCACCGGCGCAGCGAGTCGAGCATCTCGTGCCGGAGGAACCGGGGTGTCGGGTGCTGCGCCCAGACGTCGATGATCGGCATGGTGCTGCTCCTTCCCGCGAAAAGACGTGGACGGCGGCGGTAACCATGGGCAGGCTAGCCCGGTATGAGTGCATTCGTGCAGAACGTCGCCATCGACTGTGCCGACCCCTACCAGCTGGCCCAGTTCTGGAGCCAGGTCGTCGACCGCCCGGTCTCCGATGAGGACCAGCCGGGGGATCCGGAGGCCTTGATCTCCCTCGGCAACGGAGTGGACCTGGTCTTCCTGCAAGTCCCCGAAGCGAAGGCGGGCAAGAACCGGCTGCATGTGTGCCTGCGCCCGCAGGATCGGACGCGGGAAGACGAGGTGCGGCGGCTGCTCGAGCTCGGGGCGACGATGGTCGCCGATCATCGGAAGCCGGGCGCCGTCTGCCTCGGCTGGGCCGTCCTCGCCGACCCGGAGGGCAACGAGTTCTGCGTGCTGTGCAGCCCGGCGGAGCGGGGCGCCGGCTGATCGCGCGGGTTCACCGCGCCGCGGCCGGATGCCCGCACCGGCTCAGGGTGATGGTGAGCATGCCGAAACCGAGCCGGCTCGCGGCGACGAGCAACCGGCGCGGGACGCGCCCTCCCCACGGATGCACGGTCGCGAGCGCGAGAACCGCGGCGATCGGGCCGACGGACCCATCATCCACTCGCCGAGCAGCAGGCCGGTGCCGGCGGTTTCCCCGCGGCGGACAGCGCTTCCGTGGAACCGCCGTGGTCCTGACTCGGGAAACCGAACGGAATACCCGGTACCCGCCAGAAATGGGAAATTCCGTAGGTGAGTGAGAGTGCGGTGGCCGCATAGGCGATCACGTATGCCGCCCGCGGTGGCCGCCCCGCCTCCCGCCCACCGCGGGACGCGCACGGTGACGCGTGCCGGCGAAGGTGGACCGTTCCGGGTGTCGGTGACCTCCCCCGCGCCGGCGCCATGACCTCGCCGAGTAGGCGCAACAGTGCCGGTCCGGCGAGGTACGCGCCCACCCCGAGGCCGGCCGCGGGGATCAACCAGCGTGGCCGGGTTCCTTGCATGGCACCGATACTCGGCGGCCTGCCGCGGTGTCACCTCACCCGGCGGCCGAACCCCGTCCCCCGCGGACGGGAGCAGGTTCGCCCGCCACGGCGAATTGTTGAAAATCGCAATTCCGGGGTACCACCCGGATGGCGGGATGTTCACTACGGAACACTTCAGTAAGCTATTCACGTCGCCCATTGGATTCGACGTGGAGATCCCGTGTTCCGCGATAGCGTGGCGGCTCCCCGAATACCGTGGTTCGGATTTCGATCCGGTGGGCAATCCGTCGAGGGCGACGAAATCCACGACTTGGAGGCGATACGTGACTGACAGCGCGTTCAGTCCGACCGGCCGCCGCCGTCGCCGCCAGGGCGGCCGGCGGCACCAGTACCTGGTGCGTTATGACGATCAGGAGGACGCACTCGTCCGCAGGCGCGCGACCGAGTTCGGGCTTTCCGTCCCGGCTTTCCTGTCCATCCTGAGCCTGCGGTGCGAGCTGACCACCTGCCGCGCGAGCGACCCGGCGCCGCCGTGCGGCGCCAGGAGTACCTGCCTGACCTGCCTGCTGGCGGACTGATCATGCGGGGTGGCGGCGGGACGGTACCGCCGCCACCCCGCGGATCACGCCGACTTCGCCTCGGCCTCGGGCTCCGCGGGCGGCCCACCGCGCGGGTCGTCCGTGCTGTGCCGCAACGAGAGCAGGCCGCCGACCAGCAGGGTCACCACCACGCCGAGCGGGACATACCAGGGGAACGCCAGCGACATGGCCTCACCGTCCACGGTGAACTCGACGCCGAGGATGAACACCGCGTTCACCACGATCGTCGCTACGAACGCCACGATCGCGTCCGCCTGCCTGGCCCGCTTGACCAGCATGCCGAGGAAGAACGCGCCGAGCAGCGCCCCGTAGGTGTAGCTGGCGATGCTCAGCCCCACCTCGACCACCGGCTGGTCGGTGCTGGTGAACAGGGACCCGAAGATCACGAACACCACCGCCCAGATCAGCGTCCACAGCTTGGCGTGCCGCAGCACCGAGGAGTCCGGCATCCGGCGGCGCTTGGTGAAGCGCTGGTACAGGTCGGTGACGGTGGAGGTGGACAGCGAGTTCAGCGAGGAGGAGATCGTGCTCATCGCCGCCGCGAGGATGCCCGCGACCAGCAGCCCGGCCAGCCCGGACGGCAACTCGTTCACGATGAAGGTGGGGAACAGCTCGTCATTGGCCGCCATGCCCATGTCCTCGGGCGCCACACCCCGGTAGAACGACCAGAGCATCGCCCCGACCACCAGGAACAGGCCGAACTGCAGGAAGACCACGAACCCGCTGGCGATCACCGCCTTCTGGCTCTCCCGGACGTTGCGGCAGGCCAGCAGGCGCTGCACCATCAGCTGGTCCGCACCGTGCGAGGCCATCGCGAACAGGGCGCCGCCGACCACCGCGGTGATGAAGGCGTACTGCGAGGTGATCAGGTCGGAGGAGAAGTCGAACAGCTGGAACTTGCCCGCGTCGACCGCCGAGCCGAACCAGCCGTCCGGCAGCTTGCCCGCCAGGATGATCACCGCGAACAGCGCGCCGAGCATATAGATGCCCATCTGGATGACGTCGACCCAGACGACCGCCCTGATCCCGCCGAGATAGGTGTAGATCACCGCGAACAGCGCGATCACCGCCACGATCATCCAGTACGAGGCACTGATGCCGAACGCGTTCAGCATCACCTTCACCGGGATCGCGGTGGCGAACAACCGGACTCCGTCGGCCAGCAACCGGGTGACCAGGAAGGTGACCGACGCGGTGCCCTGCAGCCCGCTGCCGAACCGCTTGCCGAGAAACGCGTACGCGCTCACTATGTCGCCCGAGTAGTACTTCGGCAGCAGTACGAAAGCCACCAACGTCCGGCCGATCAGGTAACCGATGGCCAACTGCAGGTAGGTGATGTTGCCGAGATAGGCGACCGTCGGCACGCTGATCACGGTCAGCGTCGAGGTCTCGGTAGCCACCACCGAGAACGTCACCGCCCACCACGGTATCCGCCTGCTGCCGACGAAGTAGTCCGTTGACGACTTCTGCTTTCCGCCGATAGCGATCCCCAGTAGCGGCGTTCCCACCAGAAAGACCGCGATGATCGCGAGGTCAAGTGCGCGCATTGATATCTCCTACCGGTTGTTGCGATGCCGCCGCTACCCGCAATCGAGTAATCGCCTCGCGCCGCGGCGGGGGTAGCGAGAGCGGACCCGATCCGGGAGTGATACCGCCCAGCAGGCGCGGGCCCGCCGCGCCGGTCGCGCTGGGGACGTTCGCCGGGAGCCCGTGCCAGGTCAGCCAGCCGAGCACCGCGGTGAGATAGGCCTCCTTCGCCGAGGCGGGAAGGCCGAGCTCCTCGCTGGTGGCCAGCGCGCCGGCGGGCAGGTGCGCGGCGAGCGCGCGCAGCAGCGCCGGGTTCGCCACCCCTCCGCCGGAGGCCAGCACGGTGTGCACCCTGTGCCGCGCGCACTCCCGCGCGATGGTGACCGCGGTGAGCTCGGTCAGCGTCGCCAGCAGGTCGGCGTCCGCGATCGGGGGCAGCCCCTCGGCGGCGGTGCGGAAGTACCCGGCGTGGAAGCGTTCCTTCCCGGTGGACTTCGGCGGCGGCGCCGCGTAGTAGGGGTCGTCCAGCAGTCGCTCGAGCAGGTCCGCACGCACGCGGCCACTGGTGGCCAGCGCGCCGTCCCGGTCGCTGCGCAGGCCCCCGCCGGAGACCTGCACGGCGGCGGCGTCGATCAGCGCGTTCCCCGGCCCGGTGTCGTAGGCCAGCGGATCACCTTCCGGGGTGACCACGGTCAGGTTGGCGATCCCGCCGATGTTCAACGCCGCCGCGGGCTTGCGGCCGGCGTCCACAAGGGAACGCAGCCACAGCGCGTCCAGCGTGCTGGCCAGCGGGGCGCCGTGGCCACCGGCCGCCACATCCCGTGCCCGCAGGTCGGCGACCACCGGAAGCCCGGTGCGCTCGGCGATCCAGGCCGGCTGGCCGAGCTGCAACGTGCCCTCGACCGTGCCGTTCTCCACCCAGTGGAACACCGTCTGCCCGAGCGAGGTCACCAGGTCGGCCCGGCCTTCGGTGAGCCGGTCGATGCCCTCCAGCGCGGCGGTGGCGAAGGCCTTGCCGACACCGGTGTCCAGCCGGGTGAGCTGCTCGGCGCTGCACTCGCCCGGCGGGAGCGCCGCGAGCAGCCCGGTGCGCAGCGACTCGGGGTAGTCGAGTTCCAGATGGCCGAGCGGGATCAGGACCAGCTCCTCGCCGGTGGCGTGCAGGTCGGCGGCCGCCACGTCGATGCCGTCGATCGAGGTGCCGGAGATCAGTCCGAGAACGCGCATTGCAGTGGTCTAGTCCAGGTGGCGGATGTGCGGCAAGTCATCAGGTTTTTTCTTTGCCGAAATGAGTTCTAAGCGGTTGAACGTTCACCGTGCGGTGGTGCGAGGTGGCCGGGCGTGGCCGGATGGGAGGATGGCGAGGTGTCGAGCAACCTCTGGTTCTGGATCATCGTCGTAGCCGTCGTCGTGCTGGTGGTCGCGCTCGTCGCCGGGCTGACCATCGCGCGCAGGCGCAAGATCAGCCTGCGCGAGTCCGATCGCCTCGAGGGGCAGCAACCCTCGGGCGGCGGCTACCAGGCAGGCGGCGGGATCGCGCTGGCCCCGGGTGGGGAACGGGAGCAGGAGACCGAGCAGCCGCCGCATCCCGCGGGCGAGCGCACCGAGGTGGACGGGCAGCCCGGGGTCGGGGACGACGCCTCGGTGCCACGGGACGCGCCGCGCCGGGGCATCGTGGACGTGACCCTGCCCGCGGACGAGCAGGCGCCGGACAAGGCGCCCGAGCCCGAGCCCGCACCGGAGCCCGAGCCGGAGCAGGCCGAGGAGATCGCGCCCACCACGGGGCGGCTGGAGCGGCTGCGTGGCCGGCTGTCGAAGTCGCGTTCCTCCCTGGGGCAGGGCCTGCTCGGCCTGCTGGGCGCCGGTGACCTGGACGAGGACTCCTGGCAGGAGATCGAGGACACCTTGCTGGTGGCCGACCTCGGGGCGAGCACCACCACCGAGATCGTCGAGCGGCTGCGCGCCGAGATGTCCACCCGCGGGGTGCGCACACCCGAGGACGCGCGCGCGGCGCTGCGGCAGGTGCTGATCGAGGCGCTCGGCCCGGACGAGGACCGTTCGGTACGGGCGTTGCCGCACGAGATGGACGGTGGCAGGCAACCCGCGGTCGTGCTGGTCGCCGGGGTGAACGGCACCGGCAAGACCACCACCACCGGCAAGCTGGCCCGGGTGCTCGTCGCGCAGGGCAGGCAGGTCCTGCTGGGCGCGGCGGACACCTTCCGCGCGGCCGCCGCCGACCAGTTGCAGACCTGGTCCGAGCGGGTCGGGGCCGAGGTGGTGCGCGGCAAGGAGGGCGCCGACCCGGCCTCGGTGGCCTTCGACGCCGTGAAGCGTGGGATGGACGCCGGCGTGGACGCCGTACTGGTGGACACCGCGGGCAGGCTGCACACCAAGACCGGCCTGATGGACGAGTTGGGCAAGGTCAAGCGGGTGGTGGAGAAGCAGGCCGCGGTGGACGAGGTGCTGCTGGTGCTGGATGCCACCACCGGGCAGAACGGCCTGGCACAGGCCAGGGTGTTCGCCGAGGTGGTGGACGTGACCGGCATCGTGCTGACCAAGCTGGACGGCACCGCCAAGGGTGGCATCGTGTTCCAGGTGCAACGCGAGCTCGGCGTGCCGGTGAAGCTGGTCGGCCTGGGGGAGGGACCGGACGACCTGGCTCCGTTCGAGCCCGCCGCCTTCGTGGACGCCCTGCTCGGTACCTAGGCCAGGGTCTCGGACGTCACGCCGTGAGGTCGTGGGTGGCGAGTTGCTCGGAGAGGGCGGTCGCGATGCGCTGCACCACGGGTGCGATCCGGGACACCGCCTCCTTGGTCAGCCTGCCTTCCGGGCCCGAAACCGAGACCGCCGCCGGGGTCGGCGCACCGTCCACGGACACCGCGATGCACCGCACCCCGAGCTCCTGCTCGCTCTCGTCCAGCGCGTAGCCCTGCTCGGCGATGTCCGCCAGGTGGGTGAGGAAGGGGTTCACCTCGGTGTGCGTGTGCTCGGTGTAGGCGGGCATGCCGGTGCGGCCGAGCAGCGCACGCGCCTCCTCGGGGGGTAGCTGGGCGAGCATCGCCTTGCCGACCCCGGTCCCGTGCGGCAGCAGCCTGCGGCCGACCTCGGTGAACATCCGCATGGAGTGCCGGGAGGGGACCTGCGCGACGTAGACCACCTCGTCCCGCTCCAGTACGGCCAGGTTCGCCGTCTCGCCCACGGCGTCGACCAGCTCGCTCAGCAGCGGGCGGGCCCAGGTGCCGAACTGCAGGCTGGCGTTCTCCCCGAGCCGGATCAGCCTGGCGCCCAGCGCGTACCGGCGGTTCAGGTTCTGCCGCACGTACCCGAGCGCGACCAGGGTGCGGATGAGCCGGTGGATGGTCGGCATCGGCAGCCCGGAGGAGGCTGCGAGCTCGGAGAGGCTGGCCTCGCCGCCGGTGTCGGCGAGGTGCTCGAGTAGCTCGAACGCGCGCTGCAGCGACTGCACCCCGCTACTACTGTCACGACTGCCTTTCACGTTCGCCACGTGCACATCCTCTCGTCCGGAGCGGCCCATGAGGGACACCACCCACCCCGCGCGTTGAGCTTCCGCTATGCAGAAACTATAGTCCGATATGTAAAACGTACAGACGTCTTCCTGAAAGCCACAGTGAGGTGTTGGCATGTCTGAGGTCCAGGTGCTCGGCGGCTCGGTCGAGCGCGGCGAAGAGATCCTCACGCCGGAGGCCCTGCGGTTCCTCGGTGACCTGCACGACCGGTTCGCCGGCCGGCGGGACGAGTTACTGCGGGCACGGACCGGGCGCCGGGAGGAGGCGGCGCGCACCGGCAGGCTGGACTTCCTGCCGGAGACCCGCGAGGTGCGCGAGTCGGAGTGGCGGGTGGCCGAGGCGCCGGCCGCGCTGCGTGACCGCCGGGTGGAGATCACCGGTCCCACCGACCGCAAGATGACCGTGAACGCGCTGAACTCCGGCGCGAAGGTGTGGCTCGCCGACCTCGAGGACGCCAACACCCCGCACTGGGACAACGTGGTCTCCGGCCAGGTCAACCTGCATGACGCGGTGCGCGGCACGGTGGAGCTGACCACTCCGGAGGGCAAGCACTACGCGCTGCGCGACGACGTCCAGCGCCCGACCATCGTGATGCGGCCGCGTGGCTGGCACCTGGACGAGCGCAACCTGAAGATCGGCGACCGGAAGGCCGTCGGCGCGCTGGTGGACTTCGGGCTGTACTTCTTCCACAACGTGCGGGCGCTGCTGAGCAACGACTCGGGTCCGTACTTCTACCTGCCGAAGATGGAGAGTCACCTCGAGGCGCGGCTGTGGAACGAGGTGTTCAGCTTCGCGGAGGCGGAACTGGGTATCGAGCACGGCACGATCCGCGCCACCGTGCTGATCGAGACCATCCCGGCGGCCTTCGAGATGGAGGAGATCCTCTACGAGCTGCGCGAGCACGCCTCCGGGCTGAACGCCGGCCGGTGGGACTACCTGTTCAGCGTGATCAAGTACTTCCGGGACGCGGGGCGTGCGTTCGTGCTGCCGGACCGCAACAGCGTCACCATGACCGCGCCGTTCATGCGGGCCTACACCGAGCTGCTGGTACGTACCTGTCACAAGCGCGGCGCGTTCGCGATCGGCGGGATGGCCGCGTTCATCCCGAACCGCAAGGATCCCGAGGTCACCGAAAAGGCCACGACCAAGGTGCGCGACGACAAGGCGCGGGAGGCCGGCGACGGCTTCGACGGCTCCTGGGTTGCCCACCCCGGCATGGTCGACCTGTGCCGCGAGGAGTTCGACAAGGTGCTCGGCGACAAGCCGAACCAGCTCGACCGCACCAGGGACGAGGTCCGGGTGACCGAGGACGAGTTGCTCGACGTCGCGGCCACCGAGGGCAGTGCCACCATGGCCGGGCTGCGCGGCGCGGTGGATGTCGGCGTGCGTTACCTCGCCTCCTGGCTCGGCGGGAACGGCGCCGCGGCCATCCACAACCTGATGGAGGACGCCGCCACCGCGGAGATCTCGCGCTCGCAGGTGTGGCAGTGGGTGCGCAACGGCATCACGCTGGACGGCGGCCAGCAGGTCACCGCGGAACTCGTGCGTTCCGTGCTGGACGAGGCGCACAAGGACCTGGCAGGGCAGATTCCGGCCGAGCTCCTCGAACCCGCCGTCGAGTTGTTCGAGCAGGTCGCCCTCGCCGAGGACTTCGCCGACTTCCTCACCCTCCCCGCCTACGAACGCATCCGGTAGCGGTCAGGAGCCCGCGGAGCGGAGAGCCAGGTAGACGTCGACCTGGGTGGGGAAGTCGGTGAGGTCGAGGCCGAGGAGTTCACCTGCCCTGGCGATGCGGTAGCGCAGGGTGTTCACGTGGACGTGCAAGGCCTTCGCCGCCGCCGCGGGCGAGCCGGAGCACTCCAGGAACACCCGCACGGTGTGCACGAGATCACCGTGATGCGCCCGGTCGTAGTCCAGTAGTGGCCCGAGGATCCGTGCGCGCAGGGAGGACCGCAGCTCGTCCGGCGCGCCCGCCAGCAGCAGCCGGTGCGCGCCGACCTGCTCCCCGGACACCACCGCGATCCGGCCCGGCCCGCGCTCGGCCATCCCGAGTGCGTGCCGGGCCTCCTGGGTGGCGCCGCGCAGCCCCGCGGCCGTACCGGGCCCGCCCGCCCCGATCAGCACCCGGCCGGCGGGCAACGCGGACTCCACTGTGGACAGGGCCGCCGCCATGTCGGCGGCCCACCCCTCGGGCCAGCCCCGCGACTCGACCAGCGCGCAGGCATCCGACCCGATCTCACCGACCAGGCACCTGCCGGGGTAGGCGGCGAGCAACTCGGTCAGCAGCTCCACGCTCAGCCGGGTACCCGCGGTCCTGGCCAGCAGCACCCGCAGCGGCGCGTCCGTGGGCAGCCCGGCCGTGGACAGCCCGTTGCTCAGCTCGTTCTCGGTCAGTGTCGCCCCGCCGAGCCCACGCAGCAGCGGGGCCGCCACCCGGTCGGCGACCCTCCGTACCTGCTCGGTCCGCGCGCGATCCAGCTCCACCAGGCCGGCCAGCTCCTCGGCCAGCGCCGAGGACCCGGCATGCGGGTCACCGACCACCAGCAGCCACGGCACCAGCGCCCGGCCGCCGGCCGGAAGCAGGGTGTACGAGCCGGGCACGGCGACCCTGCCGTCGCCGGCGAGGAACCGCCGCGCCAGCGGCACCGGCTGGTCGAGCTCGGGGCCACTGCCCGCGACCACCCTGCCGGTGCCGGAGACCACCCAGCAGGGCACGCCCAGCTCGCCCGCCCCGTGCCGCAGCAGCGCGGGCAGCGAGTCGTGCTCCGCCGCCGCCGAGCGCAAACGCTTGCGGGCGCCGGACACCTCGTCCCGCTCGGCGGCCAGCGCCAGCACCACCCGCTCGGTCACCACCGCGAAGGACAGGTCGAAGGGCACCTCCAGCAACGGGATCCGGTGTCGCGCGCAGGCGGTGACCAGCTCGTCCGGGATCCCGCCGGAATCGGCCCCGGACGCCGCCAGCGCCGCCGAGCCCGCGGCGCTCAGCGCGGCCACGAACGGCTCGGCGTCCCCTGGGCCGCGCCACCACAACAACCCGGTCAGCACCAGTTCGCCCGCGGAGAGGTAGCGGCTCGGGTCCGGCAGTTCGGTGCCGTAGATCCGGCTGACCTCGCGGTCCAGCAGCCCGGCCCCGGTACGCAGCCGCAGCCGGAGCTCGGGGATCTCGAGCAGTGTTCGCACAGGCGTCATGGCATTTGTAGGAAAGCACAAAACCCGCGGTGTTCGCTGGGCAGGTTTCGTATGTCGCCGCCGTTGCCGGGTAACCGGGGCGGTGTGTGTACTTGACAGAGCGTCCGAGAAGCGCCGGGACCTGCGGTGGTGAGGTGGGGAACGCGCGCGGCGGAACCCACGAGCGGGGAGGCGGGGCGCATGACCTGTGGAGGTGATGATGGCGAGCAGAGCCTGAGTCCCGCCGAGCCGATCGTGTCGCGCGTTTGCAGACAAGCACTGTGTGAACCCTGCCTCAAGGAGGCGAGCACGTGGACTTCCTCCGCCCCGCCACGCTGTCCGACGCGCTGGCGATGAAGGCCGACCGGCCGGATGCGGTGCCGATCGCGGGTGGTACCGACGTGATGGTCGAGCTGAACTTCGACCACCGCAGGCCCGAGGTGCTGCTGGACCTCACCGGCGTCGCCGAACTCACCCGGTGGGATCGCACGGAGGGTGCCGTCCGGCTCGGCGCCACCGTCCCCTACAGCCGGGTGATCACCGAGCTCGGCGGGTCGTTGCCCGCGCTCGCCATGGCCTCCCGAACCGTCGGTTCCCCGCAGATCCGCAACCGGGGCACGGTCGCGGGAAACCTCGGTGCCGCCTCCCCCGCCGGGGACACCCACCCCGTGCTGCTGGTCACCGGCGCCGAGGTCGAGGCGGCCTCGGTACGCGGGACCCGGCGCATTCCCGCCGGAGAGTTCTACCTCGGGGTGAAGCGCAACGCGCTGGAACCGGACGAGCTGATCAGTGCGGTGCACGTTCCGGTCGCCGAGGGGCCGCAGCAGTTCGCCAAGATCGGCACCCGCAACGCCATGGTGATCGCGGTGTGCTCCTTCGCCCTCGCGCTGGATCCTGGCGGCACGGTCCGTGCCGCTGTCGGCTCGGCGGGGCCGACCCCGCGCCGGGCGCGTGCCGCCGAGGACTTCCTCGCCGAGGTACCCGTGCACGGTCCGCCGCGGGACGAGGTGTGCCGGCACTTCGGCGAACTGGTCGCCACCGCGGCCGATCCCATCGACGACGTCCGCGGCAGCGCGTCCTACCGCAGGCACGCGCTCACCGTGCTGGCCAGGCGGGCGCTGACCTGGGCGTGGCAGGAGTACCGGGGAAAGGGTGAGCCCACATGCGCGTGACGTTGACCGTGAACGGCGAGACGCTGCGGGCCGATGATGTGTGGGAGGGCGAGAGCCTGCTGTTCGTGTTGCGCGAGCGGCTCGGCCTTCCCGGCTCGAAGAACGCCTGCGAGCAGGGCGAATGCGGTTCCTGCACGGTGTATCTCGACGACACCGTGGTCTGCTCCTGCCTGGTCGCCGCCGGGCAGGCCGAGGGTAGGCGGGTGCGCACGGTCGAGGGGTTGGCCGATGGCGAGCGACTCGACCGGGTGCAGCAGTCCTTTGTGGATGCCGGCGCGGTGCAGTGCGGTTTCTGCACGCCCGGCCTCGTGGTCGCCGCGCACGACCTGCTGGACAGGGTGCCCGACCCCGCGGAGGAGGAGGCCCGGGAGGCACTGGCCGGAAACCTGTGCCGCTGCACCGGGTACGAGAAGATCCTCGAGGCCGTCCGGCTCGCCGCCACCAGGGAGAAGTAGGCATGAGAACGTTGATCGAGAATGCCGCTATCTCCACTGTGGACTCCGCGGGCACCGAGTATCGCTCGGGGTACGTGCTTGTCGAGGGTTCCCGGATCGCCGCGGTGGGCGAGGGACGAGCCGAGCTGCCCGCCGACACCCGGATCGACGCGCGCGGTTGCCTGGTCACCCCGGGGCTGGTGAACACCCATCACCACCTGTACCAGTGGGCCACCCGCGGGATGGCCGCGGACGGCACGCTGTTCGAGTGGCTGGGGGAGCTGTACCCGGTGTGGGCGGGGCTGGACGCCGAGATCACCCACGCGGCGGCGGGCGCCGGTCTGGCCAGGCTCGCCCGCACCGGCTGTACCACGGTGGCCGACCACCACTATGTGTTCCCCCGTGACGGCGGGGACCAGCTCGCGGCCCTGGTGTCGGCCACCCACCGGATCGGCCTGCGCACCCACCTGGTGCGTGGCTCGATGGACCGGGGCGAGTCGGCTGGCGGCCTGCCGCCCGATCGGCTGGTCGAGGACACCGAGACCGCGTTGCTCGGCACCGAGCACGCCATCGACACCTACCACGACCCCACCCCGGACGCGCGGGTCCGGATCGCAGCCGGGCCGTGCTCGCCGTTCACGGTGACCGAGAAACTGATGCTCGGCGCGGCGGAGCTGGCCCGCCGCAAGGGGGTCCGGTTGCACACTCACCTCGCCGAGACCCTGGACGAGCAACGCCAGTGCGTCGCCGAGACCGGGCGAACCCCCGCCGAGTACGCCGAGGACCTCGGCTGGCTCGGCGCGGACGTCTGGCTCGCGCACACCGTGCACCTGGACTCCGGCGCGGTGCGCAGGCTCGGCGTCACCGGCACCGGCTCCGCGCACTGCCCGACATCCAACGGCAGGCTCGGCACCGGGATCGCGCCGGTGCGGGAGCTGCTGGACGCGGGCGTCCCGGTCGGCCTCGGGGTCGACGGCGCAGCCTCCAACGAGTCCGGCGGGCTCGGCGAGGAACTGCACCAGGCCCTGCTGCAGGCCCGCCAGCGGGGTGGGCCGCGCGCACTGGCCGTCCGCGAGGCACTGCACCTCGGCACCATGGGCGGCGCGCGCTGCCTCGGCAGGGAACACGAGCTCGGCTCGCTGGAGCCGGGCAAGCTCGCCGACCTCACCGTGTGGCGGCTGGACGGTCTCGCGCATGCCGGGATCGAGGACCCGGTCGCCGCGCTCGTCCTCGGCGCCACCCCGCCGGTGGAGCTGCTCCTGGTCGGCGGGGAGACCGTGGTGGACCGCGGCGAGCTGCGCACCGCCGACGAGCCCGCACTTGCCGCGGAACTGCGGGCCGCGAGCGCGAAGCTGACGGAGGCGCCATGACGAGCAGCACGGACACCCGTACCGGTTCGGCGCAGGGAGTCGGCAGCGACGCGCAACGGCCGGACGGTGTGGTCAAGGTGCGCGGCGAGTTCGCCTACTCCTCCGACCTGTGGCACGAGGACATGCTCTGGGGCGCCACCCTGCGCAGCCCGCATCCCTACGCCCGGATCGAGGGCATCGACCTCGGCGAGGCGCTGGCCACGCCGGGCGTGTATGCCGTGCTCACCCATGCCGACGTGCCGGGGGTGAACCGCTACGGCCTCGAGCATCCGGACCAGCCGGTGCTGGCCGAGGACCTGGTGCGCTACGAGGGTGAGCCGGTGGCACTGGTGGCCGCCGACCATCCGGAGACCGCGCGCAGGGCGATGAACCGGATCCGGGTCGAGTACACCGAGCTGGAACCGGTGACCGATGCCGAGCAGGCGGTGACCGGGAACGTGCCCGCGCTGCACCCGGAGGGCAACGTGGTGCGGCACGTGCCGATCCGGCGCGGGGATCCCGATGCGCGTGCCGAGGTGGTGGTTCGTGGAACATACCGGATCGGTATGCAGGACCAGGCATTCCTCGGGCCCGAGTCGGGGCTGGCGATCCCCGCCGAGGACGGCGGGGTGGACCTCTACGTCGCCACCCAGTGGCTGCATGTCGACCAGCGGCAGGTCGTCGCCGCCCTCGGCCTGCCGGAGGACAAGGTGCGGCTCACCCTCGGTGGGGTGGGCGGCGCCTTCGGCGGCAGGGAGGACCTTTCCATCCAGGTGCACGCCTGCCTGCTCGCGCTGCACACCGGCAAGCCGGTGAAGATGGTCTACAACCGCGCGGAGTCCTTCTACGGCCATGTGCACCGGCACCCGGCGACCCTGCACTACGAGCACGGGGCGGACGCGCGGGGCCGACTGGTCTACGTGCGGGCGCGGATCTTCCTGGACGGTGGTGCCTATGCCTCGTCCACCCCGGCAGTGGTGGCCAATGCCGCCACCCTCGGTGTCGGCCCGTACGAGGCGCCGAACGTGGTGCTGGACAGCTGGGGTGCCTACACGAACAACCCGCCGTGCGGCGCGATGCGCGGGTTCGGCGCGGTGCAGGCTGCCTTCGCGTACGAGTCGCAGATGGACAGGCTGGCCGCTGCCTGCGGGCTGGACCCGGTTGAGGTCCGGCTGCGCAACGCGATGAGCCAGGGCACGGTGATGCCCACCGGCCAGGTGGTCGACTCGGCCGCCCCGGTCGCCGAGCTGTTGCGGCGGGTGCGGGACAAGCCCATGCCCGCCGAACCGCCCGCCGAGCTGGACCTGCGCCGGATGCCGGGCGGGGTGTCCAACACCACGCACGGCGAGGGAGTGGTGCGCGGCGTCGGCTACGCGGTGGGCATCAAGAACATCTGCTTCTCCGAGGGATTCGACGACTACTCGACCGCGCGGGTTCGGCTGGAGGTGCTCGGCGGCGAACCCGCCGCCACCGTGCAGACCGCCGCCTGCGAGGTCGGGCAGGGCCTGGTGACCGTACTGCAGCAGATCGTGCGCACCGAGTTGGGCGTGCGGCGGGTGACCGTGCAGCCGATGGACACCTCGATCGGCAACGCGGGCTCGACCTCGGCTTCCCGGCAGACCTATGTCACCGGGGGCGCGGTGCGCGCCGCCTGCCAGGCCGTGCGCGCGGCTCTCGGGTCGCTGTCCCCGGACGAGCTCGGGGACAAGGTGCTGGACGAGACGGTGGAGTGGCGGCACCGGCCCACCGAGGCGCTCGACCCGGAGACCGGCGCGGGCAACGCCCACGTGCAGTACGGTTTCGCCGCGCACCGGGCCGTGGTGGACGTGGACACCGAGTTGGGCCTGATCAAGGTGGTCGCACTGGACTGCGCCCAGGACGTGGGCAAGGCGATGAACCCGCAGGCCGTGCTCGGCCAGATCCAGGGCGGTTCCGCGCAGGGGCTCGGCCTCGCGGTGATGGAGGAGATCCAGACCGACGGCGGCCGGATCCGCAACCCGTCCTTCACCGACTACCTCATCCCGACCGTGCTCGACATGCCACCGATGGACATCGACGTGCTCGAGCTGGCCGACCCGCACGCCCCATACGGGCTGCGCGGGGTCGGTGAACCACCGACGATCTCCTCCACCCCCGCGATCGTCGCGGCGATCCGGTTCGCCACCGGCAAGGCGCTGGAGCGCGTGCCGGTCCGGCCGGAGCACATCATCGGCGACTAGCTCGCCGCGTCTCGAACGGAGAGTCATGGGTGGAAATGTGTCCACAGTAGGTTCCGCTGAGCAGGAGTGGCTGGCCGAGGCCGTCCGGATCGCCACCGCCAACGTGGCCGAGGGCGGCGGCCCGTTCGGGGCACTGGTCGTCCGGGACGGGGCCGTGCTGGCCACCGGGACCAACCAGGTCACGCCCGCACTGGATCCCACGGCGCACGCCGAGGTGGTGGCTATCCGCGCGGCCTGCGTCGCGCTCGGCGACTTCCAGCTCACCGGCTGCGTGCTGGTGTCCTCCTGCGAACCCTGCCCGCTGTGCCTTTCCGCAGCCCTGTGGGCCAGGGTGGACCGGGTGCTCTACGCCGCCGACCGGCACGACGCCGCGGCGGCCGGTTTCGACGACCGCGAGTTCTACGACCTGTTCAGCACCCCACGGGAAACCTGGCCGCTCACCGTGGCGCAACTCGCCAGCGCGCGCCCCACCGAACCCTTCGAAGCCTGGCAGGCCAACCCGGACACCGTGGCGTACTGAACCAGCAAACTCGCCTACGCGAGCAGCAAACTCGCCTACCTGAGCGGCCAACACGCCGGCCGCGCCGTGTTTGCCATCCACGTAGCCGAGTTTGCCGTTCACGCGGTCGAGTTTGCCATCCACGTAGGCGAGTTTGCGCTTCGCGCGCGTGTGTTTGCCGTATCCGTACGCGGCCGAGGAGGTCGAGGATGACCCAGTTGCGGACGGACCGGCCGCATCCACCGGACCCGCCGAGGGTGCCGCCGGTCGACCGGTTCTTCAAGATCACTACCAGGGGGAGCACACTCGGTCGCGAGGTACGCGGCGGGATCACCACGTTCGTCGCGATGTGCTACATCGTGCTGCTCAACCCGCTCGTACTCGGCGCGTCCACCGACATCACCGGAGCGCGGCTGACCACGGAGCAGGTCACCACGGCCACCGCGCTCGCCGCCGGGGTGACCACCGTCCTGATGGGACTGGTCGGTAACGCGCCGCTCGCGCTGGCCGCGGGCTTGGGCGTGAACGGCCTGGTCGCCTTCCAACTGGCGCCGGAGATGACCTGGGGGCAGGCATTCGGCTTGGTCGTGCTGGAGGGCGTGTGCATCGTGCTGATGGCGGTCTCCGGGGTCCGGGAACGGATCATCAACGCCATCCCGATGCCGCTGAAGACCGCGATCACCGTCGGCATCGGGCTCTACATCGCGCTGGTCGGGCTGGTCAGCGCCGGATTCGTCACCAGGACCCCGGACGCGGCCGCTTCCACGGTCCCGGTCCGGATGGGCACCGACGGCCATCTCGCCGGCTGGCCGATCGCCGTGTTCTGTGCCGGGCTGCTGCTGATGATCGTGCTGGTCAGCAGGCGGATACCCGGGGCGGTCCTGATCAGCATCACGGTAGCCACCGTGCTGGCCGTGGTGGTGAACGAGAGCTTCGCCGTGGACGGCTGGGGGCTGGTGGAACCCGCGGTCCCGGACCACCTCGTGTCCACACCGGACTTCGGCCTGCTCGGCAGCGTGGACCTGTTCGGCGGTTTCGCCTCGGCCGGCGCGGTCACCGCGACGGTGTTCCTGTTCACCCTGGTGCTGTCCGGGTTCTTCGACGCGATGGGCACGATTACCAGCGTCTCCCAGGAGGCCGGGCTGGTCCGGGACGGTCGGGTCGAGGGCATGGGCCGGATCCTGTGCGTGGACGGCGTGGGCGCGCTGGCGGGCGGGTTCACCGGCGCCTCGCCGAACACCGTGTTCCTGGAGTCGGCGGCAGGGGTGGGCGAGGGCGCGCGGACCGGGCTGGCCAGCGTGGTGACCGGGGCGCTGTTCACCGCCACCCTGTTCCTCACCCCGATCGCCGCCGTGGTGCCCGCGCAGGCCGCCGCGCCCGCGCTGGTGGTGATCGGCGGCATGATGATGGCGCAGTGCGCCAAGGTGCCGTGGCAGGACGTGGACTTCGCGATCCCGGTGTTCCTCACCATCGCCCTGATCCCGTTCACCTACTCCATCACCAACGGGATCGGTGCCGGGCTGGTGTCCTACGTGCTGATCAAGGTGGCCAAGCGGCGGATCGGCGAGGTCGGCTGGCTGCTCGGCACGCTGGCCGCGGTGTTCTTCGCATACTTCGCGGTGGAAGGGATCATGGCGGCAGTGAGCTGAACGGAGGCGGTCGATGGCACTGATGTTCCTCAACGGCGGCGGGATGCGCGGCGGCCCGCTGCACCACCAGTTGCGGGACACGCCGCTGCTGTGCACGGCCAGCAGCGCGCCGAAGTATCGCTACTTCTCGGTCGGCGACCGTTTCCCGGCGATGTACGAGGTCGGCCCGGGCGGTGGCAGCGTGCTCGGCGAGGTGTACGACCTCCCGCTGACCGTGCTGCGGGATCACCTCATGCCCGCCGAGCCCGCCGAGCTGGAACTCGGGGTGATCGAGCTCACCGACGGCGCGGCCTGCCTGGCGACGGTGCTGCGCGCGTCGTATGTGGACAGCCCGGAGCTGGTGGACATCACCGAGTACGGCGACTGGCGTGCTTACCTGGCGGCGAAGGAAAGCGGCGGGCGGTAGCCTGGCCGGCATGGCCGAGGTCGAGCTGTCCGCGGGTCCGATCGAGTATCAGGACACCGGTGGTGACGGTCCGGTGCTGCTTCTGCTGCACGGCGTCACGATCAACGGCTCGGTCTGGCGCAACGTGGTGTCCGGCCTGCGCGCGGACTACCGGTGCGTCACGCCGACCCTGCCGCTCGGGGCGCACCGTACGCCGATGAAACCGGAGGCCGACCTGTCCCTGCGCGGGATGGCGCTGCTGGTCGAGGAGTTCCTGGAGCGGCTGGATCTGCACGAGGTGACCCTGGTGCTGAACGACTGGGGCGGCGCGCAGATCCTGCTCGCCGAGGGGCGCACCGAGCGGATCGCCCGGGTGGTGCTCACCGCCTGCGAGGCCTTCGACAACTACCCGCCGGGGCTGCCCGGCCGCGTGCTCGACCTGGTGCTCAGGGTGCCGGGCGGTACGGCCCTGCTGATGAAGGCGTTGCTGCACCTTCCGCCGCTGCGGCGAGCGCCCGGTGCGTGGGGTTGGATGTCCAAACGGCCGGTGCCGGACGAGGTGATCCGCGGCTGGTTCCGTCCCGCGGCCACCAACGCGGAGATCCGCAGGGACCTCGCCAAGTACGCGCTGTCGGTGCCGCCGAGGGAAACACTGCTGGACTGGGCGTGGCGGATGCGTTCCTTCGACCGCCCGGTGCTGATCGTGTGGGCCACCGAGGACAAGCTGATGCCGCTGGAGCACGGGCACCGGCTGGACACCCTGTTCCCGAACGCGTCGATCGTGGAGGTCGACGGCAGCTACACCCTCGTCCCGGAGGACCAGCCGGAGCTGCTCACCGAGTTGCTCAGGGAGTTCGTTCCGCGGTAGCGCGCTCGCCGAACAGCAGGTTGAGCACGACCGCGGCGACGCATCCCGCGCTGATCCCGGAGTCCAGCACGGTCCGCACCGCGGAGGGGAAGTCCGCATAGAACTCCGGCGCCGCTATCGGGATCAGGCCGATGCCCAGCGAGGCGGCGACGATCGTGATGTTCGCCGGCCGATCGAAGGACGCCTTGGCGAGGGTTCGCAGCCCGCTCACCGCCACACTCCCGAACAGCACCAGCCCGGCGCCGCCGAGTACCGGATGCGGCACCAGCGCGACGATCCCGCCGGTCACCGGGAACATGCCCAGCAGCACCAGTACCGCCCCGCTGGTCGCCACCACGTACCGGCTGTACATCCTGGTCAGCGCCACCAGCCCGACGTTCTGCGCGAAGGCCGTGCAGGCGAAGCCGCCGAACACGGTGGCGGCCGCGGTGGCGAACCCGTCGGCGCGCAGGCCGTCGGCGAGGGTCTTCTCCCCGGTCGGCCGCCGCACGATCTCGCCGAGCGCCAGCATGTCGGCGGTGCTCTCGGCCATCACCACCAGCATCACGATGGCCATCGAGACGATCGCCGCGATCTCGAACTCCGGGGCGCCGAAGTGGAACGGGCTCGCGATGCCGAAGGCGGGGGCCTCGGCCAGCGCGCCCGGGTCGACCTCGCCGAGTGGCCAGGCCAGCAGGGTGCCGGCCACCAGTCCGAGCAGCAGCGCGATCCGGCTGAGGAACCCGGCGAGGAAGCGGTTGAGCGCCAGCACCGCGAGCAGGGTGAACCCGGCCAGCAGCAGCCCGGTGGGCCGCACCGTGTCCCGCTGGTCGGCGATCCAGCCGACCGCGACCGGCAGCAGCGACACCCCGATCAAGGTGATCACCGTGCCGGTGACCAGCGGCGGGAAGAACCGGGTGAGCCGGGAGAAGAACGGCGCGGCCAGTACCACCAGCGCGCCGCCGACCAGCGTGGCACCGTAGACCACGCCGAGCGATCCGCCGGTCCCGTGCTGCTCCACGATCGCCAGCACCGGCGCCACCGTCGCGAAAGTCACGCCGTTCACCAGCGGCAACCGCGCGCCGAACCGCCACACCCCCAGCGTCTGCAGCAGCGTGGCCAGGCCCGCGGTGAACAGGCTCGCGCTGATCAGCAGGCTGAGCTGACCCGCGTCCAGCCCCACCGCCGCGCCGATGATCAAGGGGGGAGCGACCACCCCCGCGTACATCGCCGCGACATGCTGTACCCCGCCGAGCAGTAACTGCCCGGCGGGCGGCTTCGCGTCGACCGGATGTATGGCCGGTTCCGCGGTGGTGGCCATGGCAGCCTCCCCAGTTTCGGTACGGGAACAGCAAACTCGCCAACGCAGGCGGCAAACTCGCCAACGCAGGCGGCAAACTCGCCAACGCAGGCGGCAAACTCGCCTACGTGGAGGGCCAACACGCTGGACGCGGCGTGTTGGCCGCTCAGGTAACCGTGTTTGCTGCTCAGGTAACCGAGTTGGCTGTTGGCGGACGGTCAGAAGGCGTCGGTGTGCCAGGCGGGGCCGGGGTCCGGCGCGCCCTCGCGCAGGACGCTGCCCTCGATCAAGCCGTACGGCCGGTCGGCGGCGTGGAAGACCTCGTTGTCGTTGGTGAGGCCGAAAGGGGAAAGGTCGACCAGGAAGTGGTGCTTGTTCGGGAGCGAGAGGCGCACCTCGGCGACCTCCGCCCGCTCGCGCAGCACCGCCTCGCCCATCGCGTACAACGTTTGCTGCAGGGAGAGGCTGTGCTGGGTGGCGAAGGTCTCCAGCAGGATGCGGCGGATCTCCGGGAAGCTCGCGCCCCAGTCCACGCCCAGCCCGGTGTGGCGCCAGCGGGCGGTGACTGCGGTGGCCAGGACGCGGTCCGTGGTCTCGGCGAGGGTGGTGTAGCGGTCCCGCGGGAAACCGTGGAACTCCGAGCCGGTGGACTTCAGCACCACCAGGTCGGTCAGGCCGGAGACCACCCAGGCGTCACCGTCCCGCACGGTCACCGCGGTGGTGCGCCGCTCCGAACCGGCGCGGGAGAAGGCGTGGTCCTGCGGGCTACCGCCGGCCTCGATCCGGTCCCAGCCGTGTTCCTCGATCAGTATCCGCGCGCCGGTGATGTGCTCGAAATCGGCCACGAAGTGCCGGCCCAGCCGCAGCGCGAAGTCCTCGATCTCGCCGACCGGTTCCTCCTTGGCGAAGGCGTACACGGTGTTCTTCTGCGTGTCCGTGGCGACGACCGCGGAGTTGTCCCCGGAAAGGTGTGTCGCCGCGAGGTCGCCGCGTAGCGCGGTGGACACCGTGAGGTCCTTGAGGTGGTGCGTCGGCCCGTCCCTGCGCACGGTGACCAGCCGGACCTCGGCCTTGCCGTACTGGTTGGGTCCCAGGGTGATGCCCACGGTCAGCTCCCTCGGTAGGTGGAGAAGGCGAACGGGCTGAGCAGGATCGGCACGTGGTGGTGCGCCTGCCCGTCGGTGATCCGGAAGCACACCGTGACCTCCGGGAAGAAGGCCCGCTCGCCGTGATAGGCGGCGGTGTCGAAGACCAGCCGGTACACGCCTTCCGGTAGGTGGTCAGGGCCGAGTTCGCGGGCGCGGCCGTCCTCGTCGGTGCGGGCGGAGGCGAGGGTCTCCCAGTCCTCGCCGCGGGACTCCAGCCGGACCGGCACCCCGGCGGCCGGTCGCCCGGCCGCGGTGTCCAGTACGTGGGTGGTCACGAGACTCATGGCTCGACTTCTCCTCGCTGCGCTCCTCGGCCCGTGGGCCGGACCTGCGATGCTCGCTCGTCGTCGCCTTCGCGACTCATGCCTCGGCTCCTTCACTCATCGGGCGTACCGCCTTTCCCAAGCGCAGCCGTGCGATCTCGATCAGCTCCCTGCCGGCGACCGCCAGCTCGGTACCGGGCTCGTTGGCCAGTCGCGCCCGCAGGTCGGCGAGCAACTCGGCGCCGTCCCGGCCGCTCGCGCACACCAGGTACACGTGGCCGAACCTGCGCTCGTACTCGAGGTTGGCGGCACGGAACGACTCCGCGGTCTCGTCATCCACACCGGACTGCTCGGCGGCCGACCAGCTCGCGGTGCGCACCCGCGCACCGATCCGCGGGTGCGCCTTCATCGCGCCGCGGATCTCGTCCGGCAGCAGGGGCGCCGCGGCGTCCGCCGCGTCCAGCAACGCCCGGTGGTCGGGGTAGGGCCGCCCGGCCAGTACCGCATCCACCCAGCGCCGCACCGCAAGGCATTCGGTGAGCAGTGGCCGCAGTCGCTCCGGATCGGCGGTGTTGAACTCGGCCAGCCCCAGCGGGTTCGCCTGCGAAGAAGATGACATCGCGACAACCAGTTTTCTATATCGCGGAAACGAAATTCTGGTTTTCGAGAACAGTACGACCGGCTCGGGCGGTCGTCAACACTTTGTTGAAAACGATCTTGTGTGGCTCAGGGGTCCTCCCGGTTCAGGTAGTTGTACACGGTGAACCGGGTGACGCCGAGCGACTCCGCGACCGCGGCCACGGATTTGCGTAGCTGGAACGCCCCGCGCTCGTCCAGTAACCGGACCGCCCGCTGCTTGCCCGCCCGGTCCAGCTCGGCCAGCGGGCTGCCCAGCTCGGCCTCGACCTCGTGCACGAACCGGTCGAGCACGCTGGCGGGCTCCGTCGCGGTCGGGGATCCCTCGCCCTCCCGGCGCAGGCGCAGGGTCAGCCGGGTGGCGCCCCCGTCCAGCGCCGCCCGCGCGATCGCGGGCAGGGCGTCCAGCACGGCCTCCCGCTCGCCGCGCGCGGCCGTGCCGAGCGGCCCGAAATCCGTGGTCAGCCCGGCCAGGGTCGCCGCCCGCTCGGCACGTACCGCGTGGTCCGGCGGCTCGCCCTCGCCGCGGAACGGCTCGCTCGTGAACTCGACTTCCAGCTCCACGCGGGAACGGTATCCCGTTGACGAGACCTCAGCCACAGCGCTACTGTCGTCATGTGAAATCAAGTTTTCGTATTACGAAATGACTGCGAGGTGCCGGATGAGCGAACCGGGTCACGACCTGCGCTACGACGTGAACCTGTCGGTCCTGTTCACCGAGTTACCCCTGCTGCGCAGGCCCGCGGCGGCCAGGGCGCTGGGCTTCGACGCGGTCGAGTTCTGGTGGCCGTTCACGCGCGCGGCTCCCGGCGACAGGGAGGTCACCGAGTTCGCCCGCGCGGCCAATGACGCCGGAGTCACGCTGGTCGGGTTGAACTTCTTCGCCGGAGATATGGCCGGCGGTGATCGCGGGCTGCTGTCCTGGGCCGGCAGGGAATCCGAGTTCGCCGACAGCGTGGACATCGCGATCGGGCTCGGCGAGCAGTTGGGCTGCCGGTGCTTCAACGCGCTGTACGGCAACCGGATCGAGGGAACAACACCATCCACACAGGACGATCTGGCGCTGGCGAACCTCGACCTCGCGGCGACCGCGGCGGCGCGGATCGGCGCGCGGGTGGTGCTGGAACCGCTGTCCGGGGCGCCCCGGTACCCGCTGCGCACCGTGGCCGACGCGCTGGCGGTCGTGGACAAGGCGGGCCGGGACAACGTGTTCCTGCTCGCCGACCTCTACCACCTCGCCGTCAACTCCGACGACCTGGACGCGCTGGCCGCCGAGCACGGCTCGCGCATCGGCCATGTGCAGATCGCCGACGCACCCGGGCGCAACGAGCCGGGCACCGGATCGCTGGACATCCACCGCCACCTCGCCGCGCTGGAGGCCGCCGGATACCGGGGATTCGTCGGCCTGGAGTACAAGCCGAGCGGACCCAGCTCGGAGTCGTTCGGATGGCTTTCGCACGAAAGAAGGGGACTGTGATGACGAACGTGGGATTCATCGGGCTCGGCATCATGGGCGGCCCGATGGCCGGTCACCTCGCCGCGGCCGGGCACGTGGTCGCCGGCTACGACCTCAGTACGGAGGCGGTGGACAAGCTGCGTTCCGTGGGCGGGCGCGTCGCGGGCAGCGTGGCCGACACCGTGGCCGGCGCCGATGTGGTGATCACCATGCTGCCCAACCACCCGCAGGTCGAGCAGGTCGCGCTCGGCGCGGGCGGGGTGCTGGAGGTCGCCAAACCGGACACCCTGCTGATCGACATGAGCACGATCCGGCCGGAGACCTCGGTGGAGCTGGCGAAGGTCGGAGCCGAGCGGGGCGTGCGGGTGCTGGACGCGCCGGTCTCCGGCGGCGAGGCCGGGGCGAAGCAGGCCGCACTGTCCATCATGGTCGGTGGCGAGGGGGGAGACTTCGCCGCGGCGAAGCCGCTGTTCGACTCGCTCGGCACGACCGTCGCGCACGTCGGACCACATGGTGCGGGCCAGGTGGTCAAGGCCGCGAACCAGCTCGTGGTCGGCGGGACCTACGGTCTGGTCGGCGAGGCGATCGTGCTGCTCGAGGCCTCCGGGGTGGACGCGGCCACCGGCCTGGACGTGCTGGCGGGCGGTCTGGCGGGCAGCCGGATCCTGGAGCTGAAACGCGAGTCGATGGTGGCCCGCCGGTTCGAGCCGGGATTCCGGATCGACCTGCACCACAAGGACATGGGCATCGCACTGGCCGCCGCGCGCCAGGCCGAGGTGTCCCTGCCGCTGACCGGCCTGGTCGCCCAACTCGTCGCGGCGGCACGGGCGATGGGCAACGGCTCACTGGACCACTCCGCGCTGCTCACCGTCACCGAGCAGCTTTCCGGCCGATAAGCGGGAGAGACCATGCCGAGAGTTCCGGCCATGCAGGCCGTTGTCGACGTGCTCGCCAGCGAGGGGGTGGACACCGCTTTCGGGTGTCCCGGCGCCGCCATACTCCCGCTCTACCAGGCGCTCCAGGGCAGCGGGGTCGAGCATCTGGTGGTGCGGCACGAGGAAGGTGCCACGCACATGGCCGACGGCTGGGCGCGCACCACGGGAAACGTGGGCGTGGCCATCGGCACCTCGGGACCCGCGGGCACGAACATGATCACCGGGCTGTACACCGCGCAGGCGGACTCCATCCCGATCCTGTGCATCACCGGCCAAGCCGTGTCGACAAAGCTCCATCAGGAGGCCTTCCAGGCGGTGGACATCGTCGAGATCGCCAAGCCGGTGACCAAATGGGCGGTCCAGGTGAGGGAGGCGGCACAGGCGCCCTGGATCTTCCGCGAGGCGTTCCGGATCGCCCGCTCCGGCCGCCCAGGGCCGGTCCTCATCGACCTCCCGCTGGATGTGCAGCGGCAGGACATCGAGTGGGACTCCAGCATCGACGCCCCGCTGCCGGTGGCAGCCGTGCTCCCGCAACCGGCGAGGGTGGAACGCGCTCTGGACCTGCTGCTCGCGGCGCAGCGGCCGTTGATCCTCGCCGGCGGCGGCGTGGTGCTCGGCGAGGCGAGCGAGCGGCTGCGCGCGGTGGCCGAGCGGCTCGGCATCCCGGTGGGGGTGACCCTGATGGGCAAGGGCACCTTCCCCGAGGACCATGAGCTGTTCGCCGGGATGGCCGGGATCCAGACCTCCCAGCGCTGGGCCAACGCCGCCTTCCTCGAGTCCGATCTGGTGCTGGCGCTGGGTGCCCGGTTCGGCGACCGGCACACCGGGACGCTGGAGGTCTACCGGGGCGAGCGCACGTTCATCCACGTGGACATCGAGCCGACCCAGATCGGCAGGGTCTTCGGGCCGGATCTCGGCATCGTCTCCGACACCGGGGCGTTCCTTGCCGAGCTGCTCGCCGCGGCGCGGCGTCGCGGCGCGCCGCGTGCGGGGCGGGCCTGGGTGCACCGGCTGACCGCGTTGAAACGGGAACTGCCCCGCAGGGCGGACTTCGACGAGGCCCCGATCAAGGCACCGCGAGTGTTCGCCGAGATCAACGACACCTATGGCGAGGACACCTACTTCGTCACCGCGATCGGGCTGTACCAGATCTGGTCCGGACAGTTCCAGCGCGCGCACAAGCCGCGGCACTACCAGGTGTGCGGGCAGGCGGGCCCACTCGGCTGGGAGATCCCGGCGGCGATCGGGGTGAAGAAGGCCCGCCCGGACGCCGAGGTGGTCGGCGTGGTCGGCGACTACTCCTTCCAGTTCCTGGTGGAGGAGCTCGCGGTGGCCGCGCAGTACGACGTGCCGTTCGTGCTGGTCATGCTGAACAACGAGTACCTCGGCCTGATCCGGCAGGCCGAGCTGGGGTACGGGATGAACTACCAGGTGGACATCCACTACGACAGCTACGGCACGGACAACGTCAAGATCATGCAGGCCTACGGCTGCTCGGGGACCCGGGTGCTGGAGGCGGGCGAGATCCGGCCCTCGCTGGAATGGGCCCGCAAGGAGGCCGAGCGGACCAGCCGCCCGGTGCTGGTGGAGGTCATGATCGAGCGCGAGGCCAACGCGGCGATGGGAACGGCTTTGGACAACGTGGTCGAGTTCGATCCGGTCACATGATTGAGTAGATCGTGTGACGGAACTTGATTTGGTCTTCCACGCGCGTCGAGCGGTGACCGCGGAAGGTGAGATCGCCTGCACGGTTGGTGTGGCGGGTGGTCGGATCGTGGCCGTGGAACCGTTCGACGCGGACCTCTCCGGTGGCCGCGTCGTCGAGCTCGGCCGCGACGCGGTCCTGCTTCCCGGGCTGGTGGACACCCACGTGCACGTCAACGACCCCGGTAGGCAGGAGTGGGAGGGTTTCGCGACGGCGACGAGGGCCGCGGCCGCGGGCGGCATCACCACCATCATCGACATGCCGCTGAACAGCCTGCCGCCGACCGTGGACCCCGCCTCGCTCGGCACGAAGCGGGCGGCGGCGGACGGTGCGGTGTACGTGGACGTCGGCTTCTGGGGCGGTGCGATTCCCGGCAAGCTGGACCAGCTCGCCGGGCTGCACGAGGCGGGGGTGTTCGGTGTCAAATGCTTCACCGTGGACTCCGGGGTCGAGGAGTTCCCTCCGCTGGACGGCGCTGGGCTGGCGGAGGCCTTCCGGATCGCCGCCGAGCTGGAGACGCCGCTGCTGGTGCATGCCGAGGACCACGGCGAGATCGAGCAGGCGCCGGCCGCGCAGGGCGACCGCTACGCCGACTTCCTGCGGTCCCGCCCGGCCGCGGCCGAGGACAGGGCGATCGCGCGGGTGGTCGAGCTGGCCGCGTCGACCGGCGCCAGGACGCACATCCTGCACCTGGCCTCCGCGGGCGCGCTCGGCACGATCGCCGAGGCACGGCGGGCCGGGGCGCCGCTGACCGTGGAGACCTGCCCGCACTACCTGAGCTTCACAGCCGAGGAGATCCCGGACGGGGCCACCCAGTTCAAGTGCTGCCCGCCGATCCGGGAGGCGGCCAACCGGGAGCTGCTGTGGCGCGCACTGGCCGGCGGCGTGATCGACAGCGTGGTCAGCGACCACTCACCGTGCACCGCGGAGCTCAAGTGCTTCGCCACCGGCGACTTCGGGAAAGCCTGGGGCGGCATCGCGAGCCTGCAACTCGGCCTGCCCGCGGTGTGGACCCAGGCACGGCAGCGCGGTTTCGGCCTCCCCGACGTGGTGCGCTGGATGGCCGAGGGGCCAGCACGGCAGGTCGGCCTGCGGCACAAGGGCCGGATCGCGCCAGGGCTCGACGCGGACCTGTGCGTGTTCGCGCCGGACGAGGCGTTCCTGGTGGACGCCACCACGCTGCACCACCGCAACCCGGTGAGCGCCTACCACGGCAGGCCGCTGTCCGGTGTGGTCCGCGGAACCTGGCTGCGCGGGGTCGAGGTCACCGGGGAACAGCCGCACGGCGACCTGCTGCGGCGCACGAAACACTAGAGAGGGTGCGAATGAGCGAACGTCCGGAGTGGACACGGGAACCGGATCTGGCCTCGCGGCGGTTCGGCGGCACCGTGATGTGGGCGAGCGACGAGCTGTTCGCGGAGAAGGAGAACCTGGTCAACCCGTGGACCCCGCGGCACCAGCCGGAGACCTTCGGGCCCAGGGGCCAGGTCTACGACGGCTGGGAGACCCGGCGCCGCCGGGACGGTGGCGAGGACCGGGCCGTGCTGCGGCTCGGGCTGCCCGGGGTGATCGCGGGCGTGGTGGTGGATACCGCGTACTTCAAGGGCAACTACCCGCCGTTCGTCTCGGTGGAGGCCTGCGCCGTCGAGGGCTACCCGGACGCGGGGGAACTCACCGGGTGGGAAACCCTGGTGGACCGGGCCCCGGTGTCCGGGCACACCGAGAACGTCCTCGCGGTCACCGCGGGGCGCCGCTACACCCACGTGCGGCTGACCATGCACCCGGACGGCGGCGTCGCCCGGCTGCGGGTGCACGGTACGCCGGTGCCCGACCCCGGGCTGCTCGACCCGGACGCGCTGGACCTGGCGGCACTGGAGAACGGCGGCCGGATCGTCGGGTGCAGCGACATGTTCTACTCCGCCCCGGACAACATGCTCGCGCCCGGCCTCGCCGCGCACCAGGCCGAAGGCTGGGAGACCGCGCGAAGGCGGGACGAGGGCAACGACTGGGCCGTCGTGCGGCTCGCCGGAGCGGGACTGGTGCGCTTCGCCGAGCTGGACACCAGCAACCTGCGCGGCAACGCGCCGGGCTGGGCGGCGCTGCACGGATCGATGGACCCCGCCGACCCGGACTCCTGGTTCGACCTGCTCGGCCGCACCCGCCTGCAACCGGACACCCGGCACCGCTTCGCCATCCCGCATTCCCGGGAGGCCACCCATGTCCGGCTGGACATCTACCCGGACGGGGGCCTGGCGCGACTGCGCCTGTTCGGCTTGCTCACCGAAGGCGGCCGCGACCAGCTCAGGCGTGCCCACGAAGCAGGGTGACCCTCCGCCCCGCCACCGCGGTCAGCCCAGGAGTTCGTGCAGGCGGCGGGCGCGCTCGGCGGGACGCTGGCGCGGGCAGCTCGTGCACTTCTCGCCGCCGGTGGCCTCGTAGATCAGGCAGCAGGAGCTGCGGCGCAGCACCCGGCTGCCGCCCACCTCGAGGTACCGCGGCGACGGGATCCGGTGCCCGATCGCGGACGCCAGCGGCGCGGCGAACCGGGTCCCCAGCTCCGGGTCCCCCGCCGCACCGCCTGCCCACAGCAGCCGGTTGCCGATCGAGTCGGCTGCGATGGCCCACAACGCGGGGGTGGCGGCACCGGTCAGCGCGGCAATCGCCCGCACGACGGGCTCGATGGTCCCGGCGAGAGCAGCGCCCAGCTCGGTGAGGTCCGCGCCGAGCACCCCGGTCGCGGAGGCCCCGCCGAACCGGCCGTCCGGGTGCAGGTGGAAGGTGGTCCGCTCGAGCCCCGGGTGCAACGCCGTCCCGGCCAGCACCAGCGACTCCAGCGCGGGCGCGACCAGCACCGAGGACGCCGAGTACCAGCGCACCGTACCGAGTACCCGGTCGTCGGCCCGCCCGTACATCCGCGCGGCCAGTCGCACGTCCTCGCGCAACCAGTCGGGGTCGGTGAGCACGGTCGCGGGCACGTCCCGCAGCGGCCGGCCCGCCACACTGCCGGTGTGCTGCGGCATCCGGGCCGCGATCCGCCGGTAAACCTCCTCCGGGCTGATGGCCCTACCTACCTTTCGTCCCGGCAGGCGTGGCCGCCCGCCGCATCCTCGCAGTCCCACCCCGCACGGTAGCTCAGCCGGGCGGGTACCTCGCCCTTCGGTCAGCGGGTCCTCGGCAGGTAGGTGGACACCTCGAAGGCGGTGGTGACCTCGATCGGCTCGGTGAGCGCGCCCAGCCGGTCGGCGAGCCCGTCCCGGTGCAGGTGGTGCGCGTTGGGCCCCATCAGCACCGCCCGCCGGGCGTCCGCGGGATCGAGCAACACCCCGCCGCCGCAGCTGGTCCGCTCGGCTGGCGTGAAGTACTCCGCCAGTGCGGTGTCCAGCCGTTCCCGCTTGTCCTCGTCCACGGCGAGCAGCCCGAGCCGCCCGGCGAGCTCCGCAAGGTGGTCCGGCCCGGGGGAGACCACCAGCAGCGCGCCGCCCGGCCGCAGCACCCGGTGGAACTCGGCGGCGTTGCGCGGCGCGAACACGTTCAGCAGGAGGTCGGCGACCCCCGTGCCGAGCGGCCACTCCTGCCACAGGTTCCACACGGCGGCGCCCGCGCGCGGATGCGCCCGTGCCGCCCTGCGCAGCGCGGCCGCCGAGACGTCAAGGGCAAGGCCGGTCGCCGCCGGCACCGCGTCCAGCACCCGTGCGAGGTAGTAGCCGGTGCCCCCGCCCGCGTCCAGCACGAGGCCGCCCCCGAGCAGGTCCGCGGCCCGGCCGGCGAGCACTTCGGCCAGCCGGGCGTAGTGCCCCGCGGCGAGGAACTCCGTGCGCGCGGCGACCATCTCCGCGGTGTCCGCCGTGCCCGCGTCCACCTTGGCGTGCAGCAGGTTCACGTAACCCTGCTTTGCCAGGTCGAAGGAGTGCCGGTTCGGGCAGCGCACCGCGCGCTCACCCGGGGAAAGTCGTTCCCCGCACACCGAGCAGCGCAGCGCGCGCAGTACCGCGGAGGGCAGCCGCGGCGCCCGCGTTCCGGTCGTGTTCATGGCCCTACCGTGCCGGTAGATACCAATCCGATCAAAAGTAGGCTGTTCCTGCTGGTCAGGCTCCTCGCCCGGGTCGGCCTACTTTCGCTCTCCTTGGGTATTCGACCATGACGTTTCGATAACGGACGAAACGACGGCCTGCGGAGAAACCTACCCGTAACACCGGTGACGGTTTGGTTCACAGTGCCGAAACGACGGACGTCATTCCGCGCAACACGGCTTTCCCATGCTTTGCGCCAATCGCGTTTACGCAAACCGCAGCAGTCGGCTCGAAGGAGGAAAGCGTGGAAGGGAACACGGCCTGGTTGCTCACCAGCGCCGCCCTGGTGTTGCTGATGACCCCGGGACTGGCGTTCTTCTACGGCGGCATGGTGCGCTCCAAGAGCGTGCTGAACATGCTCATGATGTGTTTCGGCGCGATCGGGCTCGTCGGGGTGCTGTGGATGCTCTACGGGTACTCGATGGCCTACGGCACCGATATCGCCGGCCTGCTGGGCAACCCGTTCGACTTCGTCGGACTGAGCGGCCTGATGACCCCGGAGGGTGACCCGACCGCGGGCAGCGTGGACGTGGCCTTCCAGGCGATGTTCGCGATCATCACGGTGGCGCTGATCGCCGGTGCCGTCGCCGACCGGATGAAGTTCAGCTCCTGGCTCGTCTTCGGCGGCCTGTGGGCGACCCTGGTCTACTTCCCCGTCGCGCACTGGGTGTGGGGCGACGGTGGCTGGATCGGCGAGATGGGCGCGCTGGACTTCGCCGGTGGTACCGCGGTGCACATCAACGCCGGCGCGGCGGCACTCGGCCTCGTGCTGGTCCTCGGCAAGCGGGTCGGCTGGCCACGGGAACCGATGAAGCCACACAACCTGCCGTTCGTGATGCTCGGCGCCGGCCTGCTGTGGTTCGGCTGGTTCGGGTTCAACGCGGGTTCCGCCTACGCGGCCGACGGGATCGCCGGCATCGCCTTCGTGAACACCCTGACCGCCACCTGCGCGGCGATGCTCGGCTGGCTGCTGCTGGAGCGGATCAGGGACGGGCACGCCACCAGCCTCGGCGCCGCCTCCGGCGTGGTGGCGGGCCTGGTCGCGATCACCCCGGCCTGCGCCTTCGTGGACACCTGGGGTGCGCTGGCGATCGGCGCCGTCGCGGGCTTCCTGTGCGCGCTGGCCGTCGGGCTGAAGTACCGCCTCGGCTACGACGATTCGCTGGACGTGGTCGGCGTGCACCTCGTCGGCGGTCTCGTCGGCACCGTGCTGCTCGGTTTCGTCGCCACCACCAGCGTCAACGCCGACGGTGCCGACGCGCTGTTCTACGGCGGCGGCGCCGGGGTGCTCGGTACGCAGGTGATCAGCGCCGTGGTGGTGATGATCTACTCCGCGGTGGTCGCCGCTCTGCTCGGCCTGGTCATCAAGGTCACGATGGGTGCCAGGGTGTCCACCGAGGACGAGACGGTCGGCATCGACGAGGCGGAGCACGCCGAGACGGCCTACGAGTTCGGCGGTGCCCGCGGCCGCGGCGTCACGTCCGGCGCCGGCGTCTCCGGCGCCGCGAAGAAGCTGGAGGAGACCAAGTCATGAAGCTGATCACGGCGATCGTCAAGCCGTTCACCCTCGACGACGTGCGCTCGGCGCTGGAACAGCTCGGTGTGCTCGGCATGACGGTGAGCGAGGTGCAGGGTTACGGGCGGCAGAAGGGCCACACCGAGGTCTACCGCGGCGCCGAGTACGCCGTGGACTTCGTCGCCAAGCTGCGGGTCGAGGTGGTGACCGACGACACCGCGGTGGAGAAGGTCATCGAGGCGATCGTCAACGCGGCGCACACCGGCAAGATCGGCGACGGCAAGGTCTGGGTGACGCCGGTGGACACGGTGATCAGGGTGCGTACCGGCGAGCGCGGCACCGACGCGCTGTAGGTACGGCCGTGGCGCAGGGGGTGGGCCCCCGGCACGGGGGCGGACAGGACGCCGTGGGGCTGGTCGAGGCGACCGGGCGACTGCTGGACGGCAAGCACCGGCACGGCAGGCCCGGAGCGGCCGCGCTGCGGGCGGCGCTGGTCGACCTGTACGAGTTCTGGCTGAGCAGGGCCGCGACGGCGGCCGGCGTGGACACCGCGCAACCCGGTGTCGCGCTGGTCGCCGTCGGCGGGCTCGGCAGGCGGGAGCTCGTCCCGTGCTCCGACCTCGACCTGGTGTTGCTGCACAACGGTAATCCCGGTGTCGGCGAGCTCGCCGACGCGCTCTGGTACCCGCTGTGGGATGCCAAGGTGGGGCTGGACCACGCCGTCCGGACCCCGGCCGAGGCGCTGCGGGTCGCCGCCGAGGACCTGCGTACCGCGCTCGGCCTGCTGGATGCCCGGCACCTCGCCGGCGATTCGGAGCTGACCGCGCGGCTGGTCACCGCGGCGAGGGACCAGTGGCGGCGCACCGCACGCAAACGCCTGCCGGAATGGGCGGTCGCGGCGCGGCGCCGATGGGAGCGCAGTGGCGAGATCGCCCAGTCGGCCGAGCCCGACCTCAAACACGGCAGGGGCGGCCTGCGCGACCTCGGTCTGCTGGACGCTGTCGCCGCGGCGCAGCTGGCCGACCGGCCCGGCGCGGAGCTGCGCGCCGCCAGGGAACTGTTGCTGGACGTGCGCACCGAGTTGCGCAGGGAACTGCGCAGGGACCGGGACGTGCTGGACGCCCCGGACGCAGCCAGGGTCGCCCCGGCACTGGACTTCGCCGACCGCTTCGCGCTGGCCCGCGAGCTGTCCGGGGCCGCGCGCACCGTGGCTTACGCGGTGGACGTCGCGTTGCGGTCCGCGGTGGAGCCACCGAGGTCCCGGTTCGGCAGGCGACCCAGCCGCACCCCGCTGGACGAGGGCGTGGTGCTGCACGGAAACGAGGTCGCGCTGGCCCGCGGGGCGGTGCCCGCCCGTGACCCGGTGCTGCTGCTGCGGGTCGCCGCGGCCTCGGCCCGCTCGGGACGGCCGATCGCCCTCGGCACCCTGCGCACGCTGGCGGACTCCGCGCCGGAACTGCGCACCCCCTGGCCACCGGGGGCGCGGCGGGCGCTGACCGCGCTGCTCGGCGCGGGGGAGGGGATGGTGGACGCCGTCGAGGCGCTGGACCGCACCGGCCTGTGGTCGCGGCTGTTCCCGGAATGGGGCGCCGTGCGCGACCTGCCGCCCCGGGAACCGGTGCACTCCTGGACCGTGGACCGGCACCTCGTGCGCACCTGCGTGGCGGCGGCGACGCTGACCACCACCGTGCCCCGGCCGGACCTGCTGCTGCTCGGCGCGCTGCTGCACGACATCGGCAAGGGACGCGAGGTCGACCACTCCGAGCTCGGCGCCGCCATCGCCGCGCAGGTCGCCGCCAGAATCGGTTTGTCCGATGTGGACGCGAAGCTGGTGACCGCGATGGTGCGGCACCACCTGCTGCTGCCGCACACCGCGACCAGGCGGGACATCGGCGATCCGGAGACCGTGCGCAGGGTGGTGGGCACCCTCGAGGCGGCCGCTGGGAGCGAGAGCGCCGCCCTGCTGGCACTGCTGCACGCGCTCACCAGGGCCGACTCCCTCGCCACCGGGCCGGGAGTGTGGACCGAGTGGAAGGCGGGCCTGCTCGCCGAACTGACCGCACGGTGCGGGCGACTGTTGCGAGGCCACGGATTCACCCCGCCCGAGCCGGTGGACGAGATCCAGCGCGAGCTGGTCGCCACCGCGGTCCGTTCCGGCACGGGGCAGATGCTGCTCAGCTCCGAGGGCAACGTGGCGACGGTGGTGCTTGCCGTGCCCGCGCGCGCCGAACTGCTCGCGCCCGCCGCCGGTGTCCTCGCGCTGCACTCACTCGAGGTGCACGAGGCGGTGCTGCGCACCCACGACGGCGGGCACGTCGGCGTGTTCACCGCCTCGCCCAAGTTCGGTTCCCTGCCCGATCTGACCCTGCTGCGCGAGCGGTTCGCCAGGGCGGTGGCCGGCGGGCTGGGTCTCGCCCAGCAGTTGGCGGCCAAGGAACGCGACTACCGCCCGGCTGGGCCGGCCGGCCCAGCCTGCCCCAGGGTCCTCTGGTTCGACGAGGAGGCCAGTGGCGCCAGCACCGTGGTGCTCGAGCTGCGTGCCCCGGACCGGATCGGCCTGCTGCACCGGGTGGCCGTCGCGCTACGGGCCTGCGCGGCGGAGGTGCACTGGGCCAAGGTCGCCACGCTCGGCGGGGCCGTGGTCGACTCTTTCGCCATCTCTCCCCTGGACGGCGGGCCGGACGCGGCCTGGCGGGACCGGGTGGAGAAGGCGGTGCTCGCCGCGGCGGGCTGAGCGAGGGTCCGGCGCCGGATGTGCCGCGGCCCGGGGTGTCGTGCGAGCGCCGCGGGCGGGCGGTGGCAGGATGTCCGCCATGCCCGAGACAGCGTCGGCTCTTCCCGCCACCGTGGTCGCGGCACACCTGGAGGCCTGCGCCGCCGAACTGGCCGCGGGTACGGCCGGGCGGCGGCCGGGCCCCAGCGTCGGCAGCGTGGCCGAGCTCGCCGAGGTGCTCCGGCTTCTGGTCGCCGGGCAGCGGCACCTCTCCGGCGCGCTGGAGCACCTGGCCGAGCGGGTACGGGACGGGGACGACTCCCGGCCGCCGGAGCAGGACGCGCTCGCCGCGGTACTGCGCGCGGCGGCCGAGGCCGCCGGGTACTCAGCCGACGCGCTGGCCGAGGGGGAGACCCCGCTGGGCAGGTTGCTGCGAACGGACGACGAGGACACCCGTTTGTAGCTGTCGGCGCCCGCGCCAGCGTCACTACGCTGACTATTTTGTGTCGCTGCGGGGAGGTAGCTCATGCGGGCTGTGTGGAAGGGCACGATCGGTTTCGGGACCTATGCGATCCCGGTCAGGGCATATGCCGCGACCGAGGAGCACGGCACGGGTCTGCACCAACTCCATCTCGCTGACGGAGGGCGGATCAGGAACAAGCGGGTATGCGAGCTGGACGGTGCCGAGGTGGAGGCCGCCGAGGTCGGCAAGGGCACCACGCTGCCGGGCGGCAGCGTGGTGCGGCTCACCGACGAGGACTTCGCCCGGCTACCGCTGCCGACCGCCCAGTCGATCGACGTCTGCGCCTTCGTACCGGTCGAGCAGATCGACCCGGTCTACTACGCGCGCAGCTACTTCCTCGAGCCGGAGGTGACCGGAACCAAGCCCTACGTGCTGTTCAGCGAGGCACTGCAGCAGTCGGGCAAGGTGGCCGTGGTGAAGGTCGCGCTGCGGCAACGGGAAACGCTGGCCACCCTGCGGGTGCGCGACCAGGTGCTCATACTCGAGACGATGTACTGGCCGGACGAGGTGCGCACCGCCGACTTCCCCTTCCTGCACGAGGATGTCGACCTGCGCCTGCCGGAACTGCGCGAGGCTGTCGAGCTGATCGACGGGCTGGCGGGCGACTTCGAGCCCGGCCAGTACACCGACTCCTACCAGGAGGCGCTGGACGCGCTGATCCAGGCCAAGGTCGAGGGCAGCGAGCTGGTGCAGCCGACCGAGCCCGTCCAGGACGAGGGCGTGACCGAGCTGCTGGCCGCGTTGCAGCGCAGCCACGAGGCGGTGGCGAACGCGAAGGCGGCCGCCGAGAAGGCCGCGCGGGCCAGGTCCTCGTCGAAGCGGGCCGCGAAGAAGTCCCGCACCGTCGCCGACTCCACCCGCTAGGTAAGACCCGGACCGGACGTTGAGTAGGAATACGTAGCTCTACTTGGGGGTCTTCACGCTGCCTGTACACCCCCCGTACCCGGCAGGCTGATGCCATCGCGTTGATGGCGCTCGCGAAGGCGAGACATCCGCCAGGTGCTGGGGGTCTGGCGGCGGTCCTGCTCCGTGGGTCGCTCGCGAGGCTCGGCCGCCCGGCCGGTCTGAAGAGGGAGCGGACCGGCCGGGCGGATCCCGGTCACCCGCCACCGCGGTCACCCCGGGACAATGGCGACTACCCTCGAGGGAGGCCGGTGGCACTTCCGGCCGAGGACGGCTATTCAGAAACGACCCAGCGACCGCGGGCCGCCAGGCCCATGGTCACCGCGGCGCGCAGCGCCACCGTGTGGGTGGTGGTGGGCGACGGGCGGGGGGTCGTTGCAGGTCGCAGCTCTGGTGAGGCAGGGTACGGGCCTGAATAGCCCGACTGTGGAATTGGACACCAGCTAAACGACGACCCGCTGGAGCGTGCACGCCCGTGTTCGACACCCTCTCCGATCGGCTCACGTCGGTCCTGCAGAACCTGCGCGGCAAGGGGAAGCTCTCCGACGCCGACATCGACGCGACCGCACGCGAGATCCGCATCGCACTGCTGGAAGCCGACGTCGCGCTGCCCGTGGTGCGCGAATTCATCGCACAGATCAAGCAGCGCGCCAAGGGGGCCGAGGTCTCCGCGGCGCTGAACCCGGCCCAGCAGGTCGTCAAGATCGTGAACGAGGAGCTCGTCGCGATTCTCGGCGGGGAGACCCGCAGGCTCAACCTGGCCAAGACCCCGCCGACGGTGATCATGCTCGCCGGTCTGCAGGGCTCCGGTAAGACCACGCTGGCTGGCAAGCTGGCGACGTGGCTGAAGAAGCAGGGCCACACCCCGCTGCTGGTCGCCTGTGACCTGCAGCGGCCGAACGCGGTGACCCAGCTCCAGGTGGTCGGCGAGCGCGCCGGGGTGCCGACCTTCGCGCCGGAACCGGGCAACGGGGTCGGCGATCCGGTGGACGTCGCGCGCAGGGCCATCGACGAGTCCCGCCGCGCCCAGCACGACGTGGTGGTCGTGGACACCGCGGGCCGCCTCGGTGTGGACGAGGAACTGATGCGGCAGGCCGCCGACATCCGGGACGCCGTGCAGCCGGACGAGACCCTGTTCGTGGTCGACGCGATGATCGGGCAGGACGCGGTGACCACGGCCGAGGCCTTCCGGGACGGCGTCGGGTTCACCGGTGTGGTGCTGACCAAGCTGGACGGCGACGCCCGTGGTGGTGCCGCGCTGTCCGTGCGCCAGGTCACCGGGCAGCCGATCCTGTTCGCCTCCAACGGGGAGAAGCTGGAGGACTTCGACGCCTTCCACCCCGACCGGATGGCAGGCCGGATCCTCGGCATGGGCGACATGCTCACCCTGATCGAGCAGGCTGAGCAGGCCTTCGACCAGGAGAAGGCGGAGCAGGCCGCGGCCAAGCTGGGCACCGGCGAGATGACCCTGGAGGACTTCCTCGACCAGATGCTCGCCGTGCGCAAGATGGGTCCGATCGGCAACCTGCTGGGCATGCTGCCCGGGGCCGGTCAGATGAAGGACCAGCTGGCCGGGGTGGACGACAACCACCTGGACCGGCTGCAGGCGATCATCCGCGGGATGACCCCCGCCGAGCGGGCCGACCCGAAGATGATCAACGCCTCCCGCCGGCAGCGGATCGCGCGTGGCTCGGGCGTGGCGGTGCGCGAGGTCAACGACCTGGTGAACCGGTTCTTCGAGGCCAAGAAGATGATGCAGCAGATGGCGGGCCGGTTCGGCTTCGGCGGCGGGCCCGGTGGCGGCAAGAAGAACCGCAAGGGCAAGAAAGGCAAGAAGGGCAAGGGGCGCGGCCCCACCCAGCCGAAGGTGCGTGGCGGCTTCCCCGGCGGGATGCCCGGGCTGCCGCAGGGCGGCGCGCAGGGTGGCGGGATGCCGGACCTGTCCCAGCTCGGCGGCGGACTGAACGACCTGCCGCCCGGATTCGACCCTTCCAAGATCAACCTGCCGAAGAACAAGTAGCCCGTGGTGCATCTGCACGGAGTGGTGCTGCCGGAGGGGCGGCAGCGGGATGTGTGGATCAGCGAGGGCCGGATCGGCTTCGAGCGCACCGAGGATGCCGAGACCCTGGTGCGGGACGGCTTCCTGGTGCCGGGCCTGGTCGACGCGCACTGCCATCCCGGCCTCGGCGCCGGGGGTGCGGTGTCCGTGGCCGAGGCCGAGGAGCAGGCCCGCACCGACCGGGACGCCGGAACCCTGCTCATCCGCGACTGCGGGGTGCCGATGGACAACCGGCCCCTGCAGCAGCGTGCGGACCTGCCGCGGATCATCCGCTGTGGCCGGCACCTCTCGCTGCCCAAGCGCTACATCCCCGGCCTCGGGCTCGACCTGGAGCATCCCGACCAGTTGCCCGAGGCGGTGGCCGAGCAGGCGGCCGACGGCGACGGCTGGGTGAAGCTCGTCGGGGACTGGATCGACCGCTCGGTGGGTGACCTCGCCCCGCTGTGGCCGGACGAGGTACTGGCCGAGGCGGTGAAGGTGGCGCACGAGGCCGGGGCGCGGGTGACCGCGCACGTGTTCGGTGAGGAGGCGCTGCCCGGCTTGGTCGGCGCCGGGATCGACTGCCTCGAGCACGGCACCGGCCTCGGCGAGGACCTGATCGCGGAGCTGGCGCGCCGGGGCGTCGCGCTGGTCCCGACCTTGGTCAACGTGCTGGAGAACTTCCCCGACATCGCCGACCAGGCGGGTAAGTACCCGAGCTACGCGGCGCATATGCGGGCGCTGCACGCCGGTGCGCGGGACACGGTGGCCGCGGCGCACGCGGCGGGGGTGCCGATCTACGCGGGCAGCGACGCGGGCGGCCTGGTCGCGCACGGCAGGGTGGTGGACGAGATCGAGGCCCTGCACCGTGCCGGGCTCACCGCCGAGCAGGCCCTCGGCGCCGCCTCCTGGGCCGCGCGCGAGTGGCTGGGCCACCCTTCCCTCACCGCGGGCGCACCGGCCGACCTCCTGGTTCTCGACGAGGATCCCCGGGAGAACCTCGCGGCCCTCCGCCGCCCCAAGGCGGTCATCCTCCGCGGCCGGGTCGTCGGTTGAGGGTGCGCGGAACCGGGCACTCGTAGCAGAGCGGTACGGTGCCGGGCACGGTCCGGTATCACCCGATCGCGGGGAGCCACCATGCGCGGTTGCCCGTTACGCTCGGCTGATTGGGAGGCGTGGTGGATCAGGAGCACGACCAGGGCGATCCACCTGCCGTTCGGGACGGCATGGTTCTGGGAGCCCATTGGGGTTTTCTCGCGTTCTTCACCGGAGTCGGCGGCTACTACCTGACCTCGCTGGTCCTGGCCGCCGTGCTGGTCGGCGGGTTCACCGGCACGAACATGCTGGACGTGCCCGAGATCGGCCCGGTGATCCTGGTGGTGTTCCTGCCGAACCTGGCCCTGGGCCTCGGCCCCGCGCTGGGTTCCTGGCTTCGCGGCCGCGGGCTGCGTGCCGAGTTCGGCCTGCTGCCGGACGTGCGGGACCTCAAGGTCGGCCTCGCCTGTGGCGGCTTCGCCCTGCTCACCGGGTACGTGTTGAACCTGCTGCTGATCGCCGTCTACGGCAGCGGGCGGGCATGGGAGGACCCGCTCAGCGAGGTGTCCGAGGGCCTCGGTGGCACGACCGTCTGGCTGCTGGTGACCGCGGCGATCGTCGTGCTGCTCGCACCGCTGACCGAGGAACTGCTGCTGCGCGGCGCGCTGTGGAAGGCACTGCGGCATCACCGCGTCCCCGCGTGGGTGATCCTGCTGCTGACCGCGCTGGTGTTCGCCTTGCTGCACGGCGAGTCGCACCGTACCGTCGCCCTGCTCGGACAGGGGGTGGCGATCGGCGCGGCCCGGCTGATCACCGGGCGGACGGGTGCGAGTCTCGTCGCCCATGCGGCGAACAACCTGCCGCCCGCGGTCCTGCTGGTCGCCGCTTCCTGACCGGCCGTCGCCGGCCATTAGGCTCGGCGCCGTCCCCGCTCGTACCCCTCGGAGGATCGGTGTGACCTTCTCGCAGTCAAGGGAACCGGTCCCCGGCCCCGAACCGGCAAACCCGGAGAATTCGGAGAACGACGCTGTGCGCAGTGCGGGGGAGACTTCGCCGCATCGCTGGGGTTTCGGCGCTTTCCTTCTCGTCGAAGCCGTGCTGCTGGCCTCGGCCGCCTTCGTGGGCGTGCTGCTGAGCGGGGCACGCACCGGCGAGTCGGTGCCGGTGCGCGACGTGCTGATCGGCACCATGACCCCCACCCTGATCGCCGCCGCGACCGCACTGCTGATCACCAGGGTGCGCGGGAACGGCCCGCTGCTGGACCTGCGGTTGTCCTGGCGATGGGACGACGTCCGCACCGGCCTGCGGTTCGGCATGCTCGGCGTGGTGTGCACCACGGTGGGCGCCTTCGTCTGGACCCAGGCGGTTGGCGAGGAGAACGCCACCTCGGCGATCAGCGCTCTGATCGAGGACCAGCCGATGTCGGTGACGGCCGCGGTGGTGATGTTCCTCTACCTGTGGCTGCTCGGGCCGATCTGCGAGGAGATCATCTACCGCGGCCTGCTCTGGGGCGCCGTGGAGCGGCTGAGCTGGGGCAAGGAGAGGACCGGCCGGATCGCCGCGTTCCTGCTCTCCACCGGCGTGTTCGCCGCCAGTCACCTCGAGCCCCTGCGCACCACGTTACTGCTGGTCATCGCGGTGCCGATCGGGTTGGCCCGGCTGGTGACGGGCCGGCTGCTCGGCAGCATCATCGCGCACCAGGTGAACAACTTCCTGCCCGCGCTCGCCATCCTGCTGACCGCGCTCGGCGTCGTCGCGCTGTGACTGGGCAGGGGTCGCGCACCGCGCGGCCCCGCGTCTGGCAGAATAGTCGACTGCCTGCTCCGGACGGGCCCTCTCACCGTGCCGGGAGCGACACCATGACCTGGGCGCCCATGTCCGTTTCCCCACTCGGATCGTGTGGCCTCGAGCACCGAGAGAACGCAAGGAGTACCCACACCCGTGGCCGTCAAGATCAAGCTGCAGCGCCTCGGCAAGATCCGCGCGCCGTACTACCGCATCATCGTCGCCGACGCGCGTACCCGGCGGGATGGCAAGGCCATCGAGACGATCGGCAAGTACCACCCGAAGGAAGAGCCGAGCTTCATCGAGGTCAACTCGGAGCGGGCGCAGCACTGGCTGAAGGTCGGCGCGCAGCCCACCGAGCCGGTGCAGCGCCTCCTGGAGATCACCGGGGACTGGCAGACGTTCAAGGGTCTGCCGGGCGCGGAGGGCACCCTCAAGGCGCCCGAGCCGAAGCCGACGAAGCAGGATCTGTTCAACGCCGCGCTCGCCGCGGCCGGTGAGGAGCCCACCACCGAGGCCACCACGCCCAAGAAGAAGGGCGGCGGCAGGAAGGCCGACAAGTCGGAGAAGTCCGACAAGGCCGAGCAGGCCGATGCCGCCGAGCCGGCCGAGAGCGAGAAGGCGGAGGCGTGAGCTTCCTCGCCGACTCCCTCGAGCATCTGGTGCGCGGCATCGTCGACAATCCCGACGAGGTGCGGGTGGAGCTGATCACCACCCGGCGTGGTCGCACCCTTGAGGTGCACGTCCATCCGGACGATCTCGGCAAGGTGATCGGAAGGGGCGGTCGGACCGCGACCGCGCTGCGCACCGTTATGGGCGGGATCGGCGGTCGGGGCGTCCGGGTCGACGTCATCGACACCGATCGCTAGCCCGGCACCGCCGATGGAGGTCGTTGTCGGCCGCATCGCCAAGGCGCACGGGGTGCGCGGCGAGCTCACCGTCGAGGTGCGCACCGACTCCCCGGAACTGCGGTTCGCACCGGACTCGGTGCTGACCGCACGTTCCCGGGGAGGGGAAAGCCGGCAGCTCACCGTGACAGCCGCCCGCCAGCAGACCGGCGGGCGGCTTTTGGTGCGTTTCGCCGAGGTCCCCGGTCGGGAGCGGGCGGACGCGCTGCGTGGCCTGCTGCTGTTCGCCGACACGGCCGAGCTGCCCCCGATCGAGGACCCGGACGAGTTCTACGACCACCAGCTGGAGGGGCTGCGGGTCGAGCTCACCGACGGCAGCACGGTCGGGACCGTGCGTGAGGTGGTGCACTCACCGGCGGGCGAGTTGCTCGCGGTGGAGCGGGACGGCAAGGACGGCGCCGTGACGCTGGTGCCGTTCGTCCGCGCGATCGTGCCCGAGGTCGACCCGGTGGCGGGCCGGGTCGTGCTCGATCCCCCGGAAGGCCTGCTCGAGTAGCTCATGCGGATCGACGTCGTCACCATCTTCCCGGAGTACCTGGAGCCCCTGCGGGCGGCTCTGCTCGGCCGGGCCATCGATCGCGGCCTGCTCGAGGTCGACGTGCACGACCTGCGGGACTGGACGCACGACGTGCACCGCGCGGTGGACGACGCACCCTACGGTGGCGGTCCCGGCATGGTGATGAAGCCGCAGATCTGGGGGCCCGCGCTGGACGACGTCTGCGCCGAGGGCGGCAGGCTCGTGGTGCCGACCCCGGCCGGCAGGCCGTTCACCCAGGCCCTCGCGCGGGAGTACGCCGCCGAGCGGCACCTGGTGTTCGCCTGCGGCCGGTACGAGGGCATCGACCAGCGGGTGATCGAGGACGCGGCCGGCCGGATGCCGGTGGACGAGGTGTCCATCGGGGATTACGTGCTGGTCGGCGGGGAGTCCGCCGTGCTGGTGATCGTCGAGGCGGTGGCTCGGCTGCTACCCGGCGTGCTCGGCAACCCGGTGTCCGCGGAGCAGGACTCCTTCTCCGGTGGGCTGCTCGAAGGGCCGAGCTACACCCGCCCGGAGACCTGGCGCGGGCTCGCCGTGCCGGAGGTGCTGCGGTCCGGCAACCACGCCCTGATCGACCGGTGGCGCCGGGACCAGGCGTTGGAGCGCACGGCGCGGCGCCGTCCCGACCTGATCCGTGCCCTGCCGGAGGGCAGCCTGGACGCGCACGACCGCGCGGTGCTGGAGCGGTGCGAAGGCGACGAGCCCTGACCCGCTGCCGGGGGCGCCGACCAGGTTTGCAATACTTGACCGGATGGCGCGGCGACACGACCGCGTCCGCATGAACCTCCTGGGCCGACCCGTCGCCGAACATTGTCGCGCGGCGAGCGCCTGCCCGGATGTACGTAGGCCAGACCAAGGACGAGGACGGATCCCCGATGAACACCCTGGACGCCCTGGACGCTCAGTCGCTGCGTTCCGACATCCCGGACTTCCGTCCGGGCGACACGCTGAAGGTGCACGTCCGCGTTATCGAGGGCAACCGCGAGCGCAACCAGGTCTTCCAGGGCGCTGTGATCCGCCGCCAGGGCGACGGCATCCGCGAGACGTTCACCGTGCGGAAGGTGTCCTTCGGCGTCGGCGTCGAGCGCACCTTCCCGGTGCACTCCCCGAACATCGCCAAGATCGAGGTGCACATGCGTGGTGACGTCCGCCGCGCGAAGCTCTACTACCTGCGCAAGCTGCGCGGCAAGGCCGCCAAGATCAAGGAGCGGCGCTCCAGCAGCGCCGCAAAGGCGAGCACCTCGGCGTCCTGAGCTGTTGAGCCGAATCACGTAGCCTGGCGACGTGGTCGAGCCTGTGCCTTCAAACGCCGCTGAGGATGAGCCGGAGCGCCCCGAGGACGACGACGGCACGTCGTCCGAGACCCACGGGGCTCACCGGCGGCGTAAGTCACGCAAACAGCGCAAGCAGCGTTCCTTCTGGAAAGAGCTGCCGATCCTCATCGTTGTGGCGCTCGTCTTCGCGTTCCTGATCCAGCAGTTCATCGCCCGGGTGTACATGATCCCGTCCGGGTCGATGGAGGAGACGCTGCACGGCTGCCCCGGCTGCACGCCGGACCGGATCCTGGTCGACAAGCTCGTCTACGACTTCAGTGACCCGGAGCCCGGCGAGGTCGTGGTGTTCAAGGGCCCGGAGGCCTGGACCGAGAACGACCTGCCCACGCAGGAGTCCAGCAACGGCGTGGTGCGCTTCTTCCGCAGTATCGGCTCGGTGTTCGGCCTCGCGCCGCCGGACGAGAAGGACTTCGTCAAGCGCATCATCGCCACCGGCGGGCAGACCGTGGAGTGCTGTGACGCGCAGAACCGGGTGACGGTCGACGGGATTCCGCTGGACGAGCCCTACATCCACTGGGAGCCCGGCGCGGAGAACACGCAGATCGACTTCGGTCCGGTGACGGTACCCGACGGTACGGTCTGGGTGATGGGTGACAACCGCAACAACTCCTCGGACTCGCGGTACCAGGGTGGCGGTGGCGTGCGTGGCGTCGTCCCGGTGGACAACATCATCGGCAAGGCCAGGTTCATCGTGTTGCCGCCCTCGCGCTGGGGCGGGGTGAGTGACCACAACCCGCAGCAGGCCGCGTCGCAGGCGTCCGCGTTGAGCGCTCCCGCCTGGGGCGCGGGCATCCCGCTCGGTGCGGGTGTGATCGCCGCCTGGCCCGCGGTCGCCGGTGGCCGCGGGCTTGGTGGGGCCGTGCGCGGGGCGGCCAAGCGGGGACAGTAGGCGATGCCATCGGCAGCTCGTTTCGCGATCCGGCCGCCGCGTGCGGTGGTGCGTGGCGAGACCACCTGGGGGTTGCAGTCGGCGCTGGACCGGCGGGGCCTCGGCCCGGTCGCCGGTGTGGACGAGGCCGGCCGGGGTGCCTGCGCGGGGCCACTGGTGGTCGCCGCCTGCGTTCTCCGCCCCGGTGACGGTGCCCGGCTGACCGAGCTCACCGACTCCAAGCTGCTCACCCCGGAAGCAAGGGAACGGGTGTACGAGCGGGTGCTGGCGCGCGCGCTCGCGCATTCGGTGGTGGTGATCCCCCCGGAGGAGGTCGATGCCATCGGTATCCACGTGACCAACGTGGAGGGCATGCGCCGCGCGGTCGCCATGTTGCCCACCCGGCCGGGTTACGTGCTGACCGACGGCTTCGGGGTACCCGGACTGCCCGCGCCGAGTGTGCCGGTGATCAAGGGGGATCGGGCCGTCGCGTGCGTGGCGGCGGCCTCGGTGCTGGCGAAGGTGACCAGGGATCGGATCATGGCGGGGCTGCACGAGCGGCACCCGGTGTACGGGTTCGATGTGCATAAGGGATACAGCACCGCCGAGCACAGTGCCGCGCTGACCGAGCACGGCCCGAGCGAGGTGCACAGGTGGTCCTATGTCAACGTGGCGCGGGCGGCCGCGGCACATGGCCGGTACCCACCGCGGCGGGTGCAGCTCAGCGCGGCCGCGCTGCTGCGTTCGGCGACCGACCCGGCACCGAGCGCGGCGGAACGTGCTGATCACGAGCGCGTGGGTGAGAATGGGAGTTCCGTCGGTGAACGGCAAGCTGACCCGCGAGGAGGGGCGCGCGTTTCATGAGCGCAGAGGATCTCGAGAAGTACGAGACCGAGATGGAGCTGTCGCTGTACCGCGAGTACCGCGACATCGTGAGCCAGTTCTCGTACGTCGTGGAGACCGAGCGGCGGTTCTACCTGGCCAACGCCGTGGACGTGCAGGTGCGGGACGGGGGCGGCGAGGTCTACTTCGAGGTACGCATGTCCGACGCCTGGGTGTGGGACATGTACCGGCCCGCCCGGTTCGTGAAGCATGTCCGAGTGATCACCTTCAAGGACGTCAACGTGGAGGAGCTGGACAAACCGGACCTGCGATTACCCGAGGACGGGCCGTTCTCCGGCTGACAGTCGACCAGGCGAACGCGGCGCGTGCCGACAGCACGCCATGGCCGCTCACCGCCGCGCGCCCTTAGCACGAGCCACCGACGATCACGCCTGCCCTGACCGTTCCGGGCCAGGGACTATCCACATCACCCGTGTTGTCCACAGCCGGTGAGTCCGGCGCTGGTGCCCGCACCGACCGCCCTGGCAGCGTCGAAAGGACGTAACCGTGGGAGTCGGAACTGGGGGTGGACCGTGTTGGGGACGGCGGCACGAACGGATATGGCGCTGCGGCGCCCCTCGCCACGTGAACTCGGCCGCTGGGGCGAGCGGATGGCCGCCGCCCACCTACGCGGCCTCGGGTTGTCGGTGCTGGGGCGGAACTGGAGCTGCCGGGAGGGTGAGCTGGACTTGCTCGCCACGGACGGCCGAATCGTGGTCGTCTGCGAGGTCAAGACCCGCTCCGGCCGGGGCTTCGGGCCTCCGGAGGCGTCGGTCACCTGGACCAAGAGCAGGCGGATCCGGCGGCTCGCCCGGTTGTGGCTGCGCGCGCAGGGGCTCGGCTGGTGCCGGCTGCGCTTCGACGTGATCTCGATTGAATCGGCACGGGGAACGCGACCGCGCCTGCGGCATATCGAGGGGGCGTTCTGATGGCACTGGCGCGAGCGTGGGCCATCGGGCTGCTCGGGATCGACGGCCGGCCGGTGGAGATCGAGGCCGATATCGGTGCGGGCCTGCCGAGGACGACCCTGGTCGGACTGCCGGATCCGGGGCTACGCGAGGCGAAGGAACGGGTGCGTGCCGCCGTTCGTAACACCGTGGGCGGCTGGCCGGATCAGCCGGTCACCCTCGGACTGTCCCCGGCGAACCTGCCGAAAGTGGGCTCGGGCTACGACCTCGGTATCGCGGTCGCGGTGCTGGCGGCCGCGGGCAAGGTACCGGCGACCAGGCTGCCGGGCACCGTGCTGCTCGGCGAACTCGCGCTGGACGGCCGGATCCGGCCGGTGCGCGGCGTGCTGCCCGCCCTGCTCGCCGCGCGCAGGGCGGGGCTGACCAGGGCCGTGGTACCCGCCGAGTCACTGTTCGAGGCGGTGCTGGTGGACGGCGTGCGGGTCGGTGGTGCCGCCCGGCTGGCGGAGGTGCTCGGCTGGCTGCGTGGCGAGCAGGAACTCCTCACCGCCGAGCCGCCTGCGGAGGATGTGGCCGCCGGGGTGCCCGACCTGGTCGATGTCCTCGGCCAGCCGGAAGCCAGGTGGGCGCTGGAGGTCGCCGCGGCGGGCGGCCACCACCTGCTGCTCAGCGGGCCACCAGGGGTCGGTAAGACGATGCTGGCCCGCAGGCTGCCCGGCCTGTTGCCCCGGCTGGCCGGGGAGGACTCGCTGGAGGTCACGGCGGTGCATTCGGTGCACGGCTCGCTGTCGCCCTCGTCCCCGCTGGTGCGGGTACCGCCCTTCGTGGCGCCGCACCACTCGATCACACCGGCGGCACTGGTCGGCGGCGGCAGCGGCCTGGCGTCCCCCGGCGCGATCAGCCAGGCCCATCTCGGCGTGCTGTTCCTCGACGAGGCCTGCGAGTTCGGGCCGAAGCTGCTGGACAGCCTGCGCACCGCCGTGGAGGACGGTGAGGTGCGGATCTCCCGGCAGCGGGGCTCGGTGTCCTTCCCCGCGCGCTTCCAGTTGGTGCTGGCGACCAACCCGTGTCCCTGCGCGCCGCCGCGGGAGGCGGACTGTAGCTGCTCGCCCTCGGCCCGCAGGCGTTACCTCGGTCGGCTGTCCGGGCCGCTGCTGGACCGGGTGGACCTACGGGTGCGGATGCGGCCCATCACGGCGATGAACGGGCGGGAATGCGGCGAGCCGGAACCGACCGAGCAGGTGCGTGCCCGGGTGCTGCGGGCCAGGGAGCGCGCCGCGCTGCGCTGGTCGGACCACGGGTGGCGGACCAACGCCGAGGTTCCCGGGCCCGTGCTGCGCCGCGAGTACGCCCTGCCCGCGAGCGCGACGGCGCTGCTGGACACCGGGTTGCGCCGGGGCTCGGTCACCGCCCGGGGAGCCGACCGCTGCCTGCGCATCGCCTGGACGCTCAGCGACCTGGCCGGCACCGAGCGGCCGGACGCCGATCACGTGGCGAGCGCACTGGAGTTCCGCGATCGGAGGGCGGCGTGAGACCCGGATACGACGCGGACCGGCCGGACAGCCCGCGGTGCGCCAGGGCTTACCTACTCCGGGTCGCCGAACCGCCCGCTCCCGCGCTGGCCGCGTTCGTCGCCGAGCACGGGCCGGTGGCAGCCGCGGAGCGGGTGCGCGAGCAGCGGGTGCCGGAGGCCGTGGCGCGGGAGACCTCCGCCCGCCGGGAGCTGGTGCTGGCGGCCGAGGACCTCGCCGCGGCCGCCCGGGCCGGGGCCCGGCTGATCATCCCGGAGGACGAGGAGTGGCCCGCGTGGCCGTTGCTGTGCCTCGAGGTGGCGACCGGGCGCGGGGTGCGGGACGTGGCCACGCCGCTGGCCCTGTGGGCGCGCGGCAACGCCACGCTGGACCGGGTGACCGATCGGGCGGTCGCGGTTGTCGGGGCCCGTGCCGCCACCGGATACGGGGAGCACACCAGCGCCGAGTTCGGCTACGGACTGGCCGAGCGCGGCATGACGGTGTTCTCCGGAGCGGCCTACGGCGTGGACGGCGCGGCCCATCGCGGCGCGCTGGCCGGAGGCGGGGCGACCGTGGCGGTACTCGGATGCGCACTGGACGCCGGCTACCCCGCCGGCCACATCGGCCTGTGTAACCGCATCGCCGAGCACGGGCTGGTGCTCAGCGAGTACCCGCCGGGTACCCCACCCGCGCGGCACCGCTTCCTGGTCCGTAACCGGCTGATCGCGGCGTTGACCGCGGGCAGCGTGGTGGTCGAGGCGGGCGCGCGTAGTGGCGCCAGGAACACCGCGGCCACCGCCGGCGCGCTCGGCAAGGTGGTGATGGCGGTACCCGGTCCGGTGGGTTCCGCGACCTCGGTCGGTTGCCACCAGCTGATCCGCGGCGGGGAGGCGACCCTGGTCGCCTCGGTGGCCGACGTGCTGGACACGGTCGGCAGCATCGGCACCGACCTGCGGCCGGAGGTCGACCACCCGCGCCGGTCGACCGACGGGCTCGGTCCCCAGGCGCTGCGGGTGCACGAGACCCTCGGCACCCGCAAGGGCAAGTCCCCCGAGCGCATCGCCACCGAGTCCGGCGTGCCGGTGGCACGTGTCCGGGCCATCCTGCCCGCGTTGGAGCTGGACGGCCTGAGTGCGCGCTGCGAGAGCGGCTGGCGCCGCGCCCGAGAAGCGGGGCGCGCACCATGACCCCGCCCCGCCACCCAGGACGTCCCGGGCCGCCCGCACCCCATCCGAGCAGCGCCCGAAGCCTGCCCGCCGTGCCGAGACCGATGACCGGCGGCCGGTGCGCTGGCCGCTCGCGGACCCGCGCCGCCCGGCGACGCGCGAGTTTGCCGTCCACGTCCGCGAGTTGGCCGTCCACGTCCGCGGGTTTGCTGCTCATGTCCGCGAGTTGGCCGTCCACGTCCGCGGGTTTGCTGCTCATGTCCGCGGGTTTGCTGTCCACGTCCGCGGGTTTGCTGCTCATGTCCGCGGGTTTGCTGCTCATGTCCGCGTGTTGGCTGCATATGTATCCGGTTCGGCGATTCCCGTACCGTCGGTGCGCGGCACGGCCGTCCACGTGGCGACCTCGCCGGGGAGCGGGAACGTCTGTGTCGCCCGCGCTCGAGCGGTCGCCCATCCCACGAGCTCCTCCGGGGCACGCCCCGCACCGGCACAGCGGGCGCGGTCGGCGGAGCCGAATCCTCCGCTCGAGGTGATTTCCCGTTCCTCACCGGAGGCTACCTGCGGATCATGGGTGGCATGACGGTCGTCAGGGTGGCTACCTGCCAATTCCGGTCAGCGCGGATATCCGGCGCAACCTCGGCTATGTCGCTCGTCAGGTGCGGGTGGCCAAGGATCGGGACGCGGATGTCGTTCACTTCCCGGAAGGAGCGTTATTGGGATACGCCGGAGTCGATTTCGACAGCTTCGCGGAATTCGACTGGGCCGGTCTGCGCTCGGCCACTCGCCGTGTCCTCGAGGTGGCTCGCGAATCGCGGATCTGGGTGGTCCTCGGCTCGGCGCATGAGCTTGGCGCGGGGAACAAGCCTCATCACAGCCTGTATGTCATCGACGAAGCCGGCTGCCTCGTCGAGCGTTACGACAAGCGTTTCTGTGGCGGCAAGCAGGATGAGTGTGTCGGCGACTTCGCGCACTACAGCCCCGGAGACCACCTCAGCACATGGGATCTCAACGGCCTTCGCCGCGGTGCTCTGATCTGCTACGACTACCGTTTCCCTGAGCTGTACCGCGAGTACGCGAAAGCGGTGTGCGGCTGATGTTCCACTCGTTCCACGTCGCGAATGTGTCCCCGGAGCGTGTCGAGATGATCAGTGCTGCCATGGGTTCCGAGTTCGAGCCTTTCAACCGGGCGCCGACCTTCACCTACCCCGGTGTCACCATACCTGCGGTGATGGCAGCCGCCGCTGCCCGCAACCACATGTGGATCAGTTGCCCGAACTCGTCAGCCCGCGAGAGCCTGTGGCCGACGTTCTTCATCCGGCGGACGGAGTCACCCTGGGAAGGTCGCGGCGGAACACCGCCGGGGTGCTGATCTCCACCGCGGACACCGCCGAGGACCTCTACGACTCGACCGGACCGTGGCGTGACCGGGCCATGGCGGGGATTCTCCACAGCGGCACCGCCGTGCACGACCCTCGCTCGACGGATCGGACGGCCCTGTGACGACGCCGCTCGTCGCGGAGCACGGCTCCGGCGCGGTTCGTCGATGCCCGCCGTCCCAGGCCTGGGCGACTACCGCGAGGTGACGTCGGCAGGCGGCGCCGGATTCGGTGGCCGAGGTCGTGGCCGTCGCACGGGCCTCGGCCGCTCGCCCATCCCGCCTGCCGGTGGCCACGTCCACGCTCGTGAACAAGCGATCAGTCATCGGGCGGGTCCGATGTGCTGCCGAGAGCCTGGCCCGCTGGGCGGTACGCAACCACCTGGTCGGAGTCGCGTGGCGATGCTTGACCGGAGCGCAGGTTTAGCGCAGCGTCAGCGCACATGCCGCCCTCGCAACCACGCCGCGTCGACCTGTCGCGGATCCGCGAACGCCTGCCGCGGGCCGCCACCGACCTTGTCGAGGAGTACGAGCGGCACCTGAAGCTGGAGCGAAACCTCTCCGAGCACACCGTCCGCGCCTACGCGGGCGACGTGGTGTCCCTGCTCGGGTTTCTGCACGGCGTTGACGGCGCGGCCGATGGTGCGTGTGCCGCGCCGGATGCCGCCGCGCTGGACGGGCTGGACATCGGTGTCCTTCGCGCATGGTTGGCCGGGCAGCGTGCCTCTGGGCACAGCCGGACGACCTTGTCCCGCAGGGCGGCGGCGGTGCGCACGTTCACGGCATGGGTGCAGCGGCAGGGTTTCCTGGACACCGATCCCGGTGCGCGGCTGGCCGCGCCGCGACCGCGACGAACCCTGCCCGGGGTGCTGCGGCCGGAGCAGGCCACCGAACTGATGCGGCATTCCGGCACCGGCGCGGCGGAACGCGACCCGGTAGCGCTGCGCGATCACGCGGTGCTCGAGTTGCTGTACGCGACCGGGGTGCGGGTGTCCGAGCTCTGCGGCCTGGACCTCGACGAGGTGGAGTTCGACCGCCGAGTGATCCGGGTGATCGGCAAGGGGGACAAGGAACGGGTCGTGCCGTTCGGCGTGCCCGCCGAACGTGCGGTGCGGGCCTGGGTCGAACAGGGCAGGCCGGAACTGGTGCGGGACGAGGTCAGCGCACTGTTTCTCGGGGTGCGTGGGCGCAGGCTCGATCCGCGTACCGTACGTCGGCTGGTACGCGACGCGGCCGAGACGGTCCCGGGCAGCGCGGTGACCGGACCACACGGGCTGCGGCATTCCGCGGCGACACACCTGCTCGAAGGCGGTGCTGACCTTCGCAGCGTTCAGGAACTACTCGGTCACGCTACGCTTGCCACCACGCAGCTCTACACTCACGTGACCGTCGAGCGGCTGAAGGCGATCCATGACCGGACCCACCCCCGCGCCCGATGACCTGGGGGGCACTTTGGCGAGCCCCGCAGCGTCCTCGTCGCGCCCGGACACGACCGAGCCGAGCACCGGCGATCAGCCCGTGCCCACGCGCTCCGCACCGGACAGTGGGCAGGACAAGCCGGCTGACAGCGATGTCATCGACGGCACTTCCGGCAACAGCGGCGGTAGCGAGGTCGAGGCGGGCATCCAAGCACTGTGGCAGCAGTTCGCCCACTCCCCGCAGCAGCGCATCAGGGACCGGCTGGTGCTGCACTACGCTCCGCTCGTCAAGTACGTGGCGGGGCGGGTCGGCACCGGGCTGCCGACCCATGTCGATGTCGGCGACCTGATCCAGTCCGGCATCTTCGGCCTCGTCGACGCGATCGAGAAGTTCGACCCCGACCGCGGGTTGCGTTTCGAGACCTACGCCATGCAGCGTATCCGCGGCGCCATCCTGGACGATCTTCGTTCCCAGGACTGGGTGCCGCGTGCCGTGCGCAGCCGGATCCGCGAAGCCGAGCGCGCGCTGGAACGGCTCGGGGGGCGGCTGCACCGCACGCCCACCGACGCCGAGCTCGCCACCGAGCTGGAGATCTCCGTCTCCGACCTGCGGGACCTCTACGGCCAGCTGCAACTGACCAGCGTGGTCGCGCTGGAGGACCTGGTCACGGCGGGCAGGGACTGCGCGTCGGTGGTCGACATGCTGCCGGACGACGACGCGGTGGACCCGGTCGCGGTGCTGGTCGACCAGGACAACCGGCGGCAGCTCGCCGAGGCGATCGCGCAGCTCACCGAGCGGGACCGGATCGTGGTCAGCCTCTACTACTTCGAAAGCCTGACCCTGGCGGAGATCGGCAAGGTGCTCGGGGTGACCGAGTCGCGGGTGAGCCAGCTGCACACCCGCGCGGTACTGCGGTTGCGGGCCAAGCTGATGGAGCAGACCAGCGTCTGAGCATCGGGGGCACCGAGCCGGTCGGACGTGGCATCCCGATCACCCGGCCCAGGGTTTCAGCCGGAGCGCTCCGGCCGGTTCGACCAGGTACACGGGGTTGAGGTACTCCGCGCCCCGGCGGACACCCCAGTGCAGGCAGGCCGTCATGGTGCACTCCGGGTGCCCCGCCGTCACCGTGCCGATCGCCTGACCGGCGTACACCTGATCGCCTGCCGACACCGTGGGCTCGAGCGGCTCGTAGGTGCTGCGCAGCCCGCCGTCGTGGTCGATGGACACGACCCCGCGGCCGGCGACCGGGCCGGCGAACACCACGAACCCCTGCTCGACGGCGAGCACCCGCTGCCCGGGCTCGGCGCCGAGGTCCACGCCCCGGTGGCCCGGCCCGTAGGGATGCGCGGGCGGCTCGAACGGCCTGACCAGCGGCGGCGGCGCGGGCTCGAGCGGCCAGCCGAACCGGGGCTCCAGCCGGCCGCGCGGGCTCGGCAAGGAGCCGGGGCGGGGTCGCGGGGCCGCACCGGCGGCCGTGGGCGAGCCGGAGTGCGCGACCAGGTCGGCCGGTGCCACCGGAGCGGAGGACACGGGCGCATCGGAGGAGCCCGGTGGGGGCGAGGGTCCCGCTCGGCCGGTGGCCGCCGCGGCGCAGGACAGGATGAGCGCCGCGACCACGAGCAGGACCGGTAGCAGCCGGTACGGCGGTCGGCGCCGGCCGGTACGCCGGTGTCGACCTGCTGCTCGCCGGGGCGAGGACGTGGGGTGGATCGCGACGATGGTCATGGGATCCAGCCTCGCGGGTACGGCCGCGGGGCGGCAGTGGGTCCGGGAGATCTGTGGATAAGCCGGGGGTCGCGGGGGTGGATGTGGACAACTCGGGGCGCGGGTGTTGCCGGTGCTGAACGCTTCGGTGGGGCGGCGTACACTATTGCCCGCAGTCTGTGTTCGCACGGGCTGACTCCACGTGTACGTGTGCGTTTCGCCGGTTTCCGTGCTGCGAGGTCTCAGTGCAACGAGCGGAGCGAACGGCGTCCGGCGGTCCCAGCGGTGTCGGCACCGAAGGGTCCGGACGGCGGCACGGCACCAGGGCGGCCGGCCACCCGGTCGGCCGCGACAAAACCGACCGCGCGCGTCGAGCCCAGGCCCGGCGCGCTCACGACAGAAGAGGTGGACCCGGCGATGGCCGTCGTCACCATGAAGCAGTTGCTCGACTCCGGCGTGCACTTCGGGCACCAGACCCGGCGCTGGAACCCGAAGATGAAGCGCTACATCTTCACCGAGCGCAACGGCATCTACATCATCGACCTGCAGCAGACGCTGTCCTACATCGATCGCGCCTTCGAGTTCATCAAGGAGACGATCGCGCACGGCGGCAGCATCCTGTTCGTCGGCACCAAGAAGCAGGCGCAGGAAGCGATCGCGCACGAGGCGTTGCGCGTCGGCATGCCCTTCGTGAACCAGCGGTGGCTCGGCGGCATGCTCACCAACTTCCAGACCGTGCACAAGCGCCTGCAGCGACTGAAGGAGCTGGAGTCCCAGGAGCAGACCGGCGGCTTCCAGGGCCTGACCAAGCGCGAGATCCTCACTCTGACCCGCGAGAAGGACAAGCTGGAGAGGACCCTCGGCGGGATCCGCGACATGTCCAAGGTGCCCAGCGCCGTCTGGATCGTGGACACCAAGAAGGAGCACATCGCCGTCGGCGAGGCGCGCAAGCTGAACATCCCGATCGTGGCGATCCTGGACACCAACTGCGACCCGGACGAGGTCGACTACCCGATCCCGGGCAACGACGACGCGATCCGGTCGGCCGCCCTGCTCACCAAGGTCGTCGCCGAGGCCGCCGCGGCGGGCCTGATGGCTCGATCCGGTCGGAACGGCTCGGCCGCCGCTGGCCAGGACAAGCCGGAAGCGGGTGTCGCCTCGGACGAGCCGCTCGCCGAGTGGGAGAAGGACCTGCTGGCCGGCAGCGAGAATCCCGCGGAGGGCGAGCAGGCGGGCGCGAACGCGGCCGAGCAGACCACCACCGCCTCCTGAGCACCAGCACCACCTAGCCAATCCGCGCCAGTTCACTGGCACAGACACGGGACAAGGGAACGGAAAACCCAGGATGTCGAATTACACCGCGGCAGACGTTAAGCGCCTCCGCGAGCTGACCGGCGCCGGCATGATGAACTGCAAGAACGCACTCGAGGAGAGCGAGGGCGACTTCGACAAGGCCGTCGAGGTCCTGCGCATCAAGGGCGCCAAGGACGTGGGCAAGCGTGCCGAGCGGTCCACGGCCGAGGGTCTGGTCGCCGGTAGCGGTGGCGCGCTGGTCGAGATCAACTCCGAGACCGACTTCGTCGCGAAGAACGACGAGTTCCAGCAGCTCGCCGACAAGATCGTCGAGGTGGCCAAGACCGTCCGCACCGACGACGTGGAGAAGCTGAAGCTCGCCGAGCTGGACGGCAAGACCGTCAACGAGGTGGTGCAGCAGCTTGCCGCGAAGATCGGCGAGAAGCTGGAGCTGCGCCGGGTCGCGGTCTTCGACGGCACGGTCGAGACCTACCTGCACCGCCGTGGCTCCGGGCTGCCGCCCGCGGTCGGCGTGCTGATCGAGTACACCGGCTCCGGCGAGGGCGCCGCCGACGCGGCCCGGGGTGCCGCGCTGCAGGTGGCGGCGCTCAAGCCGAAGTTCCTCAGCAGGGACGAGGTGGCCGCCGAGACGATCGAGAACGAGAAGCGCATCGCCGAGCAGACCGCCCGCGAGGAAGGCAAGCCGGAGCAGGCGCTGCCCAAGATCATCGAGGGCAAGGTCAACGCCTACTACAAGGACACCGTGCTGCTCGAGCAGCCCTCGGTGACCGACAACAAGAAGACGGTCAAGGCCCTCCTGGACGAGGCGGGAGTGACCGTGACCCGGTTCGCCCGCTTCGAGGTCGGCCAGCAGTAACCGGTCCCCGCCGCGGCCGCGGGACGGGCCGAGGACGCGGCGGGACCCGACTGGATACGTGCGCGAGAACCAGCACTGTGCCCCGTCCCCGGCCGTGTCGGGGACGGGGCACAGTCGCGACTGGTAGGCGTGCCGAGCAGCACGGACAGCGGTACCCCGACGAGGTGGAGGCGAGATGACGGCGGAGCGGGCCGAGCACGGTTATCGAAGGGTACTGCTCAAACTGGGTGGCGAGATGTTCGGTGGCGGCGCGGTCGGTGTCGATCCGGACGTGGTGCACTCGGTGGCGGCGCAGATCGCCGGCGTCGTCCGTACCGGTGTGCAGATGGCCGTGGTGATCGGCGGCGGCAACTACTTTCGCGGCGCCGAGCTCTCCCAGCGGGGTATGGACCGTGACCGCGCCGACTACATGGCCATGCTCGGCACGGTGATGAACTGTCTCGCCCTGCAGGACTTCCTGGAGAAGGAAGGCGTCCCGACCCGCGTGCAGAGCGCCATCACGATGGGGCAGGTCGCCGAACCCTACATCCCGCGCCGTGCCGAGCGGCACCTGGAGAAGGGGCGGGTCGTCATCTTCGCGGCCGGCGTGGGCATGCCGTACTTCTCCACCGACACCGCGGCCGCTCAGCGTGCCCTCGAGATCGGGTGCGACGTCGTGCTGATGGCGAAGGCCGTGGACGGGGTCTACACGGCGGATCCGAAGAACGATCCGACCGCGGAGATGTTCCGCGAGATCACCCACCGTGAGGTGCTCGAGCGTGGCCTCCGGGTCGCCGATGCCACCGCGTTCAGCCTGTGCATGGACAACAATATGCCGATCATCGTGTTCAACCTGCTCACCGAGGGGAACATCGCTCGCGCGGTGAGTGGTGAGAGGATCGGCACGTTGGTCAGCACCCCCGCGGGTCTGCCGTCGGCGTAGACCCGCGTCACGACAGCGCCAGACTAAGGAGTAGCCGTGATCGACGAGACCCTCCTCGACGCCGAGGAGAAGATGGAAAAAGCGGTGTCCGTGGCCAAGGAGGACCTGACGTCGGTGCGGACCGGGCGGGCGACCCCGGCGATGTTCTCCCGTATCACGGTCGACTACTACGGCGCGGCCACGCCGCTGAACCAGTTGGCCAGCGTGAACATCCCCGAAGCTCGGATGGCCGTCATCAAGCCCTACGACCTCAGCCAGCTGAACCAGGTCGAGAAGGCCATCCGGGACTCCGACCTCGGGGTGAACCCGAGCAACGACGGTCAGGTGATCCGGGTGGTCATCCCGCAGCTCACCGAGGAGCGGCGCAAGGAGATGGTCAAGGTCGCCAAGGGCAAGGGCGAGGACGCCAAGATCTCCATCCGCAGCGTGCGCCGCAAGGCGAAGGAGGAACTCGACCGGATTGCCAAGGACGGCGAGGCCGGCGAGGACGAGGTCGCCAGGGCGGAGAAGGAGTTGCAGAACCTCACCGACAACTACGTGCACCAGGTCGAGGAGCTGGTGAAGCACAAAGAAGCCGAACTGCTCGAGGTCTGACGACGTGGGTGGGGCGGGAGTGAGTGTGAGCGGGGAACGCGAGGACGTGCCCGAACCGAAGTCCGCGCGGGCGGGTCGCGACCTACCCGCGGCGATCGGCGTCGGGGTGGCACTCGGCGCGGCGATCCTGGTTTCACTGCTCACGGTCCGGTTCGTGTTCATCGGGATCATCGCCGCGGCGATCGTGGTCGGCACCATCGAACTCGCCGGTGCGCTGCGCCGCGCGGCGAACATCCGGATCGCGCTGGTTCCGGTGTTGGTCGGGGGTCAGGCGATGATCTGGCTGGCCTGGCCGTTCGGTAGGGAAGGAGCGCTCACCGCCTTCGTGCTCACCGTGCTCGCCTGCCTGCTCTGGCGACTGCGCGGCGGCGCGGACGGCTACCTGCGAGATGTCGGCTCCTCCGTGTTCGCGGCCGCCTACCTGCCGCTGTTCGCCGCCTTCGCCGCGATGCTGGTACCGCCGGAGGACGGCGTCGGCAGGGTGCTGGCGTTCATGATCGGCGTGGTGGCCTCGGACACCGGCGGCTACATCGCGGGTGTCCTGCGTGGCAGGCATCCCATGGCGCCCTCGATCAGCCCGAAGAAGACCTGGGAGGGCTTCGGCGGCTCGCTGCTGGCCGGGGTGGTCGCGGGCTCCCTGACCTTCAGCCTGATGCTGGACGCCCAGGCATGGCAGGGCGTGCTCTTCGGGGCGGCCATCGTGCTGACCGCCACCCTGGGCGACCTGATGGAGTCACTGATCAAGCGCGACCTCGGGATCAAGGACATGGGCAACCTGCTGCCCGGCCACGGTGGTCTGATGGACCGGTTGGATTCCCTGCTGCCCTCGGCCGTGGTGTCCTGGCTGCTGCTCAGCGCCTTCGTGCCCTGAGCCCGATTCGGCTCAGTCGTCGTAGGGGTCGTCCACCTCGGCTCGGCCCCAGCCTTCGACCACCTTCGACCGGTCGATGATCGAGAAGGGTGCCCCGCCAGGGTCGGCGATGATCGCGGTGCGCCCGAAGGGGGTGTCGAACGGTGGCGCCACCACGGTTCCGCCCAGCGTGCCGGCGTGCGCCGCCACGGAGTCGGTGCCGCGGGTGGGGTCGATCTCGAAGTAGATCATCCAGTGTGGCGGCGCCGTCGGTTCGTACTCCGGCCCCATCACGTAGCGGTAGAGCACCGGGAACTGATCCAGCCGCCATTCCGCGTAGTCGATGTTCTGCATCCCGATCTGTTCACCGGTGAAGTTGAACAGTCGGCAGAAGAAGCCGTCGGCCGCGGCGCCGTCGTGGGTGTTGATATCCGCGCCGGTGAAGGTGCCGGGGATGCCGAAGCTGAACTCCCAACTGCTCGCGGGCTGCCAGAACACGACCGGCACCCCGCCGGGATCGACGGCGTGCAGGATGCTGCCGCGGTCCGGGATGTCCACCGGCCCCAGCATCCGCCTGCCGCCGAGATGCTCGACCCATTCGGCGGTCGTGCTGGTGTTGTGCACCGCCAGGTGCAGGATCCAGCCCTGTGGCTGACCGGCCCGCGCCTGGTACATCCCGCCCGCGGCGGCCACGTTGATGCTCGCGATCGTGTAGCGGCCGGTGGCCGGATCGGGGCTGGTCTGGAAGCGCCAGCCGAACAGCCCGGCGTAGAAGTGCCGGGCAGCGGCCTCGTCCGGCGTCGCGAGTTCGATCCAGCATGGGGTTCCGGGAAGCAGCGCGGGCGTCAGGTCCGACGAACCGGGCGACATGAATCATCTCCTCGGGTGGGGGCGAAGAGTTTACGCGACATCTATGCCGCTCAACCGGAAAACGGCGAAGGTCGAAATGTGATCGAGTCAATAATCGGATATTCTCCTTATTTCGGACGTCGAGTACCTGGCGTGCGGGGTGTGCCTATGCTGGTTCCGTGAAGAGATCCGCGCGCAGGGTGGATGTGTTGCCAAGCCCGAACATCTGGTACCACCCCGATGCGTACGAGCTGGAGAACCGTGTGCAGGACGCGGACCAGGCGATCTGGCGGGTGCTCCGGCGGGAATGCGACTGGGCCGGTAAGGACGTGCTGGACATCGGGTGCGGCGACGGTTTCCACCTGGCCCGGTTCGCGGAGACAGCGAGGTCCGTGGTGGGGGTGGAGCCGCACGGCCCGCTGGTGGAGCGGGCCGCGCGCCGGGTCGCCGCGGTATCGGGCGTGACGGTGCGGCGGGGCACCGCCGCGCGGCTTCCGCTGTCCCCGGCCAGCGTCGATCTGGTGCACGCGCGCACCGCGTACTTCTTCGGCCCTGGCTGCGGGCCCGGGCTGCGGGCGGCCGAGCGGGCGCTGCGGCGTGGGGGAACGCTGGCCATCGTGGATCTGGACGTCGGCCGCGGCCCGTACGGCGACTGGATGCGGGCCGACCTACCCGGCTACGACCCCGCCGCGGTGGACCGGTTCTTCGCCGAGGCGGGCTTTCGTTGCCTGCGGGTCGATACCCGGTGGCGGTTCCCGGATCGGAAGGCGGTGGAGACCGTGCTGCGCATCGAGTTCAGCGCGCCGGTCGCGGAGCGGGCGATCGCGCAGGTCCTGCGGATGAACCAGAAGGCGTGTGGGGAACTGGTGCTCCCCGTGGGGTACCGGGTGCTGCTCAGGCCGAAGCGCGCCGGCCCGCGTCGGCTCCGGTCCTGACCGGGGTGGCGGTCTTCCGGTCAGTCGCCGAAGTAACGGGCCGAGGCGTTCTGCTGCGCGATCCGGCGCAGGCCGGCCAGTAGCACGTCACCGAGCGCGGTGCCCACAACGGCACGTTCCACCGTCGACTCGGCGGGGTCGGTGCCGGTGAGCGAGCCGAGATCGGCCTCGGCGACCCGCTGCGCGGCCGCGCCGTACTCACTCAGCAGTTCCACTGAGCTGTGATGACCCAGTTCACGGAAGGTGCAGAGCACGCTCACCAGCGAGTCCACCGCTCCGTCGCAGGATTTGAGCTGCCAGCCTTGTTCCTCGGCCACGGCCTCGATACGGCCCATAGCCCAGGCTCGGGAATCCTCGTCCGCCTCGGTGCGGGCGGGTGCCAGCCGTTGGTGTGCCCGCCCGAGCACACTGTGCATCGACTTCTGCTGGTCGATGGCCTCGAGTACGGCACGGACATCGGCGATCGAGAACCCGCCGATGTCGAGCAGGGCGCGGACGAGCCGGAGCCTGCGGACGTGCGTCTCGTCGTAGCGCGCCTGGTTGCGGCCGGTGCGCTCGCCGGCGGGGACCAGGCCCTCGCGCAGGTAGTACTTGATCGTCGCCACCGGCACGCCGGACTCTTTGCTCAGCTCGGCCATCCGCATGTGCGCGATCTTAGATATCTCTCATGGCGGATAGCATAACTTTCCAGTTTAGATAGTCGAGCTATCCAAACTGGGAGGCAGGATGACGACACCGATCCGCCGGGCTGTGGCGTGGCATCGACCGATGATGGTGTTCGCGGGGGCCATGACGGCCATGGCCGTGGTGTCGGCGGTGGGACTCGGCGTGGACGACCGGGTGCTGCTCGGCGCGCCGATCTGGCTGAAGCCGTTCAAGTTCGCGGTGTCCATGGCGCTGTACTGCGTCACCTGGGCGTGGGCTGGTCTCCTTGCCGCGCACCCGCAGGCGCCTGGCGGCCGGGGTGTCCACCGTGCTGGTGGCCGTCCTCGCGGTGGAGTACGCGATCATCGCCCTGCAGGCCGCGCGGGGAAGGGCGAGCCATTTCAACACCGCGACGGAGTTCGACGCGAACCTGTTCAAGGTGATGGGCGGGTCGATCGTGGTGTTGTGGGTGGGCACGCTGGTGCTGACCGTCCTCGTGCTGCGGACCCCGATCGCGGACGCGGCCAGCAGGCTGGCGATCCGGCTCGGGGCGGCGATCTCCCTGGTGGGGTTGGCGCTCGGCGCGCTGATGTTCCTGCCGGCCGGCGGGGGCACCGTCGAGGGGATGGTCGGCGCGCACAGTGTCGGCGTCCCGGACGGCGGACCGGGCATGCCGGTGACCGGCTGGAGCACCACCGGTGGTGACCTGCGGATCCCGCATTTCATCGGCATGCACGCGCTGCAACTGCTCCCGCTGCTGGCCCTGCTGCTGGGCACGCTGGCGACAAGGTTCCGGGCACTGAGCAACGGTGCCGTGCGCGCCCGGCTGGTGCTGGTGGCGGCGGCCGGTTATGCCGGCCTGGTCGTCCTGGTCACCTGGCAGGCCCTGCGTGGCCAGCCGCTGATCGCACCGGACGCCTGGACCCTGGCCGCGGCGGGCCTGCTGGCCTTCGGGGTCGCCGCCGGGGCCGCCGACGCGCCGCGCCGAGCACCGGCCCCGAGCCACACCCGCGGCGAGCAGGTAGGTGCCCGATGAGCACGAGCGCGCTTTTCGGTATCACGTTCTACCTGGTCGTGCCGTTCTGGGCGATGATGATCCTTGCTCCCCGCTGGTCCTGGACCCGGCGGATCATCGCCTCGCCCTGGATCGCCGCCCCGCCGCTGATCGTCTACGCGATACTCGCGCTGCGGGACCTCGCCGAGCTGTGGGCGGTGGTGAGCCGTCCCGACCTCGGCGCGCTGCAGGCCTTCCTGGGTGATCCCGTCGGTGCGGCCGCCATCTGGGCCCACCTGATCGCCTTCGACCTGCTGATCGGGCGGTGGATGTACCTCGACGCGCGGGAGCGTGGCGTCCACCATGCGTTCCTCGCGCCGATCCTGGTACTGACCATCCTGCTGTCGCCGTTCGGCCTGCTCACGTATCTGCTGGTGCGGGCGGTTCCTCGATCTCGCCGAGGATCCCGTACAGCGAGCGACGGGCCTCGTTGAGCACCGTGACGGCCTTCGCCTTCTGCTGGCTGGAGCCGACCCTGCTCACCTGCTTCATGGCGCCCATCAGGGCACCGGTGGCGTTGCGCAACTCGACCTCGTTCGGGTCGACGTCCCGGGCGATCTGCTCCCAGGGCGGGGTGCCGTCCAACTGCCCGGCGGCGCCGATGCCCTCCTCGGTCAGTTCGAACAGGCGCTTGCCCCCGTCTTCGCTGCTGCGCACCAGGCCCTCGTCGGCAAGCAACTGCAGGGTGGGGTAGATCGAGCCGGGGCTCGGCCGCCAGAGGCCGCGGCTGCGCTCGGCGATCTCGCCGATGATCTCGTAGCCGTGCCGGGACTGCTCGGCCAGCAGGGCGAGGATCGCGGTACGCACGTCGCCGCGCCTACCCCGATGACCGCCGCGCCGGGGTCCGTGGGGCCCGCCACGTGGCCCGCGTGGGCCCCGGCCGCGAGGCTCGAAGTCCGGTCGCCCGTACTCGTCCGCGAACGGCGGACGCATCCTGTGGGGTGGTCTCATGTCGATCCTTTCGTATTGTATCTCGATACGTTCACGATATATCGGAAACAGTCGTATAGCAAGTGGCTGCGGCCGCCCGGCGCCGGCGTGGGAGAATCGAGGCGTTATGACTGCCCTCCCCCTGGTTTTCGACGCGCCCCGCCGTGGCCTGCCGCCACGGCACCTCGCCGACCTCACCGCCGCCGAGCGGGCCGAGGCGGTGACCGGGCTGGGGGAGAAGGCGTTCCGCGCCAAGCAGCTCTCGCATCACTACTTCTCCCGGCTGACCGTGGACCCGGAGGCGATGACCGACATCCCGGCGGCGTCCCGGCAGCGGCTGGTGGAGGAGCTGATGCCCACCCTGTTGACCGAGGTCCGCGCGCTGGCCTGCGACGACGGCACCACCCGCAAGACGTTGTGGCGGGCGCACGACGGGACGCTGCTGGAAAGCGTGCTGATGCGCTACCCGGACCGGGCCACCCTGTGCATCTCCAGCCAGGCCGGCTGCGGCATGGCCTGCCCGTTCTGTGCCACCGGCCAGGGCGGGCTGGACCGCAACCTGTCCACCGCCGAGATCGTCGACCAGGTGCGCTCGGCCGCCGCCGTGATGCGCGACGGCCTGCTGCCCGGCCCGGACGGCGGCCCCGCGCCGGGCAGGCTGTCCAACGTCGTGTTCATGGGCATGGGCGAGCCGCTGGCCAACTACAAGCGGGTGGTCGGCGCGGTCCGCCGGATCACCGAACCGGCACCGGCGGGCCTCGGTATCTCGCAGCGTTCGGTGACGGTGTCCACGGTGGGCCTTGCCCCGGCGATCCGGAAGCTGGCGGACGAGCGGATGCAGGTGCGGCTGGCGGTGTCCCTGCACGCCCCGGACGACGAGCTGCGGGACGAGCTGGTGCCGGTGAACAACCGGTGGTCCATCGACGAGGTACTGTCCGCGGCGCGGTACTACGGGGACACCAGTGGCAGGCGGGTGTCGATCGAGTACGCGCTGATCCGGGACATGAACGACCACCCGTGGCGGGCGGACCTGCTGGCGAAGCGGTTGCGCGAGCACCTCGGGCACCTGGTGCACGTGAACGTGATCCCGCTGAACCCCACCCCGGGCAGCAAGTGGGACGCCTCGCCGAAGCCGGTGGAGCGGGAGTTCGTGCGCCGGGTGAACGCCGCCGGTGTGGCCTGCACGGTCCGGGACACCCGCGGCCAGGAGATCGCCGCCGCCTGCGGCCAGCTCGCCGCCGAAGCCTGATCGACGTGCCGGTAATACCAGGTTATACTCGGCGTCGTGAAGACAGCGATTTCGGTTCCTGACGAGACGTTCGCACAGGTCGAGCGTGGCGCGAAGTGCCTGGGAGTCACGCGCTCGGAGTTCTATGCGAAGGCGGCTCAGTTCTACCTGGACCATCTGGAGCGTGAGTCGTTGACCAACGAGATCGACTCCGCGCTCGAGTTGATCGACGATGACGACTCCTCCGCCGTTGCGGTCACGGCTGGTCGGCGTCGGTTGGAGCTGGCGGACGACGAGTGGTGATCGAACGGGGCGGCATCCATTGGGCCGATCTCGGTGAACCCGAGGGCTCGCGGCCCGCCAAACGTCGTCCCGTACTTGTCATCCAGTCGGACCCCTACAACGCCAGCAGGCTGTCGACCGTCCTCGTGGCGGTACTCACCTCCAACACCAAACTGGCCGCCGCGCCGGGGAGCGTGTTCCTGCCCTCGGCAGCGACCAGCCTGCCCCGGGACTCGGTCGTGAACGTCACGGCGCTGGTCACGTTGAACAAGCCTGATCTCGCTCAGCATGTAGGCGACGTACCCCTTGCGCTGATGCGTGAGGTTGACGCAGGGCTCAGACAGGTCCTGGGCCTGTGACCGCGTCGAGTTGCAGGAGTCGAGTTGCAGGAGACGCGTGCCGGTGAACAAGCGCACGCGTGGCCAGGAAACCGTCGTCGCCTGTGGCCAGCTCGCCGCCGAAGCCTGATCACTGTGTCGGCGTGCGCAAGGGTGGCATTTTCAACGGTTGTTGATATTAGCTGACGCTGGCTGCCTGGTGATGGGTCGGACATGTAAATGAGGACCATCGGTAGTGAGCAGCACAAGCATGACGCGCCGACTGGGATGTCTGGTCGGACGAGGTCTGCTGCGAGCGGCCTGTACAAGCCGTCGGCCTTCACGCCGAAGAAGAAGGCGAGGCTGGTTGCCGGCAAATCTGGGGTCGGTGTGAAGACGGCCCTTGCTGGTCGTACCGGTGTTCGTAAGCCTGCACCCAGCGCACCAGCCGACCCGGCTGCACAGGGACCTTACCCGTCGCCGTCCTTCTTGGGCATATTCGATCTGCCCGCTGACTCGTCTGAGCGCGTGAAGACCGTTGTGCGCGGCCAAGACGACGACTGAGTTTATTACGGTGTCGTAGTTATCGATGGTCCGTCCGATTGTGGTCGACGCTGGCCCACTTATTGCTATAGCCAACGCGAAAGACCGCCATCACCAGGCGGTTGCCGCATGGTTGAATACCGTCGCTACACGAGATTTGCTGATCCCGTCGTTGGTGTTGACCGAGGTCTGCCAGTTAATTGAGAAGTATCTTGGCGGCCAGGCTGAGGCCGCGTTCATCGAGGAGTTGCTGAAGTCCACGCAGTTCAAGATCTACTATCCGATGGATGACGACTTCCAACGGATGGCCGTGCTGATGCGGCAGTGCTCGGACTGGCCGCTGGGCATAGCCGACGACGCCGTCGTGGCCACCGCGGAGCGTGTGAAGACAACGGAGATCGCGACGGTAGACCGGCGGCACTTCGAGCACATCAGGCCGGTGCATGTTGCGTACTTCACAATTTGTCCAGGCTACGGGTAGGCAGAGGCGACGGAATGAGCCTCGACTCAGCGCAGCAAATGGGAGATCTTACCGGGGCCGGTGGGGCGGAGCGTTCGGTGTTCGGTCAATACAGAACACCGAACTGGTACGCCGACCTCCCGGCGAAGGGGTTGCGCGTGCCGAATGACCGTGGCCGATCGTCTACGTGACCATCGCGGCAGCGACCAGATGACCACTACGTTTTCCTAGGCCGTGCACCGTACGCCCCGCCGTGGTGCGGCGTTCTTCGACTGCACCTGTCCACCCTCGTCGAGGGTGACGTACCCGAGGTGGCTCGGCATCGGTCGCCGCGGTGAGCGGTCATGGGTCTTGCGCGGCCGGGAGTAGCTGCGCGACGTTGTCGATCAGGTAGCCGACCTCGCCGCTCGTGGGGCTGAGTTCGTATGCGTGATGGTGGCAGGACCTGCTCAGCCCGGACCAGGCGACGCCCGCGAGGTCGCCAGCCTTGTCGCCAGCGACCTTTCGTAGCACGACAAGCCGTGACCGCATTGTGGCGGCCCGCAACTCGGCGCCGTGCGCGCAGCAGATCTCGACGCCCCGCGCCTCCAGCGCTTGCCGTGCCAGCAGGGCTGCGGCCCGCGGCACCTGGCGGGCCGGAATGGCATGCTTCCCGCGCAGTGCGGCACGGGCCTGTTCGAGGAACCTGGCAGGCGGCGTGGTGCTGCTCATCGTTCCCCTTCCCGGATGTCCTGCACCAGTTCTTCGACGTCCCGAACCGCGGCGCGGATCAGGCTCGCGGATGGGCGAGGGGACGCGCCGGATAACGGAACACCCTGAGCCGCCATCAGCACCATTCGCGACGCTCGCACTGCCATCTACCCGCAGGGCCGTGTTGCCGCAGCAATGGACTGATGAACGCGTCCGCCAACGGAGTGGCGCCGTCCATTGTCCGGAACGGCATAGGTAGTTCGTGAGCCTTGGCGGCTTCAGCGCGATAGCCAGCTGGCCAGACGGGGCTGGGGACAACAAAGGTCTCGGGGAGCACTAACTGTGTGCCGGCGGCTTGCCGCCGGTGCACCTCTGCGTGTAGCGCGGCGTGGGTAACCGTGCCGCTCAACGAGGACTTGTTCGCGATGAGTACCAGGTCGACCAGGTCCTTGAATCTGGTTGATGGCAGCAACCGTGCACCATGGCGTTCGTACATCGCCGCGATCTTATCCGCGACGTGATCTTCCAATGGCCACATGCGCACCGTTGGCCACGGACCGGAGTCGACTGAGAATGGTGGGTCCAATGGCTCGACGAGCAGTTCTCCCCGAGGCTGAAGTCCAGTCACCACTACGTCGACGCTCACCGTGGACAGCTGACGCAGACCGAACATGACCTTGAACCGCACTTTCCGGGAAGGCCTGTCCGCTGCCGTTTCACGGGACGTGTCATGGTGATCGAAGCGCAGGTCGTCGTCAAGGTCCGTCGAGACCGCAGCAATCAACGCGGACACGGTCTCGTCAATGGTGGCCTCATCGACGGTTCGTAACAGGTCGACGTCTGTCGAGTACCGCGCCCTTGGCCACCGTACGAGGAGGGCTTGGCCACCTTTCAGGACCCACTTGTCAGGATCGGCGTGGAAGACCCGAGCCAACAGGCGACGATGGTAGTAGCGCTCCAAGAGTTCACCGGTGGGAACACCGGTGACTTTCGAGGTATTGGCGGCACGAGCTTTCAGTGAACTGGTAAAGGCGTGCGGACTGAGTGGCGGTTTTCGGGTCATGTTCCGTCGTTCGGTTCGGGGGTGGATTTTCGCTCGGCCGGGTCGCGCAAGAACCGTTGAGCGAGTTCCGGTGCGACGGTGGCCAGTTGCCCCCAGGTGACGTTCGCGTTCTCGAGATCCGCCCAGCCGATGCCGCTCAACTGCCCCCAGGCAATTCCCGAATGGCGTGTTGCCAGCTCGTGGATAGAGAGCCCGATCTGTGCGAGTAGCTGGGTCAGAAGTTCCGTGCCGTCTCCGGGCCTGGCTCCATAACGTCGCGCGAACGGAGAGATCTGTTCGGGTAACTGATCGATTCGGACTTGGCCCGCTTCCACGGCTTGTCTGATGATGGTTGCGATATGGCTGCTGTCGGTATTCCGGTCAAGTAGATCCTGAATCGTGCGTACCGGGGTTGTGACAGGAAGTCCGTCGAGCACTGTCACCTCGGGCTCCGTCAGTTTCGCTTTCCGTAGCCATACACCTGGGTCGCGCATCGTGCGCCTGCGGGGAACCGTCATCTCGACGCGAGTATTCGGCAGGTCGCCAAGGCCATGTAGTCGAGCGGCCGACTGGTGGGAGATCACGCCGCCATCGTGATCGAGTTTGGGGCGTTCCCAGGCCGCCATCTCGGGGCGCAGGCTCAGCCAGGCGGCTTGTTCGGGACGCGCCTCGGACGCTACGGAGGAGGTCATCGCGTGTACTCCGTGACGCACCGTCTCCAGCAGGCCCGCGGCCTTGAGCCGGTGCAGCGTGACATCGTCCACCCCCAGGGGCAGTGCCTGTCGGGTGGTCACCAGGCCCCATTGGCCAGCGGTGTACCCGCTGAGCAGTTCCAGCGCCCGAACCATGTCCATGCAGCAAAGCTTACATCTCCTCGCAGCATTTCTTGCACCCAGATGTAAGGAATGCTGTCGCTGTTGTGTTCAGCGTGGTGCGGTGACGCGGAGGCCGACGGTGCGGGCGGCTTCGGTTTGGCGGGTGTCGTAGGCGATCATCGAGTCGGACTCGGTGCGGACGGCGACGGCGATGTGCAGGGCGTCCAGGCTGCGCAGGTGGGGGCCGGGGAGGATGCCAGCCTCGAAGAAGATCGCCCGGTCCACATCGGCGATGGCGAGGCGGTCGAGGAGTGCGGAGACGGCGGACTGGGGTAGGTCGTGGCGCGCGGCGAAGCGCCGGAGCTCGGTCTCCAGCAGCACGCTGGAGATCAGCTCGACGCCGTCGTTGACCTGCCCGTCGAGGTAACCGGCGAGCGCCGCCGACTCCGGCTCCTCGACCAGCAATTTCACCGCGGCCGAGGTCTCGACGTAGCACCTCACCGCTCGCCCCGGAGGTCATCCAGCGACTCCTGGGCAGGCTGGCCGATGCGGGCGCGCGGCAGGTCGGAGAGTCCGCCCGTCACGCGGGCCTTGCGGACGCGCAGGGAGTCCCGATGGTGCGGGTTCGGCGGCACCAGGACGGCCACGATCTCGCCGTGGTTACTGATGTCGATGCGTTCCCCGGCCTGCACCTCGCGCAGCACGGCACTGCTGTTGTTCCGTAGTTCGCGGTGCGGGATCGTGCGGCTCATGGTGGCACCTCCGTGGTTGGTGTAGCAATCGTAGCACTAGTGGGGTGGGTTGGGTAGTTCGACTACGTCGGTGGTCAGGTACATGCCGGTCACGCCGTTGTGGTCGAGGCGGACCGGGAAGGTGCTGCTGCGCCACTGGCCCTCGTAGTAGGTCACGGTGCCGAGGCGGCCCGCGTCCCTGGTGCGGTCCTCGATTCGGACGCGGGTGCCCGGGCGTGGCCGGTCGCCGACGCCCCGGCCGGGCCGCCGCTGTCCAGGGGGTGCTGGGCCACAGGGGGTAGCTCGGTGACGGTCCTCGGGGGCATCGGACACGTCCTTGTGGCCTAGCGCGGGTTGGTACCTCAGCAGTAAAACACGCACGTGCAGAAAGTACGTGTGTACAACGGGTGAATCGGGTGCGGAATTTGGCTACGTACGGTATGTACGTTCGGAACGCACGTGGGTCCTGTCCGCACGAATGATGGAGTGGTTCGCCTTGACCAGCAGTGACGACAGCGCGATCGGCCAGCGACGGCAGCTCGGCGCGGCCCTACGGAGCTTCCGCAAGGAGGCCGGGATGGACCGGGACGCGGCCGCGGAGCTGATCGAGATCACCGGGCCGACGCTGACCCGCAAGGAGCGCGGCGAGAACAAGTTCAAGCGGCAGGAGGTGGAGATCCTGGCCAGGGCCTACGGCATCAACCGCGACGAACTGGACGTGCTGCTGGAACTGGCCAGGGAGGCTCGCGCGGGTACCAAGCGTGGCGAGTTCCCGCTGTTTCTACCGGTAAAGGATCGGGCGTTCCTGGAGTTGGAGCGGGACGAAGCGATCGAGATCCTGGCGGTGACGCTCAGCGCGATCCCGCTGTACTTCCAGACCGAGGAGTACATGCGCACGCTGTGGCTGAGCAACGGCGACCTGCAGACCAGCGAGCGGGTGGATGAGCTGGTGCGCCTGCGCCGGAGCAGGCAGCAGGTGGTCAGCAAGGCCGGTGCGCCGAAGATCCGGGCGATCATCCACGAGTTCGCGTTGCGGCTACCGGTCGGCGGGCCGGAAGTCATGCGCAGGCAGTTGCTCAGCCTGGCACAGGCCTGTGACCTGCCGAATGTGGAGATCCAGGTGCAGCCCATCTCCGCGGGCGCCTACCCGGGCATCGATTCCACGTTCTACGCGCTCAGGTTCGCCAGTGGTCCGGCCAGCGACATGGTCCAGGTGCACGGGCACAGCGAGGCGTTCTACCGCGACCGTCCCGCGGCCACCGAGCCCTATATGGTGGAGTGGGACCGGCGGAAGGTCGCCGCACTGAACCTGCCAGCCTCCAAGGCGCTGATTCTGGACGCGGCGGCCGATTTCGGGACCTGATACCGGCAGGTAACCCCATGGAACGGTGAGATGCGGCGATGAACGAAGGCATGGGTGGCTCGCTCGCGGCGTTGCGGTGGCGGAAGTCCAGTTACAGCACCGGATCCGGCGGCGGCAACGAGTGTGTGGAACTCGCGGCGCTGCCGGGGGGTGGCCGGGTGATCCGGGACTCGAAGCTCGGGGCGGCCGGTGGGGTGCTGGTCGCCGGGCCGCGGGCGTGGTCGGCGTTGCGCCACCGGATCGGGTGACACCGGCCCGACTACCCTGGGCCTGGTGACCGAGGACGAGGAGTTACCGGAGCACAGCCAGTCCGACCTGTGGGCCGCGCACCTGCCCGGTCAGGACCTCGTTCCGGCGTACCTGGTCTCCCGGTTCGCCGCGCAGTACCGGGCGATCGTCGAGGTCCTGCTGGAAGCGCAGGACACCAGCCTCACCGGAGTCTCCTTCGACGACGTGCTGGCCAGGGTTCGTACCTACCTTGCCGAGCGACTGCCGGCCGAGCTGGCCGACGAACTGACCGGCGAGGACCGGTTCGGGCTGGATGCCCGGCTGGACCGGCTGGTCAAGTGGGGTGTACTCACCCGATGGCAGGACCCCGCGCGCACGGGTGAGGACTTCCTGCGCCGCCGCGACCGGTACCAGCTCACCCCGCAGGCCGCGCGGCTGCACACGTTCTGGACCCAGGAGCAGGATGCCGACGAGGACGCGGCTGCCGACCTGACCCTGGCCCCGCAGGCCATCCGGGACCGGCTGGAGACCTTCGCCCGTGCGGTGCGCGAGCATCGCTACCGGGACGCGGCCGGGGAGTACCAGCAGATCATCAGCCTGCACCAGGGCATGGCGGCCGCGGCCCGCACCTGGCAGCGCAGCCTGGCGCACGCCCTATCCGGCGGTCCCGATCCGGAGAAGCAGGACGTGCTGTGGCGCACGCTCAAGTCCTACATCGCGCTCTGGGGCGAGCAGGTGGACGTGCACACTCCCCGGATCGCCACGCTCATCGGCGAGTTGGCGGAGGTGCTCACCGAGCCGGTGTGGCGGGCCTGCGTGCGGTCCGCGCAGGGCGAGGACACCACGGACGACCTGGTGCACGGCCAGGCCGCGCGCTGGTCGCGCACCTGGACCGCGCTGTCCGCGTGGTTCTCCGGCGCGGACGCGCAGGCCCGGCGGCTGCGCCGGCAGCTGCGCGACCTGGTGGCGCCCTGGGCGCGCAACATGCACATCCTGATGGACACCGGCGGCGTGGTCACCCGCCGTGCCGAGCTGCTGCGGCTGGCGCAAGCCATCGAGCGGGCGCAGGACGACGAGGCCGCCTGGCGGATGTGGGACACCGCCGTGGGCGTCTTCCCCGCGCGGCACCTGCTGCTGGCCTCCGACGCGGCGGACGACCACACCCGGACTTGGGCGGACGCCCCCGCCGCCCCGGTCACCGCGCGGTACCGGGAGCAAGGCGTGAAGGCGGCGGTCGGGCGGCGGGCCCAGGCAGTCGACTACTCGGCCGGGCGGGCCGCGGCCCGCCGCGCCAGGGCGGAGGCGATCGCGGCACGCCGGGACGCCGAGGCCTCGCTGCGGGCGCGCTCCGGAACCCGGCTGTCCGAATGGGAACCCCTTTCCGACCCGGAACTCGACCTGGTATTCGAACTGTTCGGCATCGCAAGGCAGCGCGGGGACGGGGGCAGCCGGACGGCGGTGACCGCGGACGGCAGGTGGCGGGTGCGGCTGACCCCGGTGCCGGACAGTCCCGGCACGGCGACCCTGCACGGCCCAGGAGGCAGGCGACGCCGAGCTGCGCGAGCTGCTGGACTCGAAGGCCTACGAGGACGCGATCAGGGCCGCGTCGCGGGTCGAGTCGTTGCGCACCGAGGTCGGCCATGCCGATGCCAAGGTCAAGGAGATGTGGCGGCGCCGTAGCGAGGAGGAAGCCGCCGTCGAACGAGCGCAACGGGTCGCGGCGCAAGCTGCGAACGAGGTCGCGAGGGTCGGGGAAGAGGTGCGGACGGTCGGGGACGGCCTGGCCGGAGTCGCCGACGCGGCCGGGCTCGGCGAGTCGGTCACCCGGTACCTGCCGCAGCGGGACCTGGACGCGCTGGGCGCGGAACACGGGAACCGCGAGGAGAGGTTCGGTCACCTGCGCGAGCTGCGTACGGCATACGACGGGGCGGCGCGGGTGGCCGAAGGTTCCGCGCAGGCGGTCGACCAGGCCGATCGGGCACATGCCGGCGCCAGGCAAGCCGAGGCCGAGGCGAGCGGCAAGGTCGAGTGGCAGGTCGAGCTGCTGTGCCAGCAGATCCGGGACTGGGCCGAGGCCGTCACCGTGGCCCGCTGCGAGCCCGCCGAGGTGGAGCGCTGGTGTGACCTGGTCGCCGACCTGACCATGATCGACGAGGCCGAGGGGGCCGCGCGCCCTGGGCCGTCAGTGGTCGAGCAGCTGCGCGTCCATACCGGCGCGGCGCGCGAGGGGCTGGTTCGGCAGCGGGAGGAACTCAGGCTTCGCCAGGCACCGCTGCTCCAGCGACGGGACGAGGTCGACACGGCGCTGGCCGCGGTCCGGGAACGTCCCGAGACCGCCCCATTCGCGCCCGAGCTGTGGCGCAGGTGGGAACGCCCCGAGCTGGACGCCGGTCTTGGTGCGCCGCTGTGGCGGCTGGTCAACCCCGCCGAGGGGGTCGGGGAAGACCGGCTGGCGACGGTGGAGGCGGCGCTGGGCGCATCCGGGCTGCTCGATGCCTGGCTGGCACCGGACGGCACATTGTCCACTGTGGATGGTAAGCCGGTTGCCGATGTGCAGCCGGTCGTGTCCCCGTCCCCGGCGGCGCGGAACCTGCTGGCCGTACTGGAACCCGACACGGCGGGCGGCGTGAGTCACGAGGTCGTGCGCCGGGTGCTGCGGGGCTTCGGCTGGTTCGATACCCGGCCGGACGGGGCGGCGGGAGACTGGCTCGCGGGCGACGGCGGCTGGCGGATCGGCGGACTGAGCGGGATGGCCGAACCGGCGGGGCCCGCGTCCTACGTGGGCGCGGCGGCACGGGAGGCGGCACGGCAGCGGGAGATCGCCCGGCTCACCGCCGAGCTGTCCGAACTGGACGAGCAACTGGAGGTGCTGGCCACCGAGCTGGGCCAGGTGGCGAGTGCGCTGGAAACGCTGGATGCCGAGCAACGTGCCCTTCCCACCGAGAGCGAGCGCGAGCTGAACTCGTTCGCGGTGACCCTGGCCGAACGCGCCCGCCATCGGCTGTCCTGTGCCCGCGAGTTGGACCGGCTTCAGCGAGAGCACGACGCGAACCTGACCCGGCGGGACGAGGACTGGGCACGGTTCGCCGAGTACGCCGGGACCCACCGGTTCGGCCTGCACGCTCTCGATGAGCAAGCGGTTGCCCTGCGGGAGTTCGGGAGCCGGCTCACCACCCTCCGGGGCAGGTTGGACCTGCTGGCCGCCCGCGAGGACTCGGCCGCGGAAGCCGAACGCCGCCTTGCCGAGTGCGAAGCGATCCGCGATGCCGTCCTCGGGCAGCTGTCGCAGGCCGAGGACGATTTGGGCACGGCCACGGTCCGGCTGCGGACCGCCGAGTCGGCACTCGACACCGACAGCCAGGCGCAGCTGCACCGCAGGGACGAGCTGGATGCCGAGATCGGTCAGCTGGATCGGCAGATCGATGACCTGAACACCGGGCTCACCGAAGCCAAGGTCGAGGTCGCCAAGGCGGCGACCGTCCTGGAAGGGCATGAGCAGCGTCGTGGCGAGGCCGAGCAGGCCAGGGACACGGCGATGGCCGCGCTGTGGGCGGCCGTCGACACCGGGCTGGCCGAACCGTTGGAGCTGCCGTTACCGGAGCGGCGGGGCGTGCAGCCAGCCAGGGAGCTGGCCGCCACCGCGCGGCGGACGCTGTCCGTGCGCGCGGAAGCCGCCGACGAGGACAAGGCGTGGCGCCGCTGCTACGGGCAGATGCAGGAGCTGCGCCAGCAGCTGCTGCCCAACCGGGACGTGCGGGTGCTGGACGAGGAGGACACCGGCGGCATCCAGCAACTCGTGATCCTCGCCGATCCGGCCGCCGGGTGGCAGGCGCCGCACCTGGCCGCGGACGCGCTGGCCGAGCGGGTCCGGGACCAGCGGGAAGGCTACGACGCCGAGCAGCAGCGGGTGCTCACCACGCTGCTCGGGTCGACCTTCATCGAACATCTCAAGGACCGGCTGGACTACACCACGCGCACCTTCGCGCGGATCAACGACCAGCTGGCCCGGCACCCGACCCGGCACGGGAACGTGGTGCGGGTGCAGTGGGAGGCCGACCCCGCGGACCCCGACGCCAGCGCCGTGGTGACCGCGCTCGGCAGGGGCTACGACGAGCTGTCCCCGGAACGCCAGGACATGGTGCGTTCCTTCCTGGCTCGCAAGATCGACGAAGCCAGGGGCGACGCGGCGGCGGGCGGCGCGGCCGACTGGAAGGACGAACTCGCCCGTGCCCTGGACTATCGCTGCTGGCTGCGGCTTTCGCTGCAACGCCGGACCGGGTCGGGCAGCCCCTGGTCCACCTTCGACGCGGCCAAGCACGCCGCCAAGTCCGGTGGGGAGAAGGTCGTCCTGCTCTCCCAGCCACTGTTCGCGGCGGCGGTGGTCGCCTACGACGCGGCCGGTGCGCACGCGCCGCGCTGGGTGTTCCTTGACGAGGCGATGACCGGGGTGGACGCGGCGGTCAAGGCGTCCTTCATGGGTTTGACCGTGGACTTCGAGCTGGACGTCATGCTCACCGCGCACGACGAATGGTGCAAGTACGCCACGGTGCCCGCCGTCGCGGTGTACGACCTGTACCGGCACGAGCACCTTCCCGGCGTCGACGTGCTGCCCTACCTCTGGTGCGGCGGCGAGCTCAGCGCCGTCGACGCGGACCGCCTGGGGGTGGTCACGGGCCGGGACGAGCTACCCGCGGAGGGCTTGTTCGGCGACTTCGGGGACGAGGATGGCTGAGCTGCCGCGGGGTCTCGTTGCCTGGGCGGGTAGGGAAGGACCGGCGATCGTGCTGGAGGCCGTCCGGCGCCGTGCTCGCCGTGGCCACGCCACCGAGCGCGGGGTGCTGCGGGAACCGCTGACCGCGGCCCAGCGCGCGGAGGTTGCGCGGTTGCTCGGCACCCCGTGGGACGTGGCCGGTGGCCCGGTACGGCTACAGGACCTCGGCTCGGCGCTGGCGGAACACGGGCTGACCGTACGGGGTTTCGTCGAGGCACTGGATGGCGAGGAGCTGGTCGACCAGCGCGCGCTGCGCGCCGAGCGGGAAGCGGCGGCGACGAGGGAAGTGGCGGCCGTGGTCGAGCTGATGGGCACGGTGGGGATCGAGGCCGAGCTGACGCGGACCTGGTTGACCGAGGCCGGTCTCCCGCGTGGGGGAACCGGTGAGCTGCTCGACCTCGCCGAACGAGTGGCGCGGGTGCTGCGCCGTCTCCCGATCCAGCCGCCGCAACGACTCGCCGGGCTGGCCGCCGCCGAGTTCGCGAACGCGCATGCCCTCGACTACCGGGAGGAACTTGGCCGCGCGCTGGTCCGGCTGATCGCGCTGGTCCATGACCTGCCACGGCCGATGCGTGCTGGGCGGGACTGGCGACGGGCCTGGGCCGCGGCCGGGGTGCTGTGCGACGGGGTGTCCTCGCGGGCGCTGGCGCTGAACCTCCCGCTCGCCGGGGACGCGGCGGCTGTGCGTTGGTTCGACGTGGCGCCGGGCGAGCCGGTGTGGGTGTCCTTGCGTTCGATAACCGGCAGCTGGACGGCGCCCACAGGGACCACGGTGTTCGTCTGCGAGAACCCGACCGTACTCGAGGCCGGTGCCGATGAGCTCGGTGCGGACTGCCCGCCACTGGTCTGTACGGATGGCATCCCTTCGATCGCCGCCCTGGACCTGGTCTCCGGCCTGGCCGCCGCTGGGTGCGAGATCCTCGCCAGGGCCGATGTCGACGAATCCGGGTTCGTCGTCGTGGAGCAGGTGCGGTCGGCCGCCCCGGCCGCTCGGCTGTGGCGATTCGATCCGGCGACCTACGCTCGGCACTTCGGTCTCACCGAGGTCTCCGATCGGCCCGATACCGGCGAAGTCACCCTGCGCCACCTTCGCGACCTGCACGCGCGGCACGGGATCGCGTTGCACGAGGAGGCGATTCTCGACCAGCTCCTGGCTGATCTCGGGGAGTTCGGGAGAGCCGGGGCGAGCGCTCGGAACGCTAGCACTGACAGCACTGCTGGCGGCGGTGTTCGTGGAGGTGGATGTGGCGACGTTGACGATCCGGGACTTCGATGACGAGCTGAAGGCGCGGCTGCGTGTCCGGGCTGCCGCACGCGGTCGTTCGATGGAGGCCGAGGTTCGCGAGATCCTCCGCCCGGCCCTGACCCGCGCCGGGTCCGGGCCGGGTACGAGGACCCGGATTCGGCAGCGGTTCGCCGACTCCGATGACCTCGCGATCGAGCCGCCCGCGCGGGTCGATCGCGCGCGGGCAGCGGAACTGCCTGAATGATCGTCCTGGACACGAACGTGGTCTCCGAGCTGATGCGGCCCGTTCGCGATCACCATGTCGTTCGCCGGATCGACCGGTTTCCGGTCGACGACGTCTTCACCACAGCGGTGACGGCGGCGGAGCCTCAGCACGAGGCGGCGCGACTGCCCAGCGGTCACCGCAGGACAGCGTTGACGACCACGGTCGCCAAGCTGCTGGCCGGGGACTTCGAGGGTCGGATTCTGCCCTTCGGTGCCGCTGCGGCGGCCTACTACGCCCAGATCGCGGTGGTGCGCGAGCAGGCGGCCGGCCGACCAGCATGGCCGACGCGCAGATCGCCGCGATCTGCCGGCACCACGATGCCCGGCTGGCCACCCGAAACACGAAGGATTTACGGCACACCGGAGTACCCGTTCTTGATCCGGGGAATCTCGAGTCCGTCTAGGGTGAGGGAATGGGGCGGAGGGCCTTGGTACCCGGGCGTCGGGGTACCACGACAGGGGCGGGTTGAGCGTGAGTCGGGTGTCGTTCGGATCGGTGCTGGCGGAACGGGAGTTCCGTTCGCTCTGGTTCGCCGAGTTGCTGTCCGTGTGCGGGGACCAGCTGGCGCGGGTCGCGCTGGCGGTGCTGGTGTTCCAGCGCACGAACTCGGCGGCGCTGACCGGGCTCACCTACGCGTTGACCTACATCCCGACCGTGCTCGGCGGGGTGCTGCTGGCCAGCTGGGGTGACCGTCGCTCGCGCCGGGACGTCATGGTGCTCACCGACCTGGTGCGCGCGCTGCTCGTCGGCGCGATGGTGCTACCGGGCCTTCCGCTGTGGGTGCTGTGCGTTCTGGTGGCGGTGATGACCCTGTTCGGCGGCCCGTTCAAGGCCGCGCAGCAGGCGATCCTTCCTACCGTGCTGAAGGGGGAGCGCTACACCGTCGGCATGGCGCTGCGCAACGTCACCATGCAGTCGGCGCAGGTGGCCGGCTTCGCTGGTGGCGGGCTGCTGGTCGCGGCGATCAATCCGACCATGGGGCTCGCGGTGAACGCGGCCACCTTCGCCGTCTCGGGGCTGGTGGTCCGGTACGGCGTGCGGTACCACCCGCCGGTGGCCGCCCCGGCGGTGGCGGCGGGCTGGCGCTCCTGGTTGTCCTCGACCACCGCCGGGGCACGCCTGGTGTGGCGCGACACCGGGTTGCGCACCCTGGTCGCGCTGAACTGGCTGGCCGGCTTCTACGTGGTGCCGGAGACCATCGCGGCACCGTACGCCGCCAGCCTCGGCCTCGGCACGGCCGCCGTCGGTTGGCTGATGGCGGCCGACCCGATCGGCAGCGTGCTCGGCGGGTTCCTGTTCGGCCGGTGGATACCGGAACGCGTGCAGGTGCGGGTCATCGGGCTGCTCGGTATCGCGGCCGGTGTCCCGCTCGTGCTCTGCCTGCTGCATCCGGGGCTGGTGCCCTCGATGGTGCTGTTCGGCCTTTCCGGCCTGCTGGCAACCGGCTACAACATCCAGGGCGTGGTGCAGTTCATGCGCAGGTTGCCCGACGCGCAGCGCGCGCAGGGGTCGGGGCTGAACTCCACCGGCCTGGTCACCGTGCAAGGTCTCGGCGCCGCGGCGGCCGGCGGCCTTGCCGAGCTGATCGGCCCGGCCCACACCATCGCGGTGGCCGGTGCCGCCGGGATCGTGGTGGCGGTACCCATCGCGATGGCATGGGGCCGCGTTCGTACTCGACCGGGCGTGACCCCGGCCGCGGAGGGGGCGGGATGATGTTCAGTTGCCACGGTCGCGCATGGCGGGCCTCGCTTTCCGCGATCGATGGGGATGGACATCGGGATCAGTTGCCGCGGTCACGCATGGCTGCGCCTCCTTCCGGACTGCTCGAGGTGCCTGGAGTGGTAGTTCCGTTCAGTTGCCACGGTCACGCATCGCCGTCTCCTTTCGCCACGGGCCGGTTGGCCTCGGTGCAGCGCGGGCGGAGAGCTACACTCGTCCGCGAGGGCGCACGATAAGTATGGAGACCGAAGACCCAACCCCGGTAACAACGCTCCGTGTTCGCGCGGCGCTCGTGCGTCCTTCTGCCTGGACACTGTGGCGGCAGCGCCCTCGGGTCATCGGCTATTGCCTGGCCTGCGTGCTGGCCGTGGTGTTGCTCACCGTGCTCCTGCTGCGCTCCCGGCCGCCGACGCGGGGAGATCTGGTCCTGTTCGCGGTGCTGGTCGGGCTCGGGATCCTGCAGGCCGAGCTCGGGCGCCAGGTGGAGCGGGTGCGCAGGCGGCTGTCCGGCGGCCCGCACGTCACGATGAGCTCCACCTGGACCTTCGCCGCCGTGCTCATCGTGCCGCCTGCCCTTGCCGCGGCCCTGACCGCGGTGCTCTACCTGCACCTGGGGCTGCGTAGCTGGTACCGGCTGCATCGGGTGCCGCCGTTCCGGACCACGAACAACGCCTGCTGCGTCATCCTGTCCTGCTACGCGGCCGCCGGAGTCCTGCTGGTCACCGGCGTACACGATATGCCGACGGCCATCGCCGTGGGCTGGCAGGGCGTCGCCGCCGTGCTCGGGGCGATGGTGATGCAGTTCGTCGTCAACGCCGTGGTGATCCTGCCCGCGCGGAACACCATCGGGCGTACCCCGCGCGAGCTCTTCGGTGGCTGGGCCGACAACGGCCTCGACCTCGCCACCCTGTGCGTCGGCGTGTTCAACGGGGTGGTGCTGGCGACCCTGCCCGGCCTGATCGTGGTCGCCCTGCCCCTGGTGCTGCTGATGCACCGCGTCGTGCTGGTCAGCCAGCTCGAGGCCGCGGCGACCCGGGACGAGAAGACCGGCGTGTTCAATCCCGCCGGCTGGCGCACCCGTGCCGAGGCCGCGCTGGCGCATACCGAACGCGCGCACACCGGGCTCGGCCTGCTGATGATCGACCTCGACTACTTCAAACAGGTCAACGACACCTACGGCCATCCGGCGGGCGACGCCGTCCTGAAGGCGACCGCCGCCACGATCACCCGCAGCGTGCGTGACCACAACGACGCGGTCGGCCGGTACGGGGGTGAGGAGTTCGTCGTCGCGCTCCCGGACATCGAGCCGGGCGACGTCGCCATCGTCGCCGAACGCATCCGGCATGCGGTCAGCCAGCTCGCGGTCGAGGTGGGGACCGATGCGCAGCCGACGATCATCACGGGGCTTTCCGTCTCGGTGGGAACGGCCACCCGTCCCACCACCGGCTCCACGCTCGACGCGCTGATCGCCGTCGCCGACGGCGCGCTTTACCAGGCGAAACACGCCGGGCGCAACCGGGTGGTGCCGGGCGTGTCAGCGTGACTGCGCCTGCTCCCGGCAGCAGCGCACGAAGTCCTCGACGACCGGGTTGGCGTCGGCGGGCGCCCAGGCGATGCCGACCTGGCTGGGACTGACCCCGGTGACCGGCCGGTAGCTGACGCCGGGTCGGGAGTAGAACCGTGCCGCGGACTCCGGGGCCAGCGCGACGCCGTAGCCGTTGGCGATGGCCTGCAGCCAGTCGTCGGGCTGGTCGGTGGTCGCGCCGATCCGGGGAGGGTGGCCTGCCCGTTCCGCGGTGGCCAGCCAGTAGTCCCGCCAGGCACCCGTCTCGGCAGGGGCGGCGACGAACGGTTCGTCCCTCAGCTCGTGGAACGGGACCTCCGCCCGCGCCGCGAGCGGGTGGCCCGCGGGCAGCGCTACCCACCGTGGCTCGGTGAGCAGCACCTCCACCCGCAGCGCGTCCTGGCCGGGGAAGGGCAGCCGCAGCAGCGCGGCGTCAACCTCACCGTCGGCCAGCCCGGCGGAGGGATCCGACCAGGTCGCCTGCCGCATCTCCACCCGCCATCCCGGCCGGAGCCTGCCGAACGCGGTGATGATGTCCTGCGTCGCCTCGTTGGCGGCGCTGGCGAGGAACCCGATCCGCAGCACCCTGGCCGCCCGGCTCGCCGCGCTCTTGGTTTCCCGCAGTGTCCGGTCGCAGGTGGCCAGCAACGCGGGTGCCCGCTCCGCCAGCGCCCGTCCCGCCGCGGTGAGCGACATCCCTTCCCTGGACCGGGTGAACAGGCGTACCCCGAGGCGGGTCTCGAGGCGTCTGACCTGCTTGGTCAGGGCAGGCTGGGAGACGAACAGGCGCTGGGCGGCCCGGGTGAGGCTGCCTTCCTCGGCGATCGCGAGGAAGCAGCGGACCAGCCGGGTGTCCACATCCATGCCATGAGGTTATAGAAGCTGGTATTGGACGCCTCACCGGCTCGCGGTCAGGCTTGAGCCGTGTTCACCCTCTACCTGGTCGTGGTACTCGTGACCGCCACCGGCACCCTCGCGGCGGCCGTCGCCGATTTCCTCCGCACCGAGTGGATTCTCGGAAACATGCGCAAGTACGGGTTGCCGAAGTCCTGGATCCACCCGCTGGGTGCGGTGAAGGCCGCGGGCGCGCTCGGGCTGCTCGCGGGCTTCGCCGTGCCGGCACTCGGGATCGCGGCCGCGGCCGGGCTCGTGCTGTACTTCGCGGGCGCGATGCTCACCGTCGCCCGCGCCCGGTGGTACGCGCATCTGGTGTACCCGGGCGTGTTCCTGCTGCTGGCCACCGGTTCACTCGCGCTGCGCCTCATCGCGCCATGAAGCGTAGACTCAAGGGTGTCAGGGGCATCTCGTACGCGGCGTTCGAGTTCGTGTCGTCCCTGGCAGGCAAGCCCGGCCGGACTCCGGCCGGAGACGAGGAGCGCCGACATGACGTCGGGCCCGCACACACCAGTCGCCACCCCGGTGGCCACCGCACCCCCGAGAATCATCGGCCCACTACGGCCCGCACTGCGATTGCGCCTGAAGCCGAAGGCGCCCACCACGGGTCACGTCGACGGCGCATGGTGGCCCCGATCCCGCAACCTCGCGGCCGAGCTGCCCCAACTGTTCGCGGTGCTGGAGATCCGGCCGGGCCGGATCGAACGGCTGACCTACAACCTGGCGGCCTGGAAGCCGGCCGCGCGTCGGCTGCCGGTCGAAGGGCACGCCGTCCGGCTGGACGGGTTCCGTTCGCAGCACCCGGACACCGTGACGGTAGTCGGCAAGGACAGGCAACGCCTGACCCTGCTCGTGATACCGCCCGACGCGACGTCCGCCTTGGCCCGACAGGCCTCGACGAGGGCAGCACGCCAGGGCGATGTCACGAGTGTCGAGGAGCTTCTCGCCCCCCGCGTCGGCGTGGCGGAGGCCGTGGAGACGGCGACCCAGCGCTGGGAGATGGACGGAGGTCGAGTCTGACATGCTGTCCCAACATCGGCTCCAGGCCGCGAACACGACCGGTGCGGGCACACCGGCACTGCGCCCACCGTTGACCACCGAGCGACTGGTCCTGCGCGGCTGGCGGGTCGATGACGCACCGGCCGCGCTGACCATCTTCGGGCACGCCGCGGTGGCGCGCTGGCTCAGCCCGGATATGGACCAGGTTCCCGACCTCGCCGCCATGCGGCTGCTGTTGCAGCAGTGGATCGCGGAAACCGCTCGGATGCCGTTACCGGCCGGTCGCTGGGCCATGCAACGACGGGAGGACGGTCGGATCATCGGCGGCGCGATCCTGCTGCCCCTCCCACCGGGAAACGAGGATTTCGAGATCGGCTGGCAGCTACACCCCGAAGCCTGGGGCCAGGGATACGCCACCGAGGCCACTCATGCGCTGGCAGGCTGGACGTTCCGCCACGACGTCGACGAACTGTTCGCCGTGGTACGGCCCGGCAACACCCGTGCCGCGGCCACCGTTCGCCGGAACGGCATGCACTGGGTGGGTGAAACAAACAAGTACTTCGGCCTCACCCTGCAAGTCTTCCGGCTCCGCCCCGCCGACCTCGACCAGGCGGCCCCGAACGGCCTGCTCCCGCCCGCGTTCGGAGCCAACTGACGCCGAGCGCCACCCGCGACGGCTCGCGAGGCATCAGCCCGCCGGTTCACGGGTAGATCGGGTAATGTCGGTGACACGGCCCGTCCAGTTCTGCCTCGGGCCGTGTCTCGGGTCGGCCCTCACGTGCCGCGGTCCGCGGCTGGATTCGCGCCGGGCAGGACACCCCCTGCTACCCATCGGAGACTTCATGGCGGCCACCCGCCACCAGCACCCATCCTCGCCCTCCGCCCCCACCTCGTTCACCGAACTCGGGGTGCCACCAGCCCTCGTCGCCGCGCTCGCGGGCCAGGGCATCGAAACGCCCTTCCCGATCCAGGCGGCGACGTTACCGTCGTCACTGGCGGGCCGGGACGTACTCGGCCGTGGACGCACCGGCTCCGGCAAGACCTACGCGTTCGTCCTGCCGGTACTGGCCCGGCTGGCCGCGAGCACCGACAGGCGACAGCCGCGGCGCCCGCGCGCGCTCATCCTCGCGCCGACCCGCGAACTCGCCAGCCAGATCGAAGCGGCGATGGCCCCGCTGGCCGAAGCGCTCTCGCTGCGCACCCTGACCGTGTTCGGCGGGGTGAGCCCCGGCCCGCAGATCTCCGGCCTGCGGGCAGGCGTCGATGTACTGGTGGCCTGCCCCGGCCGGCTCGCCGACCACCTCGAATCCGGTCACGTGCACCTCGACGCGGTCGAGGTCACCGTGCTGGACGAGGCCGACCACATGGCCGATCTCGGCTTCCTCCCGGCCGTCCGGCGGTTGCTCGAGCGCACCCGCAGGGGAGGTCAGCGGCTGCTGTTCTCGGCGACCCTGGATGCCGGGGTGGACGTGCTGGTGCGCCGGTTCCTGACCGACCCGGTCACGCACAGCGTCGACTCCGCTCGGTCCCCGGTCACGGCGATGCGGCACCACGTGCTGCACGTGCGGCCGGACCAGCGGTACCCGGTGCTGGTCGAGCTCGCCTCGGCGCCGGAGCGCACCCTGGTGTTCACCAGGACCAAGCACCGGGCGAAGGCGCTGACGCGTCAACTCGTCGCCTCCGGTGTCCCCGCCGTCGAGCTGCACGGGAACCTCGGCCAGACCGCACGTACCCGCAACCTCGGCGCGTTCGCGGCAGGGACCGCGACGGTGCTGGTCGCTACCGACATCGCCGCACGGGGGGTCCATGTCGACGACGTGACGCTGGTCGTGCACGCCGACCCTCCGGTCGAGCACAAGGCATACCTGCACCGGTCGGGCCGGACGGCCAGAGCGGGCGCCCGGGGCACCGTGGTCACGCTGATGACCGACGAGCAGTCCGCCGACGTACGCGAGCTGACCCGGAAGGCCGGCATCACGGCGACGACGACGAAACTCGACGCCGGACATCCCCTGCTGACCGAGCTCGCACCCGGCGAACGCAGCTTCACTCCGCCGCCCGCGAAACAGCCACGGTCGGCCCGGCCACGCCGGGGTGGTGGCGGCAAGCAGCGAGTCTCCGCGGCCCCGCGCTCCGGAGGCCGTCGTGGTACCCGATGACCGCACCGGTGCTCAGGCACCCTGTCGGTGCTCCGTCGCGCGCCGGAGCGCGACGAGAAGCGGACTCCGGCAGGGTGGAGGAACGCCGACGGGCACACGACCGGAGAGGCAGGGCGAGTGCGATGGCTGGCTTCGGCGGCGACCGGCTCCCACAGGTCTCGGCCTGGGTGAGCGAGCGGGCCGCCGGCCTGCGGACACGGGTGTCGATGCGGTTGATCTGCGAGACGGCCGTCACGCGGCTCGGGGTGAGCGGTGCCGTGGTGACGATGCACAACCCCGCGGGATGGCCGGAGACCGCGGAGTCCACCGGTGTGCTCGCGGACCGGCTGGCGGAGTTGGAGGTCACCCTCGGCGAGGGGCCGTGCCTGGACGCCTCCCGCGACGGCCGCCCGGTCCTGATCGCCGATCTGCACCGCCCGGCAGGCCGGGCTCGTTGGCCGCTGTTCGCGCCGCTGGCGGTCGAGGCAGGGGCCGGCGCCCTGTTCGCGTTACCGATGTGTGTCGGCTCGATCGGGGTGGGGGTGCTCGCGCTGCATCGGGTGGTGGCAGGGGAGCTCGGACCGGTGGCGCTGGCGGACTCCCTGGCGTTCACGGAGCTGGCCATGCGGCTCCTGCTCGACGAGCGGGCGGGGTTGCTGTCCGAGAACGGCGAGCCGGCGACCACCAACGACCTGCCGCTGCACAATGCGCAACTACACCAGGCGACCGGGATGATCGCGGCCCAGCTGGAGGTCGGAATGGGGGACGCGTTCGCTGTCCTGCGGGCGCGCGCGTTCGCCGACCGGCGGCTGCTGGCCGATCTGGCCGCCGATGTGGTCACCCGCCGGTTCCGGTTCGAACGATGACGCCCGGAGCACGCAGGACGTGGCTCGGGATGGGAGCGTTATTCTGGGAACAGCATGGAGGTGACGGGGATGGCTGATGACCGTCTCATCGAAACGTTCGTCGAACTGGCGGACACCATGGTCGACGACTTCGATGTAATCGACTTCCTGCATCTGCTGGTGGACCGGTGCGTGGAGCTGCTCAGCGTCGACGCCGCCGGCCTGTTGCTGGCCGACCAGCACGGCAAGCTGCAACTGATCGCGACCTCGAACGAGCAGGCCCGGCTGCTGGAGTTGTTCCAGCTACAGAACGACGACGGTCCCTGCCTGGATGCGTTCGCGACCGGGAGCAGGGTCGGCGATCCCGGACTGACCCGCGCGAGCGGTCGCTGGCCGCGGTTCGCCACCGCGGCGACCACCGCGGGGTTCACCGCGGTTGACGCCTTTCCGATGCGGTTGCGCAACGAGGTCATCGGCGCGCTCAACCTCTTCCGGGCGCGACCGGGTGAGCTGGCGGGCAGCAGCCTGCGGACCGCGCAGGCGCTGGTCGACGTGGCCACCATCGGCCTGTTGCAGGAACGGTCGATTCGGCATCAGGAGGTGCTGACCGAGCAGCTGCAGGCGGCGTTGAACAGCCGGGTGCTCATCGAGCAGGCCAAGGGTCTGCTCGCCGAACGCCTGGGGGTGGACATGGAGGGCGCCTTTGCCGCGCTCCGTGGCTACGCCCGGGGACACAATCTGAAGTTACGGGACGTGGCCGGAGCGGTCGTCGCCGGTCAGACGAGTACCGATGCCCTGGTCGGGGGCCGGAGTCCATCGACCCGTCCCGAGCGCTGAAGCCAACCGGCCACCACCGGCCATCCGTGTCCGGTGTGCCGGACCGATTTTCGACCCGACAGTTCGACCGACAGTTCGACCGACAAGGAGCCCCATGACCTCGAGTCCCGTTTTCGTCTCCCGCTACGACCAGCGGATCAAGCTCGTGCAGGACGTGCTGAAAGAGCACACGACATACTCGGACGAGAAATGCCGTGAGCTCGCGGTACAGGTGCTGCACACCGTGGACACGATTCCCGAGAAGATGCGCTGATCCCGAGAAAGATGCGCTGAGCGCCCGTTCGGGCGGTGTCTCCGCGGCGCGGAGACACCCCCTTACCTGCGCCAGGCGGTGCGCTGCTTGCGCAGGTCGAGCAGCAGCAGGCCGATCACGCCCAGACCCAGGCCGATCAGCCAGACGTTCTCGGTGTTGTTCTCGTGGTTACCGATCAGCATGACGAACAGCCCGAAGGCGATGAACCAGCCGAAGGCCCTGGTGATCTTGGGGAACCTGCCGTGCCAGCCCCAGTCCACGGAGGGCTCCTCCTGCGGGTCAACGGCGTAGCGTCGCTCGACCGCCTTACCTGCCACGATCACTCCTCACGGCCATTCAGGGCACCTGACCAGCCGATGATTTCACACCGCAGGGGTGCCACCGCGACACCCTGGCCGTGGTCTCCGCGACAATAGCCGTGATGGATGGCAAAAGAAGCGTGTTGCTGCTGGGCTCCACCGGCTCGATCGGCACCCAGGCGCTGGACGTCGCCGCGCGCAACCCCGACCTGTTCCGGATCGCCGGGCTGGCCGCGGGCGGCTCCGACCCCGGCCTGCTCGCCGAGCAGGCGTTGGCGCATTCGGTCGACGCCGTGGCGGTCACCAAACCCACCGTGCTGGAGGACCTGCAACTCGCGCTGTACGCCGAGGCCCAGCGCCGCGGCTACGCCCGGGGCGAGTTCCGCCTGCCGCGCATCTTCGCCGGTGCCGACGCGGTCATCGAGCTGATCGACGCGGTGGGCGCGGACGTGGTGCTCAACGGCATGCCCGGCTCGCGCGGCCTTGCGCCCACCCTGCGCGCGCTGGAGTCCGGCGCCATGCTGGCGCTGGCCAACAAGGAGTCACTGATCGCGGGCGGGCCGCTGGTGCTGGCCGCCGCGGGCCCCGGCCAACTCGTCCCGGTGGACTCCGAGCATTCCGCGCTGGCGCAGGCCCTGCGTGGTGGCCGCGCCGAGGAGGTGGACCGGCTGGTGCTCACCGCGTCCGGCGGACCCTTCCGCGGGCGGGGCAGGGAGCAGATGGCGCAGGTCACGGTCGCCGAGGCGCTGGCACACCCCACCTGGTCGATGGGCCCGCTGGTCACCATCAACTCGGCAACCCTGGCCAACAAGGGGCTGGAGCTGATCGAGGCGAGCCTGCTGTTCGACATTCCGTGCGACCGGATCGACGTGGTGGTGCACCCGCAGTCGATCGTGCACTCCATGGTGACCTTCACCGACGGTTCCACGCTGGCCCAGGCCAGCCCACCGGACATGCGACTGCCGATCGCGCTGGCGCTGCGCTGGCCGGACCGGGTTCCCGGCGCGGCACCGGCCTGTACCTGGGACTCCCCGGCGACCTGGACGTTCGAGCCGCTGGACGAGCAGGTGTTCCCCGCGGTGGAGCTGGCCCGCCATGCCGGTACCGTTGGCGGTTGCCTTCCGGCCGTGTTCAACGCGGCCAACGAGGAGCTGGTCGGTGCGTTCCTGGAGCAGAACAGGGGTTTCACCTCCATCATGGACACTGTGACGAAGGTGGTGGAAGCCGCCGACGAGTGGCGTCGCGAGCCGCGTGACGTCGAAGACGTACTGGCCGCGGAACAGTGGGCCCGCGCCCGCGCCGTTTCGATCAACACCGAGGGGAAGTAGGGCGTGCTCGCCTACATTCTTGGAGTCGCGCTGTTCGCGCTGGGCATCTGCGTGTCCGTCGCGCTGCACGAGGCTGGGCACATGGTCACCGCGAAGGCGTTCGGGATGAAGGTCCGGCGCTACTTCGTCGGCTTCGGGCCCACCGTGTTCTCCTTCCGCCGTGGGGAGACCGAGTACGGCCTGAAGTGGATCCCGCTCGGTGGGTTCTGCGATATCGCGGGCATGACCGCGCTGGACGAGGTCACCCCCGCCGAGGCGCCGAAGGCGATGTGGCGGTTCAAGGTCTGGAAGCGCACGATCGTGCTCGCCGCGGGCTCGATCACCCACTTCATCCTCGGCTTCATCGTGCTGTACCTGATGGCCGCCACCATGGGCCTGCCGAACCTGATGGGCACCCCGGAGATCGCCTCGGTGTCCAACTGTGTCCAGGACGCCCGCACCGACGAGCAGTACCGCAACCCGACCTGCACACCCGGCGCGCCCGCTCCGGCGCTGAACGCGGGCATCCAGCCGGGCGACGTGATCGTCGCCGTCGCGGGCACGCCCACTCCGACCTACAGCGACGTGGTGGACGAGATCCAGCCCCGCTCCGGCCCGACCCCGGTGGAGGTGCGCAGGGACGGCGAGATCGTCCAGCTGCGGGTGGACGTGGCCAAGGTGGAACGGCCGATGGTCGACCCGCAGAACCCCTCCGGGTCGCCGCAGATCGTGGAGACCGGCTCGATCGGGGTCACCTTCCCGCGGATGTTCGACTACGGCCCGATCGCCGCGATCGGCGGCGCCGCCAGCTTCACCGGGGAGATGTTCGTACAGACCTGGCAGCGCTTGCTGGAGTTCCCCGAGCGTATCCCCGCCGTGGTCGAGTCCATCTTCGGCGAGGAACGGGACCCGAACACCCCGATGAGCGTGGTCGGCGCCAGCCGGATCGGCGGTGAGGCCGTCGAGCAGGGCCTGTGGACCCTGTTCCTGCTGCTGCTGGCCAGCCTGAACTTCTTCATCGGCGTGTTCAACCTGCTGCCGTTGCTCCCGCTCGATGGCGGGCATATCGCGGTGACCTGGTACGAGAAGGTCCGCGACTGGTTGCGCAAGCTGCGCGGCAAGGCCGCGGGCGGGCCGGTGGACTACACGAAGCTGTCCGCGGTGACCATGGTGCTGGTGTTCATCGGCGGGGCCGTGGTCCTGCTCACCGTGACGGCCGACATCGTCAACCCGATCCGCATTACCCAGTAGCGTTTTCGCAGGTCAGTGCCAGGGGGTCCGGCGAGGGGCCGGGAGCCGTCGCGCGCACTCACCAGGCGTGACGACGGTATCGTTTGGGTTGACGCATTCGCATATCGGTTGCAGAGGACTCGATGACCGTCGCACTCGGCTTGCCAGCCATGCCCCCTCCGGTGCTCGCCGAGCGCCGCAAGACACGCCAGCTGATGGTCGGCCCCGTCGGGGTCGGCAGCGACCACCCGGTCTCGGTGCAGTCGATGACCACCACCGAGACCGCCGACGTCAACGCCACCCTGCAGCAGATCGCCGAGCTGACCGCCGCGGGCTGTGACATCGTCCGGGTGGCCTGTCCCAGCGCCGACGACGCGGAGGCGCTGCCGGCGATCGCCAGGAAGTCGCAGATCCCGGTGGTCGCCGACATCCACTTCCAGCCCAAGTACGTGTTCGCTGCCATCGAGGCCGGGTGCGCCGCCGTGCGGGTGAACCCCGGCAACATCCGCAAGTTCGACGACCAGGTCGCCGAGATCGCGCAGGCCGCCAAGGACCACGGCACCCCGATCCGGATCGGGGTGAACGCCGGTTCACTCGACAAGCGGCTGATGGAGAAGCACGGCAAGGCCACCCCGGAGGCGTTGGCCGAGTCGGCGCTGTGGGAGGCGAGCCTGTTCGCCGAACACGACTTCCACGACCTGAAGATCTCGGTCAAGCACAACGACCCGGTGGTCATGGTGCGGGCCTACGAGATCCTTGCCGAGCAGTGCGACTACCCCCTGCACCTCGGCGTGACCGAGGCCGGCCCCGCCTTCCAGGGCACGATCAAGTCCGCGGTCGCCTTCGGTGCGCTGCTGAGCCAGGGAATCGGGGACACCATCCGGGTGTCGCTGTCCGCGCCCCCGGTGGAGGAGGTCAAGGTCGGCGCGCAGATCCTGCAGTCGCTGAACCTGCGCCCACGCAAACTGGAGATCGTGTCCTGCCCGTCCTGCGGGCGCGCGCAGGTCGACGTCTACAAGCTGGCCGACGAGGTCACCGCGGGCCTGGAGGGGATGGAGGTTCCGCTGCGGGTCGCCGTGATGGGCTGCGTGGTGAACGGGCCGGGTGAGGCGCGCGAGGCCGACCTCGGGGTGGCCTCGGGCAACGGCAAGGGCCAGATCTTCGTCAAGGGCGAGGTGATCAAGACGGTGCCCGAACATCAGATCGTGGAGACGCTGATCGAGGAGGCGCTGCGTATCGCCGAGGAGACCGGCGAGGGCGCGGGCGGCTCCCCGGAGGTCGTGGTTTCCTGATCGTATGGCCGGATCCGAGTTCGCCGTGCGTCCGCCGCACCCGTCGCTGCGGTGGCTGGTCACCCGGTACATCGGCTATCGGCAGCAGGACGTCCGGCTGCCGGTGCACCGTGGCCTGCCCTCCCGGCACGTCACCCTGAACATCAGCCTGGCCGGGCCGGTCCGGATGATCGCCATGCCACGTCCGGACCAGGCGCCTACCAGTGCGCGGGCACTGGCGGGCGGGCTGCACACGGCACCGGTGCTGATCGCGCAGGATCGCGACCAGTGCGGCATCCAGCTCGAGCTGAACCCGCTGGGTACCCGCGCGCTGCTCGGGCTGCCCGCGGCGGAGCTGAGCGGGTACGTGGTGGACCTGGCGGACCTCGGTCCCGGCCGGCTCGCCACGCTGCCGGAACGCCTGGCCGACGCCCCCGGCTGGCGGCGGCGGTTCGCCATCCTGGACGAGGTGCTGCGCGCCGAGTCGGCCGGTGTCGCCGCACCGGCACCCGAGATCGACTGGGCATGGCGGCGGCTGTGCGCCGCGCGCGGCCTGCTCAGGGTCGACGCGCTGGCCGCCGAGGTCGGCTGGAGTCGCAGGCACTTCGGGGAGCGGTTCCGCCGCGAACTCGGCCTGCCCCCGAAGCAGGCGGCCAGGGTGCTGCGTTTCGAGCGGGCCGGTGAGCTGCTGCGCCGGCACGGCAGGCTCGACCTCGCCGAGCTGGCGGTCACCTCCGGCTTCTACGACCAGGCGCACCTGACCAACGAGTGGCGCGCGCTGGCAGGGTGTTCCCCGGGCGCCTGGATCGCCGAGGAGCTGCCGGAGCTCTCATTCGACCAAGAAACCGCGGGTACCGCCGCCGCAGACTCGACGGTATGAACAATCCGGGAATCTGGCCCTGCCTTCGTTTCACCGACGCCGAAGCCGCGCGGCGCTTCCTCACCGAGGTGTTCGGCTTCACCGAGACCCTGACCGTCCGTGGCGACGACGGCGTGTCGATCGTGCACGGCGAGCTGAGGTGGCCGGAGGGCGGCGGTGTGATGTACAGCTCGGCCGCCGAATGCGAGAACGGTCCCGCCCCGGGCGAGCAGTACCTGTGCGTGGTCACCGGTGACCCGGACGCGGTGCACGAGCGGGCCGTGGCGGCGGGCGCGCAGGTGCCGCAGCCGCCCGGCGACAGCGGGCACGGCTCCCGCCTCGCCGCCGTCGCCGATCCGGAGGGCAACATCTGGACGTTCGACACGTACCGGGGCGCCTGACACCGGAGAACCCAGCGTGTCCAGGGACTGTGTTTTCCGTTACGCGACTTATCTGGCACGCTGGACCCTGTGTTGCGGCTTGCAGGTGCGCGGCTGCTCGATGATCGGGACTATCCGGCGGTCCGTGCCGCGCTTGCCGTTGATCCCGTCGGCAGCTGCATGGTGTCCGCGCGTGTCGAGGCGGCCGGGCTCGACCCCTGGCGCCTCGGCGGTGAGGTGTGGGCAGCCGACAGCCGTCCCAGCAGGTCCGGCCGCATCCAGAGCCTCTGCTTCTCCGGACCGAACTTGATCCCGTTACGCGGTAACACGCCCGCCTTGCGTTCCTTCGCCGACCGGGCCCTGCGCCGGCAGCGGACCTGCTCCTCACTGGTCGGCCCGGCCGACCAGGTGCTCGGGCTGTGGGAGGAGCTCGCCGACGAGTGGGGGCCGGCCCGCGAGGTGCGACAGGACCAGCCACTGCTCGCGCTGGACGGCTCGCCCTCGCGCCAGGGTGACCCGCTGGTGCGGCCGGTCCGCGCGGACGAGCTGGACCGGTACCTCCCCGCCGCCATCGCCATGTTCATCGAGGAGGTCGGGGTGGACCCGCGGGCGGGTGACGGAGGCGCGAGCTACCGGGCTCGGGTCGCCGAGCTGATCGCGGGCGGGCGCGCCTTCGCCCGGTTCGAGAGCGGGGAGGTCGTGTTCAAGGCCGAGATCGGCGCGCTGTCCGCCACCGTGGGCCAGATCCAGGGGGTGTGGGTACATCCGGACCGGCGCGGGCACGGCCTCGGCACCCTCGGTACCGCCGCGGTGGTGAGCCGGTTGGTCCGGGGCATGGGGCGTACCGCGAGCCTGTACGTCAACTCCTACAACGGCCCGGCGCTGGCCGCCTACCGCAAGATCGGGTTCAACCAGGTAGGCCGGTACGCGACGGTGCTCTTTTAGCTCGTAAGCTGGGGAGCATGCCCGTGCGTTCCCCGTTGCGGCCCGGCGTGCAGTCGCCGCGCCGTCCCGTGCCAGCCAGTATCGCCCGCCCCGAGTACGTGGACCGGCCCGCGCCCAAGCGGGACACCGGCAACGGGGTGCGTACCCCCGAGGTGATCGAGGCGATGCGGGTGGCGGGCCGGATCGCGGCACAGGCGCTCGAGGAGGGCGGCAAGGCCGTCAAACCGGGCAACACCACCGACGACGTCGACCGGGTGGTGCACGAGTTCCTGCTGGACCACGGCGCCTACCCCTCGACGCTGGGCTACCGCCACTTCCCGAAGTCCTGCTGCACCTCGATGAACGAGGTGATCTGCCACGGGATCCCGGACTCGACGGTGATCGAGGACGGCGACATCTGCAATATCGACGTCACCGCCTACATCGGCGGTGTGCACGGCGACACCAACGCCACCTTCCTGGCGGGGGAGGTCTCCGAGGAGGCGCGGCTGCTCGTCGAGCGCACCCGGGAGGCCACCGCGCGCGCGATCAAGGCCGTCCGGCCTGGCCGCAGGCTGAACGTGATCGGCCGGGTGATCGAGTCCTACGCCAAGCGCTTCGACTACGGCGTGGTGCGTGACTTCACCGGGCACGGTGTCGGTCCCGCCTTCCACACCGCGCCGACCGTGCTGCATTACGAGGAGCCGTCGGTCACCACGGTGATCGAGCAGGGCATGACCTTCACCATCGAGCCGATGATCACCCTCGGCACCATCGACTACGACGTCTGGGACGACGACTGGACGGTCACCACCAAGGACAAGAAGTGGACCGCCCAGTTCGAGCACACCCTGCTGGTCACCGCGACCGGGGCGGAGATCCTCACCCTTCCGTGAGGTCCTGCTGCGCCAGCAGCTCGTCCAGGAAGCCGCCCGCCTCGGTGGCCGCCCGCTCCGGATCGCCCTCGGCGATCGCCTCCAGTAGGCCGCGGTGCTGGATGTCCGCGCGCTGCTGGTCGGTCTGCGCGGTGGTGGCGACGCTGGCGGTGACCACCTCGGTGAGCCCGCGGTAGAGCTCGGTCAGCAGGGTGTTGTGTCCCGCCCGCACCACGGCGAGATGGAACTCGGCGTCGGCGCGCACGAAGTCCTCCACCCTGCGCGCCCGCTGTGCCTGGTCCCGCCGGTCCAGCAGATCGGTGAGAGTGCGCAGCTCCTCCCCGGTGCGCGCGGACGCGGCCAGCCGGGCTCCCTCCACCTCGAGTGTCCTGCGGACCTGCAGCACCTCGCGCAGCTCGGAGCCGCACAGCCTGCGTACCGCGCCGGAGACCTCGCTGGTGGCGCGGACGTAGGTGCCGTCGCCCTGGCGGACCTCGAGCAGCCCGCTGTGCGAGAGTGCCCGAACCGCCTCGCGGACCGTGTTGCGCCCGACACCGAGGGTGGTCACCAGCTCCGCCTCCGGCGGGATCCGCTGCCCCACCGGCCACTCGCCGTTCGCGACTGCCGCGCGTAGCTGGCCGATCACCTGGTCGACAAGGCCGGAGCGCCGCGTCGTGGCCAATGGCACAGTGTCACCCTCCCCACCGAGATCATCCCTTCATCCAATCATCCTACGTCTGCCATAGTAGCTGGTATGGCGGTTGAGTCTCGCATCTCCGGCGTTACGAGCGACCATGCCACCTCCGGGCTCGCGGCCGAGCTGGACGGTGCCATCGAGCCGATGCCGGCCCACCGTGCCGTCACGGTGGGCGGCGGGGCGTTGCTCGCGGTCGCGGTCGTGCTGGTCGCGCTCAACCTGCGGCCCACGATCACCAGCGTCGGGCAGTTGCTCGGCGAGAGTCGCGCGGCACTGGGTGCCTCGGCCACCTGGGCGGGGGTGCTGACCACCCTGCCCGGGCTCTGTTTCGCCGGGGCCGGGCTGGCGGCGCCGTGGCTGGCTCGCCGGGTCGGGATGGCGCGGTCGATCGGGCTCGCCCTCGGCGTGCTCGCCGTCGGCCTGGTGTTGCGGGTGATCGACGGGCAGCTCGTGGTGCTCGGCGGCACCCTGGTGGCCACCGCGGGGATCGCGCTGGCCAACGTGCTGCTCCCGGTGGTGGTCAAGGACTCCTTCCCGGCCCGGATCGGCCTGATGACCGGTATCTACACCGCCGCACTACAGGCGGGTGGTGCGCTCGGGTCGGCGGCCACCCCGCCGCTGGAGGGGCTGCTCGGCGGGTGGCGGCAGGCGCTGGGAAGCTGGGCGGTGCTGGCCCTGGTCGCGCTCGGCGTGTGGGCGTTGGCCGTCCGCGGTGGCCGGGTGGGCGGGACCGGCAGGCTCGGCGGGGACGGAGAGCCGCGCAGGTCGCTGCTGCGCAGCCCGCTCGCCTGGACCGTGACCTTGTTCTTCGGCCTGCAGTCCTGCCTCGCCTACGTGGTACTCGGCTGGCTGCCCGAGGTGCTGATGGACTCCGGCGTCAGCCACGGCGAGGCCGGGCTGCTGCTCGGCCTGGTGTCGCTGATCGCGGTGCCGATCAGCGTGACCATCCCGCCGCTGGCCGCGCGGCAGGCCAGCCAGAGCGGTTGGATCGTGGGCCTCGGCGTGTTCGGCCTGGCCGGGTTGATCGGGCTGCTGGTGGCGCCGGGGGCGGCGCCACTGCTGTGGACGGTGCTGCTCGGGATCGGGATGAGCGTGTTCTCGCTCGCGCTGACCACGATCGCGTTGCGTGCTCGCACCGGTGCCGAGACCGCCCAGCTTTCCGGGATGGCGCAGGGCTTCGGCTACCTGCTCGGCGCGGCCGGGCCGTTCGCCTTCGGCCTCCTGCACGACGTCACCGGTGGCTGGACGGCCCCGTTCGCCATGCTGCTCGGCACCCTGTCCGTTCAGCTGGTCGCCGGCTGGCTGGCCGGCCGCCCCCGCTACGTGTAAAGCCCTGAACGTGGCGTACGAGACGTTGGACGTCTCAAAAGTGCCGTTCGCGTCGTTGTACGTCCCGATAGTGCCGTTCAGGGCATTTCGGTGGGTGGGTCGAGGGGGAGGTTGAGCAGGGCGTTCTCGAGGAGCTCGGGCATGGCGGGGTGGATCCAGTACTGCCCGCGGGCCATGTCGCGGGCGTCCAGGCCGAAGCTCATCGCCTGGATCACCGGCTGGATCAGGGTGGACGCCTGCGGCCCGATGATGTGTGCCCCGACCAGCTGCCCGGTGACCGGATCGGCCAGCAGCTTCGCGAACCCGCTCGTGTCCTCCATCGCCCAGCCGTAGGCGATACCCGCGTAGTCCTGGGTCGCGGTCACGTACCGGACGCCGCGGGCGATCGCCTGCCGCTCGGTCAGCCCGACCGAGGCGATCTGCGGGGAGCTGAACACCGCGTGCGGGACGAACCGATGGTCCGCGGCGACCCGTTCGTCCGGGTGCAGCAGGTTGTGCTGCACCACGCGGGCCTCGTGGTTGGCGACGTGCTTGAGCTCGTGCGGGGACGAGAGATCGCCGAGGGCGTAGATGCCCTCGACCGCCGTGGTCTGGTACTCGTCCACCAGCACGTGGCCGGTGGCCGCGGTGGACACCCCGGTGGCGGCGACATCGAGCAGGTCGGAGTTCGGTCGGCGGCCGGTGGCCACCAGCAGCAGGTCACCCTCGACGGTCTCCTGCCCGGTCGGCCCGTTCAGGTCCAGTGCGACCCCGCCTTCCGTGCGCCGGGCCGCCAGGGTGTCGCGGTTCAGCCGCACGTCGAACCGGTTCGCGGCCAGCTCGGTGAACCGCGAGCTGACGTCCTCGTCCTCGGCCCGCAACAGCGCGCCGGACCGAGCGATCATCGTGACCTCGACGCCGAAGGAGGCGAACACGTGCGCGAGCTCCGCGGCGACGAACCCGCTGCCGAGGACGATCGCGCTGGCGGGCAGTTCCTCGATGCGCATCACCGTGTCCGAGGTGTGGTAGCCGACCTCGGCGAGGCCGGGCACGGCCGGCAGGGTCGGCCGCCCGCCCGCGGCGAGCACGAACCGGTCCGCGGTCACCGTCTCCGTGCCCTCGGCGAGGGACACGGACATCTCCTTGCGCCCGGTGAACCGACCCTCGCCCTGGTACACCGTGACGTTCGCGTTGTCCGCGTGCCGCATGCGGTACTCCCGGCCGCCCTCGGCGATCGGGTCGATCCGGCCGAAGATCCGGTCCCGCACCTCGCGCCACCGCACGCCCCGCAGTTCGGCGTCCACCCCGAGCCGGGCGCTCGCGGCTGGCGCCGCGGCCATATCCGCGGTGTGCACGAACATCTTCGTCGGGATGCAGCCGACGTTCAGGCAGGTGCCGCCGAACACGCCCTTCTCGACGATCGCGACCTTCCAGTCCGCGAAACGTGGGTCGAGGATCGAGTTCCCCGATCCGGTACCGACGATCACCAGGTCGTAGTGCGGCACGGTGCCTTCCTTACCTCGTCAGCTCGAATGTTCCTACCCGGAAACCCCGGACGAATCCCCGTTGTTCCCGGTACTCAGCCGCACCCACGGCAGGTCCGGCCCGGCGCCGCGCTCGATCAACTCCAGCAGCGCGGCACCGTCGAGGTGGTCCTCGATCGCGTCCGCCAACCGGTCCACCATGGACTCCCGCAGCGCGGCGAACCCCGGCGCGTCGCCCGGTTCCCAGCGCACCCCGGCCTGCGTGGCGACCTCCGCCAGCCAGGCCCGCCGGAAGCCGTCGTGCTCGAACGCGCCGTGCCACATCGTCGCCCACACCGCTCCGCTGCGGTACCCGTCCAGGAAGGGTTCGGCCTCCCCGGCGAGGCGTACCCGGCCGTGGTGGATCTCGTAGCCGGTCACCTCGTGCCCCCGCCAGCGTCCGGACGGCCTGCCGAGCACCTTCTCGCGGGTGAACCGCACCGCGGTGGGCAGCAGCCCGAGCCCGGGCACCGCGCCCGCCCCCGACTCGACCTCGTCGTCGATGGTCTCCGCGAGCATCTGGTAGCCGCCGCAGATCCCGAGCACGGGCCTGCCTTCGGCGGCCCGGGCGCGGATGGCCCGGTCGATCCCCTGCTCGCGCAGCCAGGCCAGGTCGGTCACGGTGGACCGGGTACCGGGCAGGACCGCGAGGTCGGCCGCGGCGATCACGTCGGGGTCCGCGGTCACCGTCACCGACACCCCCGGCTCGGCGGCGAGCGGGTCGAGGTCGGTGGCGTTGGACACCCTCGGCAGCCGGGCGGCGGCCACCCGCAGGGTCCCCGCCGCGTCCTCGGACCAGCCGCCGAGCGCCAGCGAGTCCTCGGAGTCCAGCCAGGCATCGGGCAGCCAGGGCAGCACCCCGAGTACCGGCCGCCCGGTCAGTTCCTCCAGCGTGGACAGTCCGGGCCGCAGCAACTCCGGGTCGCCGCGGAACTTGTTCACCACGAATCCGGCGAGCAGTCGTTGATCGGCGCGGTCCAGCAGCGCCAGCGTGCCGGCCATCGCGGCCAGCATCCCGCCGCGGTCGATGTCACCGACCAGCAGCACCGGCAGCCCTGCCTGCCGCGCGAGGCCCATGTTCACGTAGTCCCCGGACCGCAGGTTGATCTCGGCCGGGCTGCCCGCGCCCTCGCACAGCACCACGTCGAACCGCTCGCGCAGCTCCGCCAGGGCCTGGTAGGCCGACTCGGCCAGCGCGCGCCTGCCGTTCGCCCACTCACCCGCGCCCAGTTCGCCCCACGGCCGGCCGCGCAGCACCACGTGGCTGCGCCGGTCGCCACCCGGTTTCAGCAGCACCGGGTTCATCGCCGACTCCGGTTCGACTCCCGCGGCCACCGCCTGCAGCCACTGCGCCCGCCCGATCTCCGCGCCGTCCGCGCACACCATCGAGTTGTTCGACATGTTCTGCGACTTGAACGGCGCGACCCGCACGCCCCGCCGGGCCAGCCACCGGCACAGGCCCGCGGTCACGGTCGACTTGCCCGCATCGGAGGTGGTCCCGGCCACCAGCAACCCGGCGCCCACGCTCACTGCCCCGTCGCCGAGAAGTGCATGGTGTCCACCGGGTCGCTCCAGGTGCCGCCCCAGGTCCAGCCCGCGGAACGGAAGGCCGACACCGCGGGCCCTCCGGCCAGCAGCATTCCCGGCCGGACCCGGGACCGGTCCAGGTAGGCCGAGGCCAGTTCCGGCAGCACCACGTCCCCGGAGCGGTAGGGGTTGCAGAACGGGTTCACATCGATGGCCAGCCCGTGGGCGTGGGCCGACCAGTTCGACTTCCCGCGGATCGGGCGGCAGACGAAGGCCGTGGTGTTGTTCCCGTCACCGGTCGGCGCCGCGTCCAGCTCGTCGGCCCTGGTCACCCGCATCTCCTCCAGTGGGAACCGGGCGGCGAACAACCTCCCGAAGATCCCGGTCACCGCCTCCGCCGCCGAGGCGTTGACCAGCATCTCCCCGGTGTGCGCCCGCCCGTCGAAACCCCAGAAGGACATCGTCAGGTAACGCAGGTCACCGGCCGCGACCGGGCAGTCCGGCTGCCAGGTACTGCGCCGCAACACCTCCGCGGGAACCGGGTCGACGGTCGCGGCGTAGCGGCCGTCCCGCGGCGGTGGGAGCAGGTCCTCGGTCGGCAGGCTGCGCTCCACCAGCTCGGGCGGGGTCGGCAGCATCTCGCCGTACCCGTCCGGGCGCAGTGGCAGCGCACGCGCGCCCACCCGCCAGCTCGGCGTGCTGCTCGGGGCCGGGGTCGCCGGCGAGTCCGCGCCCGCCGGGGTGGCGGTCGGTGTGGTGGTCGTCACGGTCGGGCTCGCGGACGGTCCGGTCGCGTGGGGTGGGGTGTCGGTGCACCCCGCCGCTACCGTCGTCGCGACGGCCAGCAGCGCTATCGCGGCCCGTACTCGCACGCCACCAGCTTCGCAGAGTCGGTCATCGCTCGTGCACATCACCCGATCCAGTGACACCGGTTCGGTGCTTGGCCTGATTAGGGTGAGAACGCCGACGAGCCAGACCTGGAGGGGCATGATGGCGACCAGATACCGGCGGGCCGCCGTGGCAGTGATCGCGCTGCTCGCGGCCACCCTGTTCGTGCCGGCGGCAGGGGCCACCCAGCCCACCATCGTCGGCGGTGACGAGGTGTCCATCCGGGACTACCCCTACGCCGTTTTCCTCACCGACCGGCGCGGTGGCCAGTTCTGCGGCGGCGTGCTGGTCGAGCAGGACACGGTGCTCACCGCCGCGCACTGTGCCCAGGCGGTGCCCCGCGCCGACCTGGTCGTGGTCGGCGGCAGGCAGGACAAGCGCACCGAGTCGGGCCGGACCTCCGGGGTGGAGTCGATCTGGGTACACCCGGAGTACCGCACGCCCGGCTCCGGGAACGACATCGCCACGTTGACCCTGTCCCGGATGCTCTGGTACCCCACCGCGCGCCCGGCGACCGGCGCCGACGCGGGGCTGTACACGGCAGGCGCCGAGGCGACCGTGATCGGCTGGGGCCGCACCGCGGACGGCGGGCCGCGGTCGAACACGTTGCGTGGGGCCACCCTGCCGATCGTCAGCGACCAGGACTGCGGGCAGGCGTTCCGCAACTACGACCCCACGACCATGGTCTGCGCCGGCCTTCCCGAGGGCGGGGTGGATGCCTGCACCGGCGACTCCGGCGGCCCCCTGCTGGCCGGCACGACGGTGATCGGGATCGTGTCCTGGGGCGTCGGGTGCGGCGAGCCGGGCAAGCCGGGCGTCTACACCCGGGTGGCGCACTACGACGGCCGGATCGGGGACAGCACCCAGCCTCGGCTCTTCCCCTAGCACTACGGCGCTGGTAGCCGACCGGAAACGTCGGGGGATCAGGCCACGCGCTCGGTGATCGCGGATCAACCTGCGGTGGGATCGTGCACAGTTGGGTGGCGGCCGTGCGGTGGGCGATGCGCGTGCTCGGGGTTGCGCTGATCGCCTTCCTCGTGCTGACCGCGGCGTATGCTCGGCTGGCTGCGCCGATGGTGGGAGCGGGCGGCGTGGCGATCCCGCGAGGTGACACCAGCGATCGGTATCTCGTCGCGGATCGGCTCGCCACGAACTGCGTGTTCACTGGTGAGGGCGGCTCCGCGCAGCGCTTCGGCACCGAGCCGCGCGGCCGGTCCTTCTTGCAGGGGACGACGTTCACGCCGCCCGACCGCGTAGGCACGCTGACCTGCGACCGCGAGCTCCGCATGATGTCGGGTGGCGCGGCGAGGTTGGCTCAGGTAGCCGAGCACGAGTTCCTGATCGCGTTCCCTGGTGTTGTGCTTGTCGCGATCGCGCAGGTGATCGGCCCACGACGTGAGCGCAAGACCCGCCGCGGCTGATGGCGGCCGGAGCCGGGAACCCGGCCGGTCAGCCGCGGGCCCGCTCCGGCGCGGTTTCGGTGATGACGCCGACCGCCTTGTCCAGGTCGGACTCGGTGAGGTCGGCCCGCGCGGTCAACCGCAGCCGGGAGATGCCGTCCGGCACCGAAGGCGGGCGGAAGCAGCCCACCCGCACGCCCAGTTCGGCGCAGCGCGCCGCCCAGCCGACGGCGTCCTCCGGGGTCGGGGCTCGCACCGAGACCACGGCCGCGGCGGGGGCGCCGACGACGAACCCGGCCGCACCGAGCCGCTCGGCGAGGTTGCCCGCCGCCTCCCGCACCGTGGTGGCCAGCTCCGGCTCGGCGCGTAGCACCCCGAGCGCGGTCAACGCCGCGGCCGCGCTGCCAGGGGCGAGTCCGGTGTCGAAGATGAAGCTGCGTGCGGTGTCGACCAGGTGCCGGATGACCCTGCGCGGCCCGAGTACCGCGCCGCCCTGCGCGCCGAGCGCCTTGGACAGCGTGATCGTGGTCACCACGTCCGGCGCGTCGGCGAGGCCGGCCTCGTGCACCGCGCCCCGGCCGCCCTCGCCGAGCACGCCGATCCCGTGCGCGTCGTCCACCAGCAGCGCGGCCCCCTGCTCGCGGCAGGCGGCGGCAAGCTCGGGCAGGGGGGCAAGGTCGCCGTCCACCGAGAAGACCGAGTCGGTGACCATCAGCGCCCGGTTCCGGCGCCGGGTGGCCAGCGCGTGCCGCACCGCCGCCGGGTCGGCATGTGCCACCGCGGCCACCTCGGCGCGGGAGAGCCGGCAGCCCTCGATCAGCGAGGCGTGAATGTACTTGTCGGTCACGATCGCCGACTCCGCTCCGGACAACGCGGTGACGGCGCCGAGGTTCGCGGTGAACCCGGAGGAGAACACCAGCGCCGCCTGGGCGCCGGTGAACCTGGCCAGCTCGTGTTCCAGCTCGGCGTGCAGCTCGGTGGAGCCGGTGACCAGCCGGGAGCCGGTCGAACCCGCGCCCCAGCGTAGCGCGGCGGCGGCCGTGGCGCCGGCCACCCGCTTGTCCCTCGCCAGCCCGAGATAGTCGTTACCGGCGAGGTCGAGTTCCCCGACGTCGGCCGTACGGGGCCGCAGCCGCCGTACGAGGCCGGCCTCGGCACGCTTCGCGGCCTCCTCGTCGAGCCAGTCGAAGACCTGCTCGGGCGAGGAGGCCGGCGCTGTCCGGACGACGGAGCCTGGTGCGTTCACACCCGGCAGTCTCGCATCGCCGGCCGCAGGCGGGTTACGACCCCTCGGTGCTGGTGGCGTGTCGCCGGCCGGGGCCACGCCCGCCGCGCTGCGCGGGCTTGCGCCGCGGCCCGAAGCCGGGACGGCCCTTGCCCTGGCCTCCGCCGCCCTGCGCACCGCGCCGACCGCCGAAGCCCTGCGGGCGTGGCTTGTGCCGTTGCGGCTGAGGCTGCTCCACCACGGGCTCGCCACTCGGCGTGCGGGCACCGGTGATCCGGGCCAGCTCCGCGTCGCCGGGCCGCACGGTGGCGTAGGAAGGCTTGACCCCGGCCCGTTCGATCAACCGGCGCATGGGCCGCCGCTGGTCGTGGGTGACCAGCGTGACCACGGTGCCGGAGGCGCCCGCCCGCGCGGTGCGCCCCGCCCGGTGCAGGTAGTCCTTGTGGTCGGCGGGCGGGTCGACGTGCAACACCAGGCTCACATCGTCCACGTGGATCCCGCGGGCGGCCACATCGGTCGCGACCAGCACCGGGGTGCTGCCGTCCTTGAACGCGGCCAGCACCCGGTTGCGTTGCCCCTGGGTCTTGCCGCCGTGCAGCGCCGCAGCGGCCACCCCGCTGGCGCGCAGCTTCGTGGTGAGCCGGTCGACGTGGTGCTTGGTGCGCACGAACATGATCGTGCGCCCCTGCCTGGCACCGATCTCGGTGATCACGGCCTGCTTGTCCTGGTGGCTGACCTGCAGCTGGTGATGCTCCATGGTGGTGATGCTCGCGGTGACCGGCGCGACCGAGTGCGTCACCGGGTCGGTCAGGTACGCCTTGACCAGTTTCGCCACGTCCCCGTCCAGCGTCGCGGAGAACAGCAGCCGTTGCCCGTCGGAGGGGGTGCGGTCGAGGATCTCCCGCACCTGGGGCAGGAAGCCCATGTCGGCCATCTGGTCGGCCTCGTCCAGCGCGACGAAGTCCACCTCCGCCAGCGAGCAGGTGCCCTGGCGCACGTGGTCGGACAGCCGGCCCGGGGTGGCGATCAGCAGGTCGACGCCGCGGTTCAGCGCCTCGGACTGCCGCAGGAAGGACATCCCGCCCACGGCGGTACGGCACCACAGGCCCAACGCCTTGGCCAGCGGGATCAGCGCGTCGGCCACCTGCATGGCCAGTTCCCTGGTCGGCACCAGGACCAGCGCGCGCGGCCGCTGCGGTTGGGCCTTGCCGCCGTCCAGCCTGGCCAGCAGCGCGAGGCCGAAGGCGAGGGTCTTGCCGGAGCCGGTCTGGGCGCGGCCCAGCATGTCCCGGCCGGCCAGCGCGTCCGGCAGGGTCGCGGCCTGAATCGGGAACGGGCTGGTCATCCCGTTCTTGCGCAGCGTGCGCAGCAGCGGCTCGGGCAGGTTGAGCTCGGCGAAGGAAGTGATCTGGGTACTCGGATCGAGGGTGACGGTCACAAATGCCTCTCGGACGTGGCACGTCGCAAGGAGGCCCGGCTGCCCGCGCGCAGGCAGGGCGAACTGGTGGTGCAGTGGGCGTTCACAGGGACGAACCCGGTGCGTGATGTCCTCGCTGGTACCACGCGCCGTTGATGGGTGTGTGGGGCACCGCATGCCGATCGGTCGGCGACGGCCACGCGAATGCGCGCCGATTGCGGTGTGTCACCACTGTACCTCACGGCAGCCCCGCCGCCGCGTGCAGGTCCCCCAGCAGCAGGTCGGCGTCGGCGAGGTTCGCGGGTAGGCCGCGGGCCGCGAACCAGTTGGTCACGTTCCGCACATCACGTTCCAGGAAACCCGGCCCGTTCGGGTTCATTGCCAGGTCGACCACCTGCGGCAGGTCGATCAGCGTGATCCGGTCCTGGTGCACGAGGATGTTGTAGGCGGAGAGGTCGCCGTGGCAGTAACCGGTGCTGGCCAGCAGCTCCAGCGCCATCGTGGTCTGGTGCCACAGGTCGCGCAGCTCCCCGGGCCCCGGCCGCAGCTCGGCCAGCCGGGGCGCCGCGGTGCCGTCGGCCACGCCGACGAACTCCAGCAGCAGTTCGGTGCCCTCGCGCTGCACCGGGTAGGGCACCGGCGCGCCGATCCGCCACAACGCGCACAACGCCGCGAACTCGGCGTTGGCCCACTGCTCGGCGATCAGGTTGCGGCCGAAGGCACTGCGGTTGCGGATCGCCCTCGTCTCCCGCGAGCGGCGCATCCGCCTGCCCTCGAGGTAGCCGGTGTCCCGGTGGAACAGCCGGTGCTCGGCGGCGCGGTAGCGCTTCGCGGCCAGCAGGCATTCCCGCGACCCGTCCGGAAGGCCGCGCCGGAGCAGGTGGACCTCGGCTTCCTTGCCGGTTTTCAGCACGCCGAGCTCGGTGTCCACGGCGGCGAGCTCGGTCACCACCCAGCCGGGTCGGGGCAGTGGCCCCTGCTCGCCGTCGGCCCAGGTGGACCAGCGGTCGGCGCCGCCGGGTAGTTCGGTCTCGGTGTAGGCGTCCGCGCGCAGCTTCGCGAGCCGCTGCCGTTCGGTCTCGGTGAGCCGGCCGCTGCGGGACGGTTCTGGCTGGTGCATGGGTGGGTTGTCCTCCTCGGCGGGCCCCACCCGGGATCGCTCAACCAGGCGGGGCGGATGGGTGGGCGAAGGTGACGCCCTGGACGGCGATCGACATCGGGCTCCTCCTTCCACTCCACCGGCGTGCCAGCCGGTTCCACCAGGACGCGTCCACTCTGCCGGCCAGGCCCGGGACGCGCAATCGAATTAGTGCTGCCGCTGGAGCAACTCGGCCCGGGACCCGACCTTGAGCTTGCGCAGCACGCTGGAGACGTGCTGCTCGACGGTGCGCCGGGAAAGGAACAGCACCTCGGCGATCTCCCGGTTGGTCCGGCCGTCGGTGAGCAGGTTGGCGACATCACGTTCCCGCGGGGACAGCTCGTCCCCGTAGCCTCGCCTGCCGCGCCGGGACGGCTGGGTCGCCCCCTTCGCCCGCAGCAGGTGCCTGCAGCGGGCGGCGTCCCGGGTGGCGCCCAGCGTGTCGAAGGTCTCGGCGAGCCGCGCGAACTCCTCGGCGTCCTGCCGGGCACCGAGGTCGAGCCGGCAGGCGGCCAGCCGTTCGGTGGCGAGCGCGGCGAGGTAGGGGGCGGGCAGCGCGGTGTAGTGGGCTCGAGCGGCGTCGAACAGCTCGGCAGCCTCGGTCTGCGCGCCCCGGTCCGTGGCCAGTATCCCGCGGCACAACGCCAGCCCCGCCTGCAGGATCGGCGCGTCCAGCTCGGCCGAGGCGGCGTCCAACTCGTCGGTCAGGGCCAGCGCCCTGGCGGGCTCGCCCGCGTGGCAGCAGGCGTCCACGGCCGCGGGCAGCAACTCGCCGCACCAGGCCCAGACCGCCTTGCGGCGCAGCACCCGCAGGGCCCGGTCCACCTCGGCCAGGGCGGCGGCGTGCTCCTCCCGCGCGGTGAGCATGGTGATCATGCCCGCGTGCGCGGCGAGCACCACCGGGGTGAAGGCGTTCTCCGGATGCTCGATCCCGGTCTCCGCGAAATGCTGTGCGGCCCGGTCCCACTCGCCCTTGGCGGCCGCGAGCGAGCCGAGTACCAGGTGCAGCTCGCTGGCCACCGGAAGGATCTCCCGGTATTCCTCCAGCAGCCGCTCGGCACGTTCGGTGAGACCCGGCCAGCGTCCGGTGAGCAGGTCAACATGTGCCTGGGTGGAGCGTGCCGTGCTGACCACGAACGGGGAACCGCAGTCGGCGGCCAGCCGCGTCCCGCGCCGCAGGTGGCGGCCGGCGTGCTCGTGGTACCCGATCCAGGAGCAGGCGTCGGCCAGGTTGCAGTACACCCGGGCGAGCTGGCTCTGCTCCTCCGTGCTTTCCACCTCGGCGGGCAGCCGCTCGACCTGCTCCCAGGCGGTGGGGTCGCCGGTCATCAACCGGGAGCTGACCGTGTTGGCCAGCAGCCCGGTCACCATGGTCCGGTCCGCGGACTGCTCGGTGATCCGGTCCACTTCGGCCATCCACGGCAGATGCTCGGCCAGCGGGGTGGTGCCGACGTAGGGCTGGGCCAGCACGGCCATCGCCTTGGCCCGCAGTGCGGGACGTTCGCGCAGCTCGGCGGCCGCCAGTGCCAGTTCCACCCTGGCCGCTTCCAGCGAGTCGGCCTGCCGGATCAGCAGCAGGCCCAGGCTCAGCCGCACCTCGCCGCGCACCGGGTGGGACAGCCGCTCGTCGCCCAGCAGCTTCTCCAGCGCCGCGGAGACCTCGTGCTGGGCCAGCCCGGCGAAAGCGACCTGGCTGAACTTGTGCGCCAGCCGGTCGGCGTCGGCCGGGGTGAGCGTCGACTCGGCCAGCAGCACGCGCAGGGTGGCGGTCGCGGTGGTCGCGTCGCCCGCGCCGCTCGCCCGGTCCGCGGCCGCCTCGGCGTGCCGCAGCCAGTCGGCGCGGCGGCCCGCCTTGCGGGCATGCTCGGCAAGCTGTAGCAGCGGGGCGGGTTCGACGGTGCCCAGCGCGTCGACGGCCCGCTGGTGCAGGCGCACCCGGTCCGGCGCGGTCAGGGTGCGGTAGACCGCCTGCTGGGCGAGGGCGTGCCGGAAGCCGTACTCGAACTCGCCGACCTCGAGCAGCACGTTCGCCGCCCGCGCGTCGGCCAGCGCGGCGCGCAGCCTGTGCTCGGGCACCCCGGCCACCTCGGCGATCAGCTCCCCCCGGGCCGGGGAGCCGAGGACGGCGGCCGCCTGGACCAGCCTGCGGGTCACCAGCGGGAGGCCGCCGAGCCGTTCCAGCATCGCCTCCCGCAGCAGGCTCGGTACCTCGACGGCGTCCAGCAGCTTCTGCGCGGTCGCGCCGTCGGCCCGCACCGCGCCCCGCGGGTCCCGCAGGGCACCGAGCGTCTCCTCGACCACGAACGGGATGCCGGCGGTGCGCTCGTGCAGCTTGCCCGCGAAGGCAGGGGTGACCTCCGCCTCGGTGAGGATCGCCGAGGCGAGGCGGCGGACCCCGTCCACGTCCAGCGCGCGTACCCGCACCGTCGCGCTGGTGCCGTCGCAGGCCGGGCGGTGCGCTGCGCCGAGCGGGATGCCGCCGGGGGCCTCCTCCAGCCGGTAGGTGAGCAGCAGGCGCAGGCTGCGTGGCTGATCCGCGAGCAGGAAGCGCAGTAGCTGGCGGGAGCCGTCGTCGGCCCAGTGCAGGTCCTCGATGATCAGCAGGACGTCGCCAAGCGCGCCGAGTAGTTCCCTGGCGGCGCGGAACAGCCGGTGCCGCTCGGCTCGGGCGTCCACCAGCCGCTCCGGCTGGCAGGGCAGTACCTCGGCCAGCTCCGGGAGGTACGGGCGTAGCGACCCGGCGACCGGGCTGAGCGTCGCCGGATCCACGGCGCCGGTGCCCGCCTTGCGCAGGGCGTCCAGTACGGCGCCGTAGGGGAACGGTTCGCGCAGTTGCTGGCAGTGCCCGACCAGCGGCCGGAACACCGCCAGCTCCGGCTGGGCCAGCAGCTCACCGACCAGCCGGGTCTTACCGACCCCGGCCTCGCCCTCCACGAAGGCCACCGAGGCGGGGCTGGTCACCACCGCCAGCAGGGTGTGCAGCTCCACGGATCTGTCCACCAGCACCGGGGAGGTGGTCAGTACCGGGGGATGGGAAACCGTGCCGGTGCCGCCCGCCCGGACCGCATAGGTCATCGTCGCTCCCGAGGCTCGCACGCCGCGTTCTCACCCGAACCGGTGTAGGTGGATGATCAAGTGAGTCTAGGTGGTCTTTGCCCGATCCGACAGTCATTGCGCAGGTCGAAGCGTTGCTGATGGGCAAAAGATACGTAGTGGTACGTAACGCAGCCTCGGTTGTTCCCCCGATCGTGACGCTCAAAAGTGGGATCCACGTGGCCGTCAGTGATTTATCCCTGACCCCTGCGGACGGCCGCGCCGGATGAAACGGAGTACCTGATGCGTGAACACCATCGGTCCCGACTGCGGATCGCATGCGGGAGCGTCGTCGCCGGGGCCACCGCCCTGGCGGCCATGACCGCGGCTGGCGGTGCCGCGGCCGAGCCTGCCGGCGAGATCCTCGGCGCCGAGTCGCCGAACGCGATCGACGGCAGCTACATCGTGGTCCTGAAGGACGGCGAGGTCTCCACCCAGGCCGTCGAGGCCACCGCGGAGCGGCTCGCCGGGAAGTACCAGGGCGAGGTGGATCGGACCTACGGCACGGTGCTGCGCGGCTTCTCGGCGAAGATGTCCCAGCGGGACGCCCTGCGGCTGGCAGCCGACCCGGATGTCGCCTCTGTCGAGCAGGACGCCTACGCCTACGCGAGCGACACCCAGAACAACCCGGAGTGGGGCCTGGACCGGCTGGACCAGGACCGGCTGCCGGGGGACGACTCCTACACCTACCCGGACAGCGCGGGCAGCGGCGTGACCGCTTACGTCCTGGACACCGGGGTGCGGGTCAGCCACAACGAGTTCGGGAACCGGGCCAGCAACGGCTACGACTTCGTGGACGACGACCCGGTGGCCAACGACTGCAACGGGCACGGCACGCACGTGGCGGGCACCATCGGTGGCAGCACCTACGGGGTGGCCAAGCAGGTCGACATCGTCGGCGTCCGGGTACTGGGCTGCGACGGTCGCGGCTCGTACGCGGGCATCATCGACGCGCTGGACTGGGTGGCGGACAACGCCAGCGGCCCGTCGATCGGCAACATGAGCCTCGGTGGCGGCGCGAGCAGTTCGGTGGACAACGCCGTGCGCGGCGTGATCGACGCGGGTGTCCAGATGGCGGTGGCCGCGGGCAACGCCAACGAGGACGCCTGCAACACCTCGCCCGCGCGGGTCTCCGAAGCGATCACCGTGGGCGCGTCCAACCAGGACGACGAGCGCTCCACCTGGCCGGAGATCCCCGGCGCGGAGTCCAACTACGGCCGCTGCCTGGACATCTTCGCCCCGGGCAGTGACATCAAGTCCGCCTGGTACAACAGCGACAGCGCCACCAACACGATCAACGGCACCTCGATGGCCACCCCGCACGTGGCGGGCGCCGCGGCCCTGCACCTCGGGGAGAACCCCTCGGCCGGCCCGCAGCAGGTGCGCGACGCGCTGGTGGACAACGCCGTGTCCGGCATCCTGACCGACATCAAGCAGGGTTCGCCGAACGAGCTGCTGAACATCAGCTACCTGAACGACGGTGGCGGCGACCCCGACCCGACGTGTGACGGCGGCAGCAACGGCGACGACGTGTCCATTCCGGACAACGGCGACGCGGTGACCAGCACCCTCGAGGTGACCGGCTGCGAGGGCAACGGCACCACCGGCACCCAGGTCGCGGTGGCGATCAAGCACACCTACGTCGGTGACCTGAAGATCGACCTGGTCGGCCCGAGCGGCACCGCCTACAACCTGAAGCAGCCGGGCTGGGACAGCTCGGACGACCTGAACGAGACCTACCGGGTGGACACCTCGTCCGAGACCAAGAACGGCACCTGGCAACTGCGGGTGCAGGACGTCTACTCCTACGACACCGGGAACATCGACAGCTTCGGCATCCAGTTCTGACCGGCCCGGTCGGAGAGGAATGAGATGAGAGTCGAGAGAAAGACCTCCAGGCGCGGACTGCTGCGCGCGACCGGGATCGCCGGTGCGGCCTTCGCGATGGCGATCGGCGCGGCCGGTCCGGTGGCCGCCGAGCCGGCAGGCGCCGAGATCGTGCAGGCCGACCGGCACATCGAGGGCAGCTACATCGTGGTGCTGAAGGACGGCGTGCAGGCGACCTCCAGCCCGGAGGCGATCGAGCAGGCCTCGGCCTCGCTGGCCGAGCGTTACGGCGGTGCCCTGAACGACACCTACACGGCCACCATCCAGGGCTTCTCGGTGCAGCGGATGTCCCAGGGCCAGGCCGAGCGGCTGGCCGCGGACCCCTCGGTGCGCACGGTGTACGAGGACGGCACCGCCCAGGTCGCCGACACCCAGCCGAACCCGCCGTCCTGGGGACAGGACCGGGTGGACCAGCGGGAGTCCTCGCTGGACGATTCCTACACCTACAACAACACGGCCTCGGACATCACCGCCTACGTGATCGACACCGGGATCGCACCGTCCAACCCGGAGTGGGAAGGCCGGGCGAGCTACGGCTACGACTTCGTGGACGACGACTCCGAGGCGCAGGACTGCAACGGGCACGGCAGCCACGTGGCGGGCACCATCGGCGGCAAGACCTACGGCCTCGCCAAGAAGGTGGACATCGTCGCGGTGCGCTCGCTGGGCTGCGGCGGCAGCGCCCCGGACTCGGCCACGGTCAGCTCGATGGAGTGGGTGGCGCAGAACGGCACCACCCCCGCCGTGGTGAACATGAGCCTCGGCATGGACACCACCGGTGTCGGTGACGAGCAGGTCAAGGCGCTGGTCGACAAGGGTTTCGTGGTGGCGGTGGCCGCGGGCAACAGCAGCGCGGACGCCTGCGACTACAGCCCGGCCAGGGTGCCCGAGGCACTGACCGTCGGGATGACCGACCAGGGTGACGGCCGTAACTTCCTTTCCAACTACGGCAGCTGCCTGGACCTGTTCGCACCGGGCGGCAGCATCGTGTCCACCGGCATCGACGGTGGGTCGAGCACGATGACCGGCACCTCGATGGCCAGCCCGCATGTGGCCGGCGCCGCCGCGATGTACCTGCAGACCGACAAGTCGGCGACCCCGGCGAAGGTCGCGCAGGAGATCACCGGCAACGCCACCTCCGGTGCTGTCGGGAACCCGGGCAGCGGCTCCCCGAACAAGCTGCTCTACACCGGATTCATCGGCGGGGGCGGCGATCCCGACCCCGAGCCCGGTGAGTTCGGGGTGTCGGTCTCCCCGTCTTCGGTCGAGGTCGAGGCAGGGGGGTATGCGTCGGCGACGGTGTCCACCACAGCGGGTGAGCAGGGCCCGGAGGACATCGAGCTGTCGGCGAGCGGGCTGCCCTCGGGGGCGGAGGCCGTGTTCCAGCCTTCGTCGTTGACAACGGGTGACAAGGCGAAGGTCACGCTGGACACCGCCTCCTCGACCCCCGAGGGCAGCTACGAGGTGACCGTCACCGGCACCGGGTCCTCCGGCAGTAACTCCGCCACCCTGACCCTCACCGTGGGTGACGGGAGCGAGCCGCCGGACGAGGAGGTCCAGGTCAGCCTGTCCCCGGCCTCCGGGAGCGTGCAGCAGGGCTTCCTGGCCCAGACCCAGGTGAGTGCCTCCGGCGGCAGCGGGAACCTGACCCTGTCGGCGGACGCCCCCTCCGGGATCAGCGTGCAGTTCGACCCCGGCACGATCGGTAACGGTGGCAGCGCCACCGCGTGGATCTGGACCAGCTTCCAGACCCCGCCCGGTTCGCACGAGATCACCATCACGGCCACCGATGGCAGTGGCGCCACCGGATCGGCCACGTACACCCTCACCGTGACCCGCTTCGGCTGAGTCCCACAGCCGCGAGCGGACCCTCCGGAAAGGGGCGGGGCCCCTGCCACTGTGCTCCCGTGGCAGGGGCCCCGTCGTGTTTGCCGTTCACGTACGCGAGTTTGCTCCCCACGTCACCGAGTTGGCCGTCCACGCGGGCGAGTTGGCCGTCCACGTGGCGGTATGCCGGCGGGCCTCAGCCGGTTCCGGGGCCGGCGGCCAACTCCAGTTCGCACTCGCCTACCCGGTCGATCGCGATTCCGGCCCTGCCGACCGCGCGGATGAGCGAGTCCACCGTGGACGGCTCGCGGGGCAGGGTCGCCAGCACCCTGGCCAGCCTGCCCTTGTACGCCTTGTTGTGGTGGCTGACGGTCGTTCGCCTGCCGTGCGCGTCCTCGCTGACCACCCGAACCGTCACCGCGCCGGGAACCCTGGCCAGCGCGGCGTACGGCCCCGACCGCAGATCGACCACCAGCCCCGGCTCCGCCACCAGCACGGGCTCCAGGGCCGGACGCCACAGGCCACCGAGCGGACCGGTGGCGGGGAGGGTGCTGCCGCCGGCGAGCCGGTACGCGGGGATCCGGTCCGTACCGCGCAGCACACCGAACAGCGCCGAGGCGACCGCCAGCCGCTTTCCTGCCTTCGCCAGCTCGGCCTTGCGCAGGCCGGGGACGTCCAGCGCGTCGTAGAGCACGCCGGTGTAGCGCCGCAGCGCGGGCATGGTCGGCGCCGACCACAACTCGGCGTTGCGCGCCACCTCGTCCCGCTGCCGTTCGGACAGCTTGAGCGCGCGCAGGCTCGCCGGTACGTCGCCGGCCAGCTCGACCAGCGCGTCGGCCAACTTGGCACGTACCGGATTCAGCGTCGGGAAGGACAACCCGTCCAGGTCCAGCGGCGGGTCGTCCCCACCGGGCGCCTTGGTCTCCGAGGGCGGTAACAGGACCAGCACCCCGGCAGCGTAACCACCGGCGTCGGGCTCAGCCGTGCTCGGGCCCGACGCAGAACACGTTGCCTTCGGGGTCGGCGAGCACCGTCCAGCTGAAGTCCGCGATGGTGTGTTCCTCGAGCCTGGTGGCGCCGAGCCCGATCAGCCGGGCGACCTCGGCCTCCCGGTCCTCCGCGCCGAAGTCGAGGTGCACCCGGTTCTTCCCGGCTCGCGGCTCCGGGACCCGCTGGAGCCCGATCACGGGCCCGCCGCCCGAGCCGGGGGTGAGTATGAGGAACTCACCGTAGTCCTGGCCGATCTCGCCACCGAGTGCCTTTGTCCAGAACTCGGCCAGAACCCGCTGGTCCGTGCAGTCGATGGTGACCATGCCGAGCGTGAGCGTCATGCGCGTCACGCTAGCGCCGGGGTCCGACAGTGCCGGGCAGTGAAGAACCCGTTGGAGCCGGGCACCGGCGGTTGACTACGCTTTCCGGAACGTCTATGTCGGGCTCGTCCTAGGAGCGCACACGTGATCACCAGGATGTCGTCGCTGTTCCTTCGCACACTGCGGGAGGATCCGGCCGACGCGGAAGTCCCCAGCCACCGGCTGCTGGTCAGGGCGGGCTACGTCCGCAGGGTCGCGCCCGGCGGGTACTCCTGGTTGCCGCTGGGGCTGCGGGTGCTGCGCAACATCGAGGCCGTGGTGCGCGCGGAGATGGACGCCATCGGCGCGCAGGAGATCCAGTTCCCCGCCCTGTTGCCGAAGGAGCCCTACGAGGCGAGCGGCAGGTGGACCGAGTACGGCCCGAACGTGTTCCGGCTGAAGGACCGCAAGGGTGCCGACTACCTGCTCGGGCCGACCCACGAGGAGTTGTTCACCCTCACCGTGAAGGGGGAGTACAGCTCCTACAAGGACTACCCGGTCATGCTGTACCAGATCCAGACCAAGTACCGGGACGAGGCGCGACCCCGGGCGGGCATCCTGCGCGGCCGCGAGTTCGTGATGAAGGACTCCTACTCCTTCGACCTCGACGACGAGGGCCTGGAACGCTCCTACCGGCTGCACCGCGACGCCTACATCCGGATCTTCGACCGGCTCGGCCTCCAGTACGTGGTGGTCCGGGCGACATCGGGCGCGATGGGCGGCTCCGCCTCGGAGGAGTTCCTCGCCGTGGCGCCGACCGGAGAGGACACCTACGTCCGCAGCGACCGTTCCGGTTACGCCGCCAACGTGGAGGCCGTCACCACCCCGGCGCCGCCCGAGCGGCCGCTGGAGGGCAGGCCCGAGGCGCAGGTGCACCACACGCCGAACACGCCGACCATCGAGACACTGGTCGACTTCCTGAACGAAGCCGACCTCGGCCGCACCTTCACCGCCGCGGACACGCTGAAGAACGTGCTGGTGAAGACCCGGCAGCCGGGCGAGCGGCAATGGCGGCTGCTCGGCATCGGCGTGCCCGGTGACCGCGAGGTGGACCTCAAGCGGGTGGAGGCGGCCCTCGAACCCGCCGAGGTCAGCCTGCTGGAGGAAGCCGACTTCGCGGCCAACCCCTTCCTGGTCAAGGGCTACATCGGACCGGGGGCACTGGCCGCGAACGGGGTTCGTTACCTGGTGGACCCGCGCATCGTGCCCGGCACCGCCTGGGCGACCGGTGCGGACAAGGTGGATCACCACGTGGTGGACCTCTTGTGCGGCCGGGACTTCACCCCGGACGGCACGATCGAGGCCGCCGAGGTGCGTGAGGGCGACCCCTCCCCGGACGGCGAGGGGGTGCTGGTGGCAGCCCGCGGCATCGAGATCGGGCACGTCTTCCAACTCGGCCGCAAGTACAGCGACGCCTTCGAGCTGGACGCGCTCGGCGCCGACTCGAAGCCGATCCGCATCACCATGGGTAGCTACGGCATCGGCGTTTCCCGCCTGGTCGCCGCGATCGCCGAGCAGCACCACGACGAGCTCGGCCTGGTCTGGCCGCGCGCGGTCGCGCCTGCCGATGTGCACGTGGTCATCGCGGGCAAGGACGAGGCGGTGGCCGAGGGCGGCGAGCGGATCGCCGCCCAGCTGTCCGAGCGTGGTGTCCGGGTGCTGCTGGACGACCGCAAGGCGACCCCCGGGGTGAAGTTCGCCGACGCCGAGCTGGTGGGCGTGCCGACGATCCTGGTGGTCGGCAGGGGACTGGCGAACGGCGTGGTCGAGGTCAAGGACCGCGCCACCGGTGGGCGCGAGGAGATCCCCTTCGACAAGGCCGTCGAGCACCTGCTCGGCCTGCTCGGCTCCTGACCCACCCTGAGCCACCACGCACTCCGCGGCGTCGACGATGCCCGGTTCGGGGATCACGGCGGTGATGCCGCCTGCCCGGGACTGCCCAGGACCGTTCGAGTTCGCGCTTATCTGCCGCTTATCTCCGTGTGGTTAGCGTTTCGCCCGCTCGATCTTGTCGACGTTGCACCTGAATGGAGAGTGATTCGGTGAACATCCGACGCGGGATGAAATGTCGCCGTGGGGTGGTGGCTGTGGCCGGCACGGCCGTCGCCATGGGGTTGGTGACGGCGCCCGCCGCGGAAGCCTCGCCCGCCGAGGCCTCCGCGCTGGCCCAGTACTACCAGCAGCAGATGTCCTGGGCGCCGTGCGAGCCGGGGACCCCTCCGCCCGGCATACCGCCGGAGGAGTGGGAGAAGCTGTGGCGCGGCATGGAGTGCGCCACCGTGACCGTGCCGATGGACTACCGCGAGCCGGACAACGGCCGGCTCAGTATCGCGGTGAGCCGCCGCGAGGCCACGGATCCGGCCAAGCGCCAGGGTGTGCTGCTGCTCAACCCCGGGGGGCCGGGTGGTTCGGGGATGCTGATGCCGAACAACCTGGCGGAGAACAACGAGGTCGCCGACAGCTTCGACCTGATCGGTTTCGACCCTCGCGGGGTGGGCAGGTCCACCCGGCTCCAGTGCGAGGCCGGTCAATGGCTGGAACGTCAGACCCGGCCCACGGACGACCGGTTCCCCGCGATCGCGGCTGCCGCGCTGGACCGGGAGCGTGCCTGCCAGCGGGCGGGAGGTGGTCTGCGCCCCCACATCTCCACGGCGAACACCGCGCGGGACATGGACGTGATCCGGGCCGCGCTCGGCGAGAAGAAGATCAACTATCTGGGCTTCTCCTACGGTACCTATCTCGGCGCCGTGTACGGCAGCTTGTTCCCTGGCGGGCTCAACCGGAGCGTGCTCGACTCGTCGATGCACCCGGACTGGCTCTACTACGAGCAGTCCAAACAGCAGGCCGTCGCGGCCAGGGAGAACTTCGACGCCTGGGCCGCCTGGGTGGGCGAGCGGAACGACACCTACCACCTCGGTGACTCGGCCCAGCAGGTGCGGGCCAACCTCGAAACACTGCGCGAGCGGCTGGCAGCCGAGCCGGTGCCCTGGCCGGAGCAACCCGACTACGTGCAGATCGACGGCACCCTCTTCGACATGATGCTGGGCTACGAGACCCCGTACCGCGCCGGCTGGGCACTGTTCGCCGAGCTCGTCATCAAGATCAAGAACGCGGTCGGCGGTGAGCTGCCTGCCGACGCGGGGAAGGCCCTCGCCACGTTCGCCGACTACGCGATCCCGGAAACGCACAGCGGCGTCTTCCCCACGGTGACCTGTGAGGCCGACTGGTCCGCGGACCTCAACACCTACTTCGACCAGATGCGGGTGTTCCGCGAGCGGTACCCGTACGGTCCCGGTGCCTCCGCGGCGGAACCGACCGAATGCACGTTCCGCTCGTTCACCCCGCCCGAGCCGATCACCGACCTGAAGCGCGACGGCTACCCGGTCGGCGTCGTGGTGCAGGCCGAGTTCGACCCCTCCACGCAGTACGACGGCGGCCCCGCGATGGCGAGCAGGCTCGAGAACAACCTGATCTCGGTCGCGGACGAGGGCGCGCACGGCCTCTACGGGCGCAACGACTGCGCCACCAGGAAGATCGACGACTACCTCATCAACGGCGTACTGCCCGGGTCACACATCGTCTGTGCCGGTACGTCGCCGCCGGACGTCCCGGTTGACGGCAGTGCGACCCGGTCGGCTCCCCGACCCACCTCCTCGCTGGAGGAACGCGCCGCCGACCTGATCGAGACCAGCAAGCTCGACCGGACGTTCTGACGCCGCACGACCCCGCCCCGGCGCCCTGTTCCAGTGCGCCGGGGCGGGGCCGGCTCGGCGATGGCCGGGTGGTCGCCATCGCGGCGGCACCAGGTGGGCTTAGGTGGGCTGACGCGTCACCGCGGCGAGTACGGCCGCGGTATCGCCGAGGTCGGCGAACACGGCGTGCGCGCCGGCGTCCCACAGCTCCCGCTCGCTGTTGCGGCCGGTGGCGACGCCGATCCCGGTCGCGCCGTGCCGCAGCGCCGCGTCGATGTCGTGCGGGGTGTCGCCGACGATCACCACCGACTCCGGCTCGAACGACCTGGCGTGCTTGGTCGAGGCACTGGCCACGGCGTGCGCCACCAGCTCCGGCCTGCTCGCCGAGAGGTAGCCGTAGCCGCCGATGTCGAACTCGATGTGCTCGTGCAGGTCGAACGCGGACAGCTTGTGCCGGGCGATCTCCGGCAGATTGCCGGTGACCAGGCTCTGCACGATCGTGCCCTGAGCGGCCATTGTGGACAGCGCGGCCGCGGCGCCGGGCAGCGCGTGCCCGTGCTCGGCAAGGGTGGGATACGCCTCGGTCGAGATCGCCACCAGCTTGCCCCAGACCTGCTGGAGCACCTCGTCGGTCACCTCGATGCGGTGCCGGGTGAGCAGTTCGGTGGTGATCGCCCGCTCGGTCCTGCCGGGGAAGGAGGGCATCTCCCGTAGCGTCACGCCGACCACGTCGGACAGTGCCTGGGTGTACCACTGGCCGCCCAGCCCACGCAGGTCGACGAGGGTCAGGTCGATGTCCCACAGCACCAGCCGGTGCTCGTTAGCCACATTCACGCCGCCGACCGTACCGGTATTGGTCCATACCGCTCACTATTCAACGCTCGTTGACTTCTGCTCGCGCCAGGGAGTAGCCTACCCGCAGAATTCAACGTATGATGAAATAGGAGTCCGTCATGTCGACGTCGAACACGCGGCGGTCGTGGACGCTGGTCGCGCTGACCTCCGTGGTCGGGGCGGGCGTCGCGGTGGTACTGGGTTTTCTCACCTTCGGCGCGCAGGCCACGGCGAGTCCGGACCGGGTGCCGGTGGCCGTCACCGCACCACCGCCCCTGTCCCCGGTCGCCGAGCAGGTGGCCGGCCAGGGCGGTGACCGGCTGGACTGGCGGGTCGGCGCGCCCGCGGAGGGCCGGGAGTCACTGGCGGACAAGGAGGTCTACGGCGTCCTCGAGCTGTCGCCGGGGCCGGGAGGACCCGCGGCGACGGTGGTCGTCTCCGGTGCGGTCAATCCCTCCGGCACACAGCTCGCGCGGCAGGCGCTGAGTGGCGTGGCGCAGGGGATGACCGGCGCCCCGGCGCGGGTCGAGACGGTGCATCCGGCAGGCCAGGCCGGGCGGGTCGCTCCGCTGGCGATCAGCGCGCTGACCTGGGTAGGTTGCCTGGTCGCCTGCGCGGCGCTGACCGTACTGGCCGGCCGTGGCGGCATCCGACCCGGCGCCGGGGCGCGGTTGGCGCAATGGCTGGGCACCGGGGTGCTGGTGACCGCCGTATCGGCCGGATTCCTGCGGCTGTGGGACTCCGCGTTGCCGCTGGGCTGGGATGTGCTGGGTTTCCTGCTCCTGGCCGCGACCGGCTTCGCGGCGGTGCAACTGGGCTTGCTGCGGCTGCTCGGGCTGCGCGCGATGGCCGTGCTCGGACCGCTGTACCTGGTCGCGCCCGCGGTCGCCGGCCAGGTGCCGGAGTTGCTGAACCCGGCCTACCGCGCCTTGCTGTGGTCCTGGACACCCTTCCGGTTCTCCACCGAGGGGCTGCGCAGCCTGCTCATGGGCACACCGGGCGCGCCGGATGTGGGCACCGGGGTCTGGGTCCTCGGTGGCATGCTGGTGGCCGGGTTGGTGGTGCTGCTGTGGCCGGGAGGCTCAGCCCGCGAGCAGGCTGAACCGCACGCGCCGGACCGGGTTGTCCAGGTTGGTGTCCACTAGGCAGATCGACTGCCAGGTGCCCAGCGTGAGCACCCCGCCGAGCACCGGCACGGTCGCGTACGGCGGTACCAGCGCGGGCAGCACATGGTCCCTTCCGTGGCCCCGGCTGCCGTGCTGGTGCCGCCAGCGGTCGTCCCTCGGCAAGAGGTCGTCCAGCGCGGTGAGCAGGTCCTCGTCGCTGCCCGCGCCGGTCTCCAGGATCGCCAGCCCGGCCGTGGCATGCGGTACCCACACGTGCAGCAGGCCGTCCTCGACCGCGCTCTCGCCGAGGAATCGCTCGGCCTGCCTTGTCAGGTCGTGCACCACGGCGCTGCCACCGGTGCGTACCTCGATCTCGGTGGAGTACATGTCCCCACCGTAACCAGTGGTGCCTGGTCACAGCAGGGACAGCAGGACAGGCAGGGCGTTGACGGCACCGTGGACGGTGACGATCGGCCACATCAGGCGGTACCGGCTCCAGAGATAGCCGAGAAACAGCCCGAGGACACCCTGGTTGACGAAGGTCGACGCCAGATCAACGGGCAGGTCACCGGTGCCCTGAACGCCGACGTGCCAGCAGGCCCAGAGCAGGGAGGCGAGCACGATCGCAGGCCACCGGCCGAGTACGGCCTCCCACCTGGATTGCAGCCAGCGGCGGTAGAAGACCTCCTCGAGCAGACTGTTGGCGAGGAAACCGGCGATGAGCGCGAGGATAAGCGTCGTCGGGGCGACGGTCGTCGCGAGTTCGCTGGGCGGCATGGCCCACGGGCTCGCGTAGCTGAGAACGATCCATGCGGCCACGGGTATCGCGGGTGCCCAGCGCCGCCATATGTTCGGTTCCGCAGCTGCCGGGCGCCAGGCGGTTCCCCTGCGCCGCAGGATCCAGAACATCGTCGCGGGAACGCCGAGCAGCAGTAACGCCTTCAGTATGGTGTGGGCAGGCTCGCCGCCACCGGCCAGCCGCAGCGTCACCGCGAAGAGTGCGGCCGACGCCAGCAGGACACCCGCTTCCAGCCGGGGTCGACTCTCGGTCCACCCAGTCCCTGCGGCGGGCAACGGCACCAGGCGTACCAGCGCGACCCCGACGAGCGCGGGAATCCAGCGAAACCACATCGGGATGGTCCTGTCGTGATCCGCCGAGTACCGGACACCGGTGTCACCGGTCAGCGCGAACCATGCTGCCGATCCGGCGATCAGCAACAGTCCGAGGACGAGCACGACCATCCCCGCGGTACGGGTGTGTGCCACCGACAGGATCTTATTTCGCACGCTTGTACTGTACAGGGATACCGTACAAGTGTGCTATAACGTGGGCTATGCCGAAGCTCGTCGACCACGACCAGCGGCGCGCCGAGCTCGCCCGCGTGGTCTGGGAGGTCATCAGCCGGGACGGCATCGAGGGGGCGACCGTTCGCAAGATCGCCGAGCGGGCGGGCGTGTCGGTCGGCGGGCTGCGGCACTACTTCGACAGCCAGCGCGGGCTGCTCCTCTTCGCCGCGAAGGCGATGATCGACAAGGTCACCGGCCGCATCGCCGAGCATCTCCGCGGCGACCTGCCCGGCCGTGATCGTGCCCGGCTGATCCTCGAGGAGCTGCTGCCACTGGACGCGGACCGGCGGGTGGACGTGGATGTGTGGCTGGCCTGCCTGATGCGCTCGCGCTCCGACGAGTCACTGGCCGAACTGCGCGCGCTGGGGCTGCCCGGCGAGCGGCATATCTGCCGGCTCGCGGTGGCGTACCTCTGTGCGCAGCCGTCCCCGGAGCACATCGGGGACCAGTTGCCGGACGCTCGGCTCGAACGGCAGGTCGTGCGCCTGCACACGTTCGTCGACGGGCTGGCCCTGCAGGTGGCGATGTACCCGCAGGAGTTCCCGGTCGGGGAGGTCCGGCGGCTGCTGGACGAGGAACTGGCCACACTTCTTTTCGACGGCCCTTCTCCGTGGTCGTCAGTCGCCGATGGCAGGCGGAGTCGCATTCGCACGAACAGGGGCGAATGCGGATCGGAGGACGTTTGAGTCGCCCTGGAACTCGCCCGCGGCGACGGCCTGCTCGACGCTGATCGCTCCAGTGGCTAGAGCGACGACCACGTCGGGAGCGGCAGTGAATACCGAGGTCGGAACCCGATCGGGTACGAATGCGCTCGGGCCGTCTTCGTCGACCGCCAGGGTCATGAGGCAGCCGTCCGTCTCGATACCGAGCTCGATGGGAGGCGAGGCGGTCGCGCCTCGGAGCAGGGCGGGCAGCGCGACGGCCAGCCAGCGCGGCTGGAACGAATCTTGGCCGCGTCCGGTCGCGAGCAGTGGTGCTCCCCAGCGGCCGAGCGCTTCCATGGGCTCCCGCAGCTCCGCTCCCCACGGGGTGAGGGCGTAGGCGACGCCCGCGTCTTCCAGACGGCGCTCGACGATCCCGTTCGCCTCCATGGTCCGCAGCCGCTCGGCAAGGAGGTTCGTCGCGATGCCCTGGAGCGAGGTCTTCAGCTCGGTGTACCGCATCGGGCCGGGGAGGAGTTCGCGCACGATGAGGAGGGTCCAGCGCTCACCCACGACGTCCAGGGAGCGCGCGAGGGCGCAGAACTGCCCGTAGGTCCTAGGGCTCTTCGACTGCAGGTTGACTTTATCCATCGTGGTTGATTATATCAACTGAGGTTGGACGTCGAGAAGAATGGGGCTCCCGTGGAGCTGAGCATCAGTTGGTTGGCCGTTGTGGTCGCGATCGTGGTCGGGATGGCGATCGCGTGGGTCTGGTACAGCGATTGGGGCCTGGTCGGCGGCACCTGGCGGAAGCTGACCGGGGTGACCAAGGAGGACTCTGTGCGAGGCGGCAAGGGTCCGTTCGTGGTCCTGGCGGCGTCGATCCTCGTCACCGCACTGGCTCTCGCGGCCGCCAGTTGCATCGCGTCCGGTTTCTTCGGCGCCGACTCCCTCTGGGTCGCCCTGGCGGTTGGACTCGTGGCATGGCTCGGCTTCTCGCTGTCGACCCTGGCGCAGCACAACGGTTTCGAGCAGAAGCCTTGGCGGCTCACTGTGATCAACAGTGCCTATCAGCTCGTGCTGTTCCTGGGCATGGCGGTCCCGATCGGGTTGCTCCAGTAGCGGCGCCCGATCGCGCACGCTAGGTGACCAGCGTCTCCGCGAGCGCCAGTGTGTCCTGGGCGGAGAGCGGGAACTCGGCCAGCGGCAGGCCGCCTTGGCAGAAGCGGGACCCGTCCGTGGACTGCCGGATGGTGAGGTCCAGCAGCATGGCGTCGTCGGAGTCCCGGTACACGCTCAACATGATGCTGCGATCGGCAGGCGCCCCGTGCCCGGAGCGGTTGATCAGCACCGCGGTGCTGCCCGCGAACTCGTGCGTGGAGCAGGGATCCATCCAGTAGGCGCACTCGGCCTCCGCCCTGGTGACCACCGGGTGGTCCACCCGCACGGACACGGTTCCGCTGCCACCCGCACCATCGGTCAACCGGGCGGCCACCCGATGGGTGCTGGAGTCGAGACCCTCGTCGAGGGCCCCGGAGGTCTCGGCGAGCCGGGACCCGGACAGCAGCGGATCCAGGCGGTCGCGCAGGACGGGCTCGATCTGCCCCGGCAGCACCCTCGGTGGCCGGGTTCCATCCCCGGCCGAGCACCCGGTCGCGAGCAGTGCCAGCATCCCGAGCAGCGGCAGCATCGACCGGCGCATCCGTCCCCCTGACCCTCGCCTCAGGAGTCAAGGTAGCGCAGCACCGCGAGCACCCTGCGGTTGTCGGCGTCCGAGGGTGGCAACCCGAGCTTGCCGAACAGGCTGGTCACGTACTTCTCCACCGAGCCGGGGGAGAGGTACAGCATGCCGGCGATCGCGGTGTTCGACCGGCCCTCGGCCATCAGCGCCAGCACCTCGCGCTCGCGGGCGGTCAGCTCGGCGAGCGCGTCCACCCGCCGGGTCGACCCGAGTAGCTGGCTGACCACCTCGGGATCCAGCACGGTCTCGCCCGCCGCCACCCTGCGCAGCGCGTCCAGGAAGTCGGAGACCTCCGCCACCCGGTCCTTCAGCAGGTAGCCGACGCCGCCGTTGCGGTCGGCGAGCAACTCGGCGGCGTAGGTCGTCTCGATGTACTGGGAGAACAGCAGTATCGCGGTCCCGGGGTGGTCCGCGCGCAGCGCGATGGCGGCCCGCAACCCCTCGTCCGTGTGTGTCGGCGGCATTCGGATATCCACAATGGACACATCCGGCCGGTGCTCATCGACCGCGACGCGCAGCCGGTCGCCGTCGCGCACCGCGGCGACCACCTCGTGCCCGCGCAGGGTCAGCAACTCGACCAGTCCCTCGCGTAGTATCGCGGAGTCCTCCGCCACCACAACCCGCATGCCTGCCTCTTATCTCCCTGCCGGCAACTCGACCCGGACCACCGTCGGCCCACCCCGTGGGCTGAGCACCGTCAACCACCCGTCCACCGTCCCGGCCCGCTCGCGCAGGCCGGCCAGCCCGCCACCCCGGCGCACGGACGCACCGCCCTCGCCGTAGTCGGTGACCTCGAGCAGCAGGGTATCGCCGTTCGGCCCTACCTCGATGTCCACGGTGGATGCGCCGGAATGCTTGGTGGCGTTGGCCAGCAACTCGGCCGCGCTGAAGTAGAGGATGGTCTCGAGGGCGGGGGAGGGACGCTCCGGCAACGCGACGTCCACGCGCACCGTGAGTGCACTGTGCGCGGCCAGCGTGGACAGCGCGACCCGCAGCCCGGCTTCCAACCCGGCCGGCCGGATCCCGCGGGCGAGGTCACGCAGTTCGGACAGCGCCTGCTTCGCGCCGCCGTGTGCCGCGGACACCAGCTCGCGTACCTGCTCGAGGTCCACCGGCTCGGCTGCCAGCTCGTCCTTGGCCACCCCCAGTTTCATCGCCAGTGCCGCCAGCCGCGCCTGGGCGCCGTCGTGCAGGTCCCGCTCGATCCGGCGCAGCGTGTCCGTGGCGTCCTCCACCGCGCTCGCCCGGCTCCGCTCCAGATCGCGAATGCGTTCGGACAGCGTGACCGGGCCGAGCAACCCGCGCACCAGCAGCCGGTCCACCCCGGTCAGCCCGTGCAGCAGCCAGGGCACCACCAGCAGCACCAGTGCCCCGAGCGCGCCGTACGCCAGCGAGAGGCCCCAGGACTCGGTGTGGATGTCGTAGACCGGCATCAGCTCCCCGTCCAGCGGGAACCACCAGATCGGGTAGGTGAACGCCGCGAACCCGAACACCAGCACACTCGCCAGCAGCACCAGCTCGATCACCGCGAGCGGCAGCCGGAGCAGCAGGTACGCCACCGCCCGCCAGCTCGCGGGCTCCGCCAGCCGTGCCCTGATCCAGTTGCCCAGCCCCGGCTCCATCGGGCGCAGCGGCGGGGCCGGAACACGCAGCCCGAGCAGTGGCCCCGCCAACACGCGATGCATCCCGCCGAAGCGGCGCGCCAGGTACAGCGCGCCCGGCGCCAGCAGCAGGCCCAGGAACGCGAGGGTGAGTGCGAAGCCGGCCACCAGTCCCACCAGCACGAGCAGCAGGCAGAGCGTGGCCAGCGGCACCCCGATGGCCACCCAGCCCAGTTCGGCCCAGGCCCGGCGGCGCACCGGGGCCAGCAGGAACCGCCGCAGCAGCGTGCGGGCAGGTGGGAGATCGACCGTGCTCATCGGATGAAGCGTGCCCCCTCCCGCACCCCGGCGCCCATCCGGTTAGCCGGAAAGATGGTCGGGGCTGTTGAGGCTGTCGAGGCTGTCGGGGTTACAGCCTCGCCGCCAGCCTGGTGGCCTGGTCGATGGCGCGCTTGGCGTCCAGCTCCGCGGCCACATCGGCACCCCCGATCAGATGGGTGGACACCCCGGACTCGCGCAGCCCGTCCGCCAGCTCGCGCAGCGGCTCCTGCCCGGCGCAGACCACCACGTTGTCCACGGCGAGCACCCGCTCCGCGTCCTTGCCGATCGTCAGGTGCAGCCCCTCGTCGTCGATCCGCCGGTAGCCGACGCCGGTGAGCATCTCCACCCGCTTGCCCTTCAGCGTGCTGCGATGCACCCAGCCGGAGGTCTTGCCGAGGCCGGCGCCCATCTTGCTGTTCTTGCGTTGTAGCAGGTAGACCCGTCGTGGAGAGGGGGCGACCTGACGGCTCAGGCCATCGACCCCGGCCCTGGCCCGTGCGGGATCGCCGACGCCCCACTCGGTCCGCCACGCCCGCACGTCGAGCGCAGGGCTGTCGGTGTGGGTGAGGAACTCGCACACGTCGAACCCGATACCACCCGCGCCGATCACCGCGACGCTGCCGCCCACCTCCGCGCCACCGAGTACGTCCACATAGGACAGTACGCGCGGGTGGTCGATCCCCGGTATCCCGGGTACCCGCGGGCTGACCCCGGTGGCCAGCAAGACCTCGTCGTAACCCTCGCGCAGGTCCGCGGCGTGGGCGCGGGTGTTCAGCCGCAACCGCACCCCGAGCAGCTCCAGTTGCCGGGAGAAGTACCGGATGGTCTCGTGGAACTCCTCCTTGCCGGGAATCCGCTTGGCCAGGTTGAACTGCCCGCCGATCTCGGCCGCCGACTCGAACACGGTGACCCGGTGCCCGCGCCGCGCCAGCGTGGTGGCCGCGGCCAGCCCGGCGGGCCCCGCGCCGACCACCGCGATGCTGCGCGCCCGGGCCGCGGGGCCGAGCACCAGTTCGGTCTCGTGCGCTGCCCGCGGATTGACCAGGCAGGTCGCGGTCTTGTGCCGGAACACGTGGTCCAGGCAGGCCTGGTTGCAGGCGATGCAGGTGTTGATCTCCCCGGCACGGTCCTGCTCGCTCTTGACCACCCAGTCCGGGTCCGCGAGCAGCGGCCGGGCCATCGACACCAGGTCCGCCTCGCCGCGCTCCAGTACTCCCTCGGCGACGTCCGGCATGTTGATCCGGTTCGAGGCGATGACCGGGATGTCCAGGTGTGGTCGCAGCCTGCCGGTCAGGTCGGTGAACCCCGCTCTCGGTACCGAGGTGACGATGGTCGGCACCCGCGCCTCGTGCCAGCCGATCCCACTGTTGATCAGCGTGGCACCGGCCTGCTGCACGGCCAGGGCCAACTCCACCACCTCGTCCCAGCTCTGCCCACCCGGCACCAGGTCGAGCAGGGAAAGCCGGTAGCAGATGACGAAGTCCGGCCCGACCGCCGCGCGCATCCGGCGGACTATCTCCACCGGCAGCCGCATCCTGGCCTGCCAGGAGCCGCCCCACTCGTCCCGGCGCCGGTTGGTCCGTTCGGCGAGGAACTGGTTGATGAGGTATCCCTCGGAGCCCATCACCTCCACGCCGTCGTAGCCCGCCTCGCGGGCCAGCACCGCGCAGCGGACGAAGGCGTCGATGGTCCTGTGCACACCGCGGCCGCTCAGCGCCCGCGGCCGGAACGGTGTGATCGGCGACTTCACCGCGGAGGCCGACACGCTCAGCGGGTGGTAGGCGTACCGGCCCGCGTGCAGGATCTGCAGCGCGATCCTGCCGCCCTCGGCGTGCACCGCCGAGGTGATCCCGCGGTGCGCGCCGGCCTGGGCGCGCGTGGTGAGCGAGGCCGCGAAGGGCAGCAGCCAGCCCTCCCGGTTCGGCGCGTAGCCGCCGGTGATCGCCAGGCCGACGCCGCCGCGGGCGCGTTCGGCGAAGTAGGCGGCGAGCCGGTCGACGTCCTTGGCACGGTCCTCGAGCCCGGTGTGCATGGACCCCATCACCACCCGGTTGCGCAGGGTGGTGTAGCCGAGGTCAAGCGGCTCCAGCAGCTTCGGGTAAGCGCTCGTCACCGGGCCAGGATAACCTACTTGTGAGTAGGTTAGTCCTCGTCCTCGTCCTCGTCCTCGTCCCGGGCCTGGTACTGGTCGGCCTCGGCGCGCCGCGCGGCCTCCCGCATCTCGATCAGGTCGGTGAGCCAGTCACCGGTCTCCCGCGCGACATCGCGGACCGCGCCGGTGACGATGGTCGCGATGTTGCCGAGATGCGTCGCCGCCGACTCGGTGAGCTCCTGCACCGTGTCCTTACCGGTCTCGAACCGACCTACCATGATCCGTCCCTACGCCGCCGTGAGTTCCCGTTCCCGCCTCACGGTAGCGGGCTCCGGCGCAGGGCTCGGCTCGGTGCGGCCACCCGGAAGGGCGAGTTTGACGATCTTCTTCGCCACCGAGGCGAGCTGCTTGCGCAGCGGGCCGGTGTGGTACGGCAGGCCGTACTTCTCGCAGATCGCCCTGACCTCACCGGCGATCCCCGGGTAGCGGCGGGCCGGGATGTCCGGGAACAGGTGGTGCTCGATCTGGTGCGAGAGGTTGCCGGACAGGATGTGGAACAGCTTGCCGCCCTCGATGTTCGCCGAACCGAGGATCTGCCGCAGGTACCACTGGCCGCGGGTCTCGCTCTCGGTCTCCTCCTCGGTGAAGCTCTCCACATCGGCTGGGAAGTGCCCGCAGAAGATGATCGCGAACGCCCACAGGTTGCGGGTCAGGTTCGCGGTCGCGTTGCCGAGGAAGGTCAGCGGCGCCAGCGGCCCGGTCAGCAGCGGGAACAGCAGGTAGTCCTTGCCGAGTTGCCTGCCGGCCTTGCGCAGGATCCGCGCCCGCACGTCCTTGAGCTCGGAGACCTTGCGCTCGCCCTTGACGACCTTCTCCACCTCGAGGTCGTGCAGCATCACGCCCCACTGGAAGAAGATCGCGAGCAGGGTCGCGTACACCGGGTTGCCGAGGTAGTACGGGTGCCATTTCTGGCCCTCGTCCATCCGCAGGATGCCGTAACCGATGTCCCGGTCCTTGTCCAGCACGTTGGTGTAGGTGTGGTGCACGTAGTTGTGCGAGTGGCGCCAGTTCTCCGCCGGCGCCAGCGTGTCCCACTCGAACCGCTGCGAGCTCAGTTCCGGGATGCGGGTCCAGTCGTACTGGCCGTGCATCACGTTGTGCCCGATCTCCATGTTGTCCAGGATCTTGGACAGCGACAGCGCGCCGACCCCGGCGATCCAGGCCGGCGGGAAGAACCCGGCGAACAGCAGCCCACGGCCGACGACCTCGAGGGCGCGTTGTGTCCTGATCATGTTCTGGATGTAGTCGACATCCTCCTTGCCGAGGTCGGAGACGATCCGCTGGCGCAGCTCGTCCACCTCTCGGCCGAACTCCTCCACCTGCTCGGGTGTGAGGCGATCCTGCAGTCCGGTCATGGTGTGACTCCTTAGGTTTGGATCTCGACGTCCCCGACCGGGATCGAGATGCACAACTGGATTTCGACGTTGTCCTCGGCGGAGAGCTCGCCGGTGCGCGCGTTGCGCACGCAGCCGGAGGTCTTCAGCTTCGTGCAGGAGAAGCAGATCCCCATCCGGCAGCCGTGCTCGGGTCGCAGGCCGGCGTCCTCGGCCTGGTCCAGCAGCGGCTTGCCGGAGTTGGCGGTCTCCCTGCCGCTGCGCGCGAACCGAACCTGGCCCGTGGCCCCGCCATCGGCTGGCACCGGCGGCGGCGTGAACTCTTCGGTGTTCAGTTGTTCACTCAAACCATCGGCTTCGAACGTGGCGCGTACCGAGTCCATCAGCGGCAACGGGCCGCACAGGTAGGTCTGTGCCGTGTGGTACCAGGGCGCCACCCGGTGCAGGTGCGCCCGTTCGAAGAAGCCGTGCAGGTCGCCGCCGCCACTGTGGGTGTGGGCCAGCACCACCCGCAGGCCGGGGAGCCGCCGGGCGAGCTCGGCCAGTTCGGTGCGGTAGAGCACGTCCGCCGCGGTGTTCGCGTAGTGCAGGAACACGACCTCGCCGGGGTGTCCCTCGTCCACCAGCGTGCGCAGCATGGACAGCACCGGGGTGATCCCGCTGCCGCCGCTGACCAGCAGGATCTTCTCCGGGCGCCGCGCCGGCAGGGTGAACTCGCCGTCCGGCTGGGAGAGCCCGAGCACCATGCCCGGTGCGGCATGCCGGTGCAGGTGGCCCGAGACCAGCCCGTTCTCCTGCGCCTTCACGGTGAGCTCGAGCTGCCCGCCGTGTTCGGAGCAGGTCGGCGAGTAGCACCGGGTGCGCCGCACGCCGTCGATGTCCACCGACACCCGCACGTACTGCCCCGCGCTGAACCCGCGCCAGGCCCTGCTCGGCCGGACCGTGAGGGTCACGGTGTCCGGCGTCTGCCGCCGTACCCCGGTCACCACCCCGCGGATCTCCCTGCGCACCAACATCGGGTCGACGAGCTCGAGGTAGCGGTCCATCCCGTGCGGGGTCAGCAACGCCTCGGCGAGCGAGGCGAGCGACCGCGCTCTGCGGCGGGCGCCGCGGGGGACCAGCCGGGGAACCTGCACCGCCATCTTCCGCTCCGATTCAGTGAACGTATGTACACTGAACAGTTCAGTGCAGGGCGGGAACGGCTGTCAACTCGAGGGGGTGTGCGTGTGACGCGGAATACAGCCACCGGGGACCGTAGGGTTTCCGGTATGCCCACCGAGCCCGCGAGCAGGCAGGAGCGCAAGCAGCGCACCCGCCAGGCGCTGCTGAAGGCGGCATTCGAGCTGGTCGCCGACCGTGGGTTCGCCACCGTGAGCCTGCGTGAGGTGACCAAGCGGGCCGGCGTCGTGCCGACGGCGTTCTACCGGCACTTCGCGTCCCTCGACGAACTCGGGGTGGCGCTGGTCGAGGAGTCGATCCGCACCCTGCGCAGGATGATCCGGTCGGCCCGCCGCGATCCGCAGACCTACCAGGACATCATCCGCGCCTCGGTGCACACCCTGCACGAGCACGTGCGGGCACACGAGGCCCACTTCCGGTTCCTGATCAGGGAGCGCTACGGCGGCCCTGAGGTGGTCCGGCGCGCCGTCGGTACCGAGCTACGGCTGTTCGCCAGCGAGCTCGCGGTGGATCTGGCCCGGTTCGAGTACCTGCGCGAGTGGAGCACCGAGGACCTGCATCTGATAGCCGACCTGATCATCACCGCGATGCAGGCCAGTGTCGAGGAGCTGATCGAGGCCGTACCCAGGGACGAGGAAACCGACGAGCAGATCGTCCGGACGGCACAGAAACGCCTCCGCTTGATCGTTCTCGGGGTGCCGAATTGGAGGAGTTCGCCATAGGGTGGTGCCGCTCGGGGCAGTGCGCATGGTAGACCTACTGTGATCGAGAGTGCTCTCCCGTGGAGGTCTCGCAGTGGTGGAAACCCAGCCGCTCACCGTCGGCGTGGTGAAAGAGTCGAAGCCGGGCGAGACCCGGGTCGCACTGGTCCCGAAACTGGTCGAGCGGCTGGTCAGACGCGGCCTGTCGATCGTGGTCGAGCCTGGTGCCGGCGCGGCGGCCGCGTTGCCGGACGAGCTGTTCGAGCAAGCGGGGGCGCGGATCGGGGACGCATGGGACGCCGATGCCGTGCTCAAGGTCGCGCCACCGACATCGGCGGAGGTCGGCAAGCTCGGTGCGGGCAAGATCCTGATCGGTTTCCTCTCCCCGCTGTCCAATGTGGATGGGTTGGGGGAGCTGGCGGATGCGGGGGTCACGGCCTTCGCCGTCGAGTCCATCCCGCGGATCTCCCGTGCGCAGGCCATGGACGCGCTGTCCTCGCAGAGCAGCGTGGCCGGCTACCGGGCGGTGCTACTCGCCGCCCAGCGCCTCCCGCGTTTCTTCCCGATGCTCACCACCGCGGCGGGCACCGTTCCGCCGGCCAAGGTGCTGGTGCTGGGCGCGGGCGTGGCGGGGCTGCAGGCACTGGCCACGGCCAAGCGGCTCGGCGCCCAGCCCACCGGCTACGACGTCCGCCCCGAGGTCGCCGAGCAGGTGCGCTCGGTGGGTGCGCAGTGGCTGGACCTCGGCATCGAGGCCGTCGGCGAGGGCGGGTACGCCCGCGAGCTGTCCGAGGAGGAACGCGCCGAGCAGCAGCGCAGGCTCACCGAGGCGACCACCGGGTTCGATGCCGTGATCACCACCGCGCTGGTCCCCGGGCGCAAGGCGCCCACACTGGTCACCGCCGAGGCGGTACGCGGGATGCGGCCGGGCAGCGTGATCGTGGACATGGCGGGCGAGGCGGGTGGCAACTGCGAGCTGACCGAGCCCGGCGAGGACATCGTGGCGGAGAACGTGACGATCTGCTCGCCGCTGAACCTGCCCGCGGAGATGCCCGCGCACGCCAGCGAGCTGTACGCCAGGAACCTCACCGAACTACTCGAACTCTTCGTGGACTCCGAGGGCAGGTTGTCGCTCGACTTCTCCGACGAGATCGTCGCTGGCGCGTGCGTCGCCGGTGGCGAGGAAAAGGCGGATTGATGCTGGTACAGAGCCTGGCGATCCTGGTGCTCGCCGGATTCGTCGGTTTCGTGGTGATCTCCAAGGTGCCGAACACCTTGCACACGCCACTGATGTCCGGGACCAACGCCATCCACGGCATCGTCCTGCTCGGCGCGTTGATCGTGCTCGGGCAGGGGGCCGAGGGAGTGCTGAACAAGGTGCTCCTGGTGGTCGCGATCGTGTTCGGGACCATCAACGTCGTCGGCGGGTTCCTGGTCACCGACCGGATGCTCGGCATGTTCAAGGAGAAGCCCGGCGCCAGGGCACAGCAGGGTACGAACGGGGAGCGCCGATGAGCTGGCTGCAGAGCGAGAGTTTCGTCGGCGTGCTCTACATCATCGCCTTCGCGATGTTCATCTACGGCTTGATGGGGATGACCGGCCCGCGGACCGCGGTGCGCGGCAACTGGATCGCCGCCGTCGGGATGGGTATCGCGATCGTGGCCACCCTGTTGATGCCGGGGATGAGCAACTGGCTGCTGATCGCGCTCGGCGTCCTGCTCGGCACCGTGATCGGCGTACCGGCGGCGCGCAAGGTGAAGATGACCGCGATGCCGCAGATGGTGGCGCTGTTCAACGGTGTCGGCGGTGGCACGGTGGCGATCATCGGCTGGGTGGAGTTCCGCACCACGGACGGCTACACGCACGAGCCCGTCCACGTGGCGATCGCCTCCCTGTTCGCGGTCATCGTCGGTTCGGTGTCGTTCTGGGGCTCCAACGTCGCCTTCGGCAAGTTGCAGGAGATTCTGCCGACCAAGCCGATCACCGTGGGACGGTTGCAGCAGCCGCTGAACGTGGTGGTGCTGCTCGCCGCCGTGGTGTGTTCCGTGGTGATCGCCGCGGGTGGCCAGTCCGAGTGGCTGATCATCGGGGTGCTGGTGGCCGCGGCCGCCTTCGGGGTGATGGTGGTGCTGCCGATCGGCGGCGCCGACATGCCCGTGGTGATTTCCCTGCTCAACGCGCTCACCGGACTCTCGGCCGCCGCCATGGGTCTCGCGCTGGACAACACGGCGCTGATCGTGGCGGGCATGATCGTGGGTGCCTCGGGTTCGATCCTGACCAACCTGATGGCCAAGGCGATGAACCGATCGATCCCGGCGATCGTCGGGGGCGGGTTCGGTGGTGGCGCCGCGGCCGCGAGCGACCGGCCCGACGTCGATCGGTCGGTGCGCAGCACGAGCGCGGCGGATACCGCGATCCAGCTCGCCTACGCCGGGAAGGTCGCGGTGGTGCCCGGGTACGGGATGGCCGTCGCGCAGGCGCAGCACGCGGTTCGCGAGATGGCCGAGATACTCGAGGGCAAGGGCATCGCGGTCTCCTACGCGATCCACCCGGTCGCGGGCCGGATGCCGGGGCACATGAACGTGTTGCTCGCCGAGGCCGATGTGCCCTACGCGCAGCTCAAGGAGATGGACGAGAGCAACTCGGAGTTCGGCCACACCGATGTCACGCTGGTGATCGGTGCCAACGATGTGACCAATCCCGCAGCCGAGACCGACCCCTCCTCACCCATCTACGGGATGCCGATCCTCAAGGTGAACTCCAGCCGCTCGGTGATCGTACTGAAACGATCGATGGGATCCGGTTTCGCCGGTATCGATAACGACCTTTTCTTCGATCCCAAGACGAGCATGCTGTTCGGCGACGCGAAATCCTCGATCGGCGGGATCGTCGAGGAACTGAAAGCCCTGTAGAACGGCCAACTCGCCTACATGGATAGCAAACTCGCCTACCCAGACGGCAAACTCGGCGCTTGACCGAGTTTGCCGCTCACGTAGGCGAGTTTGCCGTTCCGGTAGGCGAGTTGGCCGTTCGCATGCGTCAGTCGGGGGCGGAGAACAGGACCGGGGGGACCTTGCTGGTCGCCCTCGGGGTCGTCTTCGCTTTCGACGCGGCCTTGGTGGCCGTCTTCGAACCGGACTTCGAAGCGGGGGTGGCCTGTTTCGAAGTCGACTTCCGTGTCGCGCTCGTCTTCCCGGTGCTTTGCTTGGGCTCGGCCTTGGCCGACTTCGAAGCGGCCGGCTTCCTGGCGGTCGTCCTGGTCGACGCTGTCTTGGTCGATGACGCTTTCGCCGCGGTCTTCGACCCGCTTCCGGACTTCGTCGCGGCCGGTTTCTTGGTGCGGGATTTCGCGCTTTCTTTGGTGGTTTTCGCTGTAGTGGCCGCTGCTTTCTTCGCCGGTTCTTTCCTGGTCGTCGTCTTCTTGGCCGCGGCTTTCGGCGTGGCAGCCTTCGAGGTGGCAGCCTTCCGGTTCACCCGTCGCGTACTCTTTCTCCCGCCGGTGCGACGCCCGCGCGTAACATAGCGCTCGAGCATGTCGCGAAGGTCGGCGGCATTGTCCGCGGCCAGGTCTATTTCATAGTCGATCCCGTCCAGGGCGAACCGCACCGATTCGGCGGCAGGCTCGCCGGTGAGATCGTCCAGCACATGGACCGCCGTGTTCTGGGCCATGAAGACCTCCCCGCGCTCGATCGGATTCTCCGGGTAGCCGGCGCGGCGAAGGCTTCACTGCCCGGCATCGCCGACTTTCCGGTTCCTGGTGAGGATACCGCCTCGAGGTCGGAATCGGTTGCGGGGCACATCTGTCCGATATGGACAGTCTGTGGTCGCGGTCCGGCTACGCTGGGTCCGGCCCTGTGCTACCCCGGTAACGGGACGGTGAGCGCCGTGGTCGCGGTCCGGACCAGCGTGGGGTCGTCCGGCGTGGACGGTCGGCCGATCCAGCTCACCTGCACCAGCCGCAGGGTGGCCCCCTCGGTCCGGCTCACGTACGCCGACCCCGCGAAGTCCGGGGCCGGCTGTGGCCACCGGTCGCTCGCCGTGCCCAGATCGAGGATCGCGCCACTGCCCGGGGTGTCGGAGAGCTTCCGCAGTTCGCTCGCGCGTTCCGGCTCGGCGAAACGGAGGACGGCGATCGACACGGCGGCCTTCCCGCCCTCCACGGACGCGGTGAAGCTACCCCTGCGCAGCCCTGCGCACCCGGTTTCGGACAGCCTGGCCTGCACGTCCCCGGTGGCGTGCGGGGCGCAGTCCGGTTCGCCCGTCGCCGCCACGGTCACGAAGTCGATGCCGTCCACGGTGTGTGGTGCCGGGGTCGGGTTGCTCGGCGGCGGTTGCTCGGCGGTCGGCTCCTTCCCGGACGCCGCCAGCACGATGGCCGTCACCAGCAGGCCGAGCAGCAGCGCGATGGCCGTGATGGGCAGCCAGCGCACAGCCGGTTTCCGGGATGGGGCGACCGGGCGCGGCCCGGGTGGTGCCGCGGTCGGGCCCGGTGGTGCGCCGGCGGGTGCCACCGGCGTGGATACCGGTTGCCCGGTGGGTTCGGCCGGTACCGGCGGTTGGGCCTCGACGAAGCCCTCGGCGCGCAGCTCGTGCTCGCGCACTTCCGGGGCACCGGGCGCGAGCGCCCGCAGCAGCGCCCGCACCTGCCCGGTGGACATCGGGTTCGTGCCGGTGGCGAGCGAGGCCACGGCGGCGAGCATGCTCGTCGCGGTCGGATGGACGACGCGGACGTCGCCGGTCAGGTCGGTGGCAGGCTGATCGACGGCCTGCACGAACGGCCCGACCGCCAGGATTGTGCCTACCGTGAGATCGCCCTGCACGGACCGGATCCGCGCGGCGACGCGCGTGGCCGTGGCGAGCGGTTCGGTCGCCGGGTTCACCGCGTCCCCGCCCCGCACCAGCGGCCAGCCGTCCGACTTCCACTGCCCGCGTAGCGGTGCCTCCAGCCGCATGGCCGGGTCCGGAAGGTCGACGCCGATCACGATGAGCACGCCCCTCGGGGTGATGACCAGCGCGTCGAGGGTGGTGCTGTGCTCCGGTGGCCGGACCCCGGCCAGGGCCAGCCCGCCGGTCACCCCCGTGCCGTGACCGAGGGACGCCAGCGCCGCCCGGATGTCCTCGGCGACCGTGGCTGGCTGTGGCGCGAGGCGAATGAGCCGCACCTGCCGTACCTCCCCATCGGTCGCCGTCAGGGAGAGGCTAGCGCGCGTACGAGGTCCACCCGCATGGGACTCACACGGTGGAGTGGGCTCCCGCCTTGCCGGTGAGCGGAACGTACGGGGTTGACAGTGATCCGGAACACCTTAGGGTTACCCGCCAGTAGACGCCGGGGGGCAACGGACAAGGGAGTCCTCAATGCGCGCAACACCCGGCAGGCTGCGGTACGCCGCGACGATCGCGGCAGCGGCCCTCGCCCTGCCCCAGCTCACCGCGGCGCCCGCGGGTGCCGACCTCCTCGCCCCGGTCTCGGACACCCTGGACGCCGTGCTGTCCGCGGCGTCCGGTGCCGACCGGATGACCGTCCTGGTACACGGCACGGACCTCGCGGCGGCGGATCGAGCCGTGCGGGAGGCCGGGCTGAGCAGGCTCACCGGCTTCGACCGGATCGGCGTGGTGGCCGCCAGCGGAACCGCCGACCAGGTCGGCTCGGTCCGCGACGCGGAGGGTGTGGTGTACGTCGAGCACAACGACCCACTGCGGACCTTCGCCAGCAGCGGCACCGGGGCGACCCGCAGCGCCGCCGCGCGGGCCGCACTCACCGGAGCGGACGGCAACCCGCTGGACGGCAGGGGAGTCTCCGTCGCGGTGATCGACACCGGGGTGGACCCGACGCACCCCGCCTTCCGCGAGCCGGACGGCTCCAGCCGGGTGGTGCGCAACATGAAGAGCCTCTGCCTGCAGGGCACCGGGACCGGCTGCATCCTGCGGGTGCCGGACTTCCTGGACACCGACACGCTTTCGGTCGGTGGGCACGGCACGCATGTCACCGGCATCGCGGCCGGCAGCCCGTACCGGCTGGGTGACGGTACCGCGGTGGGCGGGTCGGCACCGGGCTCGAAGATCGTGTCGATCTCCACCGGGGCCGCGCTGGTCGTGCTCGGCACCGACGCCGCGCTGAACTGGGTGCTGGAGAACCACGAGGCGCCGTGCGGACCGGGCGTGCCGGCGAGTACCTGCCCGCCGATCAAGGTGGTGAACAACTCCTACGGCCCCAGCGGCGGCGGCGACTTCGACCCGAACTCGGCCACCGTGAAGCTGCAGCGCGCGCTGGCCGCCGAGGGCGTGGTCACGGTGTGGGCCAACGGCAACGACGGCGGTGACGGCTCGGCGAACCTGTCCAACCCGCCCGGCCAGGACCCGACACCCGGTGTGCTGTCCGTGGCCTCCTACAACGACGCGGGCTCCGGAACCAGGGACGGCACCGTGTCCGCGTTCTCCTCCCGCGGCCTTGCCACCGACCGGCGGAGCTGGCCGGACATCTCCGCGCCGGGGGAGAACATCGTCTCCTCCTGCCGGCTCTACCTGCTGATCTGTACCCAGGGGCTGCAACCGAAGAACGGTCCCGGCCTGCTCGATCTCGGCACGTACAACGTGATCAGCGGCACCTCCATGGCGGCACCGCAGATCACCGGCATCGTGGCGCAGCTGTTCCAGGCCGGTCCGGGCGCCACCCCGGGGGAGATCGAGCACGCGCTCAAGGCGACGGCGCACAAGTACCGCGACGGGGCGCCGTACCAGCGGGCGGGCGCCTACACCTCCAGCTTCGACAAGGGCGCCGGCCTTGCCGATGTGGTGGCGGCCGCCACCCTGCTCGGCGCCGGGCCCGCCTGACCGGAGTCGCGACCCGCCGCGTCGCCTTCGCGATCCGGACCGGCAGTGCTAACTTGTGCCGGGTCGGTGACCGTGAGCCAGCGCGGGGCCGCGGCTCGGTCACTGTGGGTTGTCATTCAGCGAACTCCGCTGATACTTCTGAGGTTCATGTGGCCAAAAGGCACGCCTGAGGTGCACAATGTACGCGGAGTCGCCACGTGTGGTTGTCACCGTCGCTCGCGAGGTCGTAGGGGAAGACGCCCCTCGTCGAGTAGCGGAGGTCAGCAGTGAGCACCCGTGGTAACACCCGTGGCGTGGTGTACGTCCACTCGTCGCCGTCTGCGGTATGTCCGCACGTCGAGTGGGCTATCTCGGGCACCCTTGGTGGCCGAGTTGAGTTGCGTTGGACGGCCCAGCCGGCCGCCCCCGGGCAGCTGCGTGCCGAATGTGGCTGGCGGGGTCCGGCGGGCACCGGCGGCAAGCTCGCGTCCGCGCTCAAGGCGTGGCCGATGGTTCGGTTCGAGGTAGCCGAGGAGCCGAGCCAGGGCGTGGACGGCGAGCGGTTTTGCTATGCCCCGGGGCTGGGGTTGTGGCACGGCCGCACCAGCGCGAACGGCGATATCGTCGTCGGCGAGGACCAGTTGCGTACGCTGGTGGCCAAGTGCAGGGCGGGCGAGCAACTCGCGCACAAGCTGGACGAACTGCTCGGAGCCAACTGGGACGAGGCGCTCGAGCCGTTCCGGCACGCCGGGGACGGAGCCCCGGTCACCTGGTTGCATCAGGTCGGCTGAGCGGGCACTACCCTGGCCGCCGTGACTGGCTCCCGTACCCCGCGTGCCCGCCCGCGGTGGTTGGTGCCCGTCCTGATCGTGGTCGTCTCGTTGACCGTCGGCGGCGGGCTGCTGGCCCGGGAGCTGTACAAGCTGCCCGACCGGAACGAGGACACGGAAGGCGTGCTGCCGACGACCACCTCGCTGCCGCCGGAGCAGCAACCCGGCCCTTCGCAGGTCGAGTTGACGCCGGGGGCGGCGGCCCATCCGGAGAACGAGTCGGTCCGCCAGGTGTTGCAGACCTACGTGGACGCCATCAACCAGGGGAACTACGCGGCCTGGACCACGACCGTCACCAGGGACCGGGTGCAGGAGCGCACCGAGTCCCAGTGGCGCTTCCAGTACCGCTCGACCGAGGACGGCAGCGTGCTCGTCCACCGGGTCGAGACGGTGCCGGACGGCTCGTTGCGGGTGCTGGTCGGACTGACCAGCACGCAGGATCCGGTCGATGCCCCCGCCGACCTCCCCGAGCCGTGTATCCGTTGGCACCTCACGTTGCCGATGACGGTCGAAGGTGGTTCGTGGAAGATCGACTCGGTGCCGGCGGGGAGCACGCCGGAGTACGGGAAGTGTTGACCCGCTTCCCGTACGTTCAGGCGGGCACGAAGGTCAGTGCGACGTTGTGGCCGCCGAAGCCGAACGAGTCGCAGACCGCCGCGGTCAGGTCGAGCTTGCGCGGCTCGCCCGCGACGACATCCTGAACCACCCCGGGATCCTGCTCCTCGAGGTTGAGCGTTGGCGGGATGATCCCGTCCCGGATGGAGAGCACGGTGGCGATCGCCTCGACCGCGCCCGCCGCGCCGAGCAGGTGACCGAGCGCGCCCTTGGGAGCGGTCAGCACCGGGTGCTCGCCGAGGGCCTTGCGGATCGCCACCGTCTCGCCGACATCGCCGACGGGGGTGGAGGTGGCGTGCGCGTTGACATGGCCGATGTCCTCCGGCTCCAGCCCCGCGGACCGGACGGCCACCGAGATGGCCCTGGTCTGCCCGACGCCCTCCGGGTCGGGCCCGGTGATGTGGTAGGAATCCGCGCTGGTGCCGATACCGGCCAGCCTGCCGTACACCGCGGCGCCCCGGGCTTTCGCGTACTCGCCGCGCTCCAGCACCATGATCCCGGAGCCCTCGCCGAGCACGAACCCGTCCCGGTCGACGTCCCACGGCCGGGAGGCCCGCTGCGGCTCGTCGTTGCGGGTGCTCATGGTGCGGGCCTGCGCGAACCCGGCCATGGTGATCGCCGCGATCGCCGACTCGGCGCCACCGGCCACGATCACGTCAGCCTCGCCGTTGCGCAGCATGCGCCACGCCCAGGCGATCGCCTCGGCACCGGAGGCGCAGGCGGAGACCGGCGCGTGCACCCCCGCGCGTGCCTTGAGTTCCAGGCCGACGTGCGCGGCCGGGCCGTTCGGCATCAGCATCGGCACGGTCAGCGGCGAGACCTTGCGGATGCCCTTGGTCTCGAGCAGGTCGTCCTGGTCGAGCAGGGTGTGCGCACCGCCGATCCCGGTGCCGATCACCACCGCGAGACGCTCGGGTTCGACGCCGTCCTCGCCGAGGCCGGCGTCGGCCCACGCCTGCCGAGCCGCGATCATCGCCACCTGCTCGCAGCGATCCAGGCGGCGTGCCTGGACCCTTGGCAACACCTCGGTCGGCTCCACCTCGAGCTTGGCCGCGATCTTGACCGGAAGGTCGTACCGCTCGACCCAGTCCTCTTCGAGGGCCGCCACACCGCTGCGCCCTGCAAGCAGACCGTCCCATGTGGACGCGACGTCCCCGCCGAGCGGCGTGGTCGCGCCGAGCCCGGTGATGACGACGTCGTTGTTGCTCATATCGGAGTCTCCCCGAGGTGTAGTGCTGTTACTTGGCGTTGGCGAGCACGTAGTCCACCGCGTCGCCGACGGTCTTCAGGTTGGCCAGCTCGTCGTCCGGGATCTTCACCCCGAACTTGTCCTCGGCCTGCACGGCGATTTCCACCATGGACAGCGAGTCGATGTCCAGGTCGTCCACGAAGGACTTCTCGGTGCTCACATCGTCCTGGGCCACACCGGCGACCTCCTCGACGATCTCGGCGAGTCCGGACAGGATCTCTTCTTTGTCAGCCACTGCTTCGGTCCCTTTCTGTTTCTTCCTGTCACCCCGGAGCGCACACCCTGCACCAGGGAGTCTGAGTCACGGGCAGACGATCGCCTGCCCGGCGTAGGAGAGGCCGGCCCCGAAGCCGACCATCAACACCACGTCACCGCTGCGTGCGGTCCCGGCCTCGCGCATGTGGTCCAGCGCCATCGGGATCGAGGCGGAGGAGGTGTTGCCCGAGTACTTGATGTCGTCGGCGACCACCATGTCGTCCCTGGCGCCCTTGGCACGCAACCGTTTGGCGATGGCCTCGACGATACGCAGGTTCGCCTGGTGCGGGATGAGCACATCCACATCGGATGGCTGGAGACCGGCGATCTCGAGCGCTTCCATGGCGATCGGCGCGATCCGGGTGGTCGCCCACCGGAAGACCGACTGGCCCTCCTGATAGATGTAGCGGTGCTCGCGCATGTAGATCGCGTCGACGAGGTCGCCCGCGCTGCCCCAGCAGACCGGGCCGATACCGGGCTCCTCCGCGGGGCCCACCACCGCGGCGCCCGCCCCGTCGGCGAAGATGATCGCGTTCGCCCGGTCCACCGGGTCCACCACGTCGGTCAGCTTCTCCGCGCCGATCACCAGCACCCGCTTGGACGAGCCGGCCCGGATCAGATCCGAGGCCACCGCGAGGCCGTAGCAGAAGCCCGCGCAGGCGGCGTTGATGTCGAAGGCGCCCGCCGCCTTCACCCCGATCCGGTCGGCGACCTGTGCGGCGGCGTTCGGGATCGGCGAGAGCATCGTGCAGTTCGGCAGGATCACTGTGTCTACATCGGACGGTTCGATGCCCGCGTCGGCGACCGCCCGCGCGCCCGCGGTCACCGCCATGTCCACCAGCAGCTCGTCCTTGTCGGCGAACCGGCGCTCGATGATGCCGACCCGCTCCTGGATCCACTCGTCGGTGGTGTCCATGATCTTCGAGAGGTCGTCGTTGGTCACGACCTGGTCGGGCTGCGTGCTACCGATCCCGAGCACGCGGCTTGCGGGCGGTCCTTGCTTGAGCCGCAATGCGGGCCGGTCGGTCATTGCGCGGTCTCCTGCGTCGAGTCCGGGCCGGCCAGCGCGGCCAGGTTGTCGGGCGTCTTCAGCGCGATAATGGTGTCGACCTTGCCCTTGAGCTCACGCTTCACCAGGCCGGTCAGCGTGCCCGCGGGGGGTAGTTCCACCGTGCCCGTGACGCCGAGCGAGACCAACCCGTGCATGGTGAGGTCCCAGCGCACCGGCCTGGTGATCTGCCGCACCAGCCGGTCGAGGTACTCGGCGCCGCTGGTCACCACGGTCCCGTCCGCGTTGGACAGCAGCGGCCTCGTCGGCTCGCCGGGGGTGATGTCGGCGGCGTGGGCCCGCATCGCCTCCTCGGCGGGGGCCATGTAAGCGGTGTGGAAGGCCCCGGCGACCTTCAGTGCCCTGACCTTGGTGCCCTCCAGCGGCTCCGCGACGATCCGCTCGATCCGCTCGGTGGCGCCGGAAGCGACGATCTGCCCCGCGCCGTTCTGGTTGGCCGCGGTCAACCCGTGCTCGGCCAGCCAGGCCACGACCCGGTCCGGCTCCCCGAGCATCACGGCCGCCATCCCGGTGCGCTCGGCGGCGCAGGCCCTGGCCATCTCCGCGCCACGCATCGCGGCCAGTGCCACGGCGTCCTCCGCGGACAGCACCCCGGCGATCGCGGCGGCGGCCAGTTCGCCCACCGAGTGCCCGGCGACCGGGGTGTCCTCGGGCGGGCCGACATCCCGGCGCAGCCGGTCGAAAGCGAGCAGGGACAGCGCCACGATCAGGGGTTGGGCGATCGCCGTGTCCTGGATCTCCTCGGCCTGCGCCTCGGTGCCGAGGTGCAGCAGGTCGAGCCCCGAGCGCTCGGACCACTGCTGGACGAGCCCGCGCGCGTGCTCGGAGTCGAGCCAGGGGGTGAACATTCCTGGGGCCTGGGACCCCTGTCCGGGAGCGAGGAGGGCGGTCACCCCTATAGGGAACACGGTCGGCCGTCCGCGGCGGGATGTCGACGGTCACCAAGTCCACCCGGGGATATTGTAGAAACCCTCCAAAAGTGTCCAGCAGATGAACGAGCAGTCCAGGTCAGCGTTGTCGGGTTCGGGTAGTTTCGGTGACTATCATCACCCTAGCGGGAGGGTGTTCGCTACCACAGCCCGCGGGCCCTGGCGAGCCTCCCGACGGTCAGCGCGATCCGCAGCACCAGCGCGTCCCGCGGGTCGGTGGCATCCCGCCCGGTGAGATCGGCGGCCTTGCGCAGCCGGTAGCGCACGGTGTTCGGGTGCACGAACAAGGTCCGCGCGCAGGTTTCCAGCACGCCGCCGCTCTCCAGGTAGGTCTGCACGGTTTCCAGCAGCGCGGGTCCGGCTTCCTCCTCCAGCGGCTTCGCGATGTCCGCGATGAGCAGGCGCTCGGCCTCGGCATCCCCGGCCAGTGCCCGCTCGGGCAGCAGGTCGATGGAGCGCACCGGCCGGGGCGCGGCCGGCCAGCCGACGACCGCGCGCAGGCCGGACAGCGCCTCGGCCGCGCTGTGGTGCGCCTCGGCGAGGCTGTCCACCGTCGGTCCCGCGACCACAGGACCCTCGGCGAAGGCCAGCGACATGCCGGTGAGGATGTCGGCGCCGCGGTTGCCGTCCGCGGGCGGTCCGGCGATCACGATGACCAGTCGCGAGCCCTGCACCCCGAGCAGTACCGGCCTGCCGATCCTGGCCGCCCTGCTGCGCACCTCGAACACCACCGTTGGCGGGTCGTCCGAGGGTGGGTTGCCGACCAGGACCGTGGCGTTCGCCGCCGGATCCCAGCCGAGTGCCGCCGCCCTGGACAGCACCGATTCCTCGGTCTCGCCGCGCACGATCCCGTCCACGACCAGCGCCTCCAGCCTGGCGTCCCAGGCGCCGCGGGACTCGGCGGCCGCGGCGTAGGAGTTGGCGGCGGCGAAGGCGATCTCCCTGCCGTACCGCAGGATGCCCTCGATCAGCGCAGCCCGCTCCGCCTCGTCGGCCGCCAGCTCGGGCAACTGCTCCTCGAAGACCTCGATGGCGAGCCGCACGAGGCCCACGGTCTGGCGCAGGCTCAGCCAGCGGGACAACTCCTGGGGGGCGCCGCGGAAGGCGTCGGTGGTGAGTTTGAGCGCCTCCTTGGAGTCCCGTAGCCAGTCGACGAACCCCGCCGCACCGGCCTGGGTCAGCAGCAGCACCCCGGCGCGCTGCTCGGCGGGCATCCGGTTGAACCACGGCAGGCGTTCTTCCATCGCGGCGACGCTGGCCTGGGCGAGCCTGCCGGAGGCACGCTCGAGCTCGCGCAGTGTCGTGGCGGAAAGGCCGTGCCGCCCGCGGCCGGTCCGGTCGGAGCTGGATTCGTTCATGACGCCGTCGATCGTACGTCCGGCCGCTCCGAACGCGTTCGGCCGACCCGAACGAGAGACCGCCCGACGCGCCGCGGTTCCCGCTGCGTCGGGCGGTCTCTTCTCCCCGGTCCCCACCGGTAGATCCACTATGGACCGTATAGATCATCGAACGCCAGCGGTCTCACCCATTCGTGGACATCTCGAGTTGCTGTGTAACGAGTGTTGGTCAACGATCTCCCCCACAACTGAATTGTCTCGGGCGAAGGAGGAGATTGTGGGCGAGCAGCTCAAGGACGGGTTGGGGCAGGCATGGAGCCTGGTCGCGACCTTCGTCCCGAAACTCATCGGTTTTCTTATTATCCTGCTCATCGGTTGGCTCATCGCCAAGGCCATTTCCAAGGCCTTGTCCATGGTCCTTGGCAAGCTCGGCTTCGGGAAGCTGATCGACAAGACCGGCCTCTCCGGGACGCTCCGTCAATCGAATGTGGACGCCACCGGCATCATTGTTAAGCTGGTGTACTACTTCATTCTGTTGATCGCGCTGCAGCTCGCCTTCGGCGTATTCGGGCAGAGCAATCCGGTCAGCCGGTTGCTGAACGACGTCATTGCCTTCCTCCCCCGGATCGTCGTCGCGATCGTGCTGATCATCGTGGCGGCGGCTATCGCCAAGGTCGTCCGCGACCTGGTGACCGGGGCGCTGGCCACTCGACCGGCGGGCCGGCTGCTCGGCACGATCGCCTACTGGCTGATCACCGCGATCGGGATCATCGCGGCTCTGAACCAGATCAACATCGCCACCACCGTCACCACGCCGGTGCTGGTGACGGTGCTGGCCACCATCGGTGGCGTGATCGTCGTGGGATTCGGTGGTGGTCTGATCAAACCCGCGCAGGAGCGCTGGGGCGACTGGCTGCAGAACCTGCAGGGGCAGTTCGGCAAGGGTGACGGCAACGCCAACGACAGCGGGCGAACCAGCGGCACCGTGCCGCCGGACACTCCGACCCCGCCGTCCGGTATCCCGCCGGCCGACCGCTGAGCTACCGCACGAAAACGCCGGTCGGGTGAGAACAGCTCACCCGACCGGCGTTTCGCTTGTCCCCGGCTATCGCAGGGTGGCGTGGCCGGGCCGCAGGTCGGCGATCCGACGCACCCCGAGCAGTTGCATCGTGCGCACGATCTCGCCGCGCAGGATGTCCACGGTGCGCTGCACGCCGCGCTCACCACCCGCCATCAGCCCGTACAGGAAAGCCCTGCCGACCAGGCAGGCGTCCGCGCCCATCGCCTTTGCCGCCACGATGTCGCCGCCGGAGAGGATGCCGGTGTCCAGCCAGACCTCGGCCTCGCCGCGTACCGCGTCCAGCACGGGCGGCAGCAGCTCCAGCGGGGTCGGCGCGCGGTCCAGCTGGCGCCCGCCGTGGTTGGAGACCAACACCGCCTCGGCGCCGTGCTCGACCACGTCCGCGGCGTCCTCGGCGTTCTGGATGCCCTTGACCACCAGCTTGCCCGGCCAGCTCTCCCGCACCCAGCCCAGGGTGTCGAAGTTCAGCGTGGGGTCGAACATCTTGTTGATCAGCTCGGCCACCGTGCCACCCCAGGAGGTGAGCGAGGCGAAGGTGAGCGGTTCGGTGGTGAGCAGGTTGAACCACCACGCCGGGCGGGTCGCGCCATCCAGCACGGTCCGCAGGGTGAGTGCGGGCGGGATGCTCAGCCCGTTGCGCGCGTCCCGCATCCGGGCCCCGCCCACCGGGGTGTCCACGGTCAGCAGGAGCGTGTCGAATCCGGCCTCCCAGGCGCGGTCCATCAGCTCCTTGCCTGCCGCGCGGTCCCGCCACACGTAGAGCTGGAACCACTTGCGGGCGTCCGGTGCCGCCGTGGCCACGTCCTCGATCGAGGTGGTGCCCATCGTGGACAGCGCGAACGGGATGCCCTCCCGCTGCGCCACCCTGGCCACCGCGCGCTCGCCCTCGTGGTTCATCAGCCGGGTGAACCCGGTCGGCGCGAAGGCGAACGGCAGCTCGGACCGCGCACCGAGGATCTCGGTCGAGGTGTCCACCTCGGCCACCCCGCGTAGCACGTTGGGATGGAACTCCACGCCGCGGAAAGCCTGCCGGGCCCGGCGCAGGCTGTCCTCGAGCTCGGCCGCGCCGTCGGTGTAGTCGAAGACCGCGCGGGGACTTCGCTTGCGGGCGATCATGCGCAGGTCGCCGATCGTGTGTGCCGCCGCGAGCCTGCGGTCGGTCGGGTTCAGCACGATCGGCTTCGGACGCAGGATCTGTGCCAGCTCAGCCGGCCGCGGCACCCGCCGCTTGGTCATCTCAGCTCCCTCTGCTGTGACTGTCCGATCAGGCGAGTGTGCGGTCAGGCGACTCCGGAGTCGGAGGTCTGCGGCCCCGCGGCCGACACGTCGTCGATGCGGTACTCGCGGGCGGCCTCCACCACCTTCGCCTGGTCGATCTCGCCACGCTTGGCCAGCGCGCGCAGCACGCCGACCGCGATCGACTCCGCGTCGACGAGGAAGTGTCGCCGCGCGGCGGGCCGGGTGTCGGAGAAGCCGAAGCCGTCCGTGCCAAGGGTGAGCATGTCGGTGGGCACCCACGGCCGGATCAGGTCCGGTACCGCACGCATCCAGTCCGACACCGCCACCACCGGGCCCGCCACCTCGCGGAGTGCCGCGGTCACGTACGGCACCCTCGGCTCGCTGGCCGGGTAGAGCATGTTGTCCCGGTCCACCTCGACGGCCTCCCGCCGTAGTTCGGTCCACGAGGTGGCCGACCAGACCGCGGTACGCACGCCCCACTGCTCGGCGAGTAGCTGCCGCGCCCGCAGCGCGTCCGGCATGGTGACCCCGGAGACCAGGATCTGCGCCTCGGGCCCCGTGCCCTCCGGGGCGGCCACGTACCGGTAGAGCCCGCGCAGCAGCCCGTCCACGTCCAGGTCCTCCGGTTCGGCAGGCTGCTGGTACGGCTCGTTGTAGACGGTGATGTAGTAGAAGACGTTCTCGCCGCAGCCGTCCGGCCCGCCCTCGCCGTACATCCGGCGCAGGCCGTCCCGCACGATGTGCGCGATCTCGAAGGACCACGCAGGGTCGTAGGTCACCGTGGCCGGGTTGGTCGCGGACAGCAGGATCGAATGACCGTCGGCGTGCTGCAGGCCCTCACCGGTCAGCGTGGTGCGGCCCGCGGTGGCGCCGAGCACGAACCCACGGGCCATCTGGTCGGCCGCCGCGTACAGCCCGTCGCCGGTGCGCTGGAACCCGAACATCGAGTAGAAGATGTAGATCGGGATCATCGGCTCGCCGTGCGTGGCGTAGGAGGTGCCGATCGCGGTGAACGAGGCGGTCGACCCGGCCTCGTTGATGCCCTCGTGCAGCAGCTGCCCCCGCTCGGACTCCTTGTAGGCCAGCATCAGCTGGGCGTCCACCGAGGTGTAGCTCTGCCCGTGCGGGTTGTAGATCTTGGCCGTGGGGAACATCGAGTCCAGCCCGAAGGTACGGGCCTCGTCCGGGATGATCGGCACGATCCGGTTGCCGATCTCGGCGTCCTTGGCCAGCTCGCGCACCAGCCGCACGAAGGCCATGGTGGTGGCGACCTCCTGCTTGCCGGAGCCCTTGCGCACCGAGTCGTACACCTTGTCTCCCGGCAGCACCAGCGGCTTGGCCTTGGGCCTGCGCTCGGGCAGGTACCCGCCCAGGGTGCGCCTGCGGCTGAGCAGGTACTCGATCTCCGGCGAGCTCTCACCGGGGTGGTAGTACGGCGGCAGCTTCGGGTCGCGCTCCAGTTCCTCGTCGCTGATCGGGATGCGCTGGGCGTCCCGGAACAGCTTGAGGTCGTCCAGGGTGAGTTTCTTCATCTGGTGGGTGGCGTTGCGGCCCTCGAACGCCGGGCCGAGGCCGTAGCCCTTGATGGTGTGCGCCAGGATCACGGTCGGCTGGCCGTGGTGCTCCAGCGCGGCCTTGTAGGCGGCGTAGACCTTGCGGTAGTCGTGCCCGCCGCGCTTGAGGTTCCAGATGTCGGCGTCGGAGAGCTCCTTGACCAGCTCCTTGGTGCGCGGGTCGCGGCCGAAGAAGTGCTCACGGACGTAGGCGCCGTCGTTGGCCTTGTAGGTCTGGAAGTCACCGTCCGGCGTGGTGTTCATCAGGTTCACCAGCGCGCCGTCCCGGTCCCCGTGCAGCAGGGCGTCCCACTCGCGGCCCCAGATGACCTTGATGACGTTCCAGCCCGCGCCGCGGAAGTAGGCCTCCAGCTCCTGGATGATCTTGCCGTTGCCGCGGACGGGACCGTCCAGCCGCTGCAGGTTGCAGTTGATCACGAAAGTGAGGTTGTCCAGGCCCTCGCCCGCGGCGACGTGGATCAGGCCGCGCGACTCCGGCTCGTCCATCTCGCCGTCCCCGAGGAACGCCCATACGTGCTGGTCGCTGGTGTCCTTGATGCCGCGGTCGCGCAGGTAGCGGTTGAACCGGGCCTGGAAGATCGCGTTCATCGGGCCCAGCCCCATGGACACGGTCGGGTACTCCCAGAAGTTCGGCATCAACCTGGGATGCGGATAGGACGGCAGCCCGCCGCCCTCGCCGGCGTGCGAGTACTCCTGCCGGAACCCGTCCAGCTGGTCGGCGCTCAGCCTGCCCTCGAGGTAGGCGCGGGCGTAGATGCCGGGGGAGGCGTGCCCCTGCACGAAGATGTGGTCACCACCGCCGGAGTGGTCCTTGCCGCGGAAGAAGTGGTTGAACCCGACCTCGTAGAGTGCGGCCGAGGAGGCGTAGGTGGAGATGTGGCCACCGACACCGACCCCGGGACGCTGCGCGCGGTGCACCATGACCGCCGCGTTCCACCGGATGTACGCGCGGTAGCGGCGCTCGATCTCCTCGTCACCGGGGAACCACGGTTCGTTCTCGGTCGGGATCGTGTTCACGTAGTCGGTGGCGGTCAGCGGCGGTACGCCGATGTTGCGTTCACGGGCGCGCTCGAGGACCCTCAACATCAGATACCGGGCCCGTTGCTGCCCGCCGCGGGCCAGCGCGGCGTCGAAGGAGTCCAGCCACTCGGACGTCTCCTCCGGGTCGATGTCGGGCAGGTGCGCGGCCAAGCCGTCACGGATGACGCGGACACGGGCCGGGGCCTCCTGGCCGGAGGCGCCGTTGTTCTGCGGGGCCAAGGGATCTCCTCGCCGATTGTAGCCATCTTGCCTGGTTTGTGCGGTCGCCGGTGCCGATGGCGGCGTGCTGGGCTGTGCTTCGCCTGTCATCGTCGTCGTAAACTCGGCCGCCGTCATCGCTACTGTGCGGTAACGTTGGCCGGGTGTTTCGGCTGGCTGTCCCCCTGGTGGGGCACACCCTCCAGACTAAGCCAGCCGTGCCCGCCGAGCCCGGCCGCACGGGTCGGCGGTGTCCCGGCATGGCCCCGGCGGACCGACGGCAGGACCGGGCGTGGCACCGCTGTGCTGCGACACGACTTGCCGACGATCCGGTGTGGCCGGTTGCGCCGTGCGCCGTTGACGTGTTCGCTATGCGCATCTGACGTTGAGACGTGCGGCGGTTCGGCTGTGCTGGGACCGCCGCACCCGGTTGTAGCTGGAGGAGTGAAAGTCGTGGTCGCCGCGGGAGACGCTGAACAGAACAGCGTCGCCGAGAGGCTTGGAATCAGGCCGGACATGGTGGTCCAGGAGATCGGCTGGGACGAGGACGTCGACGAGGACGTCCGCTCGGCGATCGAGGAGCTCGTCGAGGGTGAGTTGCTCGACGAGGACGCTGACGAGGTCGTCGACGTGGTGCTGCTCTGGTGGCGTGAGGATGACGGCGACCTCGGCGACGCGTTGCTGGACGCCAGGGTGCCGATCGACGAGAACGGGGTGATCTGGGTGCTGACGCCGAAGACCGGCCAGCCGGGACACGTCGAGCCGAGCGACATCGCCGAGGCGGTTCCCGCGGCGGGGCTTTCGCAGACCTCCAACGCCAGTATCGGGCCGCAGTGGTCGGGTACCCGGCTCGTACCGAGGTCCAAATCACGTCGCTGAGCCACGCTCGCCGGTGAACGCCGGGCCGGCCCGCGATAGGGTTGCCCGGAACCCAGGATTTCGTGCCACAGCGGTAGACGCTGGGAGAGGAAGCGCGGTATGGCCGTCGAGGTCGGTTCGCAGGCCCCGGACTTCACGCTCAAGGACTACAACAAGCAGGACGTCACCCTGTCGTCGTTCCGCGGCGACAAGCCGGTGCTGCTGGTGTTCTACCCGTTCGCGTTCAGCGGTATCTGCCAGGGCGAACTCTGCCAACTCCGGGACGAGTTCGCCGAGTACGATGGCCAGGGCGTGCAGGTGCTCGGTGTGTCGGTGGACACACCGTTCTCGCTCAAGGCATGGGCCGAGCAGCAGGGTTACCAGTTCCCGCTGCTGTCCGACTTCTGGCCGCACGGCGAGGTCGCCACGGCCTACGGCGTCTTCAACGAGGGCGCCGGGCTGGCCAACCGCGGCACCTTCCTGATCGACAAGGAAGGCGTCGTGCGCTACGCCGAGGTGAACCAGCCCGGCGAGCCGCGCGACCAGCAGTCCTGGAAGAAGGCCGTGGCCGAACTGCCCGCATGACCCACCGGCCGGTACCCCGCCCGGGTGCCGGCACGGGCGCATAGCTCAGCGGAAGAGCACCTGCCTTACAAGCAGGGGGTCGCTGGTTCGAACCCAGCTGCGCCCACACCGAGAACAGCACGTCAGAAGGGGCGCGCCGCCGATGCGGCGCGCCCCTTCTGACGTCCGGGTGGGGTGTCATCCCGCCGCGGCTACGGGTAGCGAGTCATCGGGCAGGGGCCGGCGGCCCCTGCCGGCGCCAGGCATAGTCGCAGAATTTCTGACTTCCATCAAGTTCTTGCGATCATGTGAAGATTCATTGCATGCTGATGTCTCCTGCTTTCCCCGTCCTCCACTGAAGTAGGCGCTATGAAACGCATGCAGCTAGGTGTAAGGCCCCTGACGGCCGGCATCCTCGCCATCGGCCTGGTCGTCACCGGGCTCGGTGCCCCGGCCGCGCACGGGGACGACTCCCCGCCCGCCGCCGCGGCGACCACTCCCTTCGTGGACCCGATGGCCGCCGAGGTGCCCCTCGACGGCACCGTCACCGCCAGTAGCTCGCTGGCCGGCTACCCCGTCGCCAACAGCGTGGACGGCGACCCGGCCAGCTACTGGGAGAGCGCCAACGGCGCCTTCCCGCAGTGGCTCCAGGTCGACCTCGGTTCCGCCAGGCCCGTGCAGCGCGTGGTGGTCAAGCTCCCGGCGCACTGGGAGGCACGTACCCAGACCATCGCGGTCCGGGGCAGCACGAACGGCACCTCGTTCACCGACCTCGCCGCCGCCACCGGCCACGCCTTCGGCCCGGGAAGCGGCAACACGGTCAGCGTCCCGTTCACCGCGACCACCACCCGCTACCTGCGGCTACAGGTCACCGCGAACAGCCGGTGGCCCGCCGCGCAGGTTTCCGAGCTGGAGCTGTACGGGCCGGACACCGGCGACACCCAGCCGCCGACCGCCCCCGGCGACCTCACGCTCACCGAGCCTGCCGCCGGGCAGATCCGGCTAGCCTGGACGGCCTCGACCGACGACGTCGGCGTCACCGACTACGTCCTGTACCGCAACAACACTCCGGTCGCGACGGTTCCGGGCGATGTGCTCGGCTACACCGACAGCCCGCCGGGCACGGCGAGCGTGGAGTACTTCGTGCGAGCCAGGGACGCCGCGGGCAACGAGTCGCCGGAGAGCAACCGGGTGACCCGATCCGGTGAGGAGACCGGCACGAACCTGGCCGCAGGCAAGCCGGTCGAGGCCTCGTCCTCGGCGTTCTCGTTCGTCGCGGGCAACGCCGTCGACGGTGCCGCGACCACCTACTGGGAGTCGGCAGGCTTCGAGTCCACGCTGACCGTCGACCTCGGCGCCGATGCCGATCTCAGCGCGGTCGTGGTCAAGCTCGACCCCGACCCGGTGTGGGCGCCGCGCACGCAGACCTTCGAGATCCTCGGTCGTGACCAGGGTTCGACCACGTTCACGTCACTGCAGGGCCTCGACGACTACGCGTTCGACCCCGCCACGCGGAACACCGTGACCGTTCCGGTCACCGGCCGCGTGGCCGAAGTGCGGCTGCGCTTCACCGCCAACACCGGCGCCCCCGGTGGGCAGGTCGGCGAGCTACAGGTCCTGGGCACCCCGGCGCCCAACCCGGACCTGACCGTCAGCGGGGTGGCCTGGACACCGACCGAGCCGACCGAGGTCAGCCCGGTCACCGTGTCCGCGACCGTGCGCAACACCGGCACCGCGGACGCGGGCGCGACCACGGTCGACGTCAGCCTCGACGGCACGGTGGCCGGGACCGTCCCGGTCGGCGCCCTCGCGACCGGGGACTCGGTCACGGTGTCGGTCGACCTCGGCACCCGGCCGGAGGGCAGCTACACCGTCGCGGCGGTGGTCGACCCCGCCGGCGCCGTGGCCGAGCTGGACGACGGCAACAACGGACACACCGCGCCCTCGCCGCTGGTGGTCGCCAAGGCCCCCGGCCCGGACCTGGAGATCACCGGTATCGCGCACAGCCCGCGGAACCCGGCCGAGGGCGCCACGGTCACCTTCACCGTGACCCTGCACAACCGCGGCACGTCCGGCGCGGGCGACACGACCACCCGGCTGGTGGTCGGCGGCAGCACGCTGGACACGAGCACGGGCCCGGTCGCCGCGGGCGCCACCGAGACCGTGCCGGTCAGCGGTAGCTGGACCGCCACCTCCGGCGGCGCCACGATCGTCGCGACCGCCGACGCGACCGGCACCGTCACCGAGACCAACGAGGGCAACAACGAGCTCGCCCAGTCCATCGTGGTCGGTCGTGGGGCGGCGGTGCCCTACGTGGAGTACGAGGCGGAAGCCGGGCAGTACGATGGCACGCTGCTGGTGGCCGACCCGCAGCGCACGTTCGGGCACACCAACTTCGCCACCGAGTCCTCCGGCAGGCAGTCGGTGCGGCTGAACAGCACCGGGGAGTACGTCGAGTTCACTTCGACCAACCGGACCAACTCGATCGTGGTGCGCAACTCGATCCCCGACGCGCCGAGCGGCGGCGGCATCGAGGCCACGATCAGCCTGTACGTCAACGGAACCTTCGATCGCAAGCTCACCTTGTCCTCGCGGCACAGCTGGCTCTACGGCAACACCGACGCCCCCGAGGGGCTGACGAACACGCCGCAGGCCGACGCGCGCAGGCTGTTCGACGAGTCGCACGCGTTGCTCGGTCGGTCCTACCCGCCAGGAACCACGTTCCGCCTGCAGCGCGACACGGATGACACCGCGTCGTTCTACATCCTCGACCTGGTCGACCTGGAACAGGTCGCGCCGCCGAAGAGCAAACCGGCCGAGTGCACCTCGATCACCGAGTACGGTGCGGTGCCGAACGACGGCAACGACGACACCTCCGCGCTGCAGCGGGCGGTGACCGACGACCAGAACGGCGTCATCCCCTGCGTCTGGGTCCCGGCGGGACGGTGGCGGCAGGAACAGAAGATCCTGACCGACGACCCCGAGGACAGGGGGAACCACAACCAGGTCGGGATCCGCGACGTCACCGTCCGCGGCGCGGGCATGTGGCACTCGCAGTTCCACACGCTGACCGAGCCGCAGGACGCGGACGGCATCAACCACCCGCACGAGGGCAACTTCGGGTTCGACATCGACGAGAACACGCGAATCTCCGACATCGCGATCTTCGGCTCCGGCCGGATCCGCGGCGGGGACGGCGGCGCCGAGGGCGGGGTCGGTCTCAACGGCCGGTTCGGCACCGGCACGAAGATCACCAACGTGTGGATCGAGCACGCCAACGTCGGCGTGTGGGTCGGCCGGGACTACAGCAACATCCCGGAGCTGTGGGGACCGGCGGACGGGCTGGAGTTCAGCGGGATGCGGATCCGCAACACCTACGCCGACGGCATCAACTTCACCAATGGCACGAGGAACTCGACGGTGTTCAACTCCTCGTTCCGCACCACCGGAGACGACTCGCTCGCGGTGTGGGCCAACAGGTACGTCAAGGACCCGGCCGTCGATATCGCGCACGACAACCAGTTCGTCAACAACACCATCCAGCTCCCGTGGCGGGCCAACGGCATCGCGATCTACGGTGGCTACGACAACACGATCGAGAACAACCTGGTGTACGACACGATGAACTACCCGGGGATCATGCTGGCCACCGACCACTCCCCGCTGCCGTTCTCCGGGCGGACGCTGATCGCGGGCAACGCCCTGTACCGCTGCGGCGGCGTCTTCTGGAACGAGCAGCAGGAGTTCGGCGCCATCACGTTCTTCGCCCAGGGGCATGACATCACCGGAGTCACGTTGCGGGACACCGAGATCCACGACTCGACCTACGACGGCATCCAGTTCAAGTCGGGCGGTGGCAGCGTGCCGGACGTGGCGATCACCGACGTTCGGATCGACCAGTCCAACAACGGTGCCGGGATCCTCGCCCAGGGCGGCGCCCGCGGCAGCGCCACCCTGACGAACGTGGACATCTCCAACTCGGCCGACGACGATATCGTGATCGAACCCGGTTCCGAGTTCGTGGTCAACGGCGGTTAGCCACGATGCCTTCGTTCGGATGACGCGCAGCAGCAGGCACCTCGGTTTCCCCGTACCGGGTTTGCTCGGCGACGCCGGTCGAACCCGGTGGGCAGCCGGGGTAGCCTGCTGGTGTGTTCCCCCGTTCTTCCGGTAAGCAGTTGCAGGTCCTTGGTTTCCTGCATGCCGGCGTCGGTGCCGTGCGCCACGGCAAGCCGCTCGCCGAGATAGCCCGTGCGAAGGTCGTCGGCGCCGTTCCCGATGAGGGCGAGCGGGCGACGGCCTTCTGGTTCATGGTCGCCGCCCCCATGCTGTGGCTGGGTGGGCGGCTGTTGTGCACCGCGGAGGAGACGGGCGACCTGCGCGCCCAGCGGGTCGCTGGCCGCCTACTGGTCGTGATCGGCGCCGTGGGTGCCGCCGCGAGGCCGGTCAGCGGGTTCTGGGCGCTGGCCGCCATCGGCCTCGAGGCGTTGCGCCGAGGCAAGCGAACCTAGCCTCGTGTGGGCACCGCGTTCAGCCCGCCGACCTCCACCGTGGGCCGCCCGCCCGCGTCCCGCGGCTGGTACGAGGCCCGCAGGGTGACCGACTCGCCGGGCCACAGCGACACGTAGTTGTCGCTCCAGGTGACCGGCAGCACCCGGGAGCCGTCCGGCTTGCGCAGGGTCGCCCGCACCGCGGGGGCAATCGTCTCGGAGGTGTTGCGCAGGGTCACCGTGGTACCCGCGTGCCCGGTGCGGGCGCGCACCTCGATGGCCGCGTCCGGGAGCTCTCCGAGGCCGCTCAGGTCGGCGTACTGGCTGACCGGCGTGTGGTACCAGCTCGACTCGTCCCAGTCCGGCACGTCCGGTCGGGTCGACAGCCAGTACGTGTTGCGGCTGAGTTCCCGTCCGTCCCTGGAGAGATCGAGCCGCACGAAGTAGGTGTCGGACAGGCCGGACAGTTCCGGCAGGGTGAGCACCTCGGTCACGTCCAGCGAGTCCACCGACACCCCGTGCCGCTCGGACCGATGCACGAGCGTCCCGTCCAGGTCGTACACCTCCGCGCGCACGGCCAGCCCGCGTGCCGGGTCTGAACCCCGGTCCACCACCACGACCGAACGGTCGTCGTAGGAGTACTGGACGTGCAGTGCCTCGTTCCCCTTCTTCGCGCCGAAGTAGGCGCCGCCGGGGTTCAGGTAGTAGTCGTAGAGATGCCAGTTCAGCGAGGGCCACGCGTTGTTCAGCATCCAGTAGACCAACCCGGTCGCCGGGCGCGGCGCGGTCATCCGGCGCGCGTAGGCCTCGAACTGTGCCCTGGTGTTCTCGTAGTTGGCCAGCTGTGCCTTCTCCGCGTAGTCGGCCAGCCCGGTCGGGGCGCCGTAGCGTTGCGCCAGCGCGGTGCTGAACAGTTCGAGGTTGTCGAACGGTGGGGTGCCACGCCCGGTGTGGAACTGCTGCGCCGCCGGATCCCGCCAGAGTTTCTCCCTTTCCTCGGGGGAGAGCATCCTGCGCAGACTGTCCACTGTGGGCACCGAGTGGCCCGCGCTCAGCTCGCCGGCGAAACCGAAAGCCGCGCCGAACCGGTTGCCGTACCAGTAGTTCGGCGGGACCCAGTCGTAGGGCCCCTCCATCTTCAGCCCGGACGGACCCAGCGGTTCGGGCGCGTTCCGCGAGGCCGCGGCCGGGATGACCGGGTTCGGCCAGCCGGCCTCTTCCAGCTCCGCCAGGTACATCCGCTGCACGTCCTCCGGCGGCGCGATATCGCTGCCGATCAGGAACGCGATCACGCTCGGATGGCTGCGCAGCACGCGTGCCTGCGCGGCCATCGAGTCGCGGGCGATGGGGTAGTCCTCTGCGGTCCATTCCTCCCCGCCCCAGCTGGTCCACGGCTCCCACTTGTCGCAACACTCCCAGCCGGTGAGCAGCATGATCCCGGTACGGTCGGCGATCTCGTAGAACTCCGGGGTCTCCAGCTTGCCCTCCAGCCGGATGGCGTTCAGCCCGAGGTCGCGGACATACCCGAGCTGCGCGCGCAGGCGTTCCGGCCGCGACCGCAGCAGCAGGTCGGAGGCCCAGCCCGCGCTGCGGATCTGCAGTTCCTTCCCGTTGACAAGGAACTGCCGGTCACCGGACTCGTTCAGCCTCGAATCCACCTCGCGGACACCGAAGGTCGTGCGGTCCCGGTCGGAAAGCCGGTATCCGGTCCACGCGGTGAGATCCAGCCGGTAGAGCGGCTGTTCCCCGAGCTGGGCAGGCCACCACACCCGTGGCTCACGCACGGTCACGCCGGGGAAGGCGACGGTGCGGGTCTCCCCGGCGCCCAACCGGACCTCCTTGCGCAGCCGGTGCGGTCCGATCCGGCCGCGCAGTACCACGTTCCGCGCCCACGTGGAGTTGTTCCGTACCTCGGCATGCGCGACCAGCCGAGCCGAGTCCATGCCCGGCAGCTCGAGGTCGGTGTGCACGTAGGAGCCGAGCAGGGTCACCGGGCCGGTCCGCACGAGCCGCACATCCCGCCAGATGCCCATGTTGTTGTCCGGGGCGGGCTGTGCCCAGTCGAGCCAGCTGATCGCGAAGTCCCTGTCCGGGTCGGAAGGGTGCACCCGGATGGCCAGCGCGTTGCGGCCCGGTCGCAGTAGCGGGCCGATGTCGAACTCGCCCGCGTTGTAGGTGCCGACGACCCCGCCGAGCGGGGTGCCGTTCAGCCACACGTCGGCGCGGGAGACCGCGCCGGGTATCCGCAGGAAGGTGTTGCGTTCCGGGCCGGCGGCGCGGAACTCGGTGCGGTACCACCACGGTACCGCGAAGTCCGCGCGGTCGACCTGATCGCGCATGTTGGTGGAGTGGAACAGGTTCGGGTAGTGCCCGTTCTGCACCAGCCCGGCCACGATCGTGGACCGGGGGGCGACCGGGTACCAGCCGGAGTTCCCGAAGTCTGGTTGCGAGATGCGTGCGCCTCCGGCCGCGAGCTCGGCCGAGGATCGGATGTGCCAGCCGGTGACGGTGCTGCCTTCGCCCATGGCTTTCGGCATGACGAGGCCTTCGGAGTCGCCGGTGGCGGCGGAGCCGGCGGCGACCGTGGCCGGTGTCAGCGTGAGGGCACACAGCACGGCGAGCAGCAGGGCGAGACGAGAGCGGAACGAGGCCATACCTGCTCCTCTGCGTGAGTCTTGTGCCTTATTCACATGTCGGTTGTCCAGGCCTGTCGTGCCCGTCGCCAACGCTGTGAGCCCGGTGAGCCGTGACAACCTTCTTGGTAAGGCAGCCTTAGTAAGGCATGTTTCCTAACCTTGCCAAGATTTCACATCTGACCGTATTGGTCTAGACGTCATCGGCGAACGGCTCGCCGGTCGGCTCGGGTGACGAGGCGCGCGGTCGACGAACCGTCCACGGATCGTGACCGGGTCCGGAACCCACACCGGGGAGGCTCAGCGGTTCTCCGGCAGCGACAGGGTGCCCAGTGCGGCACTGACCTCGGACAGTCGCGCGGGCCACCGGCCGGTGACCACCTTCCACGCCGCGCGCAGGGACACCTGCTCGGCCAGCACCAGGATCGGACCCCGTCCCCAGTTGCTCGCCACCACCGTGCCGGTCCGGTCGGGCTCGCCGGGGCCGGGTGCCCCACCCGGCAGAAACTCGACGGTGAGCGAGGAACCGGTGCCCACCAGATCGTCCCGGACTCCGGTCATCGCGGCATGGTAGGCGCGCAGCGCGTTGCGCTCGTAGGCGTCCGCCGGTACCGGACAGTCCGGGTAGGCGGCGTTGTACGCCTCCGCCGAGGTGAAGCGCGGCAGGTGCTGATCCACGGAGCGGATCCTACCGAACCGACCCGGTGGTGGTCCGGCATATGCCGCAGCGGGCGGTACGACGGCGGCGCCGTTTTTCGCCCGATCGGGTTTCGCTCACCCGTTCGTCCGCCTTCCATGCGGCGATCGGGTCAGCCCGCGTCGGCAATCCCGCCCGGATTCCCTCTTCCGTGAGACTGCCGCGCGCCGCCTATGACGTTCTGTGGCTGCCGCTCGTTCGCCCCGCTCACCGTCCGGCACGTGTTGTCGGACCCGCACCGCACAGTGGTCGGCACAAGCTGCCGGTACGAGTGGCCGGCGTTCGACCATGAGGAGGACCTTATGTGCTGGGCCTGCGACAACCCCGACAAGACCACCCGCGACTACCTCGAGGTGCTGCGCGGCATCATCGCCCGATCCGGCTGGGCGGTGCAGGGCGTCGAACCCGGCCGGATCCATCCACCGTGGGCCTACACGGTGGGATTGACCGAGCTGGACAGACCCGAGCTCGTGGTCACCGGCCTGCCCCTGCACCAGTGCCACGAGCTGCTCAACGATGCCGCCCACCATCTCCTGCACACCGGCACGCCGCCACCCGGCGAGCAGCTCCGGCTTCCCGGCCGCCCACCGCTCGTCGAGGTCGTCGAGCTTCCCGAGCCGAGTGCGCACCTGAACATGGCCATCGCGATGTATAGACGCGGGGTGCGTGCGCTGCAGCTGGTGCACCCGGATATCCGCGGCCGGTGGCCATGGGACCGCGGCTACCGCGGTGGCGACGGCGGTCAACCCGTGCTCGGCCCTCGGAGTACCCCGCCCGTTCGGCGGCACGGAACGGGCGGCGAGCCGGGCCCGCCGGCCGAACGGCCCGGAACCGACTTTCCGGACGAGCTGAGTACCCCGGCGCTTCGAGCCCTGGTGGAAGCGGGATACCGCAGGCTGGCGGAGCTCGACGGTGTGCGTGAGGTGGAGATCACGCGGCTGCACGGCATGGGCCCGAAGGGAATCGACCGGCTGCGGGCGGCGCTGGCGGCGCACGGGATGTCCTTCGCCGAGACCGGCGGGAAGGGAGGTCGCGGCTGAGGGTGGCCGAATGAATCGGTCCCCGCCGCTCAGCCGGGGGCCGGCTCCTGCTCGCCGAACTCGGCACGCACGCCGAGCAGGCGCACCGGGCGGGTGTCCGCGAACCGGTCCAGCACCTCGAGCGCCGCACGTTCGATGGCCTCGGCGTCGCTGGCCGGCTCCGGGAGGGTGACGCTACGGGTCTGGGTGATGAACGGCGCGAACCGCACCTTCACCCCGACCCTGGCCGCGGGCCGGCCCTCCTCGGTCACGTCCCGTGCCACCCGCCGGGCCAGCGTGGCGACTTCCTTCTCGATCTCCGCTCGATCGACGAGGTTCTGCTGGAAGGTGGTCTCCCTGCTGCGGGATTTCGCCACCCACGGGGTGGCCGTGACCTCGGTGTCGCCCGCGCCCAGCGCGAGCGTGCGGTACCACGGGCCCATCGTCGGACCGAAGCGAGCGGCGAGCTCGGCCGGGTCGGCCCTGGCCAGTTGGCCCACCGTGGTCAGGCCGAGCTCGGTCAGTTTGGCCGTGGTCCTGCGGCCGATGCCCCACAAGGCGTCGACCGGCCGCCCGGCCATCACGGCGCCCCAGTTGTCCCTGGTCAGCCGGTAGGTCCCAGCCGGCTTGGCGAAGCCGGTGGCGAGCTTGGCGCGCAGCTTGTTGTCCCCGATTCCCACCGAGCAGGACAGCTCGGTCTCCTCGGTGACGGCTCGCCGGATGTCCGCGGCCAATCTCTCCGGATCCGTGGTGCGTGCACCGAGGAACGCCTCATCCCAGCCGAGTACCTCGACGATCACCGGGAAACCACGGAGGGTCGCCATGACCTGTTCGGAGGCCTCTTCGTAAGCCTCCGGATCGGTGGGCAGGAACACCGCGTCCGGGCAGCGCTTGGCTGCCGTCCGCAGTGGCATCCCGGAGTGGACGCCGAACTCGCGGGCCGCATAGGAGGCCGTGGCCACCACCGCCCGCTGGGTCGGGTCACCCGCACCACCGACCACCACTGGCCGTCCGCGCAGCTCAGGCCTGCGACCGATCTCGACCGCCGCGATGAACTGGTCGAGATCGACGTGCAGTACCCAGTCCGGAATGGACACGCCACCAGTATGCGCCGGCCGTGCCGTTTCCGCGCCTGGGTGGCCACCTTCGGCGACTGCGCCTGGGCCGAGTCAGTGGTCGGGGTGCGTGCCGCTCAGGACTCGAGCCAGTTGTGTGCCCTGGCCAACTCGATCAAGCGCTGCCGCAGCTGGATGATCTGGGCCGCGGTGAGCGAGGGCACCGACTCCAGCAGCGTTTCCGTCAACTCCTGCCGAAACTCGCTGGTGGAGAGCACATCGCACAACCCGTCATCGTCCTCGCGGGAGGCGGTTTCCCGCCGTACCGCCGCGCTCGGCGCCCGGTCCACGATCGTGACCTCGGAGGCCTTCAAACCTCGGCCACTGTCCTCGATCTGGAACTCGACCGTCGTACCCGGCTGAAACAGATACTTCTCATCGCGAAGGTCGTTCGCGTGCATGAACACGTCTTCGCCGCCCTCATGCGGCGCGATGAACCCGTAGCCGCGAACCTCGTCGAACCGCAGAATTTTACCTGTAGTCACCACTAGCACCTCAGTACCTCTACTACCGCTTACCGCGGCCAGGGTAGCGCACCGAAGGGCCGGGAACAGCCGGTTCGGCCGACCCGGCTCGCCGGCCGAAACCAGGATTTCACACGCTGGCCAGGTACGCGGCCGCCTTGTCCGGGTCGAGGAACCAGTGCTGGAAGCCCGAAGGATCACCGAACCGGTTGGCGAACCGGGCGACCACCGCCGGCTTGCCCGCGGTCGCGCCGAGGATCTCCAGCACGCGGGGCGGCGGCCGCAGCATGGCATCGGTCCAGGTGGTGACGTGCCGCGCGTAGCTCCAGCAGGAGTCGAAGGCGGACCGCATCCATTGCCGGTCGAACGGCTGATCCCCGCGGGCGACAACGGAGTCCAGGTAGGACGCGGCGCGCCGGGCGGCGTTGTTGGAGCCCTGGCCGGTGATCGGGTCGTTGGCCACCACCACGTCGGCCATACCGAGCACCGCGTGCCCGGAGGGCAGCTCACCTACCGCGTCCCGTACCACCGGGGTGTACCCGCCGGCGAGGGTCGCCCGCTCGTCGGTGAGCTCGACCTCGGTACGGCGGTCGTACTCCCACGGCAGGTACTGCTTGATCAGGTCCAGGATGCGCCGCAGGTGCTCCTTCGGCTCCGGCCGATCCGACCAGCGGTCCAGGGGCCGCAGGGGATACCTTCGAAGAACAGGATGTCGCAGGTCCCGCTGAGCGTGTAGGTCGGGATCATGGACAGCTCCCCGACCTCGGGAATGATGTTGAACCGCACCGCGGAGTGGTCGGGGTGCTCGGGCCGTGGCCCGAGACCGTGCATGTAGGCAAGGATGTCCACGACGGGCACACGTTTGGTCGCTCGCCGTTGTGTTATCCCGCCGTTACTCCCGGCGTTCGCAGCCTACCGGCCAGCGCGGACAGGTGTTCGGTCAGCATCCGTTGTGATCGTTGCCGGACCTCGCCGAGCAATGCCGTCGATCCGCCGGTCATCAGGCCGAGACCGCCGATCAGCACGAGCAGCCGCTCCAGTTCGTGCTCCACGTCGGCGTCCGTGGGGATCTCCCGGTCCGCGATCGCCTCGGTGAAGCCGTGCCGCAGCCACCCACGCAGTGCCCCGTATCCCGCCTCGCCGCCTTCCCGTGCCGTGTTCTGGTGTGCGGGTCGATGTCCCCAGAACGCGAGCCAGACCGTCCAGGTGTCCAGCCGGTCCTGGTCGCCGGGTACGAGCGCCTGCGCGGTCGCCGCCACCGCCTCCAGCCCGCGCTTTCCCGTGCAGGCTGCGCCGATCCGCTCCGCGGCCCGCCGGTTGTTGTAGCGCAGCACTGAGCCGAGTACCTCCGCCTTGTCGGTGAAGTAGTGGGTGACCGAACCGGTGGAGACGCCTGCCTCCTCCGCGATCCCGCGCATGGTCGTCGCCTGCGCGCCCTGCCTGGCGACCAGCCGCCAGGCGGCCGCGATGATCCGCCTGCGGCCTTCCGGGTCGCGGGTACGTCTGGGCATCCGTGCCAAACTCCTACTGTTCGGTAACTTCGTCAAGGGGTTCCCACCCGGTGGTCACACGGTCTTCAGTACCCCGCCGTCCACCCGGTGGTCGGTGCCGGTGATGTTTCCCGCGTGCGGGGAGGCGAGGAACGCGATCAGCGCCGCGGTCTCCTCCGGTTCGGCGAGCCTGCCGGTGGTGATGCCCATGCGCTCCGGCAGGCCGGCCAGGAACTGCTCGAGGTCGAGCCCCGCCTCGCGGGCGAGGTCGGCGGCCATGCCGTCCGGGGCCTCCCAGTTCCGGGTGCGGGTCGGCCCCGGACTCACGGTGACCACCCGCACGCCCCGCGGCCCGAGTTCCTCGGCGAGCGCCTTGCCGACGTTGTTCAGCGCGGCCTTCGCGGCGCCGTACTCGATCGGCGGGTGGGCGAACCGGGCGCCGATCGAGGAGATATTGATGATCACACCCCGCCGCTCGACGATGCTGGGCAGGGCTGCCCTGGTGACCCGCACCGCGCTGAGCAGGTTCAGTTCCAGCGCCCGCTGCCACTCGGTGTCCCCGATGGAGGCGAAACCCTCGTCGTGCGCGATGCCCTTGCGGACGCCGCCGAGGTTGTTCACCAGGATGTCGATCCCGCCCAGTGCCGCCATGGCCCGGTGGACGAGCTCCGCGGGCCCGTCCGTGGTCACCAGATCCACCGGGACGGCCGTGCTGCCGGGGATCCCGACCAGTTCCGGTGGCGCGGTGCGAGCCGCGGCCGCCACCCGTACGCCCTCCGTGGTCAGCCTGCGGACGGTGGCCAGTCCGATACCCTTGCTGGCCCCGGTGACCACGGCCGTCCTGCCCTCCAGATGAAGATCCACAACGCGTATCCTTTCTTGAACTATAATTACAGAATTTGGGCAACAAGATGGGGCGACGAGTCCTTGCTGTTCGCGGTCGGCGACGGGGTCGTCAGTCCGGTCGCAGGGAGCGCATGGCCAGGTCGGCCAGGCCGGTCAGCCGCCGCGCGTCCGGCTCGGCCTTGGCGAGCACCCTGATGCCGTTGGTCACGGTCAGCAGGTACCCGGCCGCGGTCGCCGGGTCCAGGTCCCCGGCGAACTCACCGGCCCGCTGCCCCTCCTCGATGGTGCTACGCAGGGCGGCTTCCTGGCGTTCGAACGACCTGCGCACCAGGTGGTTCACCGCCTCGTCCCGGTCGCCGAACTCCACCGCCGCGTTCGTGGCCATGCAGCCTCGGCGCTGCTCGTCCTGCCGGGCCGCTTCCAGGACCAGGGTCAGCGCGGACCGCACGCGGGCGGCGGGCGACCCCGAGCCGTCCAGGAGCTTGATCAGCCGGTCGGTCTCCCGCTCGTGGTAGCGGCGCAGCGCGAGCTGGTAGAGCTCGTGCTTGCTGTGGAAGGCGTTGTAGAGGCTGCCGCGGCCGATGCCGAGCGCGTCCACCAGGTCCTGCGGGCTGGTGTTCGCGTAACCCTTGGTCCAGAACACCTCCATCGCACTGTCCACGGCGGCCTCCGGTTCGAAGCTCTTGGTGCGGGCCATGTCCGGAGGCTACAGTTATTGGAACTGAAGGTCAAATACCAGTGGATCTTCCCGGTTTCCGGCGTGGTCACTGGCACGGTCGCCCGCCCGGGGTCAGGATGGGACCCGCGTCCGCTCGCGGTCGCCACACGGCTAGGCTGGCAAGCCCGGCTGAGTGGGGTCGATTGATCAACATCAGGGGAGGTTTTTGCTGGTGTCGAGCGATTCATTCGTTCACCTGCATGTGCACACCGAGTACTCGATGCTCGACGGTGCGGCCAAGATCGCCCCGTTGTTCACCGAGGCGTCCCGGTTGGGGATGCCCGCGGTGGGGATGACCGATCACGGGAACATGTACGGGGCGGACCAGTTCTATCAGGAGGCGCGCAAGACCGGCATCAAGCCGATCATCGGGATCGAGGCGTATATCGCGCCGGAGAGCCGGTTCCACAAGAAGCCGGTGTTCTGGGGGCAGAGCAGCCAGCGGGGCGCGGACGAGTACGGCGAGGGTGGCGACGTCTCCGGTGGAGGTTCGTATACGCATATGACGATGCTGGCGGAGAACGCGACGGGGTTGCGGAATCTGTTCAAGCTGTCGTCGTTGGCGTCGATGCAGGGGTACTACCGCAAGCCGCGGATGGATCGGGAGTTGATCGCGGAGAACGCGGCGGGGATTATCGCGACAACGGGGTGCCCTTCGGGTGAGGTGCAGACGCGGTTGCGGTTGGGGCAGAAGAAGGAGGCGTTGCAGGCGGCTTCCGATTACCGGGATATTTTCGGGAAGGACAATTTCTTCCTTGAGTTGATGGATCATGGGTTGCCGATTGAGCGGTCGGTGCGTGAGGGGTTGCTGGAGATCGGGCGGCAGTTGGGGTTGACGCCGTTGGCGACGAACGATTCGCATTATGTGACGAAAGACCAGGCGGATTCGCATTCGGCGTTGTTGTGTGTGCAGTCGGGGAAGACGTTGAATGATCCGAACCGGTTCAAGTTCGACGGGGATGGGTATTATCTGAAGTCGTCGGCGGAGATGCGGGAGTACTGGGATTCCGAGGTTCCGGGCGCGGCGGATGCGACCCTGCTGGTGGCGGAGCGGGTGTCCTCGTACGAGGAGGTGTACGCGCACCGGGATCGGATGCCGAGGTTCACGGTGCCCGCGGGGCACGACGAGGCGTCCTGGTTGCATCACGAGGTGCTGCGGGGGTTGGAGTGGCGGTTCCCCGAGCGGGTGCCGGAGGGGTATGTGGACCGGGCGGAGTTCGAGCTCGGGGTGATCGCGCAGAAGGGCTTCCCCTCCTACTTCCTCGTGGTGGCCGACCTGATCAACTACGCCCGTAGTGTGGACATCCGGGTCGGCCCCGGCCGGGGTTCGGCCGCCGGTTCGCTGGTGGCCTACGCGCTGGGTATCACCAACCTGGACCCGATCCCGCAGAAGCTGCTGTTCGAGCGGTTCCTGAACCCGGAACGAGAGTCGATGCCGGATATCGACATCGACTTCGACGACCGTCGGCGTGGCGAGATGGTGCGGTATGCCACCGACAAGTACGGGGCGGACCGGGTGGCGCAGGTGATCACCTTCGGCACCATTAAGACCAAGGCAGCGATCAAGGACGCCGCGCGGGTGCAGTACGGGCAGCCGGGTTACGCGATCGCGGACAAGATCTCCAAGGCGCTCCCGCCCCCGATCATGGCCAAGGACATTCCGCTTGCCGGGATCGTGGATCCGGAGCACGAGCGGTATGCCGAGGCGGCCGAGGTGCGGTCGTTGATCGAGACCGACGAGGAGGTCTCGACGATCTTCAACACCGCGCGGGGCCTGGAGGGACTGATCCGCAACGCCGGGGTGCACGCCTGCGCGGTGATCATGTCCTCGGAGCCGTTGCTGGAGGCGATCCCGCTGTGGCAGCGGGACGACGGGGCGATCATCACCGGCTGGGACTATCCGTCCTGCGAGGCCATCGGCCTGCTGAAGATGGACTTCCTCGGCCTGCGCAACCTGACCGTCATCGGCGACGCCATCGACAACATCAGGGCCAACCGCGGCGAGGAGATCGACCTCGACCGGCTCGGTATGGACGACGCGGAGTCCTACAAGCTACTCGGGCGCGGCGACACGCTCGGTGTGTTCCAGCTCGACGGCGGGGCGATGCGAGACCTGCTGCGCCGCATGCAACCCACCGGCTTCGACGACATCGTCGCCGTGCTCGCGCTGTACCGGCCCGGCCCGATGGGCATGAACGCCCACAACGACTACGCCGACCGGAAGAACGCCCGGCAGGAGATCAAGCCGATCCATCCCGAGCTGGCGGATCCGCTGCGGGAGATCCTGTCCGACACCCATGGTCTGATCGTCTACCAGGAACAGATCATGCAGATCGCGCAGCGGGTCGCCGGCTACTCCATGGGTCGTGCGGACGTGCTGCGCCGGGCGATGGGCAAGAAGAAGAAGGAAGTCCTGGAGAAGGAGTTCGAGGGCTTCCAGGCCGGCATGCGGGCCAGCGAGCTGGTTCCCGGTGGCTTCTCCGACGAGGCCATCCAGGCGCTGTGGGACACGATCCTTCCGTTCGCCGGGTACGCGTTCAACCGCAGTCACGCCGCGGGCTACGGCCTGATCGCGTACTGGACGGCGTACCTGAAGGCGAACTACCCGGCCGAGTACATGGCGGCGTTGCTGACCTCGGTGGGGGACAACAAGGACAAGTCCGCGGTCTACCTCTCCGAGTGCCGCCGGCTGGGCATCAAGGTGCTGCCCCCGGACGTGAACGAGTCGGCCCTGCGCTTCTCCGCGGTCGGCGACGACATCCGCTTCGGTCTCGGCGCCGTGCGTAACGTCGGTGCCAACGTGGTCGAATCGGTCCTCTCCACCCGCGCCGAGAAGGGTAAGTACTCCTCCTTCACCGATTTCCTGGACAAATCCGAGCTGGTGGCCTGCAACAAACGCGTCATCGAATCCCTGATCAAGGCAGGCGCCTTCGACTCGCTCGGCAACACCCGCCTTTCCATGGTGCAAGCCCACGAGGAAGCCGTCGAGGCCGTCGTCCCGCTCAAACGCCAGGAAGCGATGGGCCAGTTCGACCTCTTCGGCGGCGGCAGCGACGACACCGCCGATACCGCCGGCGGCAGCTCCCCGCTGGCGCACCTGAAGTTCGGCGAGGAGGAATACCCGCGCAAACAACTCCTCGGCTACGAACGCGAAATGCTCGGCCTGTACGTCTCCGCCCATCCCCTGGACGGGGCCGAACGCATCCTTCGCAAACACGCCCCCAAACCCATCGCCGCGATCCTGGCCGACCCACCCAAAGAGGGCGAGATCGTGGTCTCCGGGCTGATCACCGCCCTGGAACGCAGGGTGAACAAGAAGGGTGAACCCTGGGCCATCTGCACCGTGGAGGACCTGGACGCCGCGCTGGAAGTCCTGTTCTTCCCCAAGGCCTACGCCATCTACGCCGCCGATCTGGCCGAGGACAACGCCGTCGTGGTCAAGGGCCGAGTCAACTGGCGCGAGGACAAGATGTCCGTCTTCGGCGCCGGGCTGGTCCCCCTCGACCTCAGCGACATCGACACCGGCGAGGACGAACCACCCCTCATGCTCCTGGCCGCCGCCGACAAACTCGACCACTCCGTGGTCAGTGAGCTCAAACAGACCCTCCTCGCGCACAAAGGCGACACCCAGGTCCACCTCAAACTCGTCGGCAGGCAACGGCAGACGGTGTTCGCGCTGTACGACTACCCGGTCAAGGTCTCCTCGATGCTGATGGGCGAACTCAAGGGCATCCCGGGCATCACGGCCAGCTGACGCCACCCGGTCGGGTGAAGGTCCCGCGGCGGTCCCGCTACCCTGTAGCGGATGTACAAGGGGAGTACGCGCTTCGGGCTGGGCTTGTACGGCGTGTCGTTGGCCGTGCTACTCCTGCGGTTCCTGGTGCCGCGGCCGGTCGGCATGGCGGACAACGGTGACGGCTGGAGGCTGCTGTGCCAGCTCGGCGGCAACGGATCGGACCGGCCTTTGGAGGACGTGGTCCGGTTCGTCTATCCGCCCGTACAGAGCTGCCGGAGCGACTACGTGTCCAGCCAGCTCTGGCTGGACACCCTCGCCCAGCGGATCGGTCACCTGCTCGGCGACAACGCCGCGCTGAACCTGATCGTGGTCGGCGTGTTGTGCAGCGTCATCGCCGCCGCCGGGGTCACGTTCGTCGCACTCGGCCTGCCGCTGTCGCGGCCGCAGCAGGCCACCTTCGCCGCGCTGCTGCTGCTCCTGGTCGCGGACTCGGCCTTCTTCGGCTACTTCGCCTCGGTTCTCAGCGAGAGCGCGGCCTTCCTCGGCATCCTGCTGCTCGTGGCCGGGCTGCTGCTGATCCAGCGGACCGGACGGTGGCGTTACCTGGGGCTCGCCCTCACGCTCTCCGGTGCGCTGATCGGGGCCAACGCCAAGGCACAGACCCTGCTCCTGCTGCCGGTGCTGGGGCTCGCCCTGCTGCTGATGCGCAAACACGGCCGCGGGATCGTCGCACGTTGGGCGTTGCCGGTGGTCGCCATGGTGCTGGCCACCGGCGGCACCGTCGCCGTGCAACTGAGCGGGAACCCGGCAGGCGACGAGTGGCGGGAGGCCAACGCCTATCACGCGATCTTCCACAACATTCTCGACGGCGACCACGACACCGAGGCTGATCTCGCCTACCTGGGCTTGCCCCCTTCGTACGCGCGCTATATCGGCACCGAGTGGTGGGGTCCCGTGGTGGCGAAGCGGGATCCCACCTACCCCGAATACCGTGCGCAGATCAGCAGGCGCAACGTCGCCAGGTACTACCTCGAACACCCGGGCCGTACGGTGGAGATCCTGCACGAGGGAGCGCGTGACCTGCTGACCGCGCGACCGGACAACCTCGGCAGCTTCGGCGAGGACGCGGGCATGCCCCCGAAGGCGCAGGAGTACCGCGTTCCGGTGTGGTCCGGCCTGCTGGGCCTTGTCGCGCCACTCGGGCTGTTCTTCCTCGTTCCGGTGTGGGCGCTGGTCGCGGCCGGCGCGCTGCGGGCATGGCGCGCCCGCCGGGACCTGGCGGTGGTGACGCTGTTCGTGCTCGGCTCCGCGCTGGGGCAGTTCCTGGTGGCCGCGCTCGGGGAAGGCATCGAGGGCGTCAAGCATCAGGTGATCGCGTTGTTCTGCACGGTGCTCGCCGTGATCATGGCGGGCGCGACCTGGACGGCCACCCGGAAGCGGGCCGAGCCCGACGACACCGTGTCGCGGGACGTCAGGGCGGGCATGACGATGGTGGAATGACCAGCCGCCAGGATGCCTGCCGCGACGCGGCCGGCGTCGAGCCCGATCCGCGCCGATGGAAGGCACTGGCGGTCACCCTCGTCGCGGGGTTCATGAGCCTGCTCGACGTGAGCATCGTGAACGTGGCGCTGCCCTCTATCCAGCGCGGGCTGGACGCGACCAGCGGCGAGGTGCAATGGGTGGTGTCCGGCTACGCGCTGACCTTCGGGCTGATGCTCGTCTCCGGTGGCCGGCTCGGGGACGCGCTCGGCAGGCGCCGGATGTTTCTCATCGCGCTGAGTTCCTTCGTGCTGACCAGCGCGCTGGCCGGGGCCGCGCCGGACGAGGCCACCCTGGTGCTGGCCCGGCTGTTGCAGGGTTTCGCCGCGGGCATGCTCACCCCGCAGAACACCGGCCTGATCCAGGACCTCTTCCGCGGCGCGGAACGTGGCAAGGCCTTCGGGCTGTTCGGTGCGACGGTCGGCATCTCCACCGCGGTCGGGCCGGTGCTCGGTGGCCTGATCATCGCCGGGTTCGGTGAGCAGGACGGGTGGCGCTGGGTCTTCTTCGTCAACATCCCGATCGGCGCCGTGGCCCTGCTGCTGGCGGCCAGGCTGTTGCCCCCGGCCGGGCCACGTCGCCGCCGCCTGCGCACCGAGATCGACCTGCTCGGCATGGTGCTGCTGGGGCTGGCGGTGCTGGGAGTGCTGCTGCCGCTGGTGCAGTCCGAACAGGGTGGGCTGAGCAGGCTGTGGTGGATGTTCCCGCTCGCCGCGGTCTTCGGTTTCGCCTTCGTGTGCTGGGAGCGGCACCGGGTGCGGCGGGAGCGCCCTCCGCTGCTCGACCCCCGGCTGTTCACCAGGACACCCGGGTACGCGACCGGTGCCTCGCTCGGCGCGATGTACTTCTGCGGGTTCGCCGGGATCTGGCTGGTCTTTGCCCTGTTCTTCCAGCAGGGCCTTGGCTACTCCCCGCTGGAGTCCGGGCTCGCGGTCACCCCGTTCGCGGTCGGTTCGGCGGCCTCGGCCGCCGTGGCCGGGCGGCTGGTCGCCCGCTGGCGGCGCAGGCTCACCGTCACCGGGTTGGCGCTGGTCGGCATCGGACTGGCCACGGTCGCGCTGATCGTGCTGCTCGTGCCCGCGGACAGCGAGGGCGCGGCGGTGGCGCTGCCGTTGCTGGTGGCCGGGATCGGCGGCGGGATGGTGATCTCCCCGAACACCACGTTGACCCTGGAACGCGTACCCCCGGAACTGGCCGGGGTCGCCGGCGGGGCGCTGCAGACGGGGCAGCGGATCGGGACGGCGATCGGTACGGCCGTGCTCGCCTCGGTGTTCCACGCGGTGGCGGCCGAGGGTCGGTTTCCGGCGGCGCTCTCGGCCGCGATGCTGTGCGCCGTCGCCTTCGTCGGCTGCGCCTTCGTGCTCGCGGTGCTCGAGCTGCGTCGCGAACCTCACCGGAGCCACGCGAAGATAACACAGAAAGTCACCGCGTCTAGTCCATTCGAGTGATAAGCCGGGAAAAGTGCTGGCATTACTGAGAGCTACCAGGTAGACCTTAGGCAGCCTTCAATGCGGAAGTTTGGCTACCCAGAGTCGTGATTCGGTCCACAGCCCAGGGGACGGGGCGGACATGGGCCGGAACCTTCGAGATCCGGAAAGTTCTCGGGACGGATACTCAGGGTCACCGTGCTGGACGGCGTCACCGGCGGCCGCGGGGGATCGACCGGCGGCGCTCGGCACGGTGTACGACCGGGTGGCCGACACAGCCGACGCATCGGAGGCGGCTACGCGGGTGGGCCCGGGCAGGGAGAGGGACCGGGCCCACCCCTCGCCGGGTCCCCGATCGCCGTCACGTCAGCGCCGGTAGCACCTCGCCGAGTGGCCCGCGCAGCACCGCGGCGGCGAAGGAGTCGTACGGGGTCTCGGCGGCGTTGCACACCACCACCGTCGCCCCGGCGCCCGCGGCCAACCCGACCAGGCCGGCCGCCGGCTGCACCGTCAGCGAGCTGCCCGCCACCAGCATCAGGTCCCCGGACTGGGCGGCGATCCGTGCCCGCTCCAGCACCTCCGCATCCAGCTCCTGGCCGAAGGAAATGGTGGCCGACTTGAGAATCCCGCCGCAGCTCGCGCACGGCGGGTCGGTCTCGCCCGCGGTCACCCGGTCAAGGGCTTCCCGCATGTCGCGGCGGTCGGCGCAGGTCAGGCACACGGTCTCGAACATGGTGCCGTGCAGCTCCAGTACCCGCTCCGGAGCGGAGCCGGCCTGGTGGTGCAGGCGGTCGATGTTCTGCGTGATGATCGAGTGCAGCCTGCCCTGCCGCTCCAGCCGTACCAGCGCCCGATGCGCGGTGTTCGGCGCGGCGTTCCACCCGGGGTGCGCCAACCGTGCCTGCCAGGTTTGCTCCCGGACCTCCTTGCTGCCGACGTAGGCCCGCAGGTTGGACATTCGCTCCGCGCCGGGGTCGCGGGTCCAGAGCCCGTTCGGGCCGCGGAAGTCGGGAATGCCGGAGTCGGTGGAGATCCCGGCACCGGTCATCGCGACGATGCGGCCGGCGCCGGCCACCAGCTCGCGCGCGTGGTCAAGGTCCTCGGCGGCGTCCATGGCCCCCATGATGCCTGTGGCCACCTACCGCAGGGCGGAACCTGCCTGCCACTCGGCCCAGGACAGCGACCAGTCGCCGTAGAGGTCCCATACCGGAAGTTCGGGACCGCCCGAGTTGACCACCTCCACCACGTCCCCGAGGCCGAGGTGGTCGAAGAACCAGGTGGCGTTCGCGGCGTCCAGGTTGATGCAGCCGTGCGAGACGTTCGTGTCGCCCTGCTGCCCGACGCTGTTCGGGTTCTCGTGCACGAACTCGCCGTCCGTGGAGATGCGCTGGGACCAGTGTTCCCGCGCGCGGTAGTAGCCGGGATCGCCCTGGCACACCCCGTAGGTGCAGGAGTCCATCGTGTAGTTCTCGTACTTCGCCGAGATCACGTGCGTACCGGAATGTGTCGGGGTGGCGTCCTTGCCCATGGAAATCGGCATGCTCTTGACCTGTTCCCCGTTGTGCACGATGCGCATCCGCTCGGTCGCACCATCGGCTTCGGCGATCCAGGAATCGTGCACACGGTATCTTTCCGTACGATCTCGGGCACCGTAGACACCGTTGCCGAAATCCACGCCGTAAATCTTCGCGTTCACCGTGAGTTCGGTGCCAGGCCGCCAGTACTCCTGCGGCCGGTAGTGCACGTTCCGGTCGTCGATCCAGTACCAGCCGCCCTGCTGTGCCGGCCGGGACACCACGGACAGTCGCCGCTCCACCGCGGCCCGGTCCTCGACCGGTTGGCTGAACTGGAACACGATCGGCTGGCCGACTCCGACCCCCGTTTCGCGGACCGACTCCGGTGCGGGGATCAGGTTCGGCTCCGCTTGCGCCCGCGGTGCGAGCGTGCTGATCTCGCCGTGTTGCTCGATCCGCTTTCCCCGGTCCCCGACGGCACTGGCGACCACCGTGTACCTGCTCGCGTAGCCGAGCGGCTCGGTCGCCGTCCACGCCGTTCCGTCCGGGGCCAGCGCGCCGTCGACCCGCGCGCCGGTACCGGCGTTGGTCATGGTGACCCCGGTGAGCTTGCCGTGCTCGGCTCGCACGGTGATCGGCGTGACCGGGTTGACGGCGGCCGTGCCGTCCGGCTCGATGGAAACGCGTACCGAACCTTCGGACACCGAATTCCTGCTCACCCCGACCGTGCAACCGGTTACGACGAGAACGCAGGCCGTCAGGCCCAAAAGTAATGCCCTCTTTGCAAACATTTGGTCTCTTTTTTGATTATTGAAGGACGTTTGCCAATAACGAAAATACGCGACGATCGGCGGTTGTGAAAATTGTCGGACCGTTGTTCGGCCTCAACGGGCGACCACGCCGGGGCCGCCGTACAAGCCCGGCCCGGCCACGCTGAGTGTGTCCAGGTAGGTGCCTGCGGCGCGGTAGGACTCCGCCATCAGCTCGTCGGTCCGGCTGAAGTCGAGCGGGCTCAGCCGGACCGGTGCCGGCCCCGGCAGGTACACCACGGGCGCCTCGGCCGCGACCACCGGCGCCTCCAGCACGGCCTGGTTGCGCATGCTGATCATCGCGGTGAACATCATCACCTCGGCGAAGGTCCGCGGTTCCGCCGGAAGACGCCCCGGGAACGCGCAGTCCAGCACCACCAGCGACCGCGCGCCCATCGCCAGTGCCTGGCGCATCGGGACGTTCGCCACCAGGCCGCCGTCGTAGTGCAGGGTTCCGGCATGCGGTACCGGCGGGTAGATCCCCGGGATGGCGCAGCTGGCCAGCAGCGCGGGCCGCAGCTCACCGGAGCGCAGCAGCACGGGCTCGCCGGTGTGCACGTCCGTGGTGACCACGCCGAGCGGGATCGTCAGATCCGCGAACCGGGTGTCCGCACCGAGGTGGTCGTCGACGATCGCGGCCAGTCCGGTGCTCGGGAACAGGTGTGTCCTGGTGTGCCGCAGGGTTCGCACCTGGCTGAATACCCCGCCGGGGAAGGCCTCGTCCCGGGTCATCCTCGCCCAGATCGCCTCCAGCCCGGTCGCGGGCCGTTCCCCGGTGAGCGCGAGGACAGCGCCGTTCAGCGAGCCGACCGAGGTTCCGACGACCAGGTCCGCGCCGATCCCGGCGTCGGCGAGCGCGCGCAGCATGCCGACCTGGATCGCGCCGAGGCTCCCGCCGCCGCCGAGCACGAACCCGACCGGTCGGGGTAGTTCCGGTGTCATCCGCGCTGTTCCCTTCTGGGCCCCTTCCGGCGGGATCGTACGTCCACCCGGCGTATCCAGCGCGGGCGACCGATCGGCTACCAGGGGGTTTCGTATCGACTACCGATGGGTAACACTGAACTGTGTAATGGCGGTCACACTCTTGATCAGGCTTGCTGGAGGTTCCCGTGGCGGATCAACCCAAGGTGACGGAGAAGGAAGCCAGGGCGGTCGCCGAGGAGGCGCGGGAGAGCGGCTGGCAGAAGCCCTCCTTCGCCAAGGAGCTCTTCCTCGGCCGGTTCCGGCTGGACCTGGTCCATCCGCACCCCCGGCCGACGCCGGAGGCCGCCACGAAGGCCGAGAACTTCCTGTCCAGGCTGCGGGAGTACTGCGCGACACTGGACGGTTCGGTGATCGAGCGGGAGGACCGGATCCCGGACGACTACGTCAAGGGGCTCGCCGAGCTCGGCTGCTTCGGCATCAAGATCCCGCAGGAGTACGGCGGGCTCGGGTTGTCCCAGGTGGCCTACAACCAGGCGCTGATGCTGGCCGGTTCGGTGCACCCGACCATCGGCGTGCTGCTGTCGGCGCACCAGTCGATTGGTGTGCCCGAGCCGCTCAAGCTGGCCGGCTCGGACGAGCAGAAGCAGCGTTTCCTGCCCCGCTGTGCCCGCGGCGCGGTCACCGCGTTCCTGCTCACCGAGCCGGACGTCGGTTCCGACCCGGCTCGGCTTGCCACCTCGGCCACCCCCACCGAGGACGGCGAGGGTTACGAGCTGGACGGGGTGAAGCTGTGGACCACCAACGGGGTGGTGGCCGAACTGCTCGTGGTGATGGCGCGGGTGCCCAAGAGCGAGGGGCGCCGCGGCGGGGTCACCGCGTTCATCGTGGAGACGGACGCGCCGGGTGTCACGGTCGAACGGCGCAACGAGTTCATGGGGTTGCGCGGGATCGAGAACGGTGTCACCCGGTTCGACAAGGTGCGTGTGTCCAAAGAGGACGTCGTCGGGCGTGAGGGGGACGGCCTGAAGATCGCGCTCGCGACGCTGAACACGGGAAGGCTGTCCGTGCCCGCCATGTGTGCCGGTGCCAGCAAGTGGTGCCTGAAGATCGCCCGCGAGTGGTCGGCCGAGCGGGTGCAGTGGGGCAAGCCGGTCGGCAAGCACGGCGCGGTGGCCGGCAAGATCTCCTACATCGCGGCGACATCCTACGCGCTGGAGAGCGTGCTGGACCTGTCCGCGCACATGAGCGACGAGGGCCGCAACGACATCCGGATCGAGGCGGCGCTGGCGAAGCTGTGGGCCAGTGAGGTGTCCTGCCAGGTCGCCGACGAGCTGCTACAGATCCGCGGTGGCCGCGGCTACGAGACCGCGGAGTCGCTGGCGGCACGGGGTGAGCGGGCCGTACCCGCCGAGCAGATGGTGCGGGACCTGCGGATCAACCGGATCTTCGAGGGTTCCACCGAGATCATGCACCTGCTCGTCGCGCGGGAGGCGGTGGACGCGCACCTTTCCGCGGCCGGTGCGCTGGCCGACCCGGACTCGGACTTACGGGCCAAGGCGCAGGCCGCGGCCAAGGCCAGCGGCTTCTACGCGCGGTGGCTGCCGCGACTGGTCGCGGGCAGCGGGCAGGTACCGACCTCCTACCGCGAGTTCGGGCAGCTCGGCACGCACCTGCGCTTCGTCGAGCGGACCGCCCGCAAGCTGGCCCGCTCCACCTTCTACGGGATGGCGCGCTGGCAGGCCGCGCTGGAGCAGCGGCAGGGTTTCCTTTCCAGGATCGTGGACATCGGCGCCGAGCTGTTCGCCATGTCCGCGTGCTGCGTGCGCGCCGAGATGCAGCGGGCCGACGACGCGGCCGAGGGTGCGTCGGCCCACGAGCTGGCCGACGCGTTCTGCCGGCAGGCCCGGCTGCGGATCGAGCGACTGTTCGACGCGCTGTGGAGCAACACCGACGACGTGGACAAGCGGATCTCGAGCCGGACCCTCGACGGCCACTACACCTGGCTGGAACAGGGCGTCTTCGACCCGAGCGAGGGCACCGGCCCGTGGATTGCCGACTGGCGCTCCAGCGCACCCGGCCAGGAAACCGTCGCCCGCCGCTACCTGCCCTCCACCCGCTGAGCTGGCACAGGGCGCCGTCACAGGGCCAGGTTGCGGTTGCGGAAGGCGAGAACGCCGGCGCCGGTGAGCGCGGCCGCGATGGCGAGCATGATCAGCAGCGGGGCCGCGGTCACCTGCTCGGTCGGCACATTCGGTACGTGAGTGAACGGGGAGACGTCGAGCGCCACCTGCGGCAGGCCGAACAGGACGCCGAACTGGCTCACCACAAGGGAGACCGCGAAGGCCAGCCAGGAAAGGGACACCGCCTGCCTTGGCAGCAGCCCGAACGCCGCGACCACGAACCCGACCAGTACCAGCGCGGGCGGCACCTGCGCGAGCGCGGCCGTGAGCAGTTCGCCCACCTCGCCCGCGACATCGCCGGCCACCAGACCGTAGGCCAGCCCGGTGCTCGCCCCGAGCGCGGCGAGCACCAGCACGGTGCCGCCCGCGGCGCAGATCGCGTGCGAGGCCAGCCACCTCGGCCTGCTCACCGCCGTGGCCAGCAGCGGCTCGGCGCCGCCACCCGACTCCTCAAGGCGCATCCGCAGCGCCGCCTGCACCGGGTACGCGGCGACGATCACCGCGAGCAGCCCCAGCATTCCCGCGAAGTAGGCGTCCACCAGGCTGCCCGAGCTACCGCCGAGCTCCCGCATCAGCTCGGCGCTGGACTCGCTGCCGAACAGCTCGTCGACCTGGTGGCCGACCCCGCCGAAGGACGCACCGAGCACGGCCACCGCGACCAGCCAGCCGAACAGCACGCCGCGCTGTAACCGCCAGGCCAGCCCGAGCGGGCTGAGCAGGCCGGAGCTCGCGCGCACCGGGCCGCGCCGCACCGGCATCATCCCGGTGCCGACGTCCCGGTGCGTGCTGAGCATCGCGGCGAGCCCGATGGCTACCGCCATGAAGGCCGCCGCCACCGCGAGCGGCCACCAGCGGTTCGCCCCGAAGGGCAGGAACTGCTGGCTCCAGCCGATCGGGGAGAGCCAGGAGGGCCACGCGCTGGTCACCGTCGTCCCGCCCGGATCGACCTCGCCCAGCGCGTCCCCGAGGGCGCGTAGCAGGAAGGCCAGCCCGAGCACCGCCCCGGCGAGCCCGAGCGCACCGCGCGAGCTCTCCGCCAGCTGCGCGGCGACCGCGGCGATCGCGGCGAACGCCAGGCCGGACGTGCCGATCGCGACCCCTGCCGCGAGCGAACCCGCGGCGGGCAGGCCGATCCCGAGCAGGGCCAGCGCGCAGACCGCGGCCAGGCCGAGATTGGCGATCACGGCAACCAGCAGCGCGGAGCTCAGGCTGGCGTGCCGCCCGACCGCGGCCGAGCCCGCCAGCTCCGCCCGGCCGAGCTCCTCGTTCTGCCGGGTGTGGCGCGCCACGGTGAGGATGTTCAGCAGGCCGGCCAGCAGCGCCGCGTACACCAGCACCTCGGACATGACCAGGCCGCCGAGGGTGCCGCCGGGCGCGGGCCCGGTGATCGCCCTGGCGGCCACGCTGCCCGCGCGCACCGCCGCGTTCGCCATCCGCTCGGCCGCCGTCGGGTACAGCTCCTCGATGCTGGCCGCGGTGCCTGCCACCAGCCCGCCGACGCCCAGCAACCACAGGGGCAGCCGGATACGGTCCCGGCGCAGGGCCAGCCGGGTGAGGGTCGGAGTCGCGGTGAAGGCCGTCGTACTCATGCCGTACCCGCCGTTTCCGGCTCCGCCGCGAGCTCGTCGCCGTAGTGCCGCAGGAACAGCTCCTCCAGCGTCGGTGGGGCGCTGCTCAGCGCGCGCACCTCGAACCGGGCCAGGTGCCGGTGCACCTCGGCCAGCTCCGCGGCGTCCACCTCGAACTCGGCACGGTCCCCCTCCTGCCGCAGGTTGTGCACCCCGGCCAGGTCCTCGAGCCCGCTGAGCGGCCGGGCGGTCTCCACCGAGATCGCGGTACGGGTGAGGTGCCGCAGTTGCGCCAGGCTGCCCGACTCCACGGTGCGGCCCTCCCGGATGATGCTCACCCGGTCGCAGAGCTGCTCCACCTCGGCCAGGATGTGGCTGGAGAGCAGGATCGTTCTGCCCGCGTCCCGCAGCTCCCGTACGCAGTCCTGGAAAACCGACTCCATCAACGGGTCGAGGCCCGAGGTCGGTTCGTCCAGGATGTACAGCTCCACATCGGAGGCGAACGCCGCGACCAGCGCGACCTTCTGCCGGTTGCCCTTGGAGTAGGTGCGCATCCGCTTGCCGGGGTCGAGGTTGAACCGCTGCACCAGGTCGCGCCGCCACCGTTCGTTCAGGCCGCCGCGCAGCTCGCCGAGCAGGTCGATGGCCTCCCCTCCGGAAAGGTTGGGCCACAGGCTGACGTCTCCCGGCACGTAGGCGAGCCTGCGGTGCAGCGGCACGGCGTCCCGCCACGGATCGGCGCCGAGTAGCCGGGCCCGGCCGGAGTCCTTGCGCAGCAGGCCGAGCAGGATCCGGATGGCGGTGGACTTACCCGCCCCGTTGGGGCCGAGGAAGCCATGCACCTCCCCGGTGCGGGCGCCGAGGTTCAGACCGTCCAGCGCCCTGGTGTCGCCGAACGTCTTCACCAGGTCCGAGACGTGGATGGCGTAGGTGGCGACGTCCGCGGCAGCCGGGTCGGACTCCGGGTCGGATGAGTGGTCGGGTGCCGGCACGAGTGCTCCCTTGGATTGAGCTCTACTTACCTTTGGTAGGCGATGTTACGCTATCGACTGACCATGGGTAAGTAGAGGGGGAGTCGGTGTCGATGGCTGAACGGCCCACGGGTACCCGGGCGAGGATCCTGGAAGCCGCGGAACGGCTGTTCGTCGAACGCGGGTACTACGCCACCACACTGCAGGAGATCGCCGACCGGCTCGGCATCACCAAGCCTGCGCTGTACTACCACTTCGGGTCCAAGTCCGACCTGCTGCGTGATCTGCTCGAACCGATGACCGACGAGCTGGACCACGTGCTGACCGAGGCGCTCGAGGCCGGCCGGGGCGGTGGGGTCGGCGCGGTGCGGACCGTACTGATGACCGGCTGGCTCGAGGTCTTCCTGCGCTACCGGGGAACGCTGGTGGCGCTGATGCGGGACCTTGCCGCGACCCCGACGGACGGCTTCGACCGGCTACTGGAGGTGATGGGGCGCGCGTTGGACTCGGCGGCCGGCCCCGGTGCGGGCGTCGCCGAGCGGATCGTGGTGGCGCAGGCCATCTCGGCGATCACCGATCCGGTCGCGCTGCTGCCGGGGGTCTCCGACGAGGAGCTGCGCGAGCACCTGCTGGCGGGCGTCTGGCGGTTGCTGGGCGGCGGGGGAGAGCAGGAGAGGCCCGCCCGGCGGGCGGCGGGCGGCAGGCCGCGCAGGCTCAGCGCGGAGGAGATCGCCATGGTGCGGGAGCTGTTCGCCTCGGGGGAGCGTTCGGCCGACACGCTCGCCGAGTCCTTCGGCGTCTCCCGGGCCACCATCTACCGCCATCTCAAATCTTCCTGGTGAGACTGATATGCGACATGTTTTGAGACATAAGCTACCAGCTGGTAAGTAGGCCATGGATGCGGCAGGCTGGACGGCATGAGCTGGATGATCTACGGAGCGAGCGGGCACACCGGGCACCTCGTGGCCGAGGAGGCGCTCCGGCGCGGGCAGCGACCGGTGCTGGCCGGGCGTTCGCCGGAGCGGATCGAGCCGCTGGCCGCGCGGCTCGGCCTCGAGTATCGCATCGTGGACCTCGCCGACCCTGCCGCGTTGCGCGCGGCGCTGGAGGGGGTCGAGGTGGTGGCGCACTGCGCGGGGCCGTTCTCCGCGACCTCGGCGCCGATGATCGAAGCCTGCCTGGCCACCGGCACCCACTACCTGGACATCACCGGGGAGATCGACGTCTTCGAGGCGACCTACGCCCGGCATGCCGAGGCCGAGCGAGCCGGGGTGGTGCTGCTGCCCGGCGCCGGGTTCGACGTGGTGCCGACCGACTGCGTCGCGGCGAAGCTGGCCAAGCTGGTGCCCGGGGCGATCGAGCTCGACCTGGCCTTCAAGGCGGAGGTGAAGCTGGGCCCCGGCACGGTGAAGACGGCCATCGAAGGTGCGGGATCCGGTGGCAAGGCCCGGATCGAAGGGGCGGTGCGCACGGTTCCGGTGGGGCACCGGCGGATCACCGCGGGTTTCCCTTCCGGCCCGCGGATGGTGACCGCGATTCCCTGGGGTGATGTCAGTTCGGCCTACCGCTCGACCGGGATCCCGAACATCACCACCTACACCGTGGTCCCGCTGGGCGGCGTGCTCGGCAGGGGACACCGGCTGGCGGCGCCGTTACTGCGTTCGCCGCGGGTACAGCGGGTCGGTAAGACGCTTGCGGAGCGGTTCGTGCAACGCGGCGCGGTGGCCAAGGACCGGCGCACCGAGGTGTGGGGCCAGGCGCGGGACGCCGAGGGGAACCGGGTCACGCTCACCCTGACCACCCCGGACCCGATCGCGCTGACGGCGGACGCGGTACTGGCCGCCGTGGCCCGGTTGGCCGGTGAGCGGCGGATCGAGCCCGGGGCGCACACCCCGTCCACGGCCTTCGGCGCCGACTTCGCGCTCGGCCTGGAGGGGGTTCAGCTCAGCGAGCCGGTCTCCGGCTGACGCTCCTCGGCCTGCTTGTCCGGTGCGCCGGCCGCCAGTGCCGCGGCCTTGGCGCGCTTGCGCTTGATCAGGACCACGGCCGCGATCACCGCGGCGATCGCGATCAGCAGCACCCAACTGCCCTTGCCGACCGCGTCCTCGATCTGCTTGGCCGCCTCGCCCGCGGCCGAGCCGATCGCGATGTGCAGGGCACACCACCCGGTGGCGCCCACCGTCACGGCGGGCAGGAACTTGCGGTAGGCGAGGCCGGAGGCGCCGGCCGCGGCGGGGACCAGCGTGCGCATCACCGGGAGGAAGATGGCCACCAGCACCGCCCACGACCCCCGCTTGCGCAGGAACGCCGTGGCCCGGTCCCATCCCTGGGCCCCGTGCCGTTCGACCATTGTGGTCTTGCGGATCCGCGGCCCGAACTTCTTGCCGAGCAGGTAGCCGACCGAGTCGCCCGCGACCGCGCAGACCGTGGTCACCAGCCACATGATCAGGAACTTGGGCACCGTGTTGGCGGTGGTACCCAGGATGAACAGACCGGTCTCCCCGGGTGCGATGAACCCGAGCCCGAGTGTGCACTCGCCGAACACGAGCAGGCCCGCGCCAGCCGTCACCCCCGCGGGCGGCAGCCCCTGCAGCCACTCGAGCAGATCGGTCACCAGTGTCACGAGTAAGTCCCCTCGATCGCCGTACTGACGGTCTCCACGCTAGCGCGACCGTAGCCGCCTCGCGTCGGACTTCGGTCAGGGGATCACTCCGACCAGGGTATGACCGGAACCGCGTTTGCCGCCCACGTCGGCGTGTTTGCCGCTCACGCGCGTGAGTTTGCCATCCACGCGCGTGAGTTTGCCGCTCACGCGCGTGGGTTGGCTGTTGACCTACGGCTGACGAGCCAGCAGGGAGCTGGCTTCCTGCGCGGCGGGGGTGTCGGTGTCCAGATGCTCCAACCCCTCCGGCAACGACTCACCCCGCCGCCGCTTGGTCTGCGCGTACAACCGGCCCGCCCGATACGACGACCGCACCAACGGACCCGCCATCACCCCCGCGAACCCCAACCGCTCCGCCACCCGCGTGTGCTCCACAAACTCCTCCGGCTTCACCCACCGATCCACCGGCAGATGCCGCGCCGACGGCCGCAAATACTGCGTAATCGTCACAATCTCACACCCCGCCCCCACCAGATCCGCCAACGCCGGCTCCACCTCATCCGGCGACTCACCCATCCCCAAAATCAGATTCGACTTCGTCACCAACCCCGCATCCCGCGCCCGCGACAACACCTCCAACGACCGCCCATACCGAAACCCCGGACGAATCCGCCTGAACAACCGCGGCACCGTCTCCACATTATGCGCCAACACCTCCGGCCCCGACGAAAACACCTCCCCCAACTGCCCCGGATCCGCATTGAAATCCGGAATCAACAACTCCACACCCGTCCCCGGATTCACCCCATGAATCCGCCGCACCGTCTCCGCATACAACCACGCCCCACCATCAGCCAAATCATCCCGCGCCACCCCCGTCACCGTCGAATACCGCAACCCCATCGCCCGCACACTCTCCGCCACCTTCCCCGGCTCCGCCACATCCAACGCCGCAGGCCGACCCGTATCAATCTGACAGAAATCACACCGCCGCGTGCACTGATCCCCACCAATCAGGAACGTCGCCTCCCGATCCTCCCAACACTCATAAATATTCGGACACCCCGCCTCCTCACACACCGTGTGCAACCCCTCCCGGCGCACCAACCCCTTCAACTCCGTGAACTCCGGCCCCATCCGCACCCGCGTCTTGATCCACGACGGTTTCCGCTCGATCGGCGTCTCACTGTTACGCGCCTCGAGACGCAACAACTTCCGACCATCCGGTGCCGCTGGGCCATTCGTCGACGTACTCACATCGGCCACCCTACGCCCGGACATCGGCCCTGTCGGTCTACTCGGGATCGGGGGTGACCTCGGTCAACCTCGCGGTGAGTTCCCACAACCCGCTGCCGGTCTCCGGCTTGAGCGCACGCCCGAGCGGGCGGATCACCTCGGGATGACCGCGCAGGCCGCGCAGGCCGTCCGGCGCGACGTAGCAGCCGCCGGTCACCCCCGAAGCGGTGGCGGCGTGGAGCTGCGGCAGGGTGCCCATCCGCACGTTCTGCGCCAGTACCAGCTCACCGATCTTGGCGCCGGCGGCGAGGGCGGTGCGCACGACGGTGTTGCCGTGCGAGCCCGCCATCGAGGAGCCGAGGTTGGTGATCGTGTATCCGGGATGCGCGGCCACGCTGAGTACCGTGTCGCCTGCGGCGCGCAGCCTGCGGTCGAGCTCGACGGCGAACACCTGGTTGGCCAGCTTCGCCTGCCCGTACGCGGTGGCCGGGTTGTACCGGCGTCGCTCGAAGTTCGGGTCCGCCAGGTCGATCTGCCCGGAGGCGGCGGCCAGGCTGGACAGGGTCACCACCCGCGGTTCCTGGCCCTCGGCCGCGGCGCGCCGCAGGGCGGGCATGAGCAGCCAGGTGAGCGCGGCGTGCCCGAGGTGGTTGGTGCCGAACTGGGTCTCGAACCCGTCCGCCGTGGTCCCCCTGGGGGTGGCCATCACCCCGGCGTTGTTCAGCAGGATGTCCAGCCGGTCCCCGGTGCGTCCGCGCACGGTGCTCGCCGCCTCCCGTACCGAGGTGAGGTCGGCGAGGTCGAGCCGGATCAGCTCCGGCCGGTTGCCCTGGCCCGTCCGCGCGGCCACCTCCTCCAGCGCGGCCTCGCCGCGTTCGGGGGAGCGGCAGGCGAGCAGCACCCGCGCCCCCTTCGCCGCGAGTACCCCGGCACTGCGCAGGCCGAGCCCCGAGTTCGCGCCGGTGATCAGCACCGTGCGACCGGACTGGTCCGGGATGTCGGCCTCGGTCCACTTCACCGTCTGGGTAACCATGTGACCAGCTAACTACAGGCCCCGGCACCGACGCCATACTCGCGAGTAGCCCTCTCAGTGAGCTCTCAGCGGGACGACCGATGAGCCCGTGGCCGCCGCCGATCGCGCGCCGGCCGCCGCGGGGGAGACGTCAGGCGCTCGGCGCCAGCATCTTCAGCAACTGGCCCACCGGGTTGCGCCTGCGCGGCCCGGTGCGCACCGGGGAGTTCTCCACCAGCGACACGAAGGCGGCACCGATCCGGGCCGCTTCCTGCGCGGACTCGTACGGCTCGGCGAGCCCCGCCGTGACGGCCAGCACCCGGTGCTCGGTGTCCTGTGCCTTGCGCAGCGACGAGTAGCGGTCGACATGCGCGTCCAGCACCGCCCGCAGCTCGCGGTGCTCGCGGGTGGCCCGCTGCCACGCCCGGGACACCGCGTCCACCTGGTCGCGCCCGCTCGGCACGTCGGCCACGTCCTCCGGGCCGCCGATCTCGGTGCGCAGGTAACCGGTGAGTAGCTGTGTCCACTTGTAGTGCAGCGCGAGCAGCAGGTTCTCCTCGGTCCCGAATGCCTCCACGGCACCGGGGATCCCGGAGAACGGCAGCGCACCTCCAGGATCGCGCCGCGCCTGACGCAGGACGGCCGCCATGACGTCGCGTCGTTGGTAGAAGTCGTTCCAGCTCATGGCGTGTTCCCCTTCCGTGATCCGAGTCATACCGTCGGTTTGCGGCATACTCTCGGTACGGACCTGACACGGACAACATACCACGAGTACGACGATCGAATGTCGCGTAGAGTTGTGAGGGTGGCGACAATGAAGTCAAGGCGGCTCGACTATTCGGAGTCCACCAGGGCGGCCCTGGTGGACAGCGCGGTCGAGTTGTTCACCAGCCGGGGCTACGCGGGTACCTCGCTCGACGAGATCGCCAAGCGCGCGCGGGTCACCAAGGGTGCCCTCTACCACCACTTCAGCGGCAAGCAGGCCCTGTTCGAGGCGGCCTTCGACGCGGTGGAGACGCTGGTGATCGACCGGCTGCAGAAGATCATGCAGGGGCCGGAGCCGCCATGGGAACGCGCGATCAGCGGCCTGCGGGCATTCATCAGAAATTGTCTCGACCCCTCGTATCAGCGCATCGTCATTCACGAGGCGCCGGTGGTAATGGGATGGGAACGCTGGCGCGAGGCGGAAGACCATTTCAGTTTCGGCATCATTCTGGCCAGCCTCGAGGATTTGATTCAGGCGGGCGAGGTGGACGACATGCCGGTCGAGATCACCGCGCGGCTGCTGTTCGGCGCGCTGTCCAGCGCCGCCACCACGATCGCGAGCTCACCCGACCCGAAGAAGGTCGGCGCCCAGGTGGAGAGCGTGATCGTGCATTTGCTCGGCGGCATCAGGAGGACACCCGGCGACAAGTCGGGGCAGCAGGGGCCAGCTAGGCTCCAGTCGTGGAACTGAGGATCTTTACCGAACCCCAGCAAGGCGCGAGCTACGACGACCTGCTGCGCGTCGCGAAGAAGACGGAGGACGCCGGATTCGACGCGTTCTTCCGGTCCGACCACTATCTGAAGATGGGCTCGGTCTCCGGCCTTCCCGGGCCGACCGACGCCTGGGTGACGCTGGCCGGGCTGGCCAGGGAGACTTCCCGGATCCGGCTGGGCACCCTGGTCACCGCCGCCACCTTCCGGCACCCCTCGGTGCTGGCGATCTCGGTGGCGCAGGTGGACCAGATGTCCGGCGGGCGGGTCGAGTTCGGGCTGGGCTCCGGCTGGTACGCCGATGAGCACACCGCCTACGGGCTGCCGCTGCCGGAGATCCGCGAGCGGTTCGACCTCTACAGCGAGCAACTCGCCGTGGTCACCGGCCTGTGGGAGACCCCGGAGGGGGAGACCTTCTCCTTCGACGGCAAGCACTACCGGCTCGCCGACGCTCCCGGGCTGCCCAAGCCGGCGCAGCGCCCGCGTCCGCCGGTGATCATCGGCGGCGGGGGCAAGAAGCGCACCCCCGAGCTCGCCGCCCGCTACGCCAATGAGTTCAACCTGCCGTTCGCGGACGCGGGCACCGCCGCAGCGCAGTTCGCCCGGGTCGCCGAGGCGGCGAACGCGGCGGGCCGGGGGCCAAAGGAGATCGTGTACTCGGCCGCGCAGGTAGTGGCCATCGGCAGGGACGAGGCCGAGATCGCCCGCCGTGCCGCCGCCATCGGCCGCGAGGTCGAGGAGCTGCGGCAGAACGGGCTCGCCGGGACCCCGGCCGAGGTCGTGGACAAGATCGGCCGGTACCGGGAGACCACCGGGATCACCCGGCTCTACCTCCAGGTGCTCGACGTCTCCGACCTCGACCACCTGGACCTGATCGCCGCCGAGGTCATGCCGCAGCTCGACTGATCAACTGCCGTGCGTGACCCGCATCCGAGACGGCAGGGAGCGGGTCACGCACAGCGGTTCACGGCGCGAAACGCCCGCCAGGCGGTCGCGGAGAAGATGAGCGCACCAGCACCGCGTTCCTTCGAGTCCCGAACCGCCACCGCCGCACCCACGAACGCCACCTCGACACAATCAGCGTTCGTACCTTCGCCGCCGCTGTGGCTGCTCTTGCGCCAGCGAGCATCGGTCCGGTCCACGGGTGCCTCTTCCCACTCGGCTCATGGCTTGACGACCAGCCGCCGCACCAGCGCGATCGAGTCCTGCTCGTCCAGCGCCAAGTCGGCAAGGTGGTCGAACATGAGCCTAGCAGCGCTTACCTCGTTTCCCTTTTCGATCTGCACGGCGCCGAACCCGTAGTCGAGATACATCAGATCGGGCTCTTCGCGGTCGGGGAAGCTCACCACGATGAAGTTGCTGTACAGCCCGCCGTGCGGGCCGCTGGCGTGCGGGATCACCTGTACGGTGACATTCGGCAGGGCGGATCGTTCGATGATCCGCTCCAGTTGCTCCCGGTCGCATATCGGCCGGTGTAGCGCGGTCTCGTCGATCACCGCGTGCACGGTGAGTACCGGATCCTCGGTGAGCCTGCGTTGCCGCCGCAGTCGGACCGCGACCTCGTTCTCCAGCTTCTCGCCCTTCAACGGTTTCTTCGCCGAGGCGAATGTGTTCCGCATGTAGGTCTCGGTTTGCAGGATTCCGGGGACGAACCCGAGCTGGTAGGTGCGGACGACCGATGCCTCCGCCTCGATGCTGACGAAGCCCCGGTCGTCGTGGCCGTACTGGTGCCACCAGCCCTTCTCGCAGGCCCGGTCGTAGAGCGCGATGTAGGGCTCCACATCGGAGGTGATCACGCCGTACAGGTCGATCAGTGCGCGGAACTCGTGGTAGTTGGGCAGTTATCCCTTCTCGATCCGGCTGATCTTCGAGCCGGAGAGCCGCAACTGGCCACCCGCCTCCTCCTGGCTCATCCGCGCCTGCTCCCGCAACTTTCGCAGGGTGCGCCCGAGTTGGCGCATCGGGAAACTCGGTTTCCGTGGAATGCCCATCGCTGTTCTCACCCCTCGACGCCATGTGATCACGCATCGTAGATCGACAGCACGACAGTCGAGAATCCCGACTCGGCGCCCCCTGACCGTGCATTGGCGACGCGACTCTCCGTCCCGTGCACATTCCGGGCTATCCACACGAGATCGAGTACCGCCGCGAGCGGTCGAAGGGATACCGCGACCATCTCTACACCGAACTCGCCGATGACATGGGCTTCTGCCTGGTCCACCGCGAGGACCGGAAGGAGGCGTACCTGGTCGGGTACGCCACGGCCTGCGCCGAGGATTTCCTGGGTAGGGTCAACGCCCCGCGTGGCACCTGGGTGGTCAGCGTGTACCGGCGGTGGCCGGAACCGGCCCGTGACCACGTGGTCACGATCCGGCTGCGCTGGGCGCCGTGAGCTACCGCCGTGCCAGCCGGTCGGCGAGCTCGTCCAGGTCGGCGAGGAACCAGACCTGCCTGCCCTGGTTGGACTCGTGCACGAACGCGCGCAGGGCGGAGCTTTCCGCGAGATGTCCGGACAGATCCCCGATGATCGCCAGCGGCACGTGGTAGTTGGTGAACTTCTGCAACACCTCGCCCGCGATCCGGGTCTCCAGGTCGAAGAACTCGTCCCCGCACCGCGCCACCGGGACGGCGAGCATCTCCGCCTCGTGCCCCCAGACATGTCCGATCAGGTCCAGCGCGCTCTGGGCACTGTCCAGTTTCGGCCCCTCGGCGGCGAGGTGCAGCACCCGCGTCCCGTGCAGCAGGACCACGGAGTCCGTTGTCATCTCAGTCATCGTTCGCTCCCACCAGTGGTTCGATCAGTCGTAGCAGTTCGGCGCTGGCGGCCAGATCGCCCAGCACGACCACCTTCATCCGCGCCCGTTCCTCGTCGTAGGCGGTTTCCACGCGCAGCGGCCGCATGTCCTCCCTGCGGTGCGCGGTCGCCCCCATGAGCAGGGAGGACATCCGGTCCGCGTCCGCCCGGCTGATCGCGTCCACCTGCACGATGCTGGATACCTCGACGTGCCGTTCGGTACGGACGGTGTCCCGTTCCGGTAGCACGTCGGGGTGCCCGGTGAAGGTTTCCAGGTCCTCGCGGCTGATCCGGTACTGCTTGCCGATCCGGACCGCGTTCAGCCGCCCGTCCCGTACGTAGTTGCGGACCGTTCGTACGTGCAAGCCGAGTAACTCGGCCACCTGATCGACCGAGTACAGCTCCCGCGCCATCGCCACTCCCTAGGTCCGAAAAATACTGCAAAGGAACCTAACAGTGCGTTAATAGGGAGTGATAGGGAATTTCCAGGCAGGTTAGGCAGGATGGAGTAGTCACTCACCGATCAACCCGCCCAACCGTGTTTGCCGCCCACGTAACCGTGTTGGCCATTCGCGCAGGCGAGTTTGCTGTCCACGTAGGCGAGTTGGCTACTTACGTGACCGAGTTTGCCGGTCGGGCTCACCGGTTGTCGCGCTGGCCGTCCACGACCTGCTGTAGCTGGTTCTCGCCCACCAGTTTCCGTTGCACGTTCCCGGCGAGGCCGGGGAACAGCCGCCGATCGCGCCACCGAGGCGCAGCTCCACCGAGACGACGTTGATCTCGGCCCGGTCCTGCTCGATCGCGCGGACGATCGCGGTGGCCACCTGCGCGGGGGAGACGGTGCGCGCCACCGGGCGGGGCGGCGCCGGTGGCGGCGAACATCCCGGCGTCCCGGACGAAGCCCGGCTGTACCACGGAAACGCCGGCCCCGGTGCCGTGCAGATCCTGGCGGAAGCCTGCGCGACGTCGCGCAACCCGAACGTGGTGGCGTTGTACAACGAGGCCACGGGCGAGGCCGCCTTGCCGGAGAGTGAGCCGACCAGCACCACCTGCCCCGCCCGGCCTCGATCATCGCGGGTGCGAGCAGCCGGGCGAGCAGGATCGGCGCGCGGAGGTTGACGGCGAGGGCACGGTCGATCTGCGCGGGGGAGCAGTCGAGCATCTCCCCCGCTGGCGGGCAGCGCGGCGTTGGCGGGCAGGATGTCCACCGGCCCGGCCTCCTTCGCCAGCCGTCCCACCTCGCCGGGCTCGGCAAGGTCGGCGACGACGATCCGGGCCCGCGCGGCGCCGGTCACCGAGCGCAGCGCCTCGGCCCGCCGCCCGCTGAGCACGAGCCGCGCCCCCTTCGCCGCGAGTGTCTACGCGACAGCGTGCCCGATTCCGCCGTTGGCCCCGGTCAGCAGGGCCGTCGATCCTGCGATGCGCATCCGGAGAACCTCTCGAGTTATCGTTCGTTCGAACGAACACTAGTCCGCCCGCGACCGGTGGTGCAGCGGCCGACGCCGTGAGCGGCAAACTCGCCTACGTGAACGGCAAACTCGGTTACGTGGGGAGCCAACACGGTTACGTGGGGGGCAAACACGCCGGGTGGGGTCAGGTTTGCAGGGCGAAGGTGACGCCGGGGGCGGCGGGTTGCTCGGGGCGGGGGAGCCAGCGTTCCTCGTTCACCGCGAGCGCACCGTCCAGCGCGTCCAGCACGGCGTCGCGGGCAAGGGGCAACGCCTCGGCGACGGTGACCTGGCGGCCGGTCTCGCGGGTCAGCGAGGTGACCCCGGCGTCCCGGATCCCGCAGGGCACGATCTTGTCGAACGCGGTCAGGTCGGCGTCGCAGTTCAGCTCGAAGCCGTGCATGGTCACCCCGCGCTGCACGCGGATCCCGATCGCGGCGATCTTGCGTTCCGGTCCGCGGTCGTCTGCGGGCAGCCACACCCCGCTGCGGCCCTCGACCCGCCCGGTGTGCACCCCGAACTCCGCGCACACCCGGATCAGCGCCTCTTCCAGCCGCCGCACGTAGTGCACCACGTCGATCGGGTCGGCCAGCTTCACGATCGGGTAGCCCACCAGCTGCCCTGGGCCGTGCCAGGTGATCTTGCCGCCGCGGTCCACGTCGATCACCGGGGTGCCGTCGGTCGGCCGGTCACCCGCCTCGGTCCGCTTGCCCGCCGTGTACACCGAGGGGTGTTCCAGCAGCAGCATCGTGTCCGGCAGCTCGTCGTCGGCCCGGCCGGTCACCTGTTGCCGCTGCAGCTCCCACGCTTCCCGGTAGTCGAGCATGCCGACCTCGCGGACCACGACCGGATCGGCGGCGGCACGGCAGGAGACGACGGAACCACTCACGAGCCTGAGGCTACGCCGCCTTCCGCGCCGCCGACAGCTCGCCCGCCTGTGACGGCAGCAACCGCAACGGCAAGCAGCCGAGCAGCCCGACGCCGGTCACCGCGAGCACCGCGCCCACGGTGTCGCTGACCCAGTGCACGCCGAGCACGATCCGGCAGGCCGCGCTCAAGGCCGTCGCCAGCACGGCGATCCAAGCCACCCACCGCAGCAGCCGCGGCGCCAGCCAGGCGCACAGCACCACCAGCGCGAACCCGGTACTGGCCACCGAGACCACGTGCCCGCTCGGGTAGGCGAAGTCCGGAAACACCCGAGGCCGGTCCCGCAGGTAGATCGGCTTGAACACGAAACTGGTGAGCCGGCACAGCGCCAGCAGCACCCAGATCCGGAGCAGCAGTGCCGCGTTCGCCCGCCGGCCGCGTCGCCACAGCACCCAGGCGGCGACCAGCAGCACGCCCGCCAGCAGCACCGGCAGCAGCGGGCCGAACACCGCGTCGCTCAGCACCGCCGTCACCGCGCCGACCGGTTCCCGCCACTGGCCGTGCAAGGCATCCGCCACCGCACGATCCAGCGCAGGTGGGCGGTCCCGCACGAGCACGCCGAGGGCAAGGAAAGCGCCGAGCAGCAGCACGCCCGCCACCGCCGCGGGCCGCGGCCGGATCACAACACCGCGGCCAGGGCACCGTCGAGATCAGTGTGCGTGAATTCGAACCCGGCCGCCTCCAGGGCACGAGGCACGGCCCGCTGCCCGTACAACGCCATCTCCTCCCCGGCCTGGCCGACCGCCAGCTTCAGCGCGGCCCCCGGCACCCGCCAGGGCGCGGGCCGGTGCAGCGCCCTGCCGAGCGCCTTGGTGAACTCCGCGTTGCGCACCGGGTTCGGCGCGCACAGGTTCACCGGCCCGGACAGGGCGTCGCGTTCCAGCGCGAATCGGATGGCCGCGGCCTCGTCGGTGATGCTGATCCACGGCATGAACTGCCTGCCATCGCCCAGCCTGCCGCCGAGCGCGAGCCAGAACAGCGGTTTCAACGGGGTCAGCAGGCCGCCCTCGCCGGAGAGCACCAGCCCGGTCCGCACGGACACCACCCTGGCACCCGCCGTCGCGGCGGGCGCGGTGGCGGCCTCCCAGCCCGCGCACAGCTCGGCGAGGAACCCCGAGCCCCGCGGGGCGGACTCGTCCAACTCGGCCTCGCCACCGTTGCCGTAGTAGCCCACGGCGGACGCGTTCACCAGCACCGCAACGCCGTGCTCGACGACGGCCTCGGCGAGCACCTCGGTGGGTTCCAGCCTGCTGTCGGCGAGCACCTGCTTGCGCGCCGCGCTCCACCTGCCGGGCAGCAGCGGGGCGCCGCAGAAGTTGGCCACGGCGTCGACACCCTCGAAGGCACCCTCGGCGATCCGGCCGGCGGGTGGGTCCCACCGGTACTCGTCCGGGCGGTGGGCCTCCCGGCGCACCAGCCTGCGTACCTCGTGCCCGCCCTCTCGCAGCCGGGCGGCCACGGTGCTGCCGATCAGACCACTGGAGCCCGCGATGAGAACCCGCATCCCCTGATCGTGGCGTATCGTGCCCACCCCCGCACCCTCGGGTCTACCGGAGTTGTCCCGCGATATCGGCCGAAGCGGTGAGCAGCACCAGGACCGGGATGGTCGCGGTCGGCTTCAACCGGTAGCTGCCGCGCTTGTCGGCCTCCACGATGCCGGCGCCGGTCAGCGCCTTGAGATGGTGGTAGAACTGGCCGGCCGAACCGAGCCCCGCGGCCTCCTGCAAGGCGCTACCCGGCTGGGTGCCGTGCCGGGCGAGCTGGCGCACGATGGCGACCCGCGCGGTGTGGGCGAGTGCGGCCAGCACCTCCACCCGTGGCTCGTCCGCCAGCCCGAGCACGGGTTCGGTGGCCACGGTGATCTGCCACTGCAGCTCCCGCGGCTCCTCGGTCCGTCCCTGGTAGCTGAGCACCCCGCCGCCCTCGGCGCCCGGTTCGGCGGCGGACGGGCGGCCCTCGAGTGCGTCGACCCGCCGTTCCAGTTCGGCCAGCCGCGCGAGTACCTCCTGCATACCCCCAGCATGCAGGTCAGTCACGCAGCGCCCGCGCCAGCCTGTCCCGCCAGTCCGGTTCCGCCAGCACCGAGACACCCAGCCGCAGGAACGCCGGTACGTCGGCGAAGCGCTCCTGCGCGACGTCGGTCAGCAGCAGCGCCAGCGTCCCGGTCCGGCCGTCCGCCCAGCGCAGCGACATGCCCATGGTCAACGTCCGTGGCAGGCTGCCGCCCTTGAACCCGAGCCCCAGCCCGCCAGGGGGCACCGAACCGGCCAGTGCTCGTTCCAGGTGATCCCGCACGATCGGCAGCGCGGGCTCTGGGTGGAACCGGCCGGCGGCCAGCGTGTGGTGCATCCGAAACAGCTCCACGGCACTGCCGCGCCCGTGCTGCCGTGCCCACGGCCACTGTTCCTCGGGGGTGCGCGGCATCTCCGGGATCCGGTGCAGCACCCGCTCGCGGAAGCCGGGATCCACCCGGAACCACCGGGCGAGGCGATCCCCGGCCATCCGGCGGACCAGGGTGGGGGTCCCGGCGGGTGGCGCGTACTCCGGGAAGATCAGCAGCAGCACCTCGCCCTGGAAGGAGCGCAGGTCGGGGCGGTACCAGCCACCCGCACCGGCGGCGGCGCGCAGCGCCCGGTCGCCGAGCCGGACTCGCAGGTAGTCGGCGGCCGCGTTGTCGCTGAAGTCGATCATCGCCGCGACGATGCGGTCCAGCTCGACCCGCTGCTCCGGGTCGGCGGCGTGCCCCAGCTCGTTGGTCTCGATCCCCAGCCACCGCAGCGCCTGCAGGTGCGCCCCGCCGTCCCCGACATAGGGGTGGTGCAGCTCCCAGTCGCCGACCCGCACCCGTTCCCGCGGGTCCAGCAGGCCGCGGCCGGCCGCCGTGGCGTAGGCGGCCAGATGGACCACCTTGATCGTGGAGGCCAGCAGTTGCTCCGCATACGGCCGGTGCCGCACCCGGCCGCTCGCGCCGTCGTCCAGTACCAGGCCGACCGAGTCGCGGTGCGCGGCGATCCAGTCCAGCCAGCCCCGCGGGGTCCCGGTGCTCGTGGGTGCGGGCGCCGCCGTGCCGACCCCGGAGGGGAGCAGCAGGGTGGCGGAACCGGCGAGCGCGGCCGAGGTCAACAGGCGGCGGCGAGTGAGCATGAGCAGTCCCTCCAGTAGTCCGTAATTCCGGAATACTAGAGGACCGGTGTTCGCCCAGCAAAAAGGGGTCGCACCCGACCGAAACCGGGCACGACCCCTCGCGCGGGCGGTGGTTAGAGGCCCAGCTCCTCCTCGAAGTTGCCCTCCTCCAACCGCTGCTTGATGGTGGTCAGGAACCGGCCGGCGTCCGCGCCGTCGATCAGGCGGTGGTCGTAGGTGAGCGGCAGGTACGCCATCGAGCGCACCGCGATGGTGTCGCTGCCCTCGGTGTCGGCCACCACTACCGGGCGCTTCACCACGGCGCCGGTGCCGAGCATCCCGGACTGCGGCTGCACGATGATCGGCGTGTCGAACAGCGCGCCGTTGCTGCCGATGTTGGTGATGGTGAACGTGCCGCCGGTGAGCTCGTCCGGCTTGATCTGGCTGGTCCGCGCCCGCGCCGCCAGGTCGGTGATCCGGTGCGCCAGGCCGGCGAGGCTGAGCTCACCCGCGTTGTGGATCACGACCGAGAGCAGCCCCTTCGCGGTGTCCACCGCGACGCCGAGGTGCACGGCGCCGTGGTAGGTGACCTCCTTGGTCTCCTCGTTGTACGAGGCGTTCACGTTCGGGTGCTGCTTGAGCGCCTCGACGGTGGCCTTGGCGAAGAACGGCAGGAAGGTCAGGTTGACCCCCTCCCGCTCGCGGAAGGCGTTCTTCGCCTGTTGCCGCAGCCGGGCGATCTTGGTGACGTCCACCTCGTGCACCTGGGTCAGCTGCGCGGAGATCTGCAGCGACTCCTTGGTCTTCTCCGCGGTGATCTGCCGGATCCGGCTGGCCTTCTGCACGGTGCCGCGCAGCGCGTCCAGCTCGGGGGAGGGCCCGGTGGGCGCGGAGGGTGCCGGGGCGCTCGGCTGGGGCTGTTGCGGTTGTTGCGGCTGCTGCGGCTGGGCCGGTGCCTGCTGCTTCTGCTTGGCCTCCACCGCGGCCAGCACGTCCTGCTTGCGGATCCGGCCGCCGACCCCGCTGCCGTTCAGGCTGTTCAGGTCGATGTCGTGTTCCGAAGCCAGCTTGCGCACCAGCGGGGTCACGTACGGGGTGCCGCCGCCGTCGCCCGAGGACTGCGGTGCCTCGGCCGCGGGCCGCTGCTGCTGTGCCGGTGCCTGCTGCTGTGCCGCGGGCTGCTGGGGCTGCGGTGCCTGCTGCTGTGCCGGGGCCTGCGGCTGGGGGGCCGCCTGCTGCTGGGGTTCCGGCTGGGGCTGCGGGGCGGGCGCCGCCGGCTGCGCACCCGCAGCGCCGATGACCGCGAGCTGCCCGCCGACCTCGACCGTCTGGTCCTCACTCGCGGTGAGCTCCAGCACGGTACCGGCGACCGGGGACGGGACCTCGGTGTCCACCTTGTCGGTGGAGATCTCCAGCAGCGGCTCGTCCACCTCCACGCTGTCGCCGACCTGCTTGAGCCAGCGGGTGACGGTGCCCTCGGTGACGCTCTCGCCGAGCTCCGGCAGGGTCACCGGGGTACCCCCGGAGCTGCCGCCGCTCGCCTGCGCCGGTGCCTGCTGTTGTGCCGGTGCCTGCTGCTGCGCGGGTTCCGGCCGCTGCTGGGGCTGTTGGGGTTGCGGCGCCTGCTGCTGGGGCTGCGCCTGCTGCTGTGCCGGTGCCTGCTGCTGCGCCGCGGGCTGCTCCTGCGCGGCCGGTTGCCCGCCACCGCCACCGGAACCGTCGTCGATCACGGCGAGCTCGCCACCGACCTCGACGGTGTCGTCCTCGCGGGCGACGATCCGCTGCACGGTGCCCGTCACCGGGGACGGGACCTCGGTGTCCACCTTGTCGGTCGAGATCTCCAGCAGCGGCTCGTCCACCTCGACACTGTCACCCTCTTGCTTCAACCACCGGGTGACGGTGCCCTCCGTGACGCTCTCACCGAGCTCCGGCAGTGTGACGGAGTACGCCATCGTTCGCTGACTCCCTTGCTGTGAAAGTTCCTGAAAAGACTCGATCTGGTTCGCGGCGTCAGCTGTGCACGTGCAGTGGCTTTCCGGCCAGGGCAAGGTGTGCTTCGCCGAGGGCCTCGGATTGCGTGGGGTGCGCGTGGATGAGCGGCGCGACATCCTCGGGGAACGCCTCCCAGTTGTAGATCAGCTGGGCCTCGCTGATCAGCTCGCCGACCCTGTCGCCGACGAGATGCAGGCCGACCACCGGCCCATCCGGCGCCTTGATCAGTTTGACCGCGCCGGAAGTCTTCAGGATCTGGCTCTTGCCGTTGCCACCGAGGTCGTAGGTGAAGGTGGTGACCTCGGCCCCGTACTGCTCCCTGGCCTGTGCCTCGGTGAGGCCGACCGAGGCGACCTCGGGGTGCGAGTAGGTGACCCGCGGGATGCCCGCCTCGTCCACCGCCCGGGGCTGCAGCCCGGCGATCTCCTCGGCCACGAAGATGCCCTGCTGGAACCCGCGGTGCGCGAGTTGCAGGCCGGGCACGATGTCACCCACCGCGTACACGTTCGGCAGGCTGGTGCGCAGCCGCTCATCGGTGCGCACGAACCCGCGCTCCATGGTCACCCCGGCCTCCTCGTAACCGTGGCCCGCGGAGTTCGGGCCGCGGCCGACGGCGACCAGCAGCAGGTCGGCATCGAGGGTCTCGCCGGACTCCAGCGACACGCTCACACCGCTGTCGGTCTGCTTGGCGCCGGTGAACTTCACCCCGGTCTTGAACCCGATCTTGCGGCGGCGGAAGGCGCGCTCGAGCTGCTTGGAGGCGAACTCGTCCTCGTTCGGCACCAGCCGGGGCAATGCCTCCACGATGGTCACCTCGGCCCCGAAGGAGGCCCAGACGCTGGCGAACTCGACCCCGATCACCCCGCCGCCGAGCACGACGACCTTTTCCGGGATGAAGTCCAGGTTCAGCGCCTCGTCGCTGGCGATGATCCGGCCGCCGAGGTCCAGACCGGGCAGCGTCTTGGAGTAGGAGCCGGTGGCCAGCAGCAGGTTCTTGCCGGTGTAGCGGGTGCCGTCCACCTCGACCGTGGTGCCGCCGACGAAGGTTCCGGTGCCCTCGACCAGGTTGACCTTGTGCGCCTTCACCAGCCCCTGTAGCCCTTTGTGGAGCCGGGAGACGATGGAGTCCTTGTACTTGTTGACCCCGCCGATGTCCACGCCGTCGAAGGTCGTCTTGACCCCGAACTGCTCGCTGTCCCGAGCCGAGTCGGCGACCTCGGCCGCGTGCAGCAGAGCTTTGGTCGGGATGCACCCGCGGTGCAGGCAGGTCCCTCCCAGCTTGTCCTTCTCGATCAGGGTGACGGAAAGGCCGAGCTCGGCCGCGCGGAACGCCGCGGCATAGCCGCCCGATCCGCCACCAAGGATCACAAGGTCGGCGGAGGTGTCGGTCACTGCAGTACTCCTAGGCAGGCATTGGTGGTGCTCATGGGTGTCGAACGGTGGTTCGGCGCGTCAACACACCTCATCTTGTCATCATGTGCGGCAGGCTTGCGACCGAGCCGGGTCCCCGGAGCGGCGCTTGGGACAATGGGTGGGCGACGACGTGAGAGGTGAGGTGGTCGATGTGGGCCTTTTCGACGCGCTGCGCCGGCGGAGAAAGGGCGGCCAGAAGGCCGGTACGCTGCGCAAAGCCAGTTCGACGGATACCCAGCACCTGGACGAGTGGACGGCGAGTCGGCGGGGGGTCGAGGCCTATGTGGAGCCGCGCACGAACGTGACCGAGACGACCGTGGTGTTGATCGCGCACGATGGGGAGTGGACCCGGCGGCGGATCGACAGCCTCGAGGCCGCCCAGCAGTTCGGCAAGAAGCGCTCGATGCCGGTCTACGAGGTCGCCAAGGTCGGCTACCCGCAGCGGATGCGGGACTACACCGAGCGCCAGCGGATCCTGAAACGTCGCCGTCGCCAGGCCGAAGACACCCCCTGACGTACCCTGAACGTGGCTTTCGAGACGTTGAACGTCCCGAAAGGTCCGTTCGGGGCGTCTGACGTCCTGATCGCCACGTTCAGGGCGTTTCGGTGGCGGGTTACTCGCGGGTTTCGGTGAGTAGGTGCAGGTGGTGCTCGAGCAGGGCGCGGAAGCTGCGGTGCACGGTGGCGCCGAGTTCGCGGTCCCACTCCAGGGCCCGCCACCCGGAGTCGCCGCGCGCCAGCAGCACCACCCCGTACTCGCCCGGCTCGCTCACCAGCAGATGCCCCGACCCGCGGCTGCTGAGCTCGGCGACCCCCAGCAGCCGGGGGAACACCTCGTGTGCGGGCAGGCCGTTGCTGGTGCGCAGGAACTCCCGGTAGTCCGCAGGCAGTTCCACGCCGAGCAGGCGCTCCGCCCCGGCGATCTGCTCGGCGGTGGCCGGCGCGGGCGGCGGGCCCGCCGCCCGCAGCTCCATGATCCGGTCGAGCAGGGCGGACCAGTCCCGCTCGCCGGACTCGGCCCGGTAGCGGGCGCGCAGAGCCGCGGACAGCCGGTCCGCGCAGTCCTCCGCCCAGCCCGGAGCGAGGCCGAACGCCGTCCGCAACGCGCCGCCGAGTAGCAGCGGCGCGAGGTGACGGCTGCCGGCGAGCAGGGCGACCGGCGGTCGCGGGAGCCGCGCGGCCCGGTCAGCCCAGCGGGCGAGTGCGTCGGTGACGCCCGGGTCGGCCGCGCGCGCCCGCTCCCGCGCCTCGGCGGCGAGGACCCGCAGCGGATCGGCCTCGCCACCCTGGTCCAGCTGGGCGGCGAGGCCGGAAAGGATCCGGCCCGGCGTGCCCTCGCCGAGCAGGTCGGGCGGGATCGCCGACTCCCGCCGGGTGAGATGGGCGCCGTGCGTGGCCTCCTCGGCGTCCAGGTCGAGCGGCGGTAGCGCGCCGGCCCAGTCCGGCCGGGTGCCGCGGGCGGCGAACAGCATCGCCCATGCCCGCGCCGTCACCGCACCCTCGGCCAGCGCGGTGGCCGGGCGCTCGGTCGCCGCGTGCCAGCGCCGGGCCAGGCGGTCGGAAGCCTCCGGCGCACCGAGACAGGCCAGCAGCAGCGCCGCGTGCCCGACCGCCGCGTCCACCCGGGCGTCCTCGGCCGTGAGCAGGTCGCGCACGGTCGACTCGAGGTAGCCTTCGGCCGCCCAGGTCACGGCGCAGCCTCAGCCGTTGTCCGCGATATCGGCCAGCACCGCGGCGATGGTGCGCACCGGGACACCGGTGCCGCCCTTGCCGGTGTAGCCCCACGGTGCCGAGGTGTTGAACGAGGGACCCGCGATGTCGATGTGCACCCAGGGCAGCTCGGCCGCCACGAACTCGCGCAGGAACACCCCGGCCGCGAGCATGCCGGCCCAGCGTTGTCCCGTGGTGTTGGCGAGATCGGCCAGCCGGGAGTCGAGATCGGCGCGCAGTTCCTCGGGCAGCGGCATGGCCCAGCCGCCCTCCCCGGTGCCCGCGGCGATCCCGGCGACCCGGTCACGGAACTCGTCCGAGCCCATGATCCCCGCGGTCCGGTTGCCCAGCGCGACCAGCTGGGCGCCGGTCAGCGTGGAGGTCTCGATCAGGTAGTCGGGGTCGTCCTCCGCGGCCCGCACGATGGCGTCGGCCAGCACCAGCCTGCCCTCGGCGTCGGTGTTGAGCACCTCGACGGTCTTGCCGCCGTACATGGTCAGCACGTCACCCGGCCGGTAGGCGGTGCCGGATGGCATGTTCTCCGCCAGCGGGATGTGCGCGACGACCTCGACCGGGTACTTCAGTTTCGCCGCCAGCAGGACCGCGGCCAGCACCGCGGCGGCCCCGGACATGTCCGAGGTCATGTGCTCCATATTGGCCGCGGGCTTGATCGAGATGCCGCCGGTGTCGAAGGTGATGCCCTTGCCGACCAGCGCGACCTTCGTCTTCGCCCTCGCCGGACGGTGGGTCAGCTTGAGCAGCCGCGGCGGGCGGGAGGACCCGGAGCCCACCCCGAGGATGCCGCCGAACCCCTTGCGCCTGAGCGCCTTCTCGTCGAGCACCTCGAACTCGAGCCCGGCCGACTCGGCCAGCTTCCGCGCCCGGTCGGCGAAGGAGGCGGGGTACAGGTCGTTCGGCGGGGTGTTGATCAGGTCCCTGGCCACGATCACGGACTCGGCGATGGCGGTCGCGGCCTTCAGCGTGGCCCGGTGCTCGCGGGTGGTGCCCTCCGCGGGCGCCGCGACGTCCACGGCGGACACCGGTGCGTCGCCCGGCTCCGACTTGTACCGGGTGAAGGCGTAGGCGCCCAGCGCCGTGCCCTCCACGGCGGCCTGCAGGTCCAGCACGGACAGCGTGGTCAGGGCCCGCCCGGTGCCCGCCAGCGCGCGGGCGGCGGCACCCGAGGCCCGCCGCACCTGCTCCGGGGTGAGCTCACCCGCGGCGTCCGGCTTGCCGAGGCCCACCGCGAGCACCACGGCGGACGCCAGCGCACCCATGGTGGGCAGTTTGACGACCTCCTCGGCCTTGCCGGTCGCGCCGAGCGCGCGCAGCGCGTCGAGCAGCGTGCCGCCGAGGGCCGCGTCCACCGCCCCGGCGCCCCGCGCCGGCTCCGCCCCTTCGGTGCCCTGCACGGTGCCGACCACGACGACCTCGGCCTTGGACTTGACCAGGGCCTCCTCGGTGTGCTGGGACAGGGCAAGCTTCGGCACGGTCACTTTGTGGCTCCTCGCACGTGGACTGGTGTACCGGGCGGGTGGCCCGGCCGGATCGTGAGCCATGCTAATGACGATCGGTGGATCGGGACGAGGTAGGTGGTCGGGTGCGACTCGGCGCGGGACTGCTGGTGGTGCTCGCCGCGGGCGCCGGCACCGCGGGGTGGTGGCTGCCGGCGGGCATCCTGCTCGCCGGTCTGCTCGCGCTGGCCGTGTCCCCGGCCGGCGCCGCACCGGTATCCGGCCGGCGGGCCACGCTGCGCTCCGCCACCGGCGCGGTGGCGGAGCTGAGCTGCCTCGCCCTGTACGCCTCGGTGTTCGCGGCCTACCTGCTGCCGGAGGTGGCCGCGCCCGCGGCGATCGGGTTCCTCGCGGTGGTGGCCGCCGCCGAGTTCGCGGGCCTGCGCGTCGACGGCTACTACCGGCGGGTGATCACCGGCTTGCTGCTGGTCGCCGCCGTCGCGTTCGTCGCGCTGTGTCTCGCGCTCGACCCGGCGCCCCGGCCGCCGTCGGTGCCGCCGGGCGTGGCCGGGCTCCCGGCGGCGGTGGTGCTGGCCTACCCGCTGTTCGCCGGGGCGAAGCGGGTGGCGATCGGCACGGTGGCCGCGCTCGCGGTGGCCGGGGCCGCGCTGTACCAGCTCGGACCGGTGCGGTTGGGGCTGTCCCCGACTTCGCTGCGAGACGTGCTCGCCGCGGCCGACGCGCGGGCCATGCTCCCGGTGCTGGGCGCCGTGGTGCTGCTGGCGACCGTGCCGGCGGCACTGCTGGCCGTGTCCGGAGCGTGCCGGCACCTCGAGCCCGCGACGGGCGGCCACCGGGCCCGTGTCCTCGCGCTCGTGCCGGCCGCGGTCCTGGCCGGTGCCCTCGGCCCGACGGCGGTGCTGCTGGTCGCCGCGGTGGCCACCCTGGTCGCCGCGGCCGTGACCGTGGCCTCGGGGCGGTACCGTTCCCCTGGTGAATGAGAGGGCGTCCGAGAACCGCTCGGACCCGCGATGGCGGGTGGGGGAGACCGCCGTGGTGCGGTTCCTGCGCCCGGACGGCAGCACCGGCCAGCACCACCCGCTGCGGGTGCTCGCCGACGACGGAAGGTCGCTGCTCGGCTGGCTACCCGCGGGAACCGAGATCGTGGGCACCAGGCTGATCGGCGGCCGGCACCGGCGGGACGTGCCGCTGGCGGAGCGGTTCCTGCTCCCGCGCGAGCGGTGCCGGGACACCTGGCGGGGCACCTCGACCCTGCGCCTGATCAGCGAGGACCGCTGGTCCTCTGTGTGGTGGTTCTTCGGTGCCGGGGGTGAGTTCCTCGGCTGGTACGGGAACCTGGAGATCCCGCTCGGGCGCGGGCAGGGCGGGCCGGACCGGATGGACGGGGTGCTGGACCTCGCCGTCGATCCGGACGGGTCCTGGCGGTGGAAGGACGAGGACGAGGCGGAGGCGGCGGTGGACGCGGGCAGGCTCACGGCCGCGCAGCTGGCCGCGTTGCGCGCCGAGGGGGAGCGGCTGGCCGGGCTCGCCGAGGCCGGGACGTTCCCCTTCGACGGCACCTGGACCGAGTTCCGGCCGGAGCCCGGCTGGGCCGCCCCCGAGCTCCCGGCCGAGGTGCGGGCGCCGGACTAGGAGAGGTGCGGGCGCCGGGTCAGGAAAGGGCCAGCACGATCAGCCCGAGTACCACGGCGGCCGCGGTGACTCCGAGGAGCGAGGAGTTCGGCAGGTCCCTGGGGAAGACCTTGCCGTGCAGGCTGTGCCACCAGACGACGCCGAACGCGGCGCCGATGATGCCGAGGAAGGCGCCGAACCCGCCTGCCATCCCGTAGCCGATCAGCACCACCAGGCCTGCCGAGAAGGTCAGCAGCGTGGCGGCGAGGAAGGTCTTGAGGTCGGAGGCCGCGCCCGCGGACACACGGTTGCCGGACCGGGCAGGCGGTGAGTGCTGGTAGGTCACGTCTCCATCCTAAAGGCGCCCGTCGTCCGACGCCGAATGTTCTGACGTCCTACTACCAAGGAGACAAAGAGTAGCCAGGCGACCCCAGTTGACCTGCGCGGATACGCTACTTTTGGTCGGATTGGCATCTACCGGCGTTGTAACAGCTACCATCTGACCATGACGACCACGATGCCTTTCGCCCGTATCACCAACACGAACCCGGCTACCCCGGAGCGCGTGGCGGAGGTACTGGCGAACCCTGGCTTCGGGACGCACTTCACCGACAACATGGTCACCGCGCGCTGGACCGCCACACAGGGCTGGCACGACGCCGCACTGCGCCCGTACGAAGCATTCTCTCTCGAGCCGGCCACCTCGGTGCTGCACTACGGGCAGGCGATCTTCGAGGGGCTGAAGGCCTACCGCCAGCCGGACGGCTCGATCGCGACCTTCCGTGCCGGCGCGAACGCGGCCCGTTTCCGCACCTCGGCCAGGCGGCTGGCGATGCCGGAACTGCCGGACGACCTGTTCCTCGGCTCCATCCGCGAGCTGCTCACCGTGGACGAACGCTGGGTTCCCACAAAGCAGGGGTCCACGCTGTACCTGCGCCCGTTCATGATCTCCACGGAGGCCGGGCTCGGGGTGAACCGGCCGGCCGGTTCCTACCTGTACTCGCTGATCGGCTCGCCCGCGGGCTCCTACTTCACCGGCGGGGTCCAGCCGGTGAGCGTGTGGCTTTCCACCGAGTACACCCGTGCCGCACCGGGCGGCACCGGGTTCGCCAAGTGCGCTGGCAACTACGCGGCCTCGTTCGTCGCGCAGAAGCAGGCGGTGGAGCAGGGCTGTGACCAGGTGGTCTGGCTGGACGCCGCGGAGCACCGCTGGGTCGAGGAGATGGGCGGGATGAACCTGTTCTTCGTCTTCGGCTCGGGCCGCGACGCCCGCCTTGTCACCCCGGAGCTGACCGGCTCCCTGCTGCCCGGCATCACCAGGGACTCGCTGCTGACGTTGGCCGCCGACTTCGGCTACGGGGTGGAGGAGCGCCGGATCTCCACCGAGGAGTGGGAGCGGGCCGCCATCTCCGGCGAGCTGACCGAGGTGTTCGCCTGCGGTACCGCCGCGGTGATCACTCCGGTCGGCAGCGTGAAGCACGAGCGTGGTGAGTTCACCGTGGCCGGCGGCGAGCCCGGCGAGGTGACCATGCGGCTGCGCGAGGAGCTCACCGGGATCCAGGAGGGCACCCGCCCCGACCCGCACGGCTGGATGCACAAGGTTGTGTGATCGCCCCGAGCGGGATTGTCAAAAGTATTAGGCCAAATGCTGATCCGGGGATCCGCTGGACGGTTCCCCGGATCAGCGGAATCGGTCGGACAGAATTTTGTTCTGGACCCTCTCCGGGTGATTTGCGGGTCCGACGGCGAGATGCGCTGGAAGATCGTGCCCGGGCTGGCCGATACGGAATGCCATTCCCTGGAATCGACCGAGCGGCCGGGATTCTGTCTGGGTCAGGTCAACCACCAGGTTCGTTTGCAGCCCAGCGATGGCAGCGACGAATTCCGGAAGAACGCCACCTGGTGTGCGCGGCAAGGACTGTGGACTGAGCCGGTGCCGGCCCGTTCAGCCGCCGAGCGGGCCGGCCACACCGGAGTCGGCATGCGTGGCCACCTCGGTCAGCAGCCTGGCCGACATGGCCAGCAGCGGCAGCGCGGTCACCGCGCCGGCACCCTCGCCCAGTCCGATCCCCAGGTCCACGATCGGTTCCAGGTCGAGGTGATCCAGCACCATGGCGTGCGCGGGCTCGGTGGACCGGTGCGCCGCCTCCCACCATGACCGGGCGCCGGGTGCCAGTTCCTCGGCCAGCAGCGCGGCCGCACCGACCGCGAGCCCGTCCAGCAGCACCGGCGTGCGGCGCACCGCGGCCTGGGCGAGGAACCCGGCCATCGCGGCCAGATCCGCGCTACCGGCCGTGCGTAGCAACGCCACCGGCTCGGCGTACACCGCGCGGGCCCTGCGCAGCGCGTCCCGCACGGCGGCCGCCTTGCGCATCCAGGTGGTGTCGTCGATTCCCGAGCCCCTGCCGATCACGGCCACCGGCTCGGCGCCGGTGAGCGCCGCGATCAGCACCGCGGAGGGGGTGCTGTTGCCGATCCCGAGGTCAGCCGGGATGAGCAGGTCGGCCCCGGCGTCCACCTCGGTGTCGGCGATCGTGATCCCGGCCCGCAGAGCGGCCTGGACCTCGGCCTCGGTCAGCGCGTCCTCGGTGTCGATCGACCCGGAGCCACGGCGGATCTTGAACTCGGCCACCGCCGGGTCCGGCTGCTCGGCATCCACCGCCAGGTCCAGCACGCGGACCCCCGCGCCCGCGGTGGCGGCGAGCGCGTTGATCGCCGCGTCCCCGTTGCCCACGGCGGTCACCAGTTGTGCGGTGACCTCCGTGGGGTACGCCGAGACGCCCTTGGTCGCGATGCCGTGATCCCCGGCGAAGACCACCACCCGCGGGTGGGTGACCGGGCGGGGCGGGGACTGACCCTGGCAGGCGGCCAGCCAGGCGCCCAGCTCCTCCAGCCTGCCGAGGGAGCGCGCCGGCTTGATCAACGTGCCGTGCCGTCGCTGTGCCTCGGCGCGGGCGACCTCGTCCGGCAGGTCGATGGCGGGGAACTCGATGCTCTCGGCGGTGTTCTCAGGGTCCACGGGACAACGCTATCGGGCGGCGTGGCGGGCTCGTATGATGCGTCGGCCATGACTTCCGCAGAACCGACCCCGACCGCGGCGGCCGTCGTGCTGGCCAGCGGCGCGGGCACCCGGGTCGGCGCGGACCTGAACAAGGTCTACCTGCGGGTCGCGGGCCGGTGCGTGGTGTCCTGGTCGCTGGCGGCCTTCCGCCAGGTGCCCCACATCGGCGTGCTGCTGCTGGTCGGCCGCCCGCGGGACGCCGAGCTGATCGCGGGCGTGCTGGCCGACGAGGTGGACGCCGAGGTCGAGGTGATCGACGGCGGGGCGAGCAGGCAGGAGTCCGAGCTGCGTGCCCTGCGCCACCTCGCGGGCCGGATCGCGGCGGGCCGGATCGACACCGTGCTGCTGCACGACGGTGCCCGCCCGCTGGTCAGCCCGGACCTGATCACGGAGGTGCTGCGCACGGCCCGCGAGCACGGCGGGGCGATCCCCGGCCTGCCGACCGAGGACGTGGTCGCGGTGAACGCGGACGGCACGCTGGTCACCGGGCCGGGGCCGCGGGGAGCCGTCCGGGCCCAGACCCCGCAGGCGTTCCGTGCCGAGCCCCTGCTCGCCGCCTACGAGCGAGCGGCGAGCGAGGGGTTCAGCGGTACCGATACCGCCTCCTGCATGGAGCGGTACTCCGACGTGCCGGTGCACTGGGTCCGCGGGGAGCGGGAGAACCTCAAAGTCACCTACCCGCACGACCTGAGGGTCGCCGAGCAGGTGCTCAGGGGCTCCGGGCCAGCTACGGACCCCGCTCGATGACACCCTCCAGCACCGTGTCGACCTCGAGGAGCAGCTCGCGCTCGAGTGTGACGCCCGCCGCCTTGACGTTCTCGTGCACCTGTTCGGGGCGGGAGGCCCCGATGATCGCCGAGGACACGTTCGGGTTCTGCAACACCCAGGCCACCGCGAGCTGGGACAGGGAGAGACCCGCCTGCTCGGCCAGCGGCCGCAGCCGTTGCACGCGCTCCAGCACGTCCTCGTCCAGGAATCGCTTGACGGCGTGGGCGCCGCCGCCCTTCTCGTCGGTGGCCCGGGACCCCTCCGGAACGGCCTGCCCCGGCCGGTACTTGCCGGTCAGCACGCCCTGCGCGACCGGGGACCAGACGATCTGGCCGATCCCCTCCCGCTCCGAGGCCGGGACGACCTGCTGCTCGATGACCCGCCAGAGGGCGTTGTACTGCGGCTGGTTGGAGATGAACGGAACCTTCAGTTCGCGGGCGATGGCGGCACCGCGGGTGATCTCCTCGGCGGTCCACTCGGAGGAGCCGATGTAGAGCACCTTGCCCTGGCGCACCAGATCGGCGAAGGCGAGGAAGGTCTCCTCCAGCGGTACCGTCCGGTCGAAGCGGTGTGCCTGGTAGAGGTCGATGTAGTCGGTCCGCAGCCGCTTCAGCGAACCGTGGGCCGCCTCCATGATGTGCTTGCGGCCCAGCCCCTTGTCGTTCGGGCCGCCGGGCCCGGTCGGCCCGAGCACCTTGGTGCAGATCTCCAGGCTCTCCCTGCGTTGCCCCGACAGGCCACGGCCGAGCACCGACTCGGCTGCGGTGTTGGCGTAGACGTCGGCGGTGTCGAAGGTCGTGATGCCGGCGTCCAGCGCCGCATTGATGCAGGCCTGTGCCTGCTCCTCCTCGATCTGTGATCCGTGGGTAAGCCAGTTGCCGTAGGAGATCTCGCTGACGGAGAGACCACTACGGCCGAGGCGCCGAAACTCCATGCCTCCAGCCTAGCCGCATTCGTTCGCATGGCTAACGACCTGGGGTGGCTCCAGCGGTCATTCGATCGCGTCGCCGGGGCGGACCCGGGGCTTCGGCACGCGTAGCTTGCGGATCTGGCTGGCGCGGATGAAGGCGTACCAGCCGATCGAGGCCCCCTTGACGGTCTCCTGGGGGAACTTCGCCCTGACCTGCCTGGCCACCCGCCGGCCGTTCAGGAAGCCTTCCACCACCATGCCCAGCAGCATCACCGTGCACAGCAGGGTCGCGTACTGCTGCACCACCGGGTACGGGATCAGCAGCGCGATGAACACCCCGATCGCCAGCGGCATGAACAGGCCGAGCACGTGCCGCCGCGAGTCGACCAGGTCGCGCACGTAGGCCTTGACCGGGCCGCGGTCGCGGGGCAGCAGGTACCGGTCGTCACCGGCGTTCATCCGCTCCCTGCGCTCCTTGGCGGCCGCCCTGCGCTCTTCCTTGCTGACCGGGTTCTTCTTGCGCTGCTCCCGGCTGCGTTTCATCGCCTCGCGGGTGGTGCGCGGCGGCGGAGCCACCGGCCCCCTGCGCTTGCCCTCGGCCTCCCTACGCTTGGGTGTGGCGCGCCCCTTGCTCGGCGTGTACGCCCTGGGCACGTGAGATTCACCGCTCTCGTCGGCGGTGTCTTCGGCCTCGTCGGCCGCTGTAGTGGTGTTACGGCGCAGGAACCTCACCCGGTCAGGATATTGCAGGCGGTGCCGGTGATGTTCAGCCGGTCGGAAGATGTGCGACCATGGATGTCGGCGCTACGGTGCGGAACAGAACGGGCAACCGGGGTGTTGGTACGTGTGAAGCACCGGGACCCGATCCAGCAACACCCGAGGGAGATCCATGACTACTGCTGAGCAGACCGGCGAGGCTACCCACGGCGTGAGGTTGACCGACGCCGCGGCCGTCAAGGCGAAGGCCCTGCTGGAGCAGGAGGGCCGCGACGACATGCACCTGCGGATCGCCGTGCAGCCCGGGGGTTGCGCGGGCCTGCGTTACCAGCTCTTCTTCGACGAGCGCAGCCTGGATGGTGACCTGTTCCGCGACTTCAACGGCCTGCAGGTGGCCGTGGACCGGATGAGTGCCCCCTACGTGCAGGGCGCCGAGATCGACTTCGTGGACTCGATCGAGAAGCAGGGCTTCATCATCGACAACCCGAACGCGGGCGGCTCCTGCGCCTGCGGCGACTCCTTCCACTGAGTCTTCCACTGAGTCATCGGACACAGACGAAAGGGCGCTGGTTACCCCACGGTGAACCAGCGCCCTTTGTCGTGCGCGTAGCCGAACCCGGCGCCGCGCTGCGCTAGATGTAGGCGTCCAGGTCGGCGACCTGCGCGTGGCATGCCTCATCCACCCGCCAGGGGTTGGCCGTCCGCGGCCGCGGCATAGCCCGCTGCTCGCGACACAGGTCCGCCGGGATATCAGCACAGTCGGCGATCAACTCGCCGAGGGTCTCGGGTTCGGTGACGGTGCTCACCCCACTCACGGTAAGCAGCCAGGAACCGGTGGGGAACGCCTACCGGTCGGTAGTGTCCTGGCAAGGTGGCTTCCTACCCGGAAGGGTGACCTCCCGGTGGGCCCGGCCGAGGGCAGGTCCTACTCGACGACCGGTCGCACCTCGACCTCGACCTCGTCGAACAGCGCGGCGTACTCCTGGGCGTACCTGACGGCCTCCGCCCGGTCCGTGGCGTTGATCAGCGCGAAACCCCCGATGACCTCCTTGGCCTCGGTGAACGGCCCGTCGGTGGCGGTAGTCCCCCCACCGCGGGCCTTGCGCACCCGCGCCCCCTTCGCGGAGGGGTGAACGCCCTCGGCCGTGATCAGGATGCCCCGGTCGGTCCAGTCCTGAATGCACTCGCCCATCTTCTCCATGAACTCCTGGCTGGGGTTCCATGCCTCCGGGGCACGCTCGTCGAGCCGGTGCATCATCAGAAATCGCATTGTCGCTCCTTGAGTTCGGCCGGGGCCCGATCTGTCCGGGCGCGAGGACCGGCCGGCAGCTACGCGTCGAACGGCGGCGCGCCGGTTCGACACACCTCTCGCGACGAATCTTGACGTGCTGGTGCCGTCAGGGGATTTCGAGAACAAGTTCTAGTAAATAGCCTGCGTGTTCGCTAGCCTGCCAAACATGATTTCCACGGTCGTGTGGGGTACCGGGAACTGCGGTCGCGCGGCCATCCGTGCCGTGGATGCCCATCCGGCGCTGCGGCTGGCCGCCGTGCTGGTCCACGACCGGGGCAAGATCGGCAGGGACGCCGGTGAACTCGGCGGGCTCGACCGCCAGCTTGGGGTCCTGGCCACCGACGATATCGGCGCGGTGCTGGCCACCGGTCCGCGGGCCGTGGTGTACGCCGCGACCGGTGACATCCGGCCGGACGCCGCGCTGGAGGACATCTGCGGGGCGGTTCGGGCCGGCGCCGTTGTCGTCACCCCCGCGTTGTACGCGCTCTACGATCAGCGCACGGCCCCGGCGGAGCTACGAGAACCGGTTCTTGCCGCGGTCCAGCAGGGTGGCGGTTCGCTGTTCGTCTCCGGGGTCGATCCCGGCTGGGCCAATGACGTACTGCCCTCGCTGGTCAGCGGGCTCGGCACCACCGTAGAGGTGGTTCGCTGCCAGGAGATCTTCGACTACTCGAGTTACGACCAGTCCGACTCGGTCCGCTACCTGGTCGGCATGGGCCAGCCGATGGACTACCAACCACCGATGCTCGCGCCGGGCGTGCCGAGCATGGTGTGGGGCGGGCAACTGCGGCTGATCGCCAGGGCGCTGGAGGTGGAGCTGGCGGAGATCCGGGAGACCCTGGACCGGCGCCCGCTCGAGCACCCCGTGCGCACGGCGGCGATGGGCGAGTTCGAGGCGGGTACCCAGGGTGCGGTGCGGTTCGAGGTGCAGGGGATCGTCGGCGGCGAGCCGCGCGTCGTGGTCGAGCACGTCACCCGCATCCACCCGTCCTGCGCGCCGGACTGGCCCATGCCGCCCAACCGGGCCGGGGCACACCGGGTGATCATCGAGGGCCGGCCGCGTATCGAGGTCACCGTCGAGGCCACCGATGAGGACGGCAACGCCGCGGCGGGAGGCAACGCCACCGCGATCGGCAGGCTGGTCGGTGCCATCGACTGGCTGGCCCAAGCCGAGCCCGGCCTGTATGACGCACTCGACATCCCACTCCGTCCCGCAGTCGGCAAGCTCGGAAGGACCCCGCGATGAACATCGACATCCCGGAGGGCAAGGACGCGATCACCTACGTGTGGGGTGAGCTGGTCCCGGAGATCGGGGCAGCGGCCTCGAACTTCTCCCTCGCCGTGTACGCGCACACCACCCTCGGGCTGCGCGAGTTCGAGGCGGCGCGGCTGCGGGTCGCGCAGCTCAACGGCTGCGTCTTCTGCCTGGACTGGCGCACCGAGCGGGCCGGGGAGAAGGTCGAGGAGGAGTTCGCCGATGCGGTGACCCAGTGGCGCACCACCGACGCCTTCGACGACCGCACCCGGCTGGCCGCCGAGTACGCCGAGCGGTACGCCCTGGATCACCATGGCCTGGACGAGGAGTTCTGGTCCCGGATGACCGCGCACTACAGCCAGGCCGAGATCGTGGAGCTGAGCATGAGCATCGGCTCCTGGCTGGCCTTCGGGCGGCTCAACCACGTGCTGGGCATCGACACCATGTGCGTGCTGCCCGGACCCTGACCCGGCGGGGTCACAGGTCGGCGGCGATGATCCGCTCGACGTTCCGCTCGGCGAGCGCGGTGATGGTGACGAACGGGTTCACGCTGGCGTTGCCGGGGATCAGCGAGCCGTCCACGACGTACAGCCCGGGGTAGCCGTGCAGCCGGCCGTGGTTGTCGGTGGCCTTGTTCAGCACCGCGCCACCGAGCGGGTGATACGTGAGGTGATCACCCCAGATCTTGTAGGAGCCGAAGAGGTCGGTCCGGTAGATCGTCCCCTCTTTCGCGTTGATCCGGTCGAAGATCGTCTTGGCCGCGTCGATGGAAGGCTGTTTCCATGCGGTCCGCCAGTCGAGGTCCACCCGGCCGGCCCCGGCGTTCCAGGTGAACTCGGCGCGATGCGGGTTCCTGGTGATCGAGAGGTAGAACGAGGCGTAGGTTTCGATGCCGGTGGGCAGCGGCGCGACCTCGGCGAACGCCCCGCCGTCCGCCCAGTTGTCGATGCCGGCCGTGGGCATGGCCGACTGGAGCTTGCCGGTCGGGTCCCACAGGTGATTGGCCCGGCCGCACATGACGTTGCCGTTGTCGCCCCAGCCCTTGCCGATCTCGCTGCTCAGCCGAGGCAGCATTCCGGTGGCCTTCAGCCGGGTGAGCAGCGTGCTGGTGCCCGCGCTGCCGGCCGCGAAGAACACCCGGTCCGCGGTCACGGTCTTGCTGCCGATCGTGCCGCCGGTGGTGTCGAGCTGTTCCATGCCGACCGTGTAGCCACCCGCGTCCCTCGGGGCGACCGAGGTGACCCGGTGCAGCGGGGAGATGGCCACCCTGCCGGTCGCGCTCGCCTCGGCCAGGTAGGTCTGCTGCAGCGACTTCTTGCCGTGGTTGTTTCCGTAGAGCACCTCGCCGGCCAGGGCCGACTCGGGGACGGTGCCGGCGGCTTCCCGCTCCATGTAGTCCCAGTCGTACACGTTGGGCACGAAGACGAACGGGAACCCGGAGCGCTGGGCGTGCTTCCGGCCGACCCTGGCGTACTGGTAGCAGTCGGTGGCCTCCCACCATTCCGGATCGACGTGACTGACCCCGAGCCCGGCGTTGGCGCGGGGGTAGTAGACCTCGTACATCTCGCCTGCGTCCACCGAGGGCAGGATCTCGCCGAAGTTCTCCCGCCTGGGCGTGACCGCCATGCCGCCGTTGACCAGCGAACCGCCGCCGACGCCGCGACCCTGGTAGATCAGGATGCCGCCGAAGTCCTCGGCGTCCAGGATTCCGGTGTAGCGAGGCACATCCTTGTCCAGCGGGAAGCCGAGGAAGTTGCTGATCGGTTGCTTGGTCCTGGTACGCAGCCAGAAGGACCGGTAGTCCGGCGCGGTCGTGTTGGCGAAGACCTTGCCGTCCGGCCCCGCGCTGTCCCAGGCCATGCCCATCTCGATCATGTGCACGTCGACGCCCGCCCTGGCGAGTCGGAGGGCGGCGACCGAGCCGCCGTATCCCGTGCCGATCACCAGGGCCGGAACGTGCGCACCGGCCGTGATCGGGGCGGTCGCGGCGACGGGTCGCGCGTACGCCGGGCGTCCTGCCAGGGTCGCCGCCGCCAATATAGAACTAGTTCCAGCAATGAAGGCACGTCGGGAGACGGTGTTGGATCCGTTTCCTTGCAGGGGATTGGCATCCATGTGGCGTTCCTCACTCTTCTATAGTGAGAACAAGTTATACTTTACCGATGTGTGCTGCGTCATGGTCTACCGGCGAGTAGTTTTCGGTGCGCCGGGGGCCCCGTACGAGGACGTGGACGAACAGGACCGCCATGACGGTGCGGCCCGCACACATGGCCTGCTGCCAACCGCCGACCAAGGACTCCTGGGCCGCGTGGACGACCGGCCCGGCCGTGCCGGCGGCGTCCGGGTGCCCGTGCCGGGCGCTCAGACGTGCACGGGGTACTGCGGCTCCGGGATCTCCGGCTTGATCCGGTGCTCCACGAAGATGCCGTGCCACAACATGAACACCAGCAACGCCCACAGCCGCCTGCTGTGGTCGAGGGTGCCCGCCCTGTGCTCCTCCAGCAGCCGCAGCACGGCCTGCTTGTCCAGCAACTCCTCGGTCCGGGAGTCGGCGATGATGCCGCGGGCCCAGTCGTACATCTCGTCCCGCAGCCACAGCCGGATCGGCACCGGGAAGCCGAGCTTGCGGCGGTTCAGCACATGCGCGGGCACGATGCCGTCCAGCGCGCGCCGCAGGGCGTACTTCGTGGTCTCCCTGGTGATCTTCTGGTCCAGCGGGATGCTCGAGGCCACCCGGAAGACCTCCGGGTCGAGGAACGGGACCCGCAGCTCCAGCGAGTTGGCCATGGTCATCTTGTCCGCCTTGACCAGGATGTCGCCGCGCAGCCAGGTGAACAGGTCCACGTGCTGCATCCGGGACACCGGATCCCAGCCGGCCGAGGCCCGGTACCAGGGCCCGGTGACGTCCTGGTGCCCGACGCCCTCGGTGAACGTGCGCAGCACACCGCGTAGCTGGTCGTCCCGGAAGATCCGGGCGTTGCCGTAGTAGCGTTCCTCCAGCGGCAGCGAACCGCGGCGCAGTAGGTCCTTGCCCCGGGTGCCCTCCGGGATCTTCGTGGACACCTTGCCGAGCAGCCTGCGTACCCCGCCCGGGATCTTCTCGAACGGTGCCAGCGACAGTGGCTCACGGTAGATCGTGTACCCGCCGAACAGCTCGTCCGAGCCCTCCCCGGACAGCACCGCCTTCACGTGCTTGCGCGCCTCGCGGGCGATGAACCACAGCGGGACCAGCGCCGGGTCGGCCACCGGGTCGTCCAGGTACCAGACGATCAGCGGCAGGCTCTCCATCATCTCCTCGGCGGACACGGTGCGCACCACGTGCTTGACGCCGATCGCGGCCGCCGACTCCGCGGCCACGTCCACCTCGGAGTAGCCCTCGCGCTCGAACCCGGTGGTGAAGGTGATCAGGTTCGGGTTGTGCTCCTTGGCCAGCGCGGCGATGGCGGTGGAGTCGATGCCACCGGAGAGGAAGGCACCCACGGTCACGTCCGGGTCGGCGATCATGTGCTTGGACACCGAGTCCCGCATCACGTCCGCGATCCGCCGGTGCAGCTCGCCGGCCTCCCCGGCGCCGGCGACCGGCCTGGTGTCGAACTCCGGGACGAAGTACCGCTCGGTGGCGGGCTCGCCGCCGGGGGAGACGGTGAACGAGGTGCCGGACTGGATCCGCCGGATCCCGCTGTGCAGCGACTCCGGCTCCGGCACGTACTGCAGGGCCAGGTAGTGCTGCAGCGCGGTCCGGTCCAGCTCCCGCGGGACGCCGAGCACCTCGGACAGCTCCAGCAGGCTCTTCTTCTCGCTGGAGAAGGCGACCCCGCCGGGACCATGGGAGTAGAACAGCGGCTTGATGCCGAACGGGTCGCGGGCGCCGAAGACCAGCTTGTCCCGCGCGTCCCAGATCAGGAACGCGAACATCCCGCGCAGCCTGCCCACCGCGGCGCGGCCGAGGTGGTGGTAGGCCGCAACGATGGTCTCCGCGTCCCCCTCGGTGGCGAACTCGGTGCCGTACTCGGCGGCCAGTTCCGCCCGCAGCTGCCGGAAGTTGTAGATCTCACCATTGAAGTTGATCGTGTACCGGCCGGGCGAGTCCGGTGGCCCCCAGGTCAGCGGCTGGTGCGAGTGCTCGACGTCGATGAACGCGAGCCGGTTGAAGCCGTAGACCACCTCGGCGTCGGCCCAGGTGTCGGTCTCGTCCGGGCCACGGTGGCGCTGGCAGTGCAACGCCCTGCCGACCGCGTCGCGGGCCTTCACCGCGTCGTCTTCGCTGGCACAGACCAGTCCAAGCAGGCCGCACACGCCTCGTCACACACCCTCAGGTCGTCACCGGAACTCCGAGTGGCCAAGTATGCCGGTCCGCGGACACGCCGCCGCGCCGGGTAGCGCTCGTCACGGTGCCTCAGGTGAATGACTGTCGTGCGTGGTCATGGGCTCGGCCGCGGCACCTGGCTCACCTCGCGTGCACAACCCTCGGAGGCCCCCTTGTCCTGCGCGGCGCGGCAATTCGGCTAGGCTCCGCCTGTCAGGACGATCGGGCAAGGAGGCTGGGTGAAACGGCACGGCGCGATGCGCGTTGCGGAGCACGCCAGGGCGACGCGACCGGCTAGGGCCGGGAAGGTTGCCGCGCTTGCCGGGCTGGTCGCCGTCACGGTGACCGGTTGTTCCGGCGACGAGATCCTGCGGTTCGGCTGGCCCGAGGCTGCCACCCCGCAAGCCGAGGAGATGCGTCAGCTCTGGACCTGGTCGGTCGTCGCCGCGCTCGTCGTGGGCGCGATCGTCTGGGGCCTGATCTTCTGGACCATCGCCTTCCACCGGAAGAAGAAGACCGACGAAGGCCTGCCGCGACAGTTCCAGTACAACATGCCGCTGGAGCTGTTCTGCGTGGTCGTTCCGGTGATCATGGTCTGCGTGCTGTTCTTCTTCACCGCCACCACCGAGAACAGCGTGCTGGACAAGAAGGACGACCCGGACGTCACGGTGGACGTGGTCGCCTTCCAGTGGAACTGGGAGTTCCGCTACCCGGGCACGGACGACGGCGAAGGGGAGCCGATCAGCACGGTCGGCAGCTCCACCGAGATCCCGCTGCTGGTGCTGCCCACCAGCCAGGTCATCCAGTACGACCTGGTCTCCACCGACGTGATCCACTCGTTCTGGGTGCCGGAGTTCAACTTCAAGCGCGATGTGATGCCGCACCCGGACCGGAACAACCAGGACAACTCCTTCCAGAACACCATCGACAGGGAGGGTGCCTTCGTCGGCCGCTGTGCCGAGCTCTGCGGCACCTACCACTCGGTGATGAACTTCGAGGTGCGGGCGCTGTCCCCGGACAAGTTCGACCGCTACCTCCAACTGCGCGGTCAGATCAACCCCAGCACCGGGCGGCCGGCGACCGCGGCCGAGGCGCTGTCCGCGATGCAGGCGGAGGGCTGCGGCGAGGTGTGCGCCCCGCTGGCGACCACCACCCAGCCGTTCGACACCGACCGCACCGCGCGGACCGCGTCCGGCTGACGCGGCGGCGGGGCCCCACCGAGAAGCACGGATCAGCCAGAGTAGTAAGGACACGTCCATGAAGGTCGAAGCCCGGGTCTTCGAAATCGTCACGGTCTTTGCCTTTCTCGTCGCGGTCATCTACGCCTTCCTGACCGCATACATGACCGAGGACGGCGTGGAACCGGTCGGGACGGTCGCGCTGATCCTCACCGGCGGGCTGGCGCTGCTGGCAGGCAGCTACTTCCGGTTTGTCGCCCGCCGCATCGAGACCCGGCCGGAGGACAACGAGGAAGCCGAGATCAGCGACGGCGCCGGTGAGCTCGGCTTCTTCAGCCCCGGGAGCTACTGGCCGATCGCGCTGGCCGCGGCCGCCGCGCTCGGCGGCGTCGCGCTCGCCTTCTTCCACATCTGGCTGCTGATCATGGCGATCGTCGCGCTCCTGATCGCCATCGGCGGCCTGGTGTTCGAGTACCACACCGGCCCGAGCGCCGAGTGAGCGGACGCGGGGCCGTGTCGGCGGGTGGCCGCGCGCGGTGCCGCGTGGCGCGGCCCCCTGCCGAAGGCCTCGCGCTTGGGTAACACCGCGGCCGCCAGGACCGCGAACATGCCGACCGCCTCGGCCAGGGTGAGCCGCTGCCCGTACGCCAGTATGTCCACCACCACCGCGACCACGGGGCACAGGTAAGGAGACCAGCGCCGGGACGGTCGCCGTCGTGGACCTGTGCCCGCACCTGGTGCGCGGGCAGGCGCAGTTCGTCGAGGCCCCGGTACCGGAGTGTTCCGCGCCGGACGACGCGATGATCGCCGAGCTCCTCGAGTGGATCGAAAGCAGGCTGGACCGGGCGCGGGCCCTGCTGGAGGCGGGCACGCTTTCCGTCGAGGACATCGCCGTGGCGTGCGGGTGCGCCTCCGCGGCGGCGCTACGGCACCAGTTCACCCGCTTGCGGGGCACCGGCCCCAGCGCGTACCGCCGGGCGTTCTCCGAGGCCGGCGCGCCGGGGAATGATCGAAGCGGGCACCGCGTTGGACCGGAAAAGGGGGTGCGGGGGATAGCCCCAGGGTTATTCTGGGGGTGTTCCCTGATCCGCACAGCTCGTCGCGGGGGCACAGTCGGAGGGGTAGAAAAGCAGCCCCGCTACTGCGCCGCGAGTTGAATGGAGAAGGCCGTGTTCGAGGACCTGATGCCCGACCTGGGCGCGCTGCCGCCGCTGGCCGTGCTGGCGACGGTCTTCGTGCTGGCCTTCCTGGAGACCAGTCTGCTGGTCGGGGTGTTTCTTCCCGGTGAGGTTCTGCTGGCCGGATGCATCGGAGTGCTGCATGTGACCTGGTCCCCGCTGGCCGGCCTGGTCGCCGCCGCGGGATGCTTCGCGGGTCAACTGGTCGGCTACCTGATCGGGCGCAGGGTCGGGCCGGCGCTGCAGCGCGGCTGGATCGGCAGGAAGACCGACCCGCGCCGGTGGGAGCAGGCCGAGCAGCTCGTGCGCAGTTCCGGCGGTTGGCTGCTGGTCACGGCGCGGTTCGTGGCGGTGGCACACACCCTGGCGCCCGCGTTGGCCGGGGTGCTGCGGATGCCGCTGCGCCGGTTCGCCTGGTTCGCCGCCCTGTCCTCGGCGGTGTGGGCGGCACTGTGGACCGCGGTCGGCGCCGGACTCGGCCAGGCCGGCCAGCTTCTCGACCAGGGCCTGCTCACCACGGCACTGGTGCTCGGCGGGATCGTGATCAGCACCCTGGTGGTCGGCAGGGTACTGCGCAAGCCGGCCGAGGACATGGAAACCGTTCCCGAGCGGGCGCAGCAGCCCGTTCCGCTCAGCCGGCCTGCCGAGCCAACTCGTTGGACAGCTCGGACCACCGTGTGAGCAGGCTCGCGGCGGCCCCGGAGTCGATCGCCTCCGCGGCCCTGCGCAGCCCGCCCGCCAGGTCCGCGTGCAACGAGCCGGAGAACCCCGCATGCGCCGCCAGCCCGCCCGCCGCGTTGACCAGCACGGCGTCCCGCACGGGCCCCGGCTTACCTGCCACGAGCTCCCGGATGACCTCGGCGTTGGCCTCCGCGTCCCCGCCACGCAGATCCTCGGCGGTCACCGGCGGGATATCCAGCTCGGCTGGATCGACCGTCTCGGCGCGCACCTCGCCATCGCTGACCACCCACACCGAGGTGGTGGTCGTGGTGGTGATCTCGTCGAGGCCATCGTCACCCCGCACCACCAGCACCGAGGCGTCGCGGCGGGCGAAGACCTCGGCCAGCATCCTGGTCTTGTCCTGGTAGGCGCAGCCGATCATGCCCGCGCTCGGCCGTGCCGGGTTGGTCAGCGGCCCGAGCAGGTTGAACGTGGTCGGCACGCCCAGTTCCCGCCGGGGTGTGCCGGTGTGCCGGAACGCCGGATGGAAGGTCGGCGCGAAGCAGAACCCGATGCCGAGCTCGGCCACGCACCGGGCGACGCCCTCCGGGTGCAGGTCGAAGGCGACCCCGAGCGCCTCCAGCACGTCGGCGGCGCCGGATCGGGACGAGGCGGACCGGTTGCCGTGCTTGACCACCGGCGCGCCCGCGGCGGCCGTGACCAGCGCCGCCATGGTCGAGATGTTCACCGAGCCGGACCGGTCGCCGCCGGTACCGACGATGTCCACCGCCCGGCCGGCCACCTCGAGGGGCCTGGCGTACGCGAGCATGGTCTCGGCCATCCCGGCGATCTCGGCCGGGGTCTCACCCTTGGCCCGCAGTGCCACGGCGAAGCCGGCGATCTGCGCGGGGGTGGCCTCCCCGGACATGATCTGGTCCATCGCCCACCGGGTGTCCGCCGCCGAGAGGTCAGTGGCGCCGATCAGCCGGGTGAGCAGGTCCGGCCAGGTGTGCGTCGTGGCGTCCGTGGCTCCCGTGGCTCCCATGGCTGCGTCGGTCCTCAGCCGTGCACGGCGGGGACGCGCCGCGCGCGCAGCACGTCGGCGACGGTCTCGGCGGCGGTCAGCGGGTCCAGCGGGTGCACCAGCACGGCGTCGGCCTTGGACCAGGTGGCCAGCCAGCGGTCGTCCTTGCGCCGCGCGGTGACCACGATCGGGGGGCATTCGGCGATCTCGTGCTTGAGCTGGCGGGTGAGGCCGATGCCGCCGGTCGGCTGCGCCTCACCATCGAGAATCGCCAGGTCCAGGCCACCTTCGTCCATCTCGACCAGCACCTCGGCCACTCCGGCGGCCTCCACGTAGTCGACCCGCCCGATATCGGACGCGGGCCTGCGCCCGATCGCGTTGATGATCGACTCGCGTACTTCCGGCCGGTGGCTGAAGACCAGGATTCGCAGCGGCTGCTCGGCCATAACGACGTGCCTCCGGGCTCGTGTGGTGGGCGTTGGAGGAGATGCTATCGGTCCGGGGCAGTGGTGTGACCGACTCCTCCACGACTCACCGTAGGACCCGACCGGCGAAGGCTGGTTGTGAGAAGACATAATGCGGGACGTGACGACGGCAGCTCCCACCATCAGCCAGCGTGTGCACTCGCTGAACCGGCCGAACATGGTCAGTGTCGGCACGATCGTGTGGCTGTCCAGCGAACTGATGTTCTTCGCTGGGCTGTTCGCGATGTTCTTCACGGTCAAGGCCCAGAACGACACCGGCCACTGGCCACCGATCCTGGAGTCCACCGGTGAGCCGATCCACCTGAACATCCCGTACGCGATCCCGTTCACGATCATCCTGGTGGCCTCGTCCTTCACCTGCCAGCTCGGCGTGTTCGCCGCCGAGAAGGGTGACGTGTACGGGCTGCGCCGCTGGTACCTGATCACCCTGGTGATGGGCACGATTTTCGTCCTCGGCCAGGGCTACGAGTACATCAACCTCGTCGCCGAGGGCGTGACGATCCCGTCCGGCGCTTTCGGCACCGTGTTCTACCTCGCCACGGGCTTCCACGGGCTGCACGTGGTCGGCGGGCTCGTGGCCTTCGTCTACCTGCTCATGCGCACTCGGATGAGCAAGTTCACGCCGGCGCAGGCGACCTCGGCCATCGTGGTCTCCTACTACTGGCACTTCGTCGACATCGTCTGGATCGGGCTGTTCGCGGTGATCTACTTCATTCCCTGATCCGCGGTAGGAGCCAGACCCCCCGTATCGGCCGAACTGACAGCAAGGGTTGCCGCAGAGATGACCACCAGCAAGAAACCCGCTTCCCCACCGGCGCGGCGCGGGCGGCGCACGAAGTTCCAGCGGCGGGTCGCCGGCCTGCTCGCGCTCGGGATCGCGTTGCTCGGTGTGGGCGCGTTGTACGCCGTGTTCGCCCCGGAGCCGCAGACCGCGCAGGCCCAGGCCGACCCCGCGCTGCTGCGCAAGGGCGAGGAGATCTACAACAACACCTGCATCACCTGTCACGGCGCGAACCTCGGCGGTGTGGAGGACCGTGGCCCGAGCCTGGTCGGTGTCGGCGAGGCCGCGGTGTACTTCCAGACCTCCTCCGGCCGGATGCCGATGGTGCGGCAGGAGGCGCAGGCCAAGCGCAAGCCGCCGAAGCTCACCCCCGCCGAGATCGACGCGCTGAGCGCCTACATCCAGGCCAACGGCGGCGGCCCGGAGCGGCCTGCCGAGAGCGGGGAGGCGCTGCGCGGGGGCGACCCCGCGCGCGGCGGTGAGCTGTTCCGGCTCAACTGCGCGTCCTGCCACAACTTCACCGGTCAGGGCGGTGCCCTCTCGGCCGGCAAGTACGCCCCCGAGCTGGCCCCGGCCAACGAGGAACAGATTTACACCGCGATGCTCACCGGCCCGCAGAACATGCCGAAGTTCTCCGACCGGCAGCTCACGCCCGGGGAGAAGGAAGACATCATCGCCTACGTGAAGTCGGTGTCCGCGGGCGGCAACGACGTCGGTGGCAACGGGCTCGGCGGCTTCGGGCCGGGTACCGAGGGTGTGATCGCGTGGGTGGTGGGTATCGCCGCGCTGGTCGGCGTGACCATGTGGATTGGATCGAGGGCATAGCAGATGAGCAGCGGTAACGAGCCGAAGCCTCCCACCGAGGAGGAACTGGCCGAGATGGACCGCGAGGAGCTGGTCAAGCTCGGCGGCAAGCTGGACGGCGTCGAGATCGTGGAGTACCCGGACCCGTGGCCGGTGCCGGGGACCCGCGCGGAGAAGCGTGCCGAGCGGCAGGTGGCGATGTGGTTCGCCCTCTCCGCGCTGGCCGGCCTCGCCTTCCTCGCCGGGCTGATCTGGTGGCCGTCGGAGTACGTTCCGTCCTCCGATCCGGGGCACGCCATGTACAGCCTGTACACCCCGGTGATCGGGGTGACACTCGGTGTCTCCGTGCTGGCGCTGGCGGTCGGCGTGATCCTGTACGTGAAGAAGTTCATCCCGCACGAGATGACCGTCCAGGAACGCAACGACAACCTGGGCGAGGGCTCGTCCGAGGTGGACAAGCAGACCATCCTCGCCCACCTCGCCGACGCGGGTAACCGCAGCACCATCGCCCGCCGGTCGGCGATCAAGCGCACCGCGGGGCTCGGCGCGGGTGTGCTTGGCCTCGGGGCGGTGGCCCTTCCGGTCGCCTCGTTCATCAAGAACCCCTGGGCCAACAGCGAGACCAAGGAGTCGCTGTGGCACACCGGGTGGCAGAAGGAACACCCCGGTGAGGTCGTCTACCTGCGGCGATACACCGGCAACCCGGAGGAGATCTCCCTGGTCCGGCCGGAGGACCTGGACGCGGGCGCGATCGAGACGGTGTATCCCTTCCGCGAGTCCGAGCGAGGGGACCACGAGGCGTTGATCCACGCGCTGAAGCGGGCGGACAACCCGGTCATGCTCATCCGCCTGCGGCCGGCCGACGCCGAGCGCGTGCTCAAGCGCAAGGGCCAGGAGGACTTCAACTACGGCGACTACTACGCCTACACCAAGATCTGCAGCCACGTCGGCTGCCCGACCTCACTGTACGAGCAGCGGACCAACCGGATCCTGTGCCCGTGCCACCAGTCGCAGTTCGACGCGCTGCAGTACGCCAAGCCCGTGTTCGGCCCGGCTACCAGGGCGCTCGCCCAGCTGCCGATCGAGGTCAACGAAGAGGGATACTTCGTGGCACGGCACGATTTCATCGAAGCGGTCGGCCCGGGCTTCTGGGAGCGTAAGTCATGAGTTCACTCACCACGCCGACGAAGGGCTCCAGCGCCGTCGAGCGGCACGCGGGGGAGGCGGCCAAGAACGCCGACCAGCGTTACCACCTGGCCAAGGGCCTGCGGCACCAGATGAACAAGGTGTTCCCGACCCACTGGTCCTTCCTGCTCGGCGAGATCGCGCTGTACAGCTTCATCATCGTGATCCTGTCCGGGGTCTACCTCACCCTGTTCTTCGACCCCTCGATGGAGGAGGTCATCTACCAGGGTGCGTACACGAACCTGCAGGGCATCCCGATGTCCCGGGCGTTCGAGAGCACGTTGGACATCTCTTTCGAGGTCCGCGGCGGGCTGTTCGTGCGGCAGGTGCACCACTGGAGCGCGCTGATCTTCGTGGCCGCCATGTTCGTGCACATGTTCCGGATCTTCTTCACCGGCGCCTTCCGCCGCCCGCGTGAGGCGAACTGGGTGATCGGCGCGCTGCTGCTGATCCTGGGCATGTTCGAGGGCTTCTTCGGCTACTCGCTGCCGGACGACCTGCTCTCCGGCACCGGCGTCCGGGCCACCATGTCCGGCATCGTGCTCTCGGTGCCGGTGATGGGCACCTGGGTCCACTGGGCACTCTTCGGCGGGGAGTTCCCCGGAACCGAGATCATCCCGCGGCTCTACGCCCTGCACATCCTGATCATTCCGGGCATCATGCTCGGCCTGGTCGCGGTGCACCTCGCGCTGGTCTGGTACCAGAAGCACACCCAGTTCCCGGGGGTGCGGCGCAAGGAGACCAATGTGGTCGGCGTGCGGATCATGCCGTACTTCGCGCTGAAGGGCGGCGCCTTCTTCGCGATCGTGACCGGTGTCATCGCGCTGATGTCCGGGGTGTTTCAGATCAACCCGGTATGGAACCTGGGACCGTACAACGCGTCCCAGGTGTCCGCGGGTGTCTGGCCCGACTGGTATCTGGCCTGGGCGGACGGTCTCCTCCGGATCTGGCCGGCGTGGGAACTCTATCTGGGCGACTACACGGTGCCGCCGGTGTTCTTCGCCGGCGCGGTGGGGATACCGGTCCTGTTCGTCCTGCTGATCGCGTATCCATGGATAGAACGCAAACTGTCCAAGGACACCGCGCACCACAACCTGCTGCAGCGGCCGCGGGACGTTCCGGTGCGGACCAGCCTCGGCGTGATGGGCATGGCGGTCTTCGCGGTGCTCGAGATGTCCGGGTTCAACGACCTGGTGGCCCTGACCTTCGACATCTCGTTGAACGCGATGACCTGGATCGGCCGGATCGGGCTGCTACTCCTGCCGCCACTGGCGTACTACGTCACCTACCGGATCTGCCTCGGCCTGCAACGGGCCGACCGGGAGGTGCTCGAGCACGGGGTGGAGACCGGCATCATCAAGCGGCTGCCGCACGGTGAGTTCATCGAGGTGCACCAGCCGCTCGGCCCGGTCGACGAGCACGGTCACCCGATCCCGCTGGAGTACCAGGGCTCGCCGGTGCCGAAGAAGATGAACAAGCTCGGCTCCGCGGGCGAGGCGGTGCCCGGCGGCTGGCTGTCCCCGGACCCGCCCGAGGAGACCGCGGCGCTGGAGCGTGCGCGTGCCGAGCAGCACGCGCACGGCGACGGCCTGGCCGAGGACACCGAGTCCACCGAGCAGATCCCCGCCGGGCAGAAGACGCCGGAGCACTGAGCCGGTACTCACCGGCGAGACCGGGCGGGTGCGTCCGCTGGACGCACCCGCCCGGTCTCGGGTCAGTCGCCGTCGGCGCCGATGGAGAAGGCCGCCTCGGTGTCCGCGCTGGAATAGGACCGGAACGCGATATGGGTGTCGGTGCCCCGCACGCCAGGCACCTTGCCGATCTTGGCCGGGATCAGGTCCGCGAGGCCCTCGTGCGTGCCGACCCGGACGATCGCCACCAGGTCCACATCGCCCGCGCAGGAGTACACCTCGCTCACGCCCTCGATGTCCGCGATCGCCTGCGCGGTCTCCGGAATGCTGTCCGCCCTGGCGTGGATCATCACGATCGCGGTGATCAAGGTGCCTCCTGTGTCCGAGTTCCTGCGTCGATCTGCCGCCGATCGTAGCGAGCCGGCCCAGTTCACACCGGGGTACGCCCGCTCTCGGCGCGCTCCAGCCAGTCCTGCCAGCCCGCGGCGCCCCTTGCCGGCTCGGCCCAGGGCCGCGCGGTCCGCACCAGGCGCACCCCGGGCCTGGTCAGCCAGCGCAGCAGGATGCCGACGTCCTCACCCGCGCTGCCGTGCAGCGGTCCCGGGCCGGGCAGCACCGTCTCCGCGGATGCCACCAGCGCCTCCACCACCGGCATCGGCGGCACGCCGCGCCGCGCGACCCCGGCCGAGGCCAGCCTGCCGTACCGGATCACCACCAGCTCCCAGCCACCGTTCCCGTCCGGCGCGGCCGCGACGAGCTCCGGGATGGCGGCGAGCGCCGCCATCCGGTGCCCGCGCCGCACGGCACGCACCAGCGCGGCGAGCTCGTCGCGCCGCCGCGCCGCCTGCTCGAAGTGCTGCGCCTCGGCCAGCGCCTCGAGCCTGCCGCGCGCGGTCCACAGCGGGGCGTTGTCCCTGCCCGCGATGAGCTCGCTCACCGCATGGACCCCGGTGGCGTACTCCGGCACGCTCTGCCTGCCCGCGCACGGCGCGCCGCACCGGCCCAGCTCGGCCAGCACGCACGGGGTACCCGTGGAACCGCCGGCCGGGATGCGCTGGGTACAGGTGCGCAGGCCGGCCGCGTCGGCCAGGGTGTTCGCGGCGGCCGCCGCCGTGGACTGGGAGCGGAACGGACCGAGCGCCCCGTCCCTGGCCAGCCGGACAACGGACAGCCTGGGGAACGCCTCCTCGGTGAGCACGATCCACCAGGCCTTGTGCGGGTTCTTCGACTTCCGGTTGTAGGCGGGGCGGTGCGCCGCGAGCAGCCGCAGCTCCCTGATCTCGGCTTCCAGCGAATGTGCGCACTCCACCCCGTCGACCCGCTGCGCCAGCGCGACCATCTCGCGGATCCGGCCCCGGCTCTCCGATCCGGTGAAGTACTGCCGCACCCTGCGCCGCAGGTCGCGCGCCGTGCCGACATAGAGCACCTCCTCGTTCGGGCCGCGGAACAGGTAGACCCCCGGTCGCCGCGGGAGGTGCGCGGCCAGCCCGCGCTTGCGCCGCTGGGCGGGGGTGACCTCGGGCAGGTAGTCGAGCAACTCCTCCAGCGAGTGCACGCCCACCGCGCCGAGCCGCTCGAGCAGCCCGTGCAGCACGTCCACGGTGGCCCTGGCGTCCTCCAGCGCGCGGTGTGTCGGATCGGTGCGCGCGCCGAGCAGGGCGGCGAGCGCGGAGAGCCGGTAGCTCGGGGTGTCCTCCCTGGTCAGCAGCCGCCGGGCGAGCCGGAGCGTGCACACCACGGCGGCACGGGGCCAGTGGTAGCCGTGCGCCCGGCAGGCCGCCCGCATGAACCCGGTGTCGAATCCGGCGTTGTGCGCCACCAGCACGGCACCGGAGATGAACTCGAGGAACGCCGGCAACACCCGCTCGATCGGCGGGGCGGCGCGCACCATCGCCGTGGTGATCCCGGTCAGCTCGACGATCTCCGGCGGGACCGCGGTGCCCGGGTCGACCAGGGTGCCGAACTCGCCGAGCACCTCACCCCCGCGCACCTTCACCGCACCCACCTCGGTGATCCCGTCCGGGCCGGGGCTGGTCCCGGTGGTCTCCAGGTCGAACACCACGAAGGTGGTGTCCCGTAGCGGGGTGCCGAGCTCGTCGAAGGTCAGCTGCGCGTTGTCGAGGCGCCGGCCCACATCCATGCCGCGCACCCTAAGGACGGGTACCGACAATCACGGTCGCCTTACGGTGCCGCATCCAGGGCTCGGGTCATCCGGTCGGTGCCGTGCGTCACCAGCCGTTCTCACCCGCACCAACCTCCCGCCCGTCGCCTACCGCCACCCTCAACGTGGCGCTGCGCGGCGCCGTGTTCCGGGCCTGGCGGCCCGCGGTCGCTGGGTCGGTCCGGATGGCCCTCGCGGGGCGCGCAGATCAACTCCAGGGGATTACCCTGGATGGATGCAGCCGTCGGCGTACTCCGACCAGCCCGAGGATGTCTCGCCGGACACCTCGGGTGGTGCGGTGCGCCCGGAACCGGTCGAGGCGGTCGAACCGTCCGGCGGCGCGGCCTGCGACGAGCCCGTCGACTGGCTGTCGCTGCCCGAACCGGTCCGGGAGCGGATCGCCGAGCTCGCCGCCGCGGCACTGGGCAAGCTGCCGACCGTGGACGTACCTCGCCAGCTACGTCCGGTCGCCAGGTTCGCCCCGGCCAAGCGGGCCAAGCTGGGCGGGGTCCCGCTGCTGGCCGCGCTGCGCGAGTCCCCCCGGTTCCGTACGGCAGTGCTGGAGTGGCTGCGGGAGCACCGGCAGGACGCGCTGGACCCGAACGCGGAGGACTCGGTGGCCGGTGCCGCCGCCGCGACGCTGCTCGGCGAGGCGGGCGCGTCCACCAGGGTGCGGCTGGTGGCCAGGAACGCGGAGGAGACCACCCTGCGGGCCGAGCGGGACGCCGCGCTCGCCAGGGCGCAGCGGCTGCAGGCCGAGCTCGAACAGGTACGCGGGGAGCTCGAGGACGCCCGCGGCGCGGCCGAACGGGCCAGGGGCGAGCGCGAGGCCGAGCTGGACAAGCTGCGCGGTCGGTTGCGCGAGCAGGGGGTCGTGTTGCGGCAGGCCAAGGACGCGGCCGAGGAGGCCCGTGCCGAGGCGCGGCGGGCGGGTGGCCGGCGGGACGAGGAGGTCGCCGCCCTCACCGCGCAGTTGGATCGGGAACGTCAGCGGGTGGCCGCCGAGCGGGCGCGTGCCGACAAGGCCGTCGCCGACGCCGATGTGGCGCGGCAGTCGGCAAAGGAGGCGCGGCAGGCAGACGAGGTACGGCTCGCGTTGCTGGTCGACACCATGGACGGCGCCGTGGCCGGGCTGCGCCGCGAGCTGTCCCTCGGTGCCGAGGGCAAGCGCCCCGCCGACACGGTCCGCGGGGCGAGCGCCGGGCCGGGCGCCGGGCGGGTGCGGGATCCCGCCGGGCTGGATCGCCTGCTCGCGCTGCCGAGCGTGCACCTGATCGTGGACGGCTACAACGTCACCAAGACCGGCTACGCCGAGCTGGCGCTGGCCGACCAGCGGGAGCGGCTGATCCACCAGCTCGCCGCGCTGGCCGCCCGTACCGGGGCCGAGATCACCGTGGTGTTCGACGGCGCGGGCGTGGTGTCCGTGCCGGCCACCGCGCAACGCGGGGTGCGGGTGCTGTTCTCCGATCCCGGCGTGCAGGCCGACGACGTGATCCGCAACCTGGTCGCCGCCGAACCCGACGGCCGCCCGCTGATCGTGGCCACCTCCGACCGCGCGGTCGCCGACTCCGTCCACGGCGCCGGAGCCCATCCCGTCCCTTCCCCCGTCCTCCTCACCCGCCTTGGCCGTACCTGAAGGGCGTGACCTGCGGAGGGGTGGCGCGTTGAGGTAGGTACGTACTCGGGTGTGGAGGTGTGGATGCGGGCCGTCTCGGCGCTCGTTCGTCAACGCGCGGGGCTGGTGGGGGCCGTGCTGGTGACCTCGGTGCTGGTGGTTCCCGGCGCCGACGCGCAGCCGCCACCGACCGACCCGGGGGACATCCGGGTCGAGGCCGGGGTGGCCCCGGGGGCCGGGGTGCCGGATCCACGCCCGGGCGCGGCCTTCGCCGACCCCGAGGTCGCCAAGCTGCAGGGTGCCGCCGCCGAGGTGCGGCGCGAGCTCGGCGGCCTGGCCGGTCAGGTCCGGCAGGCGCAGGAGGGCGTGAACGCGGCCACCGCGCGGCTGCAACGAGCCCGTGCCGAGCGTTCGGCCGCGGACGCGGCCGTCGCGGCGCAGCGGCGGGAGGTCGACCGGTTCGCCCGGTCGGTGTTCACCGCGCTGGGCCGACCCGACGAGCTGCGGGTGGTGCTCTCCGCGGAGAACCCGCAGGACCTGCTGGACGGCACGGCGATGATCAACCACCTGCGGACCGAGCAGGACCGCAGGCTCGGCGGGGCGCTGGAGCGGCAGCGCGTCGCGATCGCGGCCGAGCGCGACGCGGCGGGCGCCGAGCAGGCGGCCTCGGCCCGCAAGGCGGAGTTGGAGCGGCACACCGCCGACGCGCGAAACCGCTCCGACGCGATCTCCGCCGAGCTGCGTGCTCCGATCGACGCGGCCAACGCCGCCGTCATCGCCCAGCAGAAGGCGCAGCAGCGGCGCAATGCGGAGACCGCGGCGAACTGGAAGGCGTACACCGAGCGGCTGGCGGCTGCCGGGATCACCCCGCCACCGGCCGCGGCCCTGCGCGACCCCGCGCGGCTGCCCGCCGGCCTCGACCCGCTCCCCGGTGCGGACGGCACGCCGCAGGCTGGGCTGGCGGAGAAAGGTGTGCGCGGTGAGCGGGTGCTGGTGCTGCCCAAGGAGACCATCGCCGCGGTCACGGCGGCGGTGGACGCGCTCGGCAAGCCGTATGTGCCGCACGAGGGCGGCGCGGGCCCGCGGGCGTACTCCTGCGACGGCCTGGTGCGCTCGACGTTCACCGGCGCCGGTCTGGAGCTGCCCGGTTCGGCGAGCGAGCAGCTCGCGGCCGTACGCCCGGTTCCCCCCGCCGACGCGCAGCCTGGCGACCTGGTGTTCCTCGGACCGGCGCGGTACGGGGTGCAGTCGGTCGGCATCGTGCTCGACGACCGGACCATGCTGGCCGCCGATGCCCGGCTGTCCAGCGTGGTGGTGACCGACCGGCCCACCGGGGACAGCGTGCTCGGCTTCGCCCGCCCCGCGCTCGGCTCGGGCTCGCCGCGGCCGGTGCCGCGGCGAGCCGAGGGGGAGCTCACCTGGCGCTGCGGCGGGGTGGAGCTGCCACCCCGGCAGGGCGGCGCGACCCAGGCCGCGGGCCCGTGGGGTGGGTTCCCGAACGGCCTGATCCCCGGTACGGCACTGTGCCCGATCGGCATCGGCGCGCATCTGCTGCGGTGCGATGCTGCGCAGGCGTTCGTGGCGATGTCCCAGGCGTTCGCGGGCGCGTTCGGCCGGCCGCTGTGCGTCACCGACTCCTACCGGACCTTCACCGCGCAGGTGGATCTGTACCGGCGCAAGCCATCACTGGCCGCCGTACCGGGCACCAGCAACCACGGCTGGGGGCTCGCCACCGACCTGTGCGGCGGGGCGCAGTCCTTCGGCACGCCGGAGCACCGCTGGCTCGCCACGAACGCACCGACCTTCGGTTGGGTGCACCCGCCATGGGCACGGGCGGGCGGCGGCCGTGCGGAGCCCTGGCACTGGGAGTTCGCGGGCACTTCCTGACCCTTCCTGAACCCTTCCTGAACACTGCCCAGGAGCTGTTCGTGCTGCTCGTGGCCGCCGTGACCGAAACTGTCGGTGCTCCTCCTTACTGTGCGTTCATCAGGTCAATACGGCTCGTCAGAGGGTGAGGAGTGACCGTGAACGACACCATGATCATCGACTGCGACCGGTGCGAGGTACGGGGTGACGCCTGTTCCGACTGCGTGGTCAGCGTCCTGCTCGGGGCCCCGCCTGCCGTCGAGTGGGACGACGACGAGCGGCGCGCGGTGGACGCTCTCGCCGAGGCCGGGATGGTTCCCCGGCTGCGACTGGTGACCGCCCAGGACACAGCGGACCCACCGGACCCACCGGACACGGCGGGCGCCGGACTGCCGCACCCACGTGTTCGCCCGCAGCATGATCGTCGCGCCGGGTAAGCACCATCGCCCGATCGTGCGCCGAAAGGTCCATACGATTAGGTGAGTGGTCGCCTCGTTGCTGCGCGGCTTTTGTTACCGCGGTCACAATATGCGCTTTGCCGCTGGTCCAATGGGGGTTCGGCGCATCACGGACGCGAATCGGGGTCGCGCTGGTGGACGGGAGCGCCACTGTTTCGTAACCTGTCCGAGATCTCGCGGTTGGCGAGCCGTCGCGAAGCAGGGGACGGCGACGCGGGATTGCCGCCGAGACAGCTTGTCGGGGAGCTGTGCCGGCCCGTTGCGAACCACAGGCGCGGTGACCCAGTTGCGGTACCGGTCGGCCTGATGCGGCGGGACATGCCGTAGCCGGCATGGGTGTTGTGTCCGCCCAGCCGGTGCGAAGAGGGCCCCCGACCTCTTCGGCGCGGCGACGGTCAGGCGGCCGACAGGCAAAGGAGACACACGCGACGTGCAGTCGCATCCAGTGAAGCGAGTGGTGTCAGGAGCACTAGCAGCCACAGCCGTGATCGCGGCCGTGAGCTTCGTCCAGGTGCCGGCCACCGCGAACCCAGTCCCCGCTCCCCAGAATCCCCCGATCAGCCAGTCCGACGCCCTCAAGCAGTACCGTGAGCTCGCCGCGAAGGCGGAGAAGCTCAACGAGGACTACCTGAAGGCCAAGGACGACCTCGCGGCCAGGCAGGCCGAACTGGACAAGGCCAGCGGCGACCTGACGGCCGCCGAGCAGGCCAAGTCCGCGGCCGCGGCCGACGAGGAGACCTACCGCACCGAGGTGGACAAGTTCGCCGGTGCGTCCTTCACAAGCGGCTCGCAGATGAACAAGCTGTCCGCGCTGCTCTCCGGTGACTCCACCCGCGACTTCCTGGACCGTTCCGCGGCGCTGGATGTGCTGGCGGCCGACCGCAACGCGGCGCTGAAGAACCTGTCCGCCGCGGTGCGGCAGGCCGGCGCGGCCGAGCGCGAGGCCGCCGAGGCGCAGGCCAGGGCGAAGACGGCCAAGGAAGAAGCCGAGAAGCTGACCGCCGACATCAAGACCCGCAAGGAAGCACTCGACAAGAAGGTCGAGGAGCTCAAGGAGCAGGCGGGTCTGCTCAGCTCGTCCGACCGGGCGGCGCAGCAGGACACCGGCGGTGCCGTGCCCGACGTGCAGGCGCCCGGCACGGCGGCGCAGACCGCGGTGAATGCCGCGCTCGGCAAGCGGGGCAGCGCGTACGTGTGGGGCGCCGAGGGTCCCTCGACCTTCGACTGCTCCGGGCTGACCTCCTGGGCCTACCAGCAAGCCGGGATCAGCATTCCCCGGTCGAGCCGGGCCCAGTCCGCCTTCGGCACCCCGGTGAGCAAGAGCCAGTTGCAGCCGGGTGACCTGGTGTTCTTCTACTCGCCGGTGTCGCACGTCGGCATCTACCTCGGCAACGGCAAGATGGTGCACGCCCCGACCTCGGGCGATGTCGTGAAGGTCTCGCCGCTGCAGAACAACTACAACTCAGCGCGCCGAGTCGCCTGAGGTTCCGTTCATACGGACGCGTGGCCGTGGTGGCGCCGGATGTGCCCGGCACTACCACGGCCATGTGTGTATGTCCGCCAAATGGGGGAAGGTCAACCGTTCGTCGCAGAATGATGCGCTCCCGTCTACCCAGTGTGGACGTGCTCCCGGTCGATTCATAACCTGACCGAGGTCTCACGGGCGACGGCCGTCACAGTCAGCAGGCGGCGACGTGGGACCGCCGCCGAAGCGACGGGCCGAGCTTGTCGGGGAGCCGGTCCGGTGGCGGCCGAGCAGCAAAGGAGAGACCCGCGACGTGCAGTCGCATCCAGTCAAGCGTGTGGTGTCCGGGGCGCTGGCGGCAACCGCGGTCATCGCGGCCGTGAGCTTCGCCCACGCACCGGCGACCGCGGAACCGACCCCCGTCCCCCAGACCCCGCCGAGCGACACCTCCGAGGCACTCGCCGAGTACCGGAAGCTGGCCGAGAAGGCGGCGAAACTCAACGAGGACCACCTGAACGCCGAGGAGGACCTCAAGGCCAAGAAGGCCGAACTGGAGCAGGCCAACGCCGACCTCGCGGCCGCCGAGCAGGCCGGAACCCGGGCTTCGGCCGATGTAGAGAACTACCGCACCGAGGTGGACAAGTTCGCCGGCGCGTCCTTCACCAGCGGTGCCGGGATGAACAAGCTGTCCGCGCTGCTGACCGGGGAGTCCACCCAGGACTTCCTGCAGCGGGCGGCGGCGCTGGACGTGCTGGCCTCCGACCGCAACGAGGCGCTGCGGAAGCTGTCCGGGGTCGTCGACGAGGCGAGCAGGGCCCAGCGGAAGGCGGCGCAGGCGCAGGCACGCGCGCAGGCCGCCAAGGAGGAATCCGCCAAGCTGGCGGGTGAGCTGCGTACCCGCAAGGACGAGTTGGACGCGAAGGTCGAGGAGCTCAAGGAGGCCGCCGGCCTGCTCAGCTCCGCCGACCGGGCCGTCCAGCGGGACACCGGTGGGCCGATCCCCAACGTCAAGGCGCCAGGCCCCGCGGCGCAGACCGCGGTGGACGCCGCGCTCGGCAAGATTGGCAGCGCGTACCGGCTCGGGGCCGAGGGTCCTTCGACCTTCGACTGCTCCGGGTTGACCTCCTGGGCCTACCAGCAGGCCGGGATCGGCATCCCGCGCACCGCGCGGACCCAGCAGACCTTCGGCACGCCCATCGCCCGCAGCCAGCTCCAGCCGGGTGACCTGGTGTTCTACGGGAGGCCCGCGCACCACGTGGGGATGTACATCGGGGGCGGCAGGATGGTGCACTCCCCGCAGCCCGGTGACGTGGTGAAGATCTCTCCGTTGCAGAGCAACTACACCGGGGCACGCAGGGTCGCGTAGCCGGTTACCGGGGCCACCGCCATACCGCCACACCGTGGTCCCGGTAGCCTCCACCTCGTGTTACGGACCTTGCTGGTGACCAACGATTTTCCGCCCCGCCCGGGCGGGATCCAGAACTACCTGAACTCGTTGGCCACCAGGCTGCCCGCCGACCGGCTCGTGGTGTACGCCCCCGCGTGGGACGGGGCCGCCGAGTTCGACGCGCGGGCACCGTTCGAGGTGGTGCGGCACCCGACCTCGCTGATGTTGCCCACCCCGGACGTGCTGCGCAGGGCGCGGGAGCTGCTCTCCGCGCGGGACTGCTCGGCCGTCTGGTTCGGCGCCGCCGCCCCGCTGGCCCTGCTCGGGTCGGCGCTGCGGGGCGCGGGCGCGGAGAAGGTGGTCGCCTGCACGCACGGGCACGAGGTCGGGTGGTCCATGTTGCCCGGGGCGCGGCAGGCGTTGCGGCGGATCGGGGACACCGCCGACGTGGTGACCTACGTCAGCGACTACACCAGGACCCGGTTCGCCGCGGCCTTCGGCCCGATGGCCGGGCTCGAGCACCTGCCATCCGGGGTGGACACCGCGGTGTTCCGGCCGGACCCCGGTGCGCGTGCGGAGATCCGGCGCAGGCACGGCCTCGGCGACCGCCCGACCGTGGTCTGCGTGTCCCGCCTCGTGCCCCGCAAGGGGCAGGACATGCTGGTACGCGCGCTGCCCGAGCTGCGCAGGCGGGTGCCGGGCACGGCGCTGCTGCTGGTGGGCGGCGGTCCGTACCGCAAGCGGCTCACCAGGATGGCCGCCGACCTCGGCGTCGCCGAGCACGTGCTGCTGGCCGGGTCGGTGCCGTGGGACGAGCTGCCCGCGCACTACGCGGCCGGCGATGTGTTCGCCATGCCCGCCCGTACCCGCGGCAAGGGCCTGGACGTCGAGGGACTCGGCATCGTGTACCTGGAGGCCTCGGCGACCGGGTTGCCCGTGCTGGCGGGCCGCTCCGGCGGGGCGCCGGAGACCGTGCTGGACGAGGTGACCGGGCACGTCGTCGACGGCAGGGAGCTGGACCAGCTGACCGACACCCTCGCGACCTTGCTGGCCGACCCGACCAGGGCCGCCAGGATGGGCGCGGCGGGCCGCGAGTGGGTGAGCACGCACTGGCGCTGGGACGTGCTGGCAGGTCGCCTGGCCGGGATGCTCACGCCGACCCACCACCCCACCTCCTGACCCCGGCGACCGTCACGACACCAGGACGGCAGGGTGGTCCGGACGGTCCGTTCGCACCACGACGTCCGCCGACCGGGCAGGGGCCACCTCGTGCTCGTACCTCGCGTAGGCGGGCAACGCCCAGTGCGCGTGCTCGGGCAGCCTGCGTTCGAGGGCGGGCGCGGACAGCCACAGGTGCACGGTCAGCTCGAGCGGCAGCCCCCTGCCGAGCAGCAGCTCGCCGTCGAGCAGCAGCACCCCGCCCCTGGGCAGGGGCGTGCGGGGCAGCCGCAGCGCACGGTCGCGGGCGGTGTCCCACAGGGCGGGCAGCACCAGACCCGTCCCATCCGGCGCGAGCGGGTCGAGCACCTCCCGCCGCAGCGCGCCGACGTCGAGCCAGTCGTCGTAGCGGGCATCCGGATCGTGCCTGCCCCGCTCGAACCGCAGTGAGGCGGGCCGCAGGAAGTCCCGCGCCGAGACGCGCAGCACCTCGCGGCCGCGCACCCGCAGGCGGTCGACGAGCGCGTCGGCGAGGCCGGCGGTGTCGGTGGCGCAGGCCGCGCCGTCCACCGCCACCCGTGCCCAGGTCGTCTCGCGCAGATCGGTGACCCTTTCGGTCAGTTCGTCGGCGAGCCGTTCGAAGGAGATGGGACGGTACTGCATGGGCAGATCCTCGTGCATTCGGGCTGCTCCGTCAGGTGGACCTTCACACGTTCGCGGCCGCCTGATCGTTGAGCCAATGACACCGCGATCCTGGAGGGCAATCAGTGCAGTCGCTGGACGGACCGACGCGCCTCGACCTCGAATACATCCAAGACCCACACACGGTTACCGAGCTGTTGCGTGCCGAGGGGCCCGTGCGCCAGGCGGTCTTGCCACGCGGCCTGCCGGTCTGGCTGGTGACCAGCTACGCCGACGGGAAGGCGCTGCTCGCCGATCCGAGGCTGGGCAAGGACAGCCGGGTCGCCAACGAGCTGTTCGCCGAGCGGGCCGCCGTCGACCAGTCCCCCGTGCTCTTCCCGCTGTCGCTCGCCACCCACATGCTCAACTCCGACCCGCCCGACCACACCCGGCTGCGCAAGCTGGTCAACAGGGCGTTCACCAGCCGGACGGTGGCCAGGATGCGACCACGGATCGAGCAGATCACCAAGGAACTGCTCGACGCGATGGCCGGGCGGGAGACCGTGGACCTGCTCGAGGCCTTCGCCTTCCCGCTGCCGATCACGGTGATCTGCGAGCTGCTCGGCGTTCCCGACGACGAGCGGGACGACTTCCGCCGCTGGTCCAACATCATCCTCTCGGCGTTGCCGACGGACGAGCTCGCGGACGCGTCGTCCGCGATGACCGCTTATCTGAGCACCCTGGTCGAGGACAAGCGGGCCACCCCGGACGAGGATCTGCTCTCAGCACTGGTGCACGCCTCGGACGACGGCGACCGGCTCTCCCCGAAAGAGCTCATCTCGATGGCCTTCCTGCTGCTCGTCGCCGGGCACGAGACCACGGTGAACCTGATCGGCAACGGCGTGCTCGCGTTGCTGCGCAACCAGGACCAGCTCGCCGTGTTACGCGCCGACCCCGGGTTGCTGCCGAACGCGATCGAGGAGTTCCTGCGCTACGACGGGCCGGTGAACCTCGCGACCCTGCGGTTCACCACCGAGCCGGTGCGGGTCGGCGAGGTGGAGATCCCGGCCGAGGAGTTCGTGATGATCTCCCTGCTCGCGGCCAACCGGGACGGTGAGCGGTTCCCCGATCCGACCCGGCTGGACGTCACCAGGCAACCCGGTGGGCACCTCGCCTTCGGGCATGGCATCCACTACTGCGTGGGCGCCCCGCTGGCCAGGCTGGAGGGCGAGGTCGCGATCGGCGGCCTGCTCGAGCGTTTCCCCGCGGTGCGGCTGGCCGCCGAGCCCGCGGAGCTGCGGTGGCGGGACAGCACCCTGATGCGGGGATTGGAGACCCTGCCGATCCGGCCGCGGGGCTGACCGGGGCCGTTAGAGTTCGGGGCATGGCTTCGCATACCCCGGAGGAACTGCTCGCGCTCGACAGCCGGCACGTCTGGCACCCCTACGGCCCGATGCCGGGCCGGGTCGAGCCGTTGCTGGTCACCGAGGCGGCCGGCGTGCGGTTGCGCCTTGCCGACGGGCGCGAGCTGGTGGACGGGATGTCCTCATGGTGGTCGGCGATCCACGGCTACCGGCACCCCGTGCTGGACGCCGCCGTGGCCGAGCAGGCCGGGCGGATGAGTCACGTGATGTTCGGCGGGCTCACCCACGAGCCGGCCATCTCGCTGGCCACCTCGCTGGTGGAGATCACGCCGGAGCCTCTGCGGCACGTGTTCCTGTGCGACTCCGGCTCGGTTTCGGTCGAGGTCGCGATCAAGATGTGCCTACAGTACTGGCGGTCGGTGGGGCACACGGGCAAGCGCAAGCTGCTGACCTGGCGCGGCGGTTATCACGGCGACACCTTCCACCCGATGAGTGTGTGCGACCCCGAGGGCGGGATGCACTCGTTGTGGCGCGGGGTGCTGCCCGAGCAGATATTCCTGCCCGCGCCGCCCGCCGGGTTCACCACACCCCCAGATCAGTCCTATCTGGATGCCATAACCGAGGCCGTCGAGCGGTACGCGGACGAGCTGGCCGCGGTGATCGTCGAGCCGATCGTGCAGGGCGCGGGCGGGATGCGCTTCCACCATCCCGAGTACCTGCGCGCGCTGCGTGCGGCGACCGAGGCCAACGGGGTGCTGCTGATCTTCGACGAGATCGCCACCGGTTTCGGCCGTACCGGCACGCTGTTCGCCGCCGAGCACGCCGGGATCGTCCCCGACGTGCTGTGTCTCGGCAAGGCACTCACCGGCGGTTACCTGACCATGGCCGCGACCCTGTGCTCGGGCGAGGTCGCCGAGGGCATCTCCCGCGGTGAGCTTCCCGTGCTGGCACACGGTCCGACGTTCATGGGCAACCCGCTGGCCGCCGCGCTGGCCAAGGCCTCGATCGGCCTGCTGCGCGAGCACGACTGGGCGGCCGAGGTAGGCCGGATCGAGGCGCTGCTGCGCGAGGGCCTCGCCCCGGCGTGGGAACTGCCGGGGGTGGTGGACGTGCGAGTTCTCGGCGCGATCGGGGTGATCCAGCTCGACCACGAGGTGGACCTGGCAAGGGCCACCGAGGCGGTGACCGCACAGGGCGTGTGGTTGCGGCCGTTCCGGGACATGGTTTACACCATGCCGCCTTATGTCACTGGTAACACCGATGTTGCGGCTATCACCTCCGCGATGATTGCGGCCGCCCGGGTGGGCTGAGTCGATCCTCGGAGTGAAGGCGAACAAATTTCACCCTATCGAGTGTGATTTGTTGAAACTACAGCTATTTTCCCTGGTCTTGATCACTTGGTGTGACAACTAATGGCCGGCTATTCATAGGTCGAGCGAGATCTAGCACACATTCGCCTGTTCGCGCGACGCCTGGTCGTGCTCTTCTTCCGGCTAATTCCATGTGAAAAGAACATGAGAAGTTCTTTAGGAACCGGACAATTCACGCGTTTTCCGGTTGTCTGGTGGACAAGCGGTTCATCCGGGTCGTCATTGCCGCCGGCTCGACACGTGCGCACCGCGTGCCGGCAAAGAAAGAAGCGGAGGTTTACATGACGAAAACGACCAATGACGGTGCCGTGCCGCGGCGGGCCGGTCCGCGGCGGATGGCTTTCGCCATCCTGCGCTACGACGTGCCCGCGTCGCTGGTCGTCTTCCTAGTCGCGATTCCCCTGTCCCTCGGGATCGCGCTGGCCTCGGGGGCACCGATCGTCGCTGGGCTGATCGCCGCGATCGTGGGTGGCATCCTCGCCGGTGCCCTTGGCGGGTCACCAATGCAGGTCAGCGGTCCGGCGGCCGGGCTCACCGTGATCATCGCGGGCATGATCGACCAGTTCGGCTGGGCGGCGACCTGCGCCATCACGGTGGCCGCGGGAGCGTTGCAGATCCTGCTGGGGCTGAGCCGGATCGCCCGCGCCGCGCTGGCCATCGCCCCGGCGATCGTGCACGGCATGCTCGCCGGGATCGGCGTGACCATCGTGCTGGGTCAGCTGCACATCGTGCTCGGTGGCTCGCCGCAGAGTTCCGCGATCGACAACATCCTCCAGCTTCCCGGCCAGATCATCGGTCACCACGACGCGGCGGCGCTGATCGGCCTGGTGACCATCGGCATCCTGCTGGTCTGGGGCAAGCTGCCCGCCGCGGTGCGCAAGGTGCCCGGCCCGCTCGCGGCGATCACGACGGTCACCGTGCTGGCCGCGGTCACCGGGATGAGCCTGGACCGGGTCTCCCTTCCGGGCGACCTGCTGTCCGTCGACCTGGTCCCGCGGCTGCCGGAAGGGGGCTGGCTCGAGATCGGACTGGCCGTGCTGACCGTGGCCCTGGTGGCCAGCGTGGAGAGCCTGCTGTGCGCGGTCGCCGTGGACAAGCTGCACACCGGCCCGCGCAGCAACCTCAACCGTGAGCTCGTCGGCCAGGGCGTGGCGAACATGGCCTCCGGTGCCGTCGGTGGGCTGCCGGTCACCGGGGTGATCGTGCGCAGCTCGGCCAACGTGGGCGCGGGCGCGCGGAGCAGGGCCTCGGCGATCCTGCACGGGGTGTGGGTGCTGGTGTTCGTGCTGCTGCTGGCCGGGCTGATCGAGAACATCCCGCTGGCGGCACTGGCCGGGCTGCTCGTGCACGTCGGCGCCAAGCTGGTCAACTGGCAGCACATCCGCACGGTCGCCGAGCACGGGGACCTGCCGTTGTACCTGGTGACCCTGTTCGGTGTGGTGTTCCTGGACCTGCTGTCTGGGGTGCTGATCGGGGTCGCGCTGTCCCTGTTCACGATGCTGCGCAGGACGATCTGGTCGGGTATCCACGTCGAGCGGGACGGCGGCCGGTGGGGGCGGGATCCCCATGGGGGGTCGGAGGAGACCCAGTACCGGGTGGTGATCGAGGGCGCGCTGACCTTCCTGTCCGTGCCGCGGCTGTCCAGGGTGCTCGGCACCGTCCCGCAGGGCAGCACGGTGACCCTGGAACTCGTGGTCGACTACCTGGACCACGCGGCTTTCGACAGCCTGGCGAGCTGGCAGCAGGCCTACGAGCGGGCGGGCGGCACCGTGGTCGTGGACGAGGTCGGTCACCCGTGGTTCGAACGCGGCAAGGCCGGCTCGCCGACCGTGCGCAGGGAGGCCGCCGGCAAGGTGATCCCGCGGTGGCTCGCGCCCTGGTCGGAATGGCAGGCCAACCACGCCGCACCGCACGTGCCCGGTCAGCGCATCAGCCCCACCGCGACCTTCCGCGGGACCTCCGAGTTCCAGCGGCGTACCGCGCCGCTGATGCAACCGACCCTGAGCCGGCTCGCCGACGGCCAGCAACCGCACACGTTGTTCATCACCTGCGTGGACGCCCGGATCGTGCCGAACGTGATCACCACCAGCGGCCCCGGCGACCTGTTCACCGTGCGTAACGTGGGCAACCTGGTGCCCTCGGCCGACGGCGCGGTGGAGGACTCCTCCGTGGGTGCCGCGGTGGAGTACGCGGTCGGCGTGCTCAAGGTCCGCGAGGTGGTGGTCTGCGGCCACTCCAGCTGCGGGGCGATGAACGCGCTACTGGACACGGCACCGGAAGGGATGCCGCACTTCGGCAGTTGGCTGCGGCACGCCGAGGCCAGCAGGCGGCGGATGCGGGCGGCGCCCGCGGTCACCCTGGCCGGAAGGGAGCCCGCGGCCGGGGCCGAGCGGCTCGCCCTGCACAACGTGCTGCAGCAGCTGGAACAGTTGCGACAACACCCGGTGGTCGCCGCCGCCGAGGCCCGTGGTGACCTGCACCTGACCGGGATGTACTTCGACGTCGGCGCCGCGCAGGTGTACCTCTTCGAACCCGAGGCAGGCGGCTTCGTCGCCGCCGGCACCCACGCCGAAATGCCCTGAACGTGGCTTTCGGGACGTCAGATATCGCGAACGTGGCGTTTGGGACATCTGATGTCTCGATCGGTCCGTTCAGGGCATGCGGGCGGCGGGCTCGATGGTGCCGGTGGCCGGTGGTACTACTGTGCAGCCGTGAGCGTCCTGGTGATCGCCGGAACCGGAACCGGCGTCGGTAAGACGGTGGTTACCGCGGCTATTGCCGCGCTGGCCGCGCACCGCGGTGAGCGGGTGGCCGTACTGAAGCCGGCGCAGACCGGTGTGGCTCCGGACGAGCCGGGGGACCTCGCCGAGGTGCGCAGGCTCGCGGGCGAGGTACCGAGCCGCGAGCTGCGCCGCTACCCCGATCCGCTGTCCCCGGAGGCGGCGGCGCGGCGCGGCGCGCTGCCACCGGTGTCCCCGGCCGAGGCCGCGCAGGCCGCAACCGAGCTGCATGAGGACCACGACCTGGTGCTGGTCGAGGGCGCGGGTGGGCTGCTCGTGCGGTTCGACCCCGACGGCGGAACGCTCGCGGACGTCGCCTGGTCGCTCGGCGCGCTCGTGCTGGTGGTGGCCGAGGCCGGGCTCGGGACGCTGAACGCCACGGCGCTGACCGCCGAGGTCGCCACCCGCCGTGGGCTGCACGTGGGCGGGGTGGTGATCGGGTCCTGGCCGCCCACCCCGGACCTCGCGGCCAGATCCAACGTCGCCGACCTGCCGGTGGCGGCCGGTGCCCCGTTACTCGGCGCGCTCGCCGCCGGGCTCGGCCGCGCCACCAGGGCGGAGTTCCTCGAGGAGGCCCGGCGCGGGCTGTCCCCGTGGTTCGGCGGCCGGTTCGACCCCGAGCGTTTCGCGGCCGGCGTGGCGGCGTCGACGTGATCCCGGTCGCTGTGTGCCACGGCACCCGTCATGCACACTCAACCGTCAGCCACGAGCCGGTAGACAACCATCTCGAAGAGGAGTTCCCGTGACCGCTGCACCGGAACAGGCAAGCCCGGACGCTCCCGAGTCCGACATCGTCGCGGTGGCCCGCGAGCAGGTGCTCGGCCGCGGGGAGGCCCTTTCCGCCGAGCAGCTCCTGCGTGTGCTGCGGATCGAGGAAGGGCGGCTGCCGGAGCTGCTGGAGCTGGCGCACGAGGTGCGGATGCGCTGGTGCGGGCCGGAGGTCGAGGTCGAGGGCATCATCAGCCTGAAGACCGGCGGTTGCCCTGAGGACTGCCACTTCTGCTCCCAGTCCGGCCTGTTCCCGACCCCGGTGCGGGCCGCGTGGCTGGACATCCCCGGCCTGGTCACGGCCGCACGGCAGACCAAGGCCACCGGCGCCACCGAGTTCTGCATCGTGGCGGCCGTGCGCGGACCGGACAAGCGGTTGATGTCCCAGGTGCGGGACGGCATCCGGGCCATCCGCGAGGACGGCAACGACATCCAGATCGCCTGCTCGCTCGGCATGCTCACCCAGGAGCAGGTGGACGAGCTGGTCGAGATGGGCGTGCACCGCTACAACCACAACCTGGAGACCGCCCGCTCGCATTTCCCCGAGGTGGTGACGACGCATACCTGGGAGGAGCGCTGGGAGACCCTGCGCATGGTCGCCGAGGCCGGGATGGAGGTGTGCTGCGGCGGGATCATCGGCATGGGCGAGACGCTGGAGCAGCGGGCGGAGTTCGCCGCGCAGCTGGCCGCGCTCTCCCCGCACGAGGTGCCGATGAACTTCCTCATCCCGAACCCCGGCACGCCCTACGAGGACTACCCGGTCGTGGAGGGCAAGGAGGCGCTGCGCACCATCGCCGCGTTCCGCCTGGCGCTGCCCAGGACGATCCTGCGGTTCGCCGGCGGCCGGGAGCTGACCCTGGGTGACCTGGGCGCCGAGCAGGGCATGCTCGGCGGCATCAACGCGATCATCGTCGGTAACTACCTCACCAACCTCGGCCGGCCCGCGCAGCGGGACCTGGATATGCTCGGTGACCTGCAGATGCCGATCAAGGCCCTGAACGAGACGTTGTGACCATGTTCTGTACCTGGTGCGGAGCACCCGAGGAGGGGGCGGACCACGCGTCCTGCCGGCAGCGGCTCGCCCTGGTGGACCCGCCCCGGTTCTGCCGCGAGTGCGCGCGCCGGATGATCGTCCAGGTGACCCCGGGTGGCTGGACGGCGCGGTGCAGCCGACACGGTGAGTCATCCTCTTCGGATGCCCTGGAGGCGACCAGCTAGTCTCCCCGGGATGGGGCGAGTCGCGCGCAGGAGGTCCGCACGGTGACAGGGTCGTCGGTCGACGAACGCCAGGAGCCCGGCGAGTCGGCGGAGCACTTCCACGTCTTCCGGCAGGAACCGCCCAAAGTCAAGGTCAAGGCCGACCTGCTGCCCGCGGTCATGGTGCTGTCCATGGTCGGGATGCTCGGGATTCCGCTGGGCTGGATCTGGTCCCGGCTGGCGCCGCCGGAGCGCAACCGGGTGGTGTCCGGCGACCGGATGATCCCGTTGCAGTTGGAGAGCTGGCACCGGTTCGACGACCTCGTGCTGTACGCGCTGCTCGGCCTCGCGGCGGGCGTCGTGACCGGGGTGGTGGTGTGGCTGCTGCGCGAGCGCCGTGGCCCGGTGGTGCTGGTCGCGGCGGTGGCCGGCTCGCTGCTGGCGGGCTGGCTCGGCACGCGGATGGGGGCCTCCTTCGCCCAGGGGATGTACACCGTGACCGAGCCGCCGCGGGTCGGGGACGTGATCGAGCAGGCCCCGGTGCTGGAGTCGGTCTGGGCGTTGCTCGCGCAGCCGATGGCGGTCGCGCTGGTCTACGGGCTGCTCGCCGCCTGGAACGGGCAAGACGACCTCGGCCGCCGGCTGGGTTAGTTAGAGTGGTCTGGTGCCGGAAGATGACAGCGAAAGTCAGGTAGAGCAGGCCACGACGAGAGTACGGTTCCCCGGGATCAGCCCGCGGGCCTACGAACATCCGGTCGACCGGGGCGCGCTGGCGACACTGCGCATGGTTCCCGGCTTCGCCGAGGTGCTGAAGGTGTTGTCCGGGTTCTTCAACGAACGCGGCGAGCGCCTGATGGCACTGGGCTCCGCCATCCGGGTGGGCCCGAGTCAGTACCCCGAGCTGGACCGGCTGCGGCACGAGTGCGCGGAGACCTTGGACGTCGATCCGGTGCCGAACCTGTTCGTGACCCGGGACCCGGACTGCGAGGCGATGACGCTCGGCATGGACGAGCCGTTCATCCTGGTGACGACCGGGTTGGTCGAGACCATGGACACCGAGGGGACGCGCTGGGCGATCGGCCAGCAGATGGGGCACGTGCTGTCCGGTCACGCGGTGTACGGCACCATGCTGCACCGGTTGCTCAGCCTGCAGCTCAGCATGTCCTGGACCCCGGTCAGCGCGCTCGGCCTGCGGGCGATCATCGCGGCGCTGCACGAGTGGTACCGCAAGGCCGTGCTGTCCTGTGACCGGGCCGGGTTGCTGTGCGGCCAGGATCCGGCGGCCGCGCTGCGCGCACAGATCCTGCTCGCGGGCGGGATCGACCCCGCGCAGGTGGACATCCCGTCCTTCCTGCAGCAGGCCAGCGAGTACGAGTCGGTGGAGGACATCAGGGACAGCCTGCTGAAGCTGCGCAACGTCGAGTTGACCTCGCACCCGCTGGCCGTGGTCCGGGCCGCGCAGCTACAGAAGTGGGCGGCCTCCGAGGAGTACCGGGCGATCCTGGCCGGCGACTACCCGCGGCGGGACACGGACCCGCCGGGGGCCACCTGGTCCGAGGACGTGAAGTCGGCGGCGAAGTCCTACCGGGACTCCTTCGTCGCCTCCACCGATCCACTGGCCAAGGTGTTCGCCGGGGTCGGCGAGGCGGTGTCCGACGCCGCGGGCAAGGTGTGGAGCAAGTTCGGTTCGCGGGACGGCGACTGAGCCCGACGCTCAGCCGCAGCTCGCGCGGCGTGTTTGCCGCCCACGTCGGCGTGTTTGCCGTCTGCGCGCGCGAGTTTGCTCCCCACGTACGTGAGTTTGCCGTTCCCGTGCCGCGCCCGTGCGTGAGCGGCCAGCTCGTGCGCGGGAGCGGCCAACACGCTGGAGGTCAGTTGAGGTTGGTGGGGGTGCTGAGCCCGGTGAGTTCGGCGGGTGGGGCGGGCACGGCGTGCAGCGCGGAGAGGAAACCAGCCTCCCGGTTCAGCAGGTGGCAGGCGAGTTGCAGTCTGCGCAACGGCTGGGCCTCCTCGAGAAGTCTCTGGCGGTCGGCCAGCGGCAGCAGGCAGTCGGTCGCGAGCCGGTAGGCCAGGTCCGCGAGCTCGACATCCTCCGGCGGCGCGGTCCAGTCCGCGCGGTCCCAGGCCGCTTCGCAGTATCGCCGGTGCGCGGCGCGGGCCGCCGCGCTGAGCTGCGTGATCGCCGCGTCCGCGCCCCGCGGCACCGGATCGTCGTCCAGCCACTCGATCGAGCCGACCAGGTAGGGCGCCGCGTCGGCCCGGATGTCCAGCAGCCGGAACCGGCGCCGCCCAGTGGTCACGATGTCGAACCGGCCGTCATCGAGCCGCTTGGCCTCCCGCAGCTCCGCCGCGCAGCCGACCTCGAACACGTGCTCGGTGGTCTCCACCTCGTGCACCGTCGGTAACCGGATCGCGATGATCCCGAACTGCCTGCCCGGCACGGTGCCGGTCATCAGGTCCACGGTGAGCTGGCGGTACCGCGGCTCGAAGATGTGCAGCGGCAGGTGCGCGCTGGGCAGCAGCACCGCCTGCAGCGGGAACAACGGCAGCGTCTGCCGCCTGTCCCCTTCCGGTGCTGTATCGGCCACTCCTCAACGTTACGACGAGGTGGGGCCGCGTGCTGACCGGCGACCACGCCCGGCCTGCTTCTCCGGTGGCCGGAACACCGCGAAGGGGTCGGTCACCTGCATCCCCTCGCCGGTGAAGCTGAACAGCGCCGCGGGCCTGCCGCCCGCCCTGCCGGAGGGTGCGGTGCCACCGGTCGGGGAGAGCAGCCCGCGCCGGGACAGCACACGTTGCAGGTTGGTGGCCGAGACCCGGTAGCCGAGCGCGGCCGAGTACAGCTCGCGCAGCGCCGAGATGGTGAACTCGGTGGGCGCCAGCGCGAAGCCCAGGTTGGTGTAGCTCAGCTTCGCCCGCAGCCGGTCCCGGGCGCGCAGCACGATCGCCTCGTGGTCGAAGGCCGTGCGCGGCAGCGTGTCCACCGCGTGCCACGCCGTGTCCTCCGGCACCTCCGGGTCCACCCCGGTGGGCACCAGCCCCAGGAAGGCGGTGGCCACCACCCGCGGTCCCGGTACCCGCTGCGGTGCGCTGAACACGGCGAGCTGTTCCACGTGCGTGAGCTGCTTGACGTCCACCTTCTCGGCGAGCTGCCGGCGGATCGAGGTCTCCACGTCCTCGTCCGGGCGCAGCCTGCCACCCGGCAGTGACCAGCGGCCGATGTGCGGGTCGAGGGCGCGCCGCCACAGCAGGACCCGCAGTGTGGCGGAACGCACCTGAAGCACCGCGGCCAGAACCTCGTGTGCCAGGGGGGCACTGCTGTTAATATGGCTACGCACGGTTTTCGATTGTAAGACGAAAACCGGACGCAGTCTAGGAGGTCCCGATGGCCGACACGATGACTCTGGAGTCCGACGAGCTCACCCCGATGGGCGGGGTCGAGCCGGACGCGGCGTGGGCGGACGAGGTGCGCAGGCTCGCCGAGGAACGCAACGCGGTGCTGCTGGCGCACAACTATCAGCTGCCGGAGATCCAGGAGATCGCCGACCACACCGGAGACTCGCTCGCGCTCAGCCGGCTCGCCGCGGCCAGCGATGCCTCCACGATCGTGTTCTGCGGGGTGCACTTCATGGCGGAGACCGCCAAGATTCTCTCCCCGGACAAGACCGTGCTCATCCCGGACGCGCGGGCCGGATGCTCGCTTGCCGACTCGATCACCGGCACCCAGCTGCGCGAGTGGAAGGCCGCGCACCCCGGCGCGGTCGTGGTCTCCTATGTGAACACCACGGCCGAGGTGAAGGCCGAAACCGACATCTGCTGCACCTCGTCCAACGCGGTCGACGTGGTGGCGTCCGTCCCGGCCGACCGGGAGGTGCTGTTCTGCCCGGACCAGTTCCTCGGCGCGCACGTCAAGCGGAAGACCGGCAGGGAGAACCTGCACATCTGGGCCGGTGAGTGCCATGTGCACGCCGGGATCAACGGCCCGGAGCTCGCCGAGCGCGCGGCGTCCGATCCGGACGCCGACCTGTTCATCCACCCGGAGTGCGGCTGCGCCACCTCGGCGCTCTACCTCGCGGGAGAGGGCGCGGTCCCCGCGGAGAAGGTCAAGATCCTGTCCACCGGCGACATGGTGCGTGCCGCCCGGGACACCAGGGCCAGCTCGGTGCTGGTGGCCACCGAGGTCGGCATGCTGCACCAGCTACGCAAGGCCGCACCCGAGATCGACTTCCGGGCGGTGAACGAGCGGGCGTCCTGCCGCTACATGAAGATGATCACGCCGGCCGCGCTGCTGCGCTCGCTGCGGGTGGGCGCCGACGAGGTGCATGTGGACGAGGTCACGGCGGAACGCGCACGGGCCTCGGTGCGCCGGATGATCGAGATCGGCACTCCCGGCGGCGGCGAATGATGCCGGTTAACATCTCTGAGTCGAAAACTCCCCGCTGGGAGGCGCGGGCGGACCTGATCGTGCTCGGCAGCGGGGTCGCCGGGTTGACCGCCGCGCTGCGCGCCCGCGAGCTCGGCCTGCGCGTGCTGGTGGTGACCAAGGCCGAGGTGGGGGACGGGAACACCCGGTGGGCACAGGGCGGCGTCGCCGTCGTGCTGGACGGCGAGCGGGAGGAGGGCGACTCGGTCGCCAGGCATGCCGCCGACACGCTGACCGCGGGCGGCGGCCTGAGCGAACCCGCCGCGGTACGGGCCATCCTGGACCGGGGGCCTGCCGCGGTGTCCCGGCTGCGTGCCCGCGGCGCGCGGTTCGACCCCTCGGCCGAAGGACCGGGCCTGGCCAGGACAAGGGAAGGCGGGCACAGCGCCTTCCGGGTGATCCACGCAGGCGGGGACGCCACCGGCGCCGAGGTGGAGCGCGCACTGGTCACCACGGCCGCGGGCAGGCGGGTTCCGGTGCTGGAGCGGCATATCGCGGTGGACGCGTTGCGCACGCCGCTCGGCGAGGTCGCCGGGGTCACCGTGCTGGACCCGGCCGGGGTGCCGGGCGTGCTGCGCGCGCCGGCGCTGCTGGTCGCCACCGGCGGCCTCGGCCAGCTCTACCAGGCGACCTCCAACCCCGAGGTGGCCACCGGCGACGGCCTGGCGCTGGCGCTGCGCGCCGGGGCACTGGCCGCCGACGTCGAGTTCGTGCAGTTTCACCCGACCGTGCTGTACACCCCCGGCGCGCGCGGCCGTTGCCCCCTGGTCACCGAGGCGGTGCGCGGCGAGGGCGCCGTGCTGGTGGACGGCGCGGGCCGGCCGGTCATGCACGGGGTGCACCCACTCGGCGACCTGGCGCCGCGGGACGTGGTGTCCGCGGCCGTCACCCGCCGGATGGCGCGGGCGCCGGGTGGCATCGACGATCACGTTTTCCTCGACGCCACCGGGATTCCCGGGTTCGCCCGCCGGTTCCCCACGGTGCACGCGGCCTGCCGCGCCGCCGGGGTGGACCCGGCGACCGAGGCCATCCCGGTGACCCCGGCCGCGCACTTCGCCTGCGGCGGCGTGGTCACCGGCACCGACGGCCGCACCGAGGTGCGTGGCCTCTACGCGGCAGGCGAGGTGGCGAGGACCGGCTTGCACGGTGCCAACCGGTTGGCCTCCAACAGCCTGCTCGAGGGCCTGGTGCTGGGCGAGCGAGCCGCGGCGGCCGTCGCCGCGGACCTGGCGGCAGGGTTGCTGCCGGACCCGCGGCACGGCAGGCCCCCGGCGAGCGAGGTGGCGCCGGTGGCACAGCGGGACCGGCTGCAGCGGGTGATGAGCCGGTATGCCGCCATCGGAAGGGACGCGGACGGGCTGGCCGTGGTCGGGTCGGTGCTCGACCTCTCCGCCCGCGAGAGTCCGATGTGGACGCCCGAGGCGGTGGAGGACGCCGCGCTCACGCTGATCGCCGGTGCGCTGGTGGCCGCGGCCGCCCGGCGCACCGAATCCCGCGGTTGCCACGTGCGCACCGACTTCGCCGAGCGGGACGACGCGTACTGGCGGCGCAGCCAGCTGATCCGGCTGAGTCCGTCCGGGCAGCCGGTGCTCGCCGACCCGGTCCCGGCGAACAAGGCGGTCTGCGCATGAACCTCCAGGAGCCGGATCCGGACGAGGTGCGCCGGGTGGTGGACACCGCGCTGGCCGAGGACCTGCGCTACGGCCCGGACGTGACCACCGAGGCCACGGTGCCTGCCGAGGCGGTCGGCACAGCCGCGCTGACCCCGCGTGAGCCGGGGGTGCTCGCCGGCCTCCCGGTGGCGCTGGCGGTGTTCGATGCCGTGCTCGGGCCGCACTACGAGGTGCTGGACCGGCGCGCGGACGGGGACAAGCTGGTGGCCGGCGAACCGGCGCTGGTGCTGCGCGGTGCGGTCCGCGGCCTGCTCACGGCCGAACGTACCGCGCTGAACCTGCTCTGCCATCTCTCCGGCGTCGCCACCGCCACCGCGGCCTGGGTCTCCGCCGTGGCCGGCACCGCGTGCGCCGTCCGGGACTCCCGCAAGACCCTTCCCGGCCTGCGCCCGCTGCAGAAGTACGCGGTGCGCTGCGGGGGCGGGGTGAACCACCGGTTCGGGCTCGGCGACGCGGTGCTGATCAAGGACAACCACGTGGTCGCCGCCGGTTCGGTCACCGCGGCGCTGCGCCGGGCCCGCACCCGCGCGCCGGGTCTGGCCTGCGAGGTCGAGGTAGATGACCTCGACCAGCTGTTCGAGGCGCTGGGCGCGGGCGCGGACGAGGTGCTGCTGGACAACTTCACCCAGGAGGACTGTGCCCGCGCCGTGCGCTACCGGGACCGGACGGCGCCCGGCGCCCGGCTCGAGGCGTCCGGCGGGCTCCGCATGGAGGACGCGGCCGGTTACGCCAGGACCGGGGTGGACTATCTCGCCGTCGGTGCCCTCACGCACTCGGCACCCGCGCTGGACCTCGGCATGGATCTATAACCCTCGTCGCGCGAGACCGCATAAGACTCTGAGTACAGTACACCGCCGATTGGCGTATGTAGTGTCCCCGAACGGCCCAGAACGCAACATAACGCACCATGGGAATGGAAAAAGGGCCGCCGGGCGGGGACGATAGCGGAGTGACGGAGACGACAACCGCTGTTCCGGCCCGCATCCGGGTCGGCGTGATCGAAGATCATCCCTTGTACCGTCAGGCCGTGGCGCGCGTGCTCGAGGAGGCGGCCGACATCGAGCTGGGTGTCGTTGCCGAGTCGGTCGGCGAGTTCGCGATGCGCAGACAGCCGCCCGGTGGCGTGGTGGTCCTGGACCTCAAGCTGCGCGGGGTGGCCGACAGCGCCGCGGTGATGGAGGTGGCCGGCATGGGGCACCGGGTGCTCGTGGTCTCCGCGCACGCGGGCAAGGAGGAGGTGCTGGCCGCCGTCACCGCGGGCGCCCGCGGGTACCTTTCGAAGGACTCCGACGGCGAGGAGATCCTCGGCGCTGTCCGGCAGATCGCCTCCGGGAACTCCTACGTCTCGCCCATGCTGGCCTCGTTCGTGCTCAGCTCGGCCCGGGAGCGCGGGAGTGGCCAGCAGCTCGTGCTGTCCGAACGGGAGAGGCAGGTGCTCTCCCTGCTCGCGGCGGGGGAGCGGGACCAGGACATCGCGGAGGCCATGGCGATCAGCGTGCGTACCGTCCGGTCCTACCTGGACCGGATCAGGGACAAGACCGGGCGCAGGCGCAGGCCGGAGCTGACCAGGCTGGCGATCGAGGAGGGCATCGCCTCGCAGGCGTACCAGCCGCCGGTGTACTAGCGGGGCAGCCGCCGGTTGGCCAGCACCGCCGTCGCGGTACGTGACTTGGCGGCCAGCTCCGGGTCCACCTCGGTGACCAGCAGCCCGGAGCCGGCGCCGAGTTGCGTGTGGATGCCGCCGAACGGGTCGGCCACCGTGGAGTAGCCGATGCCGGTGGGTGCCTTCGGACTCACCGGCACCCCGGTGGCCGCCGGGTCGGCCTGCCCACAGCCGAGTACCCAGGTACCGGAGTCCAGCGCGCGGGCCCGGACCAGCAGCTCCCACTGCTCCCGCTTGCCCGTCCCCGCGCCCCAGGAGGCGGGCAGCACCACCGCCGCGGCGCCGTCCCCTGCCAGCGCCTGGAACAGTTCGGGGAAACGTACGTCGTAGCAGGTGGCGAACCCGAGCGTGACCCCGTCCAGCTCGAGGGTGAGCGGGTCGGAGCCGCCCGCCACGGTGTCCGACTCGCGGAAGCCGAACGCGTCGTACAGGTGGATCTTGTCGTAGCCGCGGTGCTCCCCGTTCCCGGTGATCAGCAGGGTGTTGCGCACCCGGTCCCCGTCCGGGGTGAACATCCCGGCGACCACCAGCACATCGTGCTCCCGCGCGACCTCGGCCACCGCGCTCGCCCACGGGCCGTCCAGCGGTTGCGCCAGCGGGGCCAGCGGCACCCCGAACCTGGCCATCATCGCCTCCGGGAACACCACCACCCTGGCGCCCTCGCCGGTGGCCTTGGCCACTTCGGCCCTGATCAGGTCCAGGTTCTCCGCGGGGTCGTCGCTCGACGTGAGCTGGCACAGCCCGATACGCAGCACGGTCACCTCCGGGGTCTCGACGTCCGGCTCCCCCGAGTATGCCGGTATGCGCCGGTGCCCACCGGCCACCTCGTACCCTTGGGGTCATGCTGAATCGCACCGACCTGCGGGGTCGCGTCCCCTCGCCCGCCGAACTGCGCGCCACGCTGCCGCGCGCCGAGGTCGATGTGGACGCCGCGCTGCATCAGGTGCGGCCGGTGGTGGAGGCCGTACGCGACCGCGGGGTGCCCGCCGTGCTGGAGTTCACCGAGCGGTTCGACCGCGTGCGGCCCGGCGGCGTGCGGGTGCCGGCCGCCGAGCTGGAGCGGGCGCTGGCCGAGCTGGACCCGACCGTGCGCGCGGCGCTCGAGGAGTCGATCGAGCGGGCCAGGCTGGTGCATGCCGACCAGCGCCGCGCCGAGGTCACCACCGAGGTGACCGCGGGTGGCACGGTCACCGAGCGCTGGGTGCCGGTGGCCAGGGTGGGGCTGTACGCCCCCGGCGGCCTCGCCGTGTACCCCTCCAGCGTGGTGATGAACGTGGTGCCCGCGCAGGTGGCGGGCGTCGGCTCGCTGGTGGTGTGCTCCCCGCCGCAGGCCGAGTTCGGTGGCCTGCCGCACCCGACGATCCTGGCCGCGGCCGCGCTGCTCGGCGTGGACGAGGTGTGGGCGGTCGGCGGGGCGCAGGCCGTCGCGCTGCTGGCCTTCGGCGGCACCGACACCGACGGCACCTCGCTGGAGCCGGTCGACCAGGTGACCGGGCCGGGCAACATCTACCTGACCGCGGCGAAGCGGATGCTGCGCGGGCTGATCGGGATCGACTCCGAGGCCGGGCCCACCGAGATCGCGATCCTCGCCGACGACACCGCCGCGCCGGTGCACGTCGCGGCCGACCTGATCAGCCAGGCCGAGCACGACACGCTGGCCGCCAGCGTGCTGGTCACCACATCCGAGGCGCTTGCCGACGCGGTGGACGCCGAGCTGAGCCGCAGGGTCGCGGCCACCAAGCACACCGAGCGGGTGACCGAAGCACTGCGCGGCAAGCAGTCCGGCACCGTGCTGGTGTCCACTGTGGACGACGGACTCCGGGTGGTGGACGCGTACGCCGCCGAACACCTCGAGATCCAGACCGCCGACGCCAGGGCCGTGGCGGCGCGGGTGCGTAACGCCGGCGCCGTGTTCGTCGGCCCGTACGCCCCGGTATCGCTCGGTGACTACTGCGCCGGATCCAACCACGTGCTGCCAACCGGTGGCTTCGCGCGGCACTCCTCGGGGTTGTCCGTGCAGAGCTTCCTGCGCGGTGTCCACGTGGTGGACTACAGCGCCGAGGCGCTGCGTGCGGTGGCGGACAAGGTGGTCTCGCTCGCCGAGGCCGAGGACCTGCCCGCGCACGGCGAGGCCGTGACCGCCCGGTTCCCGGAGGCGACCCGATGAGCTCCGATGACGTGCGGCTGGCGGATCTGCCGCTGCGGGAGGACCTGCGGGGCCGCACCCCGTACGGCGCGCCGCAGCTGGAGGTCCCGGTCCGGCTGAACACCAACGAGAATCCGTTCCCGCCGCCCGGCGAGCTGGTCGAGGACGTGACCGCGGCCGTGCGGGAGGCCGCCGCGGACCTGCACCGTTATCCGGACCGGGACGCCGTCGAGCTGCGCCGGGACCTCGCGGGCTACCTCTCCGGCGCCACCGGCGTCCCGCTGAGCGAACGGAACCTCTGGGCCGCCAACGGTTCCAACGAGATCCTGCAGCAGTTGCTACAGGCCTTCGGTGGCACCGGACGCACCGCGCTCGGCTTCGAGCCCTCCTACTCGATGCACCCGATCATCGCCGCCGGGACGCGCACGGAGTGGCTGCCGGCCCCGCGCCGGCCGGACTTCACCCTGGACGCGGCAAGGGCCGCGGAGATCGTGACCGAGCGCGGGCCGGACGTGGTGTTCGTGACCAGCCCGAACAACCCGACCGGCGGTTCCATTCCACTGTCCGAACTGGAGCCGGTGCTGCGCGCCGCGCCGGGAATCGTGGTGGTGGACGAGGCCTACGCGGAGTTCTCCGCGCAACCGAGCGCCGTGCGGCTGCTCGAGGACTACCCGGCGAAGCTGGTCGTGTCCCGGACGATGAGCAAGGCCTTCGCCTTCGCCGGCGGGCGGGTCGGTTACCTGGCCGCGGCACCCGCGATCGTGGACGCGTTGCAGCTCGTGCGGCTGCCGTACCACCTCTCGGTGATGACCCAGGCCGCGGCACGTGCCGCGCTGCGGCACGCCGGCGCGACCCTCGCCTCGGTCGCCCGGCTCGCCGCGGAGCGCGACCGGGTGGTCGAGGCGTTGCGGGGACTCGGTTTCGCCCCGGTTCCCAGCGACGCCAATTTCGTCCTGTTCGGACTTTTCGCGGACGCGCCCGTGTCCTGGAGGTCTTATGTGGACAACGGAGTGCTGATCAGGGACGTCGGTATCGAGGGACACCTTCGGGTCACCATCGGCACACCGGAGGAGAACGACGCGTTCCTGGCGGCGAGCAAGGAGGTTCCGCGATGAGCCGGATCGGCAGGGTGGAGCGGACCACCAAGGAGTCCTCGATCCGGATCGAGGTGGACCTGGACGGGACCGGGAAGGTCGAGGTGACCACCGGGGTACCGTTCTACGACCACATGCTGCATTCCTTCGGGGTGCACGGCTCGCTGGACCTGCGGGTCGAGGCGAGCGGGGATGTGCACATCGACGCGCATCACACGGTGGAAGACACCGCGATCGTGCTCGGCCAGGCGATCCGCGAGGCGCTCGGCGACAAGAAGGGCATCCGGCGATTCGGCGACGCCTGGATCCCGATGGACGAGACCCTGGCGCACGCCGCGATCGACGTGTCCGGTCGGCCGTACTGCGTGCACCTCGGCGAGCCGGAACAGTTCAACACCTTCACCATCGGTGGGAACTACCCGTTCGTGCTGACCAGGCACGTGTTCGACAGCATGAGTTTCCACGCCCAGGTCGCGCTGCACGTGCGGGTCCTGCACGGCCGCGATCCGCACCACATCGCCGAGGCACAGTACAAAGCGGTGGCCAGGGCCCTGCGCGCCGCGACCGAACCGGACCCGCGCGCGGGCGGCGTCCCGTCCACGAAGGGTGTGCTCTGAGTGTCCAACGAGTGGATCGCGGTGCTGCTGCTCGCGCTCGCCGGTTTCCTGGTCGGCGGGGTGTACAGCATGTGGAAGACCGCGAAGGCGTTCGCGATCCTGCTCGGGGTCGCGGCCGTCCTCGCGGTCGGTGGCGCCGTCGTCTGGCTGTCCGGCTAGCGCGCGGGCTGGAGTTCCCTGCGTTCGGTGTCCGGGTCCCCGTCCAGCGCCTTGGTGAGCTTCTCGCCCTCGACGTCCACGTTCGGCAGTAGCCGGTCCAGCCAGCCGGGGATCCACCAGGCGCCCCGGCCGAGCAGGGACATCACCGCGGGCACGACCGTCATCCGGATCACGAAGGCGTCCACCGCGACCCCGAAGGCCAGCGCGAAGCCGATCGACTGGATCAGTGCCTGGTCGGCGAGCACGAAGCCGGCGAACACGCTGATCATGATCAGTGCGGCGGCGACGACCACCCGCGACCCGTGCCGGAACCCGGTGATCATCGCCTGGTTCGGTTCGGCGCCGTGCACGTGTTCCTCACGCATCCTGGTGACCAGGAACACCTGGTAGTCCATGGCGAGGCCGAACAGCACACCGATCAGCAGGATCGGCAGCATACTCATGATCGGCCCGGTGGAGTCCACCCCGAGCAGGTCGTTCAGCCAGCCCCACTGGAACACCGCGACCACGGCGCCGAAGGTGGCCGCGACCGAGCCGAGGAAGCCGATGGTGGCCTTCAGCGGCACGATGATCGACCGGAACACCAGCATCAGCAGCAGGAACGCCAGCCCGACGATCAGCGCGAGGTAGGGCAGTAGCGCGTCGGCCAGCTTCTCCGATACGTCGATGTTCATCGCGGTCTGCCCGGTGACCGAAAGGTCCGCGCCGGTGGCCGACCGCAGCGGACCGGCCTGGTCGCGGATGGCGGCCACCAGATCCTCGGTCGCCTGGCTGCTCGGCCCGCTCTGCGGGATCACCGACAGCAACGCCGTGTTGCCCTGCGGGTTGACCGTCGGCGGGGCTACGGTGGCGACGTCGTCCAGCCCGTTGATGCGCTGCGCGGCCTGCAGGGCCGCCTGCTGCGCGCCCGCGTCCTCGCCGGTGTCGACGACCACGGTCAGCGGCCCGTTGGCACCCTCCCCGAAGGACTGGCTGACCAACTCGTAGGCCTTGTGCCGGGTGGACTCCGGCGCGGCATTGCTGTCGTTGGGCAGGCCGAGTTGCATGTCGGTGGCCGGGATCGCGACCACGACCAGGCCGGCCAGCGCCGCGAGCAGCACCGGCACCCTGCGCCGCGCGACCAGCGTGGCCCAGCGCCTGCCCAGGGTCGGTTTGTCGGAGTGCTCCCGGTTGCGCAGGCCGGGGATGCGACCGCCGAGTACCCGCTTGCCCGCGAAGCCGAGCACCGCGGGCAGCAGGGTGAGCGCGATCAGCACGGCGATGGCCACGGTGACCGCGGCCGCGATCCCCATCTCGCCGAGGAACGGGATGCCCACCACCACGAGGCCGGCCAGCGCGATGATCACGGTCAGCCCGGCGAAGACCACGGCGGAACCCGCGGTGCCGGCCGCCCGGCCCGCGGCCTGCTCGGGATCTCTACCGAGGCTCAGCTCGTGCCGGTACCGGGACACGATGAACAGCGCGTAGTCGATGCCGACCGCGAGGCCGATCATCAGGGCGAGGATGGGGGTGTTCGAGTTCAGCTCGGTGAAGCCCGAGGTGATCATGACGCCCGCCATTCCGATGCCGACCCCGACCAGCGCGGTCAGCAGCGGCAGGCCGGCCGCGATCAGCGAGCCGAAGGTGATCAGCAACACCACGGCGGCCACCGCGACCCCGAGTACCTCGGTGGCCTGGGTCTCCGGCATCCCCTGGACGGCGTCCCCACCGAACTCGACCTGCAGTCCGGCTGCCCGTCCGGGATCGGCCGCGGCCATGAGCGCGTCGCGGTCGGCCTCGGACAGCTCGAAGCCCATCACCTCGTAGCTCACCTGGGCGAGCGCGACGCTGCCGTCCGGCGAGACCGCCTTGGCCTGGAACGGGTCCGCCACGTTCGCCACCTCGGGCGCGCCGCGCAACTGGTTCACCACCTGCTCGGCGGCCGCGCGGTTGGCCGGATCGGCGAAGGTTTCCCCTTCCGGCGCCGCCATGACCACCCGAGCGGTCCCGCCGCCGGCGGCGGCCTGCGGGAAACGCTCGGAAAGATGGTCGATCGCCTGCTGCGACTCGGTACCCGGGATGGAGATCGAGTTGCTCAGCTGGCCGGACAGCGTGACCGCGCCCATGCCGAAAACAGCCAGGATCGCTATCCAGATCCCCGCGACGAGCTTGCGTCGCCGGAAGGAGAGCCGGCCGAGCCGGTAGAGGAAAGTGGCCACGGGCAAGGACTCCGTTCGTATGCCGTCCTGCTGTCGGGTCCCCACCAAACTAGCCGAACGGCAAGTGCCCGCCAAGCCGATCGGCTAGTATGTGACTAGCCGCACGGCTAGGGCGCAGCTAGCCGATCGGCTAGCTGTGTGACTTGTCCTCGACGGCGCCCGGGCGTACTGTCGTCCTGCTGCTGACGAGGAGGTTGGGATGACAGCCGGTACCGCTGGAACGGTCGAAGCCGGCGCCGGTGGCACCGAGGACACCCGCACCCGGTTGCTGGCCACGGCCTTACGGCTGTTCACCGAGCACGGGGTGGAAGGCACCTCGCTGCAGATGATCGCCGATGCGCTCGGGGTGACCAAGGCGGCCGTCTACTACCACTTCAAGGCCAAGAGCGAGATCGCCGAGGCCGTGGCCGAACCGGCGTTGCGCGAACTGGACGTGGTCATCGACGAGGCGGCCGCCAAGCGGCGCCACGGGGCGCAGGTCGATCACCTGCTGGCCGGGTTCGTCGATGTCGTGGTGCGGCATCGGCGGCTACTGGCGCTGTTCAGCAGCGACCCCGGTATCGCCCGCGCGGTCGAGGCCTCGCTGCACGGCGAGCAGGACCTGGAGAGCAGGCTGATGGGGATCCTGCTCGGGCCCGATCCGGACGCCGGGGACGTGGTCACGGCGCATGTCGCGCTGGCGGGGATCGGGCTGGCCGGCGGTGCGCCGGCGATGACCGAGCTGGACGACGACACGCTGCGCCGCCACCTGCTCGAGGTCGGCAGGCGACTCCTGCGCAGGCCCCGGCCGCCCCGCCTGGCCTGAGCGCCCGTGCGGCGGGCTCAGAACCCGCGGACCTTCTCGATCCGGATCCGCACCGCGGCCGAGTAGGTCTCGCTGAACCGCTCCGGGCTGCCGGTCACCCGCACCATGCCGTCCCGGTACTTCTCCAGGAAGGCCGGTGTCTCCAGCGCGGACGGCTGGTCCTCGGCGAACCGGGCGGTTCCCTTGAGGATGACGATGTCCTCGCCGTCTCCGTCGCTGTCGAAATGCAGGGACACCCGCGGGCGGTCGCGGATGTGCGTCATCCGGTACGCGCTCGGCAGGTTGTAGGTGAGCACGGTGTCCCCGTCCTCCCACAGGAACCACACCGGATTCGGTTGCGGCGTCCCGTCCGCGCCGACCGTAACCAGCCAGATCACCGGCTCTGTCCGCAGTCGCTGCCGGACCCGGTCGCCGAACGGTGTGTCCGGTGCGGGAAGTACGTCCGTCATGTCCGTGAGTCTAACGTGATGCCGCCAGCCCGGTCGGTTCTCCACCCCCGGTTTCCAGCGGACCACCGACCTGGCCATCGCCGGATGCTTCGGCAGGCGCTTCGACACCCGAACGAGTGTTCTTTTCGCCATTTCCCGGCCATCCTCCCGGGTTCGCCGCCGGATGGCAGCGGAACCGTCGGCCTCCCCTGGTACCCAGGATCTCGACCGGATCGAGGAGGAAAGGCAAGGAACATGTAGGGTCCCACGGCTGGCTTCATTTTCTCAGCGACCGCTTCATCTCTGGTTCATTTATGAAGCGTGGTTGAGACTGGGCTGTCTGGGTGGTGTCGTCGACATGCCGACGTAGCTCCGGGTCGGCATGCGTGGCCGGTGGGACTGTGTCCTCGTCAGCGGCTACTCGTTGCGAGGGAGCAGTGATGGCGGGTGCGATGGATCCCGTGTCGGCGATCGTCTGTTACCGACCCGCCGACAGTTCCTCACCAGTCGTACAGCCGTGGCTCATGGTCGACGCAGACGCCCTGATTTTAGCATTGCCGTGGCGGACATTCCGGTCAAGGTTGAGGTTGACGGGGAAACGGCACCGGATTCTCGCGCCATCAGGCTTACTCCCGCCGGCGAGAAATTCGCGCAAGAAGTACTTCCGGTCCTGGCCATGCTCGGCCGAGCCAGCAACGGCGACAGAGTGCTGAGATTCGTTCCGGCGTAAATACTGTCACCCGGCGTCGGCGAGGATCTCGGCGATCACGTGGCGGGAGTTGGCTGCCAGTGCCGGATTCGTGTGCTGGTAGTATGGCAGTTGGATCAGCGAAATTGATAGCGCCCAGCCCCGGCCGCGATGCCAGGTGTCATCGTCGGCTGCCAGCACCTCGCGAAATGCCAGCCGGGCAGAGACCGGCAGCAGGTTCCACGCGACGATGAGGTCCACGGTGGGGTCGCCGACGCCGGCAATACCCCAGTCGATCACGGCAGCGAGGCGGCCGTCGCGAACCAGCAGGTTACCGGGCGACAGGTCCGCGTGCGTCCACGCAGGTCTGCCGGACCACGCCGGGATGCGCATCGCGTCCTGCCACACCGCGGTCACTGCGGCGGTGTCGATAAGCCCATCCGACGCGGCGATGGCCGCCCTGGTCGACTTGTCCCGCGTCGCCAGCGGCACACCACGGCCCGCGGGCGGTGCGTCGACCGGGTCGACGCACCGCAGCGCAACGATGAACGCCCCGAGATCCCTAGCCAGTTGCTCGGGTGATGCAAGGTCGTCCACGGCAGGATTGGTGCCCGGCAGCCACCGGCATACCGTCCACTGGTACGGATAACCCTCCGCCGGCTCGCCGCACGCGACCGGCGTCGGCACCGCGACCGGCAGGTGCGGCGCCAACAGCGGCACCCACTTCTGCTCCGCTGCGACGTCCTTCGCCGCACCCGTCATGCGAGGCATCCGCACGGCCAGGTCGGTGCCCAGCCGGAACATCGCGTTGTCCGTGCCTGACGACGCCACCAGTTCGATCGGCAGGCCCACCCACTCCGGGAACTGCCCGGCCACCAACCGGCGCACGAGCGACTCGTCGATGTCTACCTCATCCGCGTGCATCTTCACGCCGACGATCATCCCGAGGTCGTCAACCGAGATATGGCATAGGAAACAGAGTTCGCCGCGATCGCAATCATGGAATGCCACGAATTTGAGAATGATCTTTATGGCATCGCCATGAGACAACAGGAAAACCGCAGGCCAATCAAGATCGATATGGCGCCAACGATGAGACCCTACAAGATGTGTAGGGTCTCGCGGCTTATGTCGTAATCTGACGAGCGGTGCCGTATGGGTTTTATATGCGACATCGCGATGAGGATTTGTCTGTCAGCGGCCGGTCCGGGTCGTGGCGATGTCGTCGATGTCGTCGATGATCGCGGGCCATAATGCGGGTGGCAGATCGTGGCCCATGCCGGGGTAGCTGACGAATCGCGCTCCTGGGATGGCGTCGGCGGTCGCTTTTCCCGCTCGCGGTGGTTGCAACGGGTCAGCGTCTCCGCTGAGTACGAGGGTGGGTGCTGTGATCGTGGACAGTTCCGCCCGCCGGTTACCGGAGGCACGGGCCGCGGCGGCCTGGCGGCGGGCGGCGGCGAAGTCGGTGCGATGTGCGTGGGCTTCGCGGCCGATTCGACGTATCCAGTCCTCGTCTTGCGGGTAGCCGGTCGAGCCGACGAGCTGGTGGAGTTTGACCATTCGCTCGCCGGCGGCGTCCGGTCCGGACGGTTTCCGGCAGTTCAGCGCCAAGAACCGCAACAGTACGCTGATCTTGGTCCGCCACATAGACGCGTCCGGCGCCGAGCACATCGAGGTCAGGCTCAGCACCCGGTCCGGGTGTCGCGCGGACATGACCTGGCCGATCATCCCGCCGAGGGACATGCCGACGATGTGTGCGGCGGGCCAGTGCAGCGCGTCCAGTACGGACGACCCGTCGGTGGCCATGTCCGCGACGGTGTAGGGCCGGGTCGCGCGGGAGGAACGACCGGCGTCCCGGTTGTCGCACCGGGCGACGTGGAAGCCCCGCTCGACCAGCGCCGCGCAGAACGCCTCCGGCCAGCCCAGCATCGGTGCCCCGGCACCGTGAAGCAGCAGCAGCGGGCGGCCGGGCGCGGAACCGAACGTTTCGTAGGCGATCTCGATGTCACCATTGCAGGCGAACTGGACGCTCACGATGTTCCTTTCTCTGACGGCATCGGGAACACGGCAGCGATGACACCGGCTCCGATGGTCCGCACGTCGGTGGCCGGATCGACCGCGCGACGCAGGGCGAGACTGCCGCCGAGTGCGCCGACCAGCACAACTACCTGCGGCAACGGCATGGCGGGCTGGATGCCGAGGCGGGCGCAGTTGCGCTCCAGCATCTCGACGATCCGCTCCTCACGGAGTCGCTGGGCGGTGACCACGGTGGCGGAGAGTTCCGGCTGATCGGCTATCCAGGCGACGAACTCGTAGGCAGCCACGCTCCACCGGGGCTCGTCCTCGCCGAACGCTGACCCGCCGGGAATCAGCGCTGCGATCAGCTCGTCGCGATCGGACGCGTTGTCGAGACGATCCCCGAGGTGCAGCAGGTGTTCCTCGGCCTGGGCTTCGGTGATCGCCAGCCACAGGCCCTCCTTGCCACCGAAGTGCTTGTACAGCGCACCTCGCGTGTAGCCGGCCTCAGCCACGATCTCCTCCACCGTTGCGGCGAGGAAACCGCGTCGCACGAACACCGCCCGCCCCGCCTTCAGCAACCGTTGGTGCGTGCGTTGCTGCTGTTGCGCCCGCGTCAACCTGGACAACCCCGCCACCCATTCAGTAACAGTATGTTTCTAGAAACATGACGTTACCAGAAGGTGCGCCGGAGCGGCCACGCTTCTCCTATCGCGCGGTTCCACGACGCCGTCCCTGTCACGGATGGCGACGCCTTCACCTGGCCGGACATGACCAAGGAGATGATCTGAATCCTCTTTGCCGACCGCCACTGCACGCGATACGTCCGGCGTGCAGCCGGAGAAATGCCACGGATCTGGGACTGATCCGGGGTGACATCGCGGTGAGACAACCGAGAAACCGCAGGTCACGCAAGATCAACATGTCATGCGCGGTGAGACCCTACAGAACATCATGCGAGACGAGAACACCACCGCAGCCACCGCGGCCACCGAAGCCGAGGCGTACCTGGAAGCCGCGGGCGGGGAGTTGACCCGCCGGCTCGAGCGGGAATGCCTGCCCTGCTACGTGAGCAGGATGCTGGACGAGTTCGGCTGCGACAACACGCTGCGCTGGGCGAAACACTGGCGCGACGCCTGCGCCCCGGATGGCCGGGGACTGGAACGGGAATTGCAGGATCGCGGAGGCTTCTGCGACTGCGGGATCGGCTACAACGTCTACCCGGACCACATGTTGCACGAGGGGGACAAACCGCCACCCGCCTGTGCCGGGGTGTTCCACCGTGGCTCCACGGCCCCGTGTTCCCGCTGACTCATCCCGGCACGGCCAGGAGCCGGGCGAGGGTGTCGGTGAACGCGGTGACCTGCCGGGTCGCGAGGTCGGTGCCCGGGTAGCGCGAGCGGAGAAAGAGTCCCTCGTGCGTGCGGGACACCCAGAACTGGGCGTCGTCGGCCACCGTGACGTTGCTGATGTGCTGGGCATTCGCTTCGACGTGTCGCGCCGATCCCGGGAATCGACGGTAGTCGGTGTAGGACACCATGAACACGTCGTCGCTGCCGCGCCGGAACCGCGGTCCGAGCGCCGCCAGCACCAGCGGTGCCCGGACCCGGCCGAGGTCGAGCGCCTCGCGGAACTCCCGGTGCACCAGCGGTAGCGCGCTGGAAAATCGTCCACTTCGGACATCGAGTGCCATCGGGGCGACCGTGGTGAGCCAGCCGATGGCGTTCTCCCAGCGCGGATCGGTGCGGGTGTGCATCGGGGTGAGCAGCCGTACCACCCCGCCCGCACCGAGCCGCCGGGCTGCCAGGCCCGTGGCGGTCAGCACACCGGTGAACATGCTGCCGCCGAGCGCACGGCAGGCCCGTTCGAACTCGGCCGCGCCGCCGGCGTCCAGTAGCGGGCGGCAGTCGGCGGCCTGGGCCACCGGTTGCCCGGGCTCCACCCCGAGCTCGAGCGGGAAGGCGGGGGGCGTCCCGCCGCAGGCGGCGAGGAACTCGTCCCAGGCCCGCACCACCTCGTGCTCGGGGTCGGGCACCGGGTCGGCCTGCTCCGCGGCGCAGAAGTCCAGGAAGCTGCCCGGTTCCGGTAGCTCGGCCGAGCCGGGCCGGTAGAGCTCCTGGAGTTCGTGCACGGCGATGGCCAGCGAGTAGCCGTCCACGTCGCGGTGGTCGAACCCGCAGAAAACCGTGCTGCGATCCGGTCGCAGGATCGCAGCCAGCAGAGAGGATGGCCAGTCGCGGGTGGGGCGGCACACGGCGTCCAGCCGCCCCCGCAGGTGCGCCCGCAGCCCGTCCGCGGTCGGGAACTCGCCGAGGTGTTCCCGGTCGAGGGCGACGCGCTCGGGTGGCAGTACGAAGCGTTCGATCTCGCCCGTCCGCGCGTGGAAGCCGCTGCGTAGGGTCTCGTGCCGGCGGAGCCAGTACTCGAACACGTCGTGCAGCACCGCGGGGTCGACCCGCCCCGGCAGGTCGAAGGCCAGCGCCAGCCAGGTGCCCGGCCCGGGGTCGCGGCGCCGGGCGGTCTCGAAGTGGAACCGCTGGTTGAACGAGGGCGGGATCGGGCTGCGCGCCGCGGTTGTCACCGCGGCGCGCGTGGCCGGGGTGGCCGACCACTCGATCACCTCGCCCGGTTCCGGGGTGTAGTGCTCGATCGTGGTGACCCGCATCTACCCGCCGGCCGCCGTCGGCTCCAGCTCACCGACCCGGTAGCCCCCGGTGCGCACGACGGCGCGCAGCACCTCGCGCAGGTGCTCCAGGTAGCGGGGCACGTTCGCCCGCGCCCGCGGGGTGTCCGGGTAGCTTGCCTTCAGGTAGGTGCGGCCCCACAACCGGTTGACCCAGATCGGTACGTCGTGACTGTCCCCCGGGCCGCCGAGTACCCGGCAGTCGGCCTGCTCGAAGTCCCGCGAGCCCGGCGCCACCCTGGTATCGATGTAGGAGACCATCGGCAGCACGGCGCGCGGATCGGCTCCGGTGTTCAGCCCCTCGCTGACCACCTCCGCGACTCGATGCACGGACACGCCCGCCAGTTCCCGCGCCGCGGAGAAAGCCGACTGGGCCTGCCCGATCACCTCGTCGAAGCGGCCGCTCACCGGGAACCGCACCGGGACGAGGTTGATGAACCAGCCCTGCGTCGCGGCCCAGCGGGGCTCGTCCCGGGTGTGCACAACGGCCAGCCCGCGATAGTCGTCCTGACCGGCCAGCTCGCGGTTGGTGATGCCGATCGCGGCCAGCAGGCCCGCCGAGAAACCACCACCGAGGTCCTTGCAGGCCGTGGCGAACGTGTCCGCCTCGGCCGCGTCGAAGAGGTCGATCTCGAACGGCACGGCGGGGTAGCTGCCGTTCGCCGTGACCCCGAGATCCAGCGGGAACCTCGGCGGCTGCCCGCCGCCCGCGAGCCAGAACTCCAACCACCTGTGCACGGCGGGTGAGTTCGCGGTGATCCGCGCGGCGCGCTCGCGCTCCAGCCGGCAGAAGTCGACATAACTACCCACCTCCGGCAGCTCGGCTTCCGTGCCGTCCAACTCGGCCTGGTACAGGGTGCGCAGCTCGTCGAAGACCAGGATGATCGAGTAGCCGTCGGAGTGCGAGTGATCCACCGCGAAGTACACAGTGGACGAATCTTCCCGCAGGATCGTGCCGAACACGAAAGGCGGCCAGCGCAACGGGTTCGTTTCCACATCGAACCGGTCGAGCAGGTACTCCCGGATCGCGGCGGCCTCGCTGAACTCGCCGATCTCGGTGGTGTGCAGGGACAGGGTGTCCGCGGGCACGGCGTGCCGCCGCAGGTCGTCACCCTCCACCCCGAACCAGGTCAGCAGGGTGGGGTGCCGGCGGATCCACTTCTCGATCGCGGCACCCATCGCCGCGGTGTCCAGCCTTCCCGGCAGGTCGAACACGGTGGCCAGCCACGGCGACTGCACCGTGCCGGACTCCTCGTTGGCCAGTGCCCGCCGGATGTGGCGTTCCTGAACGTAGGAGGGCGGGGACGGGTGTGCCGGCGCGACCTCGGCGGCGGCCAGCGTCCGCTCGTCGAGGGTCCATTCGACGAGGCGGCCCGGTCTCGGCTCGTAGCCGAGGATCGGCGTCATCAACATGGTGTGTTCCTTTCGCGTCGCTGTGCCGGTGGGCGGAGCGGGCTACCAGTGAATGGCGATATCGGCGGGCGGGATGGCGGGCAGCCCGGCGATGGCGTAGCTACCGCGTGCCGCGATCTCGTCGATGACCCTGCGCAGGTGCCCGATATAGCGCAGGACGTTGCGGTTGCCCGCCTCGGTGTCCGGGTACCGGCAGGTCACGTAGACGCCTTCGTGGTTACGGTGGATCCAGACATAGACCTCGTCCGATCCGGTCATCCTGCTGTGGAAGGCGCAGGTGTTCCACTCCCGCCACTCCCGCGCGCCCGGTGTGCGCCGCATGTCCATATAGGATACGACGAATCTCGGCTCCAGCGGGAGATCGAGCACCTCGCACACCCTGGCGAAGGGCACCTTCGCCATCGGGCGCCGGTCCCGCGCCGCCGCGGCGGCGGACCTGGTCAGGTTGTGGAAGTTCCCCTCGCCCGCCACCCGGATATGCAGCGGAATCAGCCCGATGTACCAGCCGAGGGAGGCCGCCCACCGCGCTTCGCTGCGGGTGTGGAACGGCGCGAGCGCACGGAAGGACGGCCTGCCGCTGACCTCGTGCCCGGCGATGCCGAGGCAGGCGAGTACGCCGGCGAAGAAGCCCTCCCCACCCTTGCGGCAGGCGGCTTCGAACGAGTCGGCCTGGTCCGGGTCGAGCAGCCAGGTGCAGGTGCTGCTCTGCGGCACCGGCACCTCCTGCCTGCCGCCGACCGCGAGCGGGAACGCGGGTAGCTCACCGCCCTCGGTCCGCACGAACTCCCGCCAGGCGGCGATGGTCTCGTGCTCGCCACCGATCACGCTCGCCTCGTCCCGTTCCAGCCTGCTGAACTCCAGATAGCTTCCGGTCTCCGCCAGCTCGGCCCGGTCGCCCGCGACGGCCGCCGCGTAGAGTTCACGAATCTCGTGCGCGATCAGCAGTATCGAGTAACCGTCCACATTGGTGTGGTCCAGGCCGAGGTAGATGGTCGAGGAGTCCGGCCGCTCCACGGTCACGAACACGTACGGCGGCCAGTCCAGCGGGCTCGTCGCATGGTCGAACAGTTCCTCGACATGTTTGCCGACCTCGTCGGCACGCGCGACCTCGCCGATGAGCCGCCGCTCGATCGACACCGCCCCGCCGGCCAGCGTGCGGCGGCGCAGATCGGTCCCGCCACGCGGGGAGGGCACGCAGCGCAAGCTGCTACGCAGGGTCTCGTGCCGGTCGGTCCAGGCCAGCAGGGCGGATTCCAGTGCCTCGGGGTCCAGCCTGCCCGGCAACTCGAAGGCAGTAGCCAGCCAGGTGGGGGTGCCCCGCCCGCTGTCCCGCTGGGCACGCGCGTTGCGCAGGTGCGCCTCCTGAACGTAGGAGGGCGGCCTGGGGTCGTCCACCCACGCGGCCTCCTCGGCCCGTGGCCGCCACTCGGTGAGCCGCCCCGGCCGGACCTGGTAGTCGGAAATCTCGGTGAATCTCATCCGCTGTCCTCGTTCCACCGAAAGTAGGGAATTGCTGTAATCGAGAACAATTCGGACATCGGTGTCCGTGGGACCCCGCGGGGTAGGCGGCTATTGTTTACGTTTTATTGATCCGCAGGGGTTTTGTGCCTCGACCGCTGCCGCAGGGTTCCCGTGAGGTAAGTGAAGACTATTCAGGTGGCCGGACAAAAAGCAACGGGTCCACGATGTGAACCAGGGCACCGATCAGCGAGGGGAGTGCACAGGACTCGACGTGCCTGATGTTCGTGGTGTTCTTGTGGAGCGGGGATGAATAGTGGATTAATGGCCGCCCTCGGTGGCCGGTTTGAGTAACCGGGCGCCAGGGCCGAAACGGGCCATCTGGTCGTCGGTATTGTGCAGCGAGCAGGCGCGCAGGGACAGGCAGCCGCAGCCGACGCATCCGGTCAGCCGGTCGCGGAGGCGTTGCAGGGCGTCGATGCGCGCGTCCAGCTCGGCCTGCCAGTTCTTGGACAGCCGCGTCCAGTCGGCCTTGGTCGGCGCGTGGTCGCGGGGCAGGGTGGACAGTGCCTCGCTGATCTCCTCCAGGCTCAGCCCGACCCGCTGGGCGGCGCGGATGAAGGCGATCCGGCGCAGCACGGAACGGGGGTAGCGGCGCTGGTTGCCCGCGGAGCGCTCGGCGGAGATGAGGCCGCGGTCCTCGTAGAAGCGCAGTGCGGTGTGTGGTACGCCACTACGCTGCGAGACCTGGCCGATGCTGAGGTGGTCGGCAAGCTTCGTCACGCCGTCAGCCTACCTTGACTTCAACCTAAGTCGAGGTTGCAACGTGAGGGCATGACTACTACCGGATACCTCATCCCCGGGACACCGGCGCCACCCTCGCCGGGTTTCGCGGACCTGCCCGGCCTGATGGCGCTGCTGACCGGAGACGAGAAGCACACCGCCGCGGCCACTTCCACGCTGGATGTGCTGTGGGTGCTCTACGACCGGGTGCTCAACGTGACCCCCGAGACCGCCGAGGACCCCGGGCGGGACCGTTTCCTGCTGTCCAAGGGGCATGGGCCGATGGCCTACTACGCCGTGCTGGCCGCGAAGGGGTTCCTCGATCCCGGCGAGCTCACCGGCTGGACCTCGGCGCGGTCCAGGCTCGGCACGCATCCGGACGGCACCCTGGTGCCCGGAGCGGAGATCGGCAGCGGCTCACTCGGGCACGGCCTGCCGCTGGGTGTCGGCACCGCGCTCGGCCTGCGTGCCCAACGGTTGACCACCTCGCGGGTGGTGGTTCTGCTCGGGGACGCCGAGCTGGACGAGGGGTCCAACCACGAGGCGATCGCGCTGGCCGGGCGTGCCGCGCTGGACCGGCTGACCGCCGTGGTGATCGACAACGACTCCGCGACCCATGGCTGGCCCGGCGGCATCGAGCGGCGGTTCGCGGTGGAGGGCTGGGAGACCCGCACCGTGGACGGCCGGGACCACGAGGCGTTGTACCGGGCGTTCACCGCACCGAACACGGCACGGCCGCTGGCCGTGGTGGCCACCGTCGAACCGAAGGGCTGAGTCCATGCAAACCATGCGGGAGACCTTCCTGTCCACCGTCGGCGCGGAGCTGGACGCCGACCCCCGGCTGGCCGTCGTGCTGGCCGACATCTCGGCCGCCCAGCTCGAGGACGCCGCGGTCCGGCATCCGGACCGGGTGATCAACGTCGGGATCCGGGAGCAACTGCTGATCGGCGTCACCGGCGGGCTGGCGCTGTCCGGGCTGCGGCCGGTAGCGCACACCTTCCCTTCCTTCCTGGTGGAGCGCCCGTACGAGCAGGTCAAACTCGACCTGACACACCAGGGCGTTGGCGCCGTGCTGGTGTCCTCCGGCGCCTCCTACGACATGTCCACCGAGGGCCGCACCCACCAGTCGCCCGCCGATGTCGCGCTGCTCGACACGGTGCCCGGCTGGACGGTGCACGTGCCGGGGCATCCGGAGGAGGCACGCAGGCTGCTGCTGGACGCGTTGCCCGGAAACGGCACCGTGTACCTGCGGCTGTCCGCGGCGGTCAACGCCGAACCCCACCACGGCACGGGATTCCAGGTGATCCGCCGGGGCGGCGCGGGCGTGGTGCTCGCGGTCGGGCCGATGCTGGACCGGGTGCTCGCGGCGACCGCGGGGCTGGACGTCACCGTGCTGTACGCCGCGACCGTCCGCCCCTTCGACGCGGCCGGGCTGCGCGCGGCGGTCGGTTCCGGACCGGCCGATGTGGTGCTGGTGGAGCCCTACCTCGCGGGCACCTCCGCCCATCTCGTCACCGAGGCACTGTCCACAACCCCGCACCGCCTGCGCTCCCTCGGCGTGCGCAGGGACAGCGAGGTGCGGATGTACGGCGAGATGTCCGACCACGACCGGGCCCACGGCCTCGACGAGGCCTCCCTCGCCGCGAGCGTCCGCGCCTTCCTCCCCTAGTCGTGTTTGCTCTCCACGTCCGCGAGTTTGCCGCCCACGCGCGTGAGTTTGCCGCTCCCGTCCGCGAGTTTGCCGCCCACGTACCGGAGCGGGCCGCCGGACGCGCTAGAAAGGACAGGTGTCCCCGCTCCGCCACCGTGACTTCCGGCTCCTGCTGATCGCCACAGTCGCGATGATGAGCGGCTTCGCGCTGCTGTTGCCTGTCCTGCCACTGTGGGTGATCGCGAGCGGCGGAGGCGAGGCGGTGGCCGGGGCGACCACCGGGGTGTTCATGGCCAGCACGGTGCTCGCCCAGCTCGCGGTGCCCGCCGTGGTCCGCGTGTACGGCTACAAACCCGCGTTGCTGCTGGGCACCGGGCTGCTGGGCCTGCCGGCCCTGCTGCTGCCCCTTGCGGATGTGTCCTGGGCGGTGCTGGCCATCTCCCTGGCACGCGGACTGGGTTTCGGCCTGGTGACGGTCTGTGGCAGCGCACTGATCGCCGAGTTGCTGCCGAAGGACGCGATCGCCGGCGGCTCCGGCCTCTACGGCCTCGCGACCGGCCTGCCGCAACTGATCGGCCTCCCGGCCGGCGCGTGGCTGGCGCAGGACTGGGGGTTCCGCCCGGTGTTCCTGATCGCCGCAGGAATCCCGCTGGTCAGCCTGGCCGGAGTCGCCCTGCTACCCACGGTTTTTCCCCGGGAAGGCGAGCGCACCCGCTGGCTGTCCACAGTGGCACTGATCTGGCGACCGTGGGTGGTGATGTTGCTCGGCTCGGTGGGTTACGGCGCGCTGGCGACCTTCCTGCCGATCGTGCTCGGCGGCTCCGGCGCGATCGCCTTGCTGCTGGTGGCCGGTACCGCGATGGTGGCCCGCTGGCTCGCCGGCGTGGTGGGCAACCGGATGGTGGTCGCGGGCCGGATGCTGGCGCCGGCACTGGTGACCGTCGCGGTGGGACTGCTCGGTTTCGCCGCCACGACTTCGAACGCCCCGCTGGCGGTCCTGGCGGTGGCCGTGTTCGGCGCGGGGTTCGGCGTGGTGCAGAACGACGCACTGGTGGTGATGTTCACCCGGTCCCCGGCCGGTCCGGCCAGCGTGGTGTGGAACGTCGCCTTCGACGCGGGCCAGGGCCTCGGCGCGGTCGCCGTCGGCGCCGTGGTGGCCGGTACCAGTTTCGGTCTCGCCTTCGCGCTCCTCGGTGCCCTCGCCGCGGCCGCCCTCCCCCTGCTCAGAAGGGCGGTGGCATAGGCTGAGGGGGTGACTTCCGTCGTGATCCTGGACTACGGCTCCGGAAACCTCCGTTCCGCCGAGCGTGCCGTGCGGCGCGCCGGTGCCGAGGTCGAGGTGACGGCGGACGCACATACCGCGCTGGAGGCGGACGGCCTGGTGGTCCCCGGGGTCGGCGCGTTCGCCGCCTGCATGGAAGGGCTGCTCGCGGTGGGTGGCCAGAAGATCATCGGCAGCAGGCTGGCAGGCGGTCGCCCGGTGCTCGGCATCTGTGTCGGCATGCAGATCCTGTTCGAGCGTGGCGTGGAACACGGCGTCGAGACCGAGGGAACCGGCGAGTGGCCGGGCACCGTGGACCGGCTGCACGCGGACGTGCTGCCGCACATGGGCTGGAACACCGTGCGCGCCCCCGCCGATTCGGAGCTGTTCGCCGGTCTGGACGCCGAAGCCCGGTTCTACTTCGTACACTCCTACGCCGCGCGCGGCTGGGAGCTGGACTCCGCGCTGCCTGGCCGCTCGCCCAGGGTCACCTGGTCGCACCATGGCGAGGACTTCGTTGCCGCCGTGGAGAACGGTCCGCTGTGGGCCACCCAGTTCCACCCGGAGAAGTCCGGGGACGAGGGTGCCCACGTCCTGGCGAACTGGCTGCGCACCCTGTGAGCGGGCCGCCCGGCCGGCTCTTATAGTGGCCCCGTGACTTTCACGCTCCTACCCGCCGTCGACGTCGCCGACGGTCAGGCCGTCCGCCTCGTCCGGGGCGAGGCCGGCACCGAGACCACCTACGGCGAACCGCTGGAAGCAGCGCTCGCCTGGCAGCGGGACGGCGCCGAGTGGGTCCACCTGGTCGACCTGGACGCCGCCTTCGGCCGGGGGAGCAACCGGGAGCTGCTCGCCGAGGTCGTCGGCAAGCTGGATGTGCAGGTCGAGCTGTCCGGTGGCATCCGGGACGACGACTCGCTGGCCGCGGCGCTGGCCACCGGCGCCCGCAGGGTGAACCTGGGCACCGCGGCGCTGGAGGACCCGGAGTGGAGCGCGAAGGTCGTCGCCACGCACGGTGACCGGGTGGCGATCGGGCTGGACGTGCGGATCACCGAGGCCGGCCACCGGCTCGCCGCCCGCGGCTGGACCCGGGACGGCGGGGACCTGTGGGAGGTGCTCGACCGGCTGGACGCCGACGGCGCGCAGCGGTACGTGGTGACCGACGTCAGCAAGGACGGCACCCTGCGTGGCCCGAACCTGGACCTGCTGCGTGAGGTCACCGCGCGCACCGACGCCGCCGTGATCGCCTCCGGCGGTGTGTCCAGTGTGGATGACCTGCGGGCGCTGGCCACCCTGGCCAGGGACGGCGTGGAGGGCGCCATCGTGGGCAAGGCCCTCTACGCGGGCGCGTTCACCCTGCCCGAGGCCCTCGCCGCCGTGGCGGGCGCGTAGCCGGGACTACTCCTCGAGCGTCACGGCGATACCGATCGTGCGGTCCTTGCCGCGCAGCTCGCTGAAGAACATGCTCACGTGCCCGACCAGCCCGTACTTGCGCTTGATCGTGTCCCGCGCACGCTGGCTGCCCTCGTCGTCCAGCAGCCGCGCGGTGCCGGGCACGGTGCCGCCGTGCGTGCGCTTGCCCCGCGCGTCGCAGGCGGTCAGCTCGACCCGGCCGCTGTTGCGGATGCGCTTGACCTTGCCCGCCTTGCGCGCGCTCCACACGACCAGCTCGTCCCCGTCGCGTGCCGCCCACACGGGCGTGGGCACCGCGACACCGCTCTTCCGGAACGTCGTGAGCACCAGGTACTTCTCGGCAGCCAGCCGATCGAGTTCTGCTCCCATCGGACTATCGTAGTGGTTGCCGCGGATCAGCCCAGGCCGGCGCACTGACCGGTGGCCGGGCCGGACAGGGTGTTGGGCGCCCGCAAGGTGTCCGGGGCGGACTCGTTGCCCGCGCAGTGCAGTGGCCCGTGGACGGTGCTGCCGGCCAGCACCGGACCCCGGTTTCCGGTCAGCGCCACCGGGCCGAGCAGCCTGCTGCCGATCACGGTGACATCGCTGGTACCCCCGGCGAGGCGCACCGGGCCCCGCACCGAGGTCCGCAGGAGCTGCACGCTGGCGGCGCCGGAAGCCCGCACCGGCCCGGTGAGCGTGGCGTCGGTGGCGACGAGCGAGGCTCCGGGGCGGACGGTGACCGGACCGGCCACCCGTGCCCCGCCCAGGCAGGTCACCCCCGAGGTCACCAGCAGCGGCCCGGCATACCGCCCGGTGACGGTGGAGGTGCAGGCGGGCGGCTCCGGCAGCAGGGTCACCACGAACTCGCGCGCCCGCCCCCGGTTACCGGCCGGATCGATCGCCCGGTACTCGATGGTGTGCCTGCCGTAGCCGGGCGGCACGTCGTCCCATGGCACCAGGCGCGGCGTGCCGAGCTTGCCGTACACCAGGTCGTCGATCACGGTGCCCTCGGCGGTGAACCGGAACGGCGCGTCCGGGTCGGTCGGCCAGCCGAAGTAGTTGTACCAACCGTCGCCGTCGGTGCGGAACTCGCGCACCACGTGCCCTTCGGTGTCGTCGCTCGCGGTGAGGTCCATGGTGAACGGGCCGTTGAAGATGTACTCGGCGGGCTTGCCCGGCTTGCGCACGGTCAGTACCGACTCGGACAGCCGGTACTCCGCAACCGGATCGGTCGCGTCCACCGTCCACATACGACTGTCCGAACCGTCCGGACCGGACACCGTTGCGGTCACGGTGTGGGCGCCGGAATCGAGGGACAGTCCGGCGAGGTCGAGGTCCAGGTCGTTACCGGGGTTGGGCACCGGTTGCCCGTCCACGGTCCAGGCGACCTCGAGGCGCCGCGTCGGCGGGTGGGTGGTGTCCACGTGCACCACCTCCTCGGCGCCCACCGGCTCGCCGGTCGGGGTGGAGCCGGTGAAGGCCGCCGGGGTCGGCTCCGGCGGGGTGGTCAACGCGGTGTCCACGGTCCAGCTCCGGTCGCGGGTCAGCGCGGGGGAGGACCGGATCGCCGGGTCGCGCACGAACTCGGTCGGGTCGGCCACGGTCGCGGTGAGCGTGTGCCTGCCGGGGGCCAGGTCCAGCTCGCCGAGGTCGAGGCTGCGCGCGTTGCCCGCGGGCACCTCGGTGCCGTCCAGGGTCCAGGTGACGTTCAGCTCGTGCCCGACCGGATGCGGGGTCCGCACCCAGACCACCCGGTCGGCGCCGATCGGCTCGGCGGTGGGTGTCCCCTCGGGGAGGATGTTCACCTTCGCCGAGATCCGCTGGGTCATCCGCTCCCTCGACACCTGGTCGAAGTAGTAGCCCAGCGACTTCATCATCGAGTGCCTGCTCGGCCGCCACACGCCCCGGCTGCTGTACAGGCCGCCCTCGTAGGCGCCGATGACCCCGCCGGACTCGCTCGGCTCCCCGAGCCAGCGCCACCACTTGGCCCGTTGCTCGCGCATCTCATCCTCGGTGAGCACGGTGTGGTGCGCCGAACCCGGCTCCCCGCCAGTGTAGGTACCCCCGCGCACCCCACGCTGGTAGTAGTCGTACTCGTCCTGCAGCCCGCCGAGCGAGTGGCCCAGCTCGTGCGGGGTGATCAGCGAGGACAGCGCGTTCCCGCCGGAAGCCGTGGCGTAGGCCCCACCCGCGCCGCCGTAGGTGTCGCTGTTGCCGATGGCCAGCAGTTGCCGGTTGGCCTCCGTGGTGCCCCCGATCAGGTTCGCGTACCGCGTGGCCGCCGTGTGGTCCACGGTGAGCAGGCGCCGCACGCTGTCGGGGTTACAGCCGCCCCAGAAACCCATGTTCAGCGGGGTGTCCCTGCGCGGCGCGTCCAGCCCGGGATCGCAGTCCACGCCGGACTCCGCCGAGTCGATCTCCACCGCGTACACGTTGAGGTAGTTGCGGTAGGAGCTGAACGGCTCGATCGTCCACAGCACGTTCAGGTGCCGGTTCACGTGTTCGCGGAACTCCGGCATCTCGGCCGCGGTGTACCCGTCCCCGAGGATCACCAGGTTGAACCGCTTTGCCGGGTCGCCGGTGACCTCGATCGGCACCACCCTGGCGGCATCGGGCCCCGCCTGCGCCGCCGGGGCGCTCAGCGCCGCGGCCACCATCGTGAGCACACCGACCATTGCCACGGTAACCCGCCGTCCCCACATGCCGGGCACGCTAGAAGATCAACCGGGTCACCGGAACGGCCGAACGTCGTATCCTGCCGTGCCCCGAAGGTGTGCTTGAGGCCGGATCGATGCGCGCTGGACAATATGACGGTGGACGCTCGCCCGATCGTGTCGCAGCCGGATACGGCCGATCGGCGTAAGCGACCCCGCGACCGCAAGGAGCAGATCCTGTGGGTGGCCGGTGCGCTGTTCCTGCGCGAGGGGTACCACGCCACCTCGCTCGGCGAGGTCGCCGCCGAGGTCGGGATCAGCTCCACCGCCATCTACCGGCACTTCCGCAGCAAGCACGACCTGCTGGTGCGCGTGCTGTTCGAGGGGTTGGAGCTGGTCGAGGACCGGTTGACAACGTTGTCCGCGGAACAGCGCACGGTGGACGGCTTCGTGCGCACCCTGACCGCCCTCGCGCTGGACCGTCGCGGCGTGCCGGCCCTGTGGCAGCGCGAGGTACGCAACCTCGGTGGCGCCGACCGCGGCGAGGTGCTGCGCAGGCTGACCAGGATCGTCGCGGCGCTGGCCGCGCTGACCCGGATGGCGCGCCCGGAGCTGCGCAGGGAGGACGCCGAGTTCCTCGGCTGGTGTGCCCTGTCGGTGCTGGGCAGTCCCTCGCACCACTCGGTGCGACTGCCCAGGGCGGAGTTCGAGTCGCTGCTGGTCACCTCGATCACCGCCGCCCTCGCGACCTCGCCGTGGCCGCCGGAGCGGGAACCGCCGCCCGCCGTCCGGCCCGATCCGGAACGGGGCGGACGGCGGGAGCGGCTGATCGCGGTGGCCACCCGGCTGTTCCACCAGCGCGGTTACCCCGCCGTGGGGATCGAGGAGATCGGTGTCGCGGCCGGGATCACCGGCCCGAGCGTGTACCACCACTTCGGCGGCAAGGCCGAGATCCTCGCCGCGGTGCTGGAGCGGGGAGCGGAGTGGACCCGGCACTACACCGCGCGCTCGCTGGCCGAGGGCGACACGCCCGCGGAATGCCTCGAGTCGCTGCTGGGCTACTACGTGGCCGTCACCCTCGAGCATCCCGACCTGATCGGCACCCTGGTCAGCGAGAGCATCCACCTTCCGCGGGCGCAGGCCAGCAGGTTCCGCAGGGTGCAGCGCGCGGGTATCGAGGAGTGGGTGCGGTTGCTGCGCGAGGTCCGGCCGCTGGACGCCGACCAGGCGCGGGTGGTGGTCCAGGCCGCGATCATGATGGTGAACGACGTGACCCGCCTCGCGTCGTTACGCGGCCGTCCCCACCTGGCGGCCGACCTGGTGGCGGTGGGCAGGGCGGTGCTGTTCCCCGGGTGATTGGTTGCCCGCGGGGCACCCCCTCGTCCGCTCCGGTGGAATCCTCGCGTTCCTGCCGGGTTGCCGGGGGTGCACCGTCTACTTTCGACCCATGGGCGATCGAGAGAGCACGGTGCGCAGCCGGGAGCTGGGGGAGGGGCTGCGCGCGGCGATGGAGCGGGTCGGGTTGAACGGGAAGCAGGCCGGGCGGCTGCTCGGCTGGCCGCAGAGCCGGGTGTCCCGCTTGTTGAGCGGGAAGCGGTACGGCAACGAGATCGAGAGCAGGGTGCGGGCACGACTGGCTCGGCAGGCGTTGCTGTCCCGGTCGAGCCGCTGCCACTTCGTGTTCTTCATCCACGAGTTCGCGCTGCGCCTTCCGGTGGGCGGCGCCGAGGTGATGTCCGAGCAACTGCACCACCTGCTGCGGCTGTCCGTGCGGCCCTACGTCACGGTCCGGGTGATCCCGGCCGCCGCGGGGGCGCACGCGGGTGTCGCCGGGGCGTTCATGCTGATCGAGTCGGCGGAGTTCGCCCCGGTGGTCTACCTGGACAGCGAGACGTCCAGCCTGTTCCTGGAGACGCGAGAGGAGGTGGCGGCGCATCGCCTGGTGCTGAAGACCCTCGCCAGTACTGCCCTGGATGAGCGAGAATCGAGGGAGCTGATTGCCGAGTGGGCAATCGATCTTTACGGGCGGCGAGAGGACCACCATGCACACGCCGGAGCCGGGCGGGACTGCCTGGCGCACGAGCAGCTACAGCACCAATAACGGCGCCTGTGTCGAGGTGGGCTGGCGGGAGCCGAGCACCCTGGTGCGGGACTCCAAGGCGCCGAACTCGGGGATGCTCACCGTGCCCAGGGCCGCCTGGCGGGCCTTCCTCGCCGCGGCCGCGAGGTAGCCGGAGCCGCACCACGTACGCTGACGGGCATGTCCGTCGCGGTGAGAGTGATTCCGTGCCTCGATGTCGACGCCGGTCGGGTGGTGAAGGGGGTCAACTTCACCGGCCTGCGGGACGCGGGCGACCCGGTGGAGCTGGCGCGTGCCTATGACGCCGAGGGCGCCGACGAGCTCACCTTCCTGGACGTCACGGCGTCCTCGGGGGACCGGGAGACCACCTACGAGGTGGTCCGGCGCACGGCGGAGCAGGTGTTCATCCCGCTGACCGTGGGTGGCGGGGTGCGCAGCACCGAGGACGTGAACCGGCTGCTGCGCGCCGGCGCGGACAAGGCGAGCATCAACACCGCCGCGATCGCGCGGCCGGAGTTGCTGCGAGAGGCCTCGCGGCGGTTCGGCGCACAGTGCGTTGTGCTCTCGGTGGACGCGCGCCGGGTGCCCGCGGGCGGGCAACCGACCGCCTCCGGATTCGAGGTCACCACGCACGGCGGGCGCCGAGGCACCGGGATCGACGCGATCGAGTGGGCCGCGCGCGGCGAGGAGCTCGGCGTCGGCGAGATCCTGCTCAACTCGATGGACGCCGACGGCACCAAGGCCGGGTTCGACCTGGAGCTGATCGAGCTGGTGCGGGCCGCGGTGCGGGTACCGGTGATCGCCAGCGGTGGCGCGGGCGCGGTGGAGCACTTCCCGCCCGCGGTGCGTGCCGGGGCGGACGCGGTGCTGGCGGCGAGCGTGTTCCACTTCGGCGAGCTGAAGATCGGCGAGGTCAAGTCGGCGCTGCGGGCGGGAGGAGTCGAGGTCCGATGAAGCTCAGTGCGCGCGGCAGGCAGGCGCCCACCGAGGTGAAGGTGACCATGGCTCTGCTGGTCGGCATCCCGGTCGTGTACGCGTTGCTCGTGCTGTTCATGATGGTCGCGGTCGGCGCGACCGCTCGCGGGCTGATGGTGCCGCTGACCAGCCTGTTCTTCGGCGGGATCGTGGCCGCGGGGATCGGAAGGGGGCACCCGTTCTTCCGGATCACCGGCTACGTGGTGGTCGTGCTGTTCGCCATCGCGCACGTGTTCGCCCTGCTGGTGGCCGCGATGCTGTGGGTGAAGCTGTTCTCGATCCTGGCGGCCGCCGGGTACGTCTACTCCGGGGTGCTGCTCAACTCGCTGCCGATGCGGCGCTACGTGCTGGGGGAGGACCGCGCATGAGCCGCGACGACAGCATCCTCGATCCGGCGATCGCCGAGCGGCTCAAGCGCACCCCGGACGGGCTGGTGTGTGCCGTGGTCGTCGAGCACGCGACCGCCGAGGTGCTGATGGTGGCCTGGATGGACGACGAGGCGCTGGAACGCACCCTCACCACCCGGCGGGCCACCTACTACTCCCGCAGCAGGCAGCGGCTCTGGGTGAAGGGAGAGACCTCGGGGCACACCCAGCACGTGCGCGAGGTTCGCGTCGACTGCGACGGCGACACCCTGCTGGTGCGCGTCGACCAGACCGGCCCCGCCTGCCACACCGGCACGCGCACCTGCTTCGACACCGGTGCCCGCCTCCTGCTCGCCGAGGACTGATTTGCGCGGTCAGTCGATCGGGCCGGTGAGGTAGCGCTGGAGGGTGGGGGCCACGGCGGTGACCATGGTCTCGACGTCGGTCGAGGCCAGCGGCTCGAACCGGGCCACGTAGCGGATCATGCCCATGCCGATGACCTGGGACGCGCACAGCGTGGCCCGGAACTGGGCGTCCTCGCCACCGACCTTGTCGGCGAGCCGGGTGAACAGATGGTTGAGGAAGAACTCGCGGAGCACCTGCGCCACCTGCTCGTGCCCGGCGACACTGCGGACCAGCGCCGCGAACATCCCACCCCCGCTCTCGTCCCAGCGGGTCAGGAAGGTCCGCACGATCCGCTCGCTCAGCTCCTCCACCGGGCCGCTCAGCAGGGTGTCCAGCAACTCGGCCGGGTTGAACGGCAGTTCCAGCACGGCCTGCGCGAACAGGCCCTCCTTGCTGCCGAACCAGTGGTTCACCATCGCCGCGTCCACCCCGGCCCTGGTGGCGATGCCCCGCACGGTCGCGCCCTCGTAGCCGGTCTCGGCGAAGACCGCGCGGGCGGCCTCCAGCAGGGCGGCTCGGGTGTCCTGTCCCGCTGGGCGCCTGCCTCGGCGCTTGGTCGGCGTGGTTTCGCTGGCGGAGCTCATGTCCTTATGATGACCGCTGCCGCCCAATAATTCAACATTACATGAATTGAGCGGGGAGGCGGCCACCCCGGCCCGACGGCGCGATGCGCGGCACAATGAACGTCATGGTCGATTCCCCATCCGCCGGCACCGCGGCCGGTGTGCCCCGCAAGGCCGGACTCGGCGCGGTCAGCCCGAGCCGGAGCGAGTTCCGCCTGCTGGCCGAGGGGCGCAGGGTGATTCCCGTGGTGCGGCGGCTGCTCGCCGACGCCGACACCCCGCTCTCGCTCTACCGCAGGCTGGCGGGCGACCGCCCGGGTACCTTCCTGCTCGAGTCGGCCGAGAACGGCAAGTCCTGGTCGCGCTGGTCGTTCATCGGGGTGCACAGCCCCGCGGCGCTGACCGTGCGGGACGGCAAGGCGGTGTGGACCGGCACCCCGGTGGCCGGCCTGCCCACCGAGGGCGACCCGCTGTCCGTGCTGCGCGAGACCATCGAGCTGCTGCACACCGAACCGCTGCCGGGGATGCCCCCGCTCACCGGTGGCATGGTCGGCTACATCGGCTACGACGCGGTGCGCTGGGTGGAGCGGTTGCCCGAACTCGCCGAGCGGGACATCGACATCCCCGAGCTGACCATGCTGCTGGCCACCGACCTTGCCGCCTTCGACCACCACGAGGGCACCGTCACGCTGATCGCGAACGCGGTGAACTGGGACGACTCGCCGGAGCGGGTGGACGCGGCCTACGACGACGCCGTGCGCAGGCTGGACCGGATGACCGCGCGGCTCGCCGAGCCGGCCCCCGCCAGCAACGCGGTGTTCGACCGGCCGGTGCCCGAGTTCACCCGCAGGCGCACCGAGGCGGACTTCCACGCGGCCGTGCACAAGGCGGTGGAGGCCATTCACGCCGGTGAAGCGTTCCAGGTCGTGCCCTCGCAACGGTTCGAGATGCGTACCGGGGCCGACCCGCTGGACGTCTACCGGGTGCTGCGCACCTCCAACCCGAGCCCGTACATGTACCTGCTGCGCATGGACGGCTTCGACATCGTCGGTTCCAGCCCGGAGTCGCTGGTCACCGTGCGGGACGGGAAGGCGAGCACGCACCCGATCGCCGGCACCCGCTGGCGCGGCGCGGACCCGGACGAGGACGCCCAGCTTGCCAAGGGGCTGCTCGCCGACGACAAGGAGCGTTCCGAGCACCTGATGCTGGTCGACCTCGGCCGCAATGACCTCGGGAAGGTCTGCGAGCCGGGCAGCGTGCACGTGGTGGACTTCTTCCAGATCGAGCGCTACAGCCATGTGATGCACATCGTGTCCACGGTCACCGGGGAGCTTGCCGGGGGCAGGACCGCGTTCGACGCGGTACTCGCCTGCTTCCCCGCGGGCACCCTGTCCGGAGCGCCCAAGGTGCGGGCGATGGAGCTGATCGAGGAACTCGAACCCACCCGACGCGCCCTCTACGGTGGCGTGGTGGGGTATCTCGACTTCGCGGGCGACGCGGACACCGCGATCGCCATCCGCACCGCGCTGATGCGGGACGGGACCGCCTACGTGCAGGCTGGCGGCGGCGTGGTCGCCGACTCCGACGCCGCCTACGAGGACACCGAGTCGTTGAACAAGGCGCGCACGGTGCTGTCCGCCGTCGCGGCGGCGGCGACGATGGTGCCGGCCGGTGCGCTGGAACCGGAAGCGGACACGGCCGGTGTCTGAAGTGACACGTTCCGCCGCGGCGGCCACCGGAAAACGTCTACTATGGACGGTTGTGGTCGGCCTGCTCCTCGGTGCCGCGGCGCTGTGGGGGGCGTCCCGGCTCGCCTGGTTCGCCGAGAACCGCGTCGCCGGGGTGCGCGGCACCGTGCTGCACACCGAGACCGGCGCGCAGGCGGCGGGTGCGCTGGTTCCGCTTGCCGTGCTGGCGCTCGCCGGGGTGGCCGGCATGGTGGCGACCGGTGGCTGGGCGCGACGTGTCCTCGGTGGCGCTCTCGTCCTCGCCGGACTCGCCGCCTGCTGGGTGGCAGTGAACGGTCTGCGCACGGACGGTTACCCGGATGGTGCGCCGGTCGCGGAAATCTACGTCGGACACGGGCTGGCCGCGTTCGGTGGCGTGCTGGTCGTCGTGGCCGGTGTGCTCGGCCTGCGCGGTGCCACGCGGATGCCGCGGATGGGCGCCAGATACTCCGCCCCCGCGGCGAAACGTTCGGCCGCGGAACACGATTACGATCTATGGGATGCACTCTCCGACGGCCGGGATCCCACCGCGGGTCGCTGAAAGTCTCGACCCGCCACCCGCGTGGCCGTCCACGCGGGTTAGCATCATTTCGGCGGGAAGGGGAAGGTTTTTGTGAGCCACCTTGCGAGTGAACCAATGAACGCGACCGCCGGCGAGGCATGCCGGTGAGCGTTCTCGAAGACATCGTCGCCGACGTACGGGCCGATCTCGCGGAACGGGAGGCGGCCCTGCCGCTCGACGAGCTCAAGCGCCGCGCCGCCGAGGCGCCCCCGCCGCGGGACGCGATGGCGGCTCTGCACGACCCGGCCATCGGCGTCATCGCCGAGGTCAAGCGGCGCAGCCCGTCCAAGGGTGACCTCGCGTCGATCGCCGATCCGGCCGCGCTGGCGAAGGACTACGAGGAGGCCGGCGCCAAGGTGATCAGCGTGCTCACCGAGCAGCGCCGCTTCGGCGGGTCGCTCGCCGACTTCGACGCGGTACGTGCCGTGGTCGATGTTCCCTTGCTGCGCAAGGACTTCATCGTCAGCCCGTACCAGGTGCACGAGGCCAGGATGCACGGCGCGGACATGGTGCTGCTGATCGTGGCGGCGCTCGAGCAGAACGCGCTGGTGTCGTTGCTGGACCGGGTGGAGTCCCTGGGCATGACCGCGCTGGTCGAGGTGCACAACGCCGAGGAGGCCGACCGGGCGCTGGAAGCGGGGGCCCGGGTGATCGGCATCAACGCCCGTAACCTGCACACCCTCGAGGTGGACCGGGACGTCTTCTCCCGGCTGGCCCCCGGCTTGCCGACGGAGGTGCTCAAGATCGCCGAGTCCGGGGTGCGCGGGCCGGGTGACCTGATGGCCTACGCCGGGCACGGCGCGGACGCCGTGCTGGTCGGCGAGGGGCTGGTCGCCTCGGACGACCCGAAGGGCGCGCTGGTGAAACTGGTCACGGCCGGTTCGCATCCGGCATGTCCGAGGCCGAGCCGGTGAGCGAGGACACGCCCGACACGGCGACACCGCACGGCGAGCACGATCCGGACGAGCGCGGCCACTTCGGGCCGTACGGCGGACGGTTCATGCCGGAGGCGCTGATCGGCGCGCTGGACGAACTGGCGGCGGAGTACGACAAGGCACGGATCGACCCGGAGTTCACCGCGGAGTTCGCCCGCCTGCTCTCCGGGTACGCGGGCAGGCCCTCGCTGCTCACCGAGGCACCGCGGTTCGCCGAGCACGCCGGTGGAGCGCGGGTCTTCCTCAAGCGGGAGGATCTCAACCACACCGGATCCCACAAGATCAACAATGTGCTGGGTCAGGCGCTGCTCACCAAGCGCATGGGCAAGAAGCGGGTCATCGCCGAGACCGGTGCCGGGCAGCACGGGGTGGCGACCGCCACCGCCTGCGCCCTGCTCGACCTGGACTGCGTGGTCTACATGGGCGAGGTGGACACCGAGCGGCAGGCGTTGAACGTCGCCAGGATGCGGTTGCTCGGTGCGGAGGTCGTGCCGGTGAACACCGGGTCACGCACGCTCAAGGACGCGATCAACGAGGCGCTGCGGGACTGGGTGACCAATGTGGACACCACGCACTACCTGCTGGGCACCGCGGCGGGCGCGCACCCGTTCCCGGTGATGGTGCGCAACTTCCACAAGGTGATCGGCGAGGAGGCGCGCAGGCAGATCCTGGAGCTCACCGGCAGGCTGCCGGACGCCGTGACGGCCTGCGTCGGGGGCGGCTCCAACGCGATCGGCATCTTCCACGGCTTCATCGACGACCCCGGTGTCCGGCTGATCGGGCTCGAACCCGGCGGCAAGGGCGTGGACAGTGGTGAGCACGGCGCCACGCTGACCGAGGGGACGCCGGGCACCCTGCACGGCGCGCTGTCCTACCTGCTGCAGGACGAGGACGGGCAGACGATCGAGGCGTACTCGATCTCCGCCGGGCTGGACTACCCCGGCGTGGGGCCGGAGCACTCCTGGCTGAAGGACACCGGTCGCGCCGAGTACCGCGCGGTCACCGATGCCGAGGCGATGGATGCGTTCCAGCTGCTGTCCCGCACCGAGGGGATCATCCCGGCGATCGAGTCGGCGCACGCCCTCGCCGGTGCCCTGAAGCTGGGCCGGGAACTCGGTCCCGGCGCGCACATCCTGGTCAGCCTCTCCGGTCGCGGGGACAAGGACGTGGACACCGCCGCCCGGTACTTCGGTCTCGTGGATGAGGAGAAGTTGTGAGCGGGCTGGACGACCTGTTCAAGCAGACTCGCGCGGAGAACCGGGGCGCGCTGGTGGGGTACCTACCCGCCGGATACCCGACCGTCGAGGGCTCCAAGGACCTGCTCGCCGCGATGGTCGACGGCGGGGCCGACCTGGTCGAGGTCGGGGTGCCCTACTCGGACCCGGTGATGGACGGTCCGACCATCCAGGCGGCGGCCGATGCCGCGCTCACCGCGGGTTTCCGGCTGAAGCACCTGTTCGAGGTGGTGGAGTCGGTGTCCGCCCACGGGGGCCGCGCCGTGGTGATGACCTACTGGAATCCGGTGCGCCGCTACGGGGTGGACGCGTTCGCCCGTGATCTGGCCGCGGCCGGTGGCCTCGGCATGATCACCCCGGACCTCACCCCGGACGAGGCGGGGGACTGGCTGGCGGCGTCCACCACGCACGGGCTGGACCGGATCTTCCTGCTCGCTCCCTCCTCCTCGGAGGAGCGGATCGCCTACACCGTGGAGTCCTGCTCGGGCTTCGTCTACGCCACGGCGGTCATGGGGGTCACCGGTGCCAGGGACAGCGTCGGCACGCAGGCGGCCGAGCTGGTGCGTCGCGCGCGGTCTCATACCGAGCTGCCGATCGGCGTCGGCCTCGGCGTCCGTTCGGGCGAGCAGGCCGCCGAGGTCGCCGGCTTCGCCGACGCGGTGATCGTGGGTTCGGCCCTGGTCACCAAGGCCGCCGAGGGCGCGGAGGCCGTGCGTACCCTTTCCGCCGAGCTCGCCGACGGCGTCCGCACCCGCTGAGCAAGAGGCCCTGAACGTGGCGTTCAGGACGTCAGACGTCCCAAACGCCACGTTCGCGACGTTCAACGCTGCGAAAGCCACGTTCAGGGCACCGGGCCGGGGGAGGGTGGCGGAGCGCGCTACGGTGACCCCGTGCATTCCGCGACCGCAGCCTTCCTCGCCAACATCCCGAGCCCCGACCGCGGGGTGTGGCAACTGGGGCCGATCCCGATCCGCGCCTACGCGCTGTGCATCATCGCCGGTATCGTCATCGCGATCTGGTGGGGTGAGCGCCGCTGGATGCAGCGTGGCGGCACCAAGGGCGCCATCATCGACATCGCCGTGTTCGCCGTGCCGTTCGGGCTCATCGGTGGCCGCCTGTACCACGTCATCACCGACTACCAGCTCTACTTCGGCGAGGGCAGGAACCCGCTCGACGCACTGAAGATCTGGGACGGCGGGCTCGGTATCTGGGGTGCGATCGCGCTCGGTGGGGTCGGTGCGTGGATCGCCTGCCGCCGGAAGGGAATCCCGCTGCCCGCCGTGGCCGACGCGGTCGCCCCCGGCATCGTGGTCGCGCAGGCCGTGGGCAGGCTGGGCAACTACTTCAACCAGGAACTCTACGGCCGGGAGACCGATGTCCCGTGGGGCCTGGAGATCTACCCGCGGGTGGACCCGTCGACCGGGCTGAGCGACCCGATCGGCGGCGTGGCGCTGGATACCGTGGAGAAGGTCGTGCACCCCACCTTCCTCTACGAGTTGCTGTGGAACCTCGGCGTCGCCCTGCTGGTGGTGTGGGCCGACCGCCGGTTCCGGCTCGGGCACGGCCGGGCGTTCGCGCTGTACGTGGCGGGCTACACCGCCGGCCGGTTCTGGATCGAGCTGATGCGCGCCGACACCGCCAACCACATTCTCGGGCTGCGGGTGAACGTCTGGGCCTCGATCCTGGTGTTCGCCGGCGCGGTGCTCTACATCGTGCTCGCCGCGAAGCGTGGGCCCAGGGAGGCCCCGGAGACCCTGCGGGACCGTGGCACCGAGGACGACGGCGGCGGCACCGCGGCCCAGCCGGATCCCGACGACACCGCCGGGGAGACCCCCGAAGCCACGGAAGCCGGGAAGGCCGAGGAAGCCGACCCGTCCCCGGACTCCGGCGAGACCCCCTCCACCGAGGAACGCAAGGTCGAACCCGGCCAGTAACCACTCACCGCGGCGGGGGACGGGTGGGGGCGACGACCAGGTTGCCGTGGGTCGAGGTGAGGACCTCGACGGTGGCGTCGTAGTGCCGGGCGAGCCGCTCGGCGGTGACCACCTCGGACGCGGGACCCGCCGCGACGACCTCGCCACCGTCCAGCAGCAGCACCTGGTTCGCGTACTGCGCGGCGAAGGTGAGGTCGTGCAGGGTGGAGACCACGGTGATGCCGTCCTCGCGACGGAGCCGGTCGACCAGCTCGAGCAGCGCCTGCGCGTGCCCGACGTCCAGCCCGGTGGTCGGTTCGTCGAGCAGCAGCAGCCTGGTGCGCTGCGCGAGCACCCTGGCCAGTACCGCCCGCTGCCGCTCGCCACCGGACAGCGTGCCCAACGACCTGCCCGCCAGGCCGTCCAGGTCCAGCCTCGACAGCACTTCCTCCACAATGGACAGATCGCGGGAGCTTTCCCGCGCGAGGGTGCCCAGGTGCGGGGTGCGGCCGAGCAGGACGTAGTCGGTGACGGTGAGCCCTTCCGGTAGTGCGGGATCCTGCGGCGCGTAGCCCACCTCGCGGGCCTTCTCCCTGCGGGACATCGAGCTCCCCGGCGTGCCATGCAGCTCGATGGTGCCCGCGGCCGCGACCAGCCCGGCCACCGCCTTGAGCAGGGTCGACTTGCCCGACCCGTTCGGCCCGACGATCGCCAGCCAGCCGCCCTGGGCCACCTCCGCCGAGACGTCGTGCACCACCCGCCGACCCTCGTACCCCGCACCGACCCCGCGCAGCCGGAGCGCGCTGACTGTGGCGTTCATGGCATGCGGGTCCTCGTGGTGCGCAGGATGAGCAGGAAGAAGGGGGCGCCGGCGAAGGCCGTGACCACGCCCAGCGGCAGCTCGCCGGGCAGCACGGTGCTCGCGATGTGATCGGCCACGATCAGGAAGACCGCGCCACCGATCAGGGACAGTGGCACGATCACCCGGTAGCTCGCGCCCGCCAGCAGCCGCACCAGGTGCGGCACCACGATGCCGACGAAGCCGATCAGCCCGCTCACCGCCACCGCGGCGGCGGTGGCCAGCGAGGCCGCCGCGAGCAGCAGCAGCCGTACCCGGCCGGGCCGGACGCCGAGCGAGGACGCCTCCGCGTCCCCGAGGGTCAGCACGTCCAGCAGGCGGGCGCACAGGCAGAGCACCACGGCCGCGGTCGCCACGTACGGCAGCGCCAGCAGTACCTCCCGCCAGCCGCTGACGTTCAGCCCGCCGAGCATCCAGGTGTACACCTGCCGGATCGTCTCGGTGTTGAGCTGCTGCACGAAGGTCTGCACGGCGGTGAGAAACGCGGCGACCGCCACCCCGGCCAGTAGCAGCGTCGCGGTGCCGGTACCGCCGGAGGACCGGCCGAGCAGCCAGCTCAGCCCCACGCCGAGCAACGCACCGGCGAACGCGGCGATCGGCAGCGGCCCGACGATCCAGTCGGTGGTGGCGGGCGCGAGGACCACCACGATGGTGGCCGCCATCCCGGCCCCCGCGGCGGCACCGAGCAGGTACGGATCGGCGAGCGGGTTGCGGAAGACGCCCTGGAACGCCGCCCCGGAACTGGCCAGCGCCGCCCCGACCAGGCCGGCCAGCAGCACCCTCGGCACCCGGAGCTGCCAGACGATCGCCGCCTCCCGCTCGGAAAGCGGGGAGGTGCCGCCGGTCAGCTGGGCCGCGATCTCGGCGAGTACCCGCCGCCAGCCGAGGTCGCTCGCGCCCACCAGCACGGTCGCCAGCATGACGAGGACCAGGACCAGCAGGCCGATGACGACCGTGCGAGGTCGCAGCGAGGTGGTGCGGGACAAGCTACTCGCTCGTCCCGGCCACCGCGGTGGTCACCGCCTCGGACACGGCACGGGCGAAGTCGACGACCCGCGGGCTCCACCGGGAGGCGATGTCGTCATTCAGCTCCACCACCCGGCCCTCCCGTACGGCGGTCAGCGTGTCCCAGCCGGGCCGCTGCGCGACGGTCTCGGCGTTCTGCCCGCAGCACACGGTGTCGGCCAGGAAGATCAGGTCCGGGTCCGCCCGCAGGATCGTCTCGGCGGAAAGCTGCGGGTACCCGCCCGCGGCGTTCGGGTCGTCGCCGTCGGCGATGTTGGTCAGCCCGAACCGGTCGTACACCTGCCCGATGAAGGTGGTCGAGGTCACGCTGTAGAAGGTCTCGTCCACCTCGTGGTAGTAGGTGAGCGGCTGCTCGGGTTCCGGCGTGTCCGCGACGATCTTGGCCAGGTCCTCCCGGGTCCGGCGCGCCAGGTCCTCGCCCTCGGCCCGGTGCCCGGTGGCCGTGCCGAGCAGCTCGAACTGCCGGTACGCGGCGTCCAGGGTGGCCGCGGCCGGCAGCACCAGCGTCTTCGTTCCGGTCGGGGCCAGCGCGTCGGCCAGCTTGTTCTCCAGGTCGGCGTTGACCACGACCAGATCGGGTTGGTGCGCGAGGATGGCCTCCGGGTCGGGGTTCAACCCGGACAGCTCCGTGGTCGGTGCCTGCTCGGGGTGGTTCGAGACCGCGTCGACCGCCACCACCTGCGCACCGGCTCCCACCGCGTACAGCGTCTCGGTGGCGACCGGGGACAGCGACACGATCCGCTCCGGCCGGGTCTCCAGGGTGACCGCGGGGGCTCCCTCCGCCTGCACCTCCACCGGGAAGGCCCCGGAGTCGTCACCCTCGGTACCGGCGGGCTCCTCGCGGTCGGCGCAACCGGCCAGGGCGAGGACGCCGAGCAGGAGCAGCGTGGCGAGCGTGGGGCGAGGGTGCGGCATGGTGGAACCTCGGCTGGTCGGCCGGCCCGGCCCGGGATACGGGCTCGATACCGGTGCGCGGGCTGGTCGGCGGCCTGCTGACCAGCACGAGAACGCTACCACTACGCCGAGTCACGCTGGATGAGTCGCGTGGGCAAGACCACGGGCTCCCCGCCACGCTGCCCGCTGATCTGGGTGAGCAGCAGTTCGGTCATGATCCGCGCCTGCTCCACCACCGGCTGGTGCACGGTGGTCAGCGGGGGTTCGGTGTGCTGCGCCGGTTCGATGTCGTCGTAGCCGACCACGGCCACATCCTCCGGGACCCGCCGCCCGGCCGCGCGCAGCGCGCGTAGCGCCCCGATCGCCATCAGGTCGTTGGCCGCGAACACCCCGTCCAGCTCGGGTTCCCGCTCCAGCAGTCCGGCCATGGCAGCCTGCCCGGACTCCCGGGTGAACTCACCATAGGCGACCGTCCCTTCCGGCAGCCCGGCGGCGGCCAGCACCCGCCGGAAGCCGGTGAGCCGGTCGGCGGCCGCGGTCATGTCCGCCGGCCCCGCGATGGTGGCGATGCGCCGCCTACCCGCGGCGAGCAGCCGCTCGGTCGCGAGCTGCGCGCCGCCGGGGTTGTCCACGTCCACGTAGCACAGGCCGGGTACCGGTGCGGCCGGCCTGCCGCCGACCACGGTGGGTACGCCGGCGCCGAGCAGCAGCCCGGGCAGCGGGTCCTCACCGTGCATGGACGCCAGCAGCACCCCGTCGACGTGCCCGCTGCGCACGTAGTCCGCCACCCGCGCGTGCTCGTCGTCGTTACGCGCGTTCACCAGCACGAGCTGCACGCCGGTGCCGGTGAGGGCCTGGCTGGTGGCGACGATGATGTTCGCCAGGTACGGGTCGGCGAGCACGGTCGCATCCGGCTCCCTGATCACCAGCGCGACCGAGTCGGTCCGCCGCATCACCAGGCTGCGCGCGGCGCGGTTGGGCACGTACCCCACCCGCGCGATGGCCTGCTCGACGAGGCCCTTGACCTCGGGCGAAACCCGGGGAGACCCGTTGATCACCCGGGAGACCGTGGCGCGGGACACCCCGGCCTCGGCGGCCACGGTGTCCAGCGTCGGCTGCTGCCGCGTCAGATGTGCCTCCCCCTCTGCCAGTGCTTGTGTGGAGACGCGCGGCACGACCGGCTCGGCGGGGTTCGGAGTTCGATCGCGGTCGTCACTTCCGCGGGTCATGCTCGCTCCTCCGCGGCTCCGCGCACGTCCGCGACCGTGTCGACGGGGCGCCCGGCACGACCCGGAGCATGGCCACCAGGGCACGCGCCCCGCCGCCCCGACAGCGGGGCCTCCGGCCGAGGGCGCGCCCTGCGGTCACCGTGACCGCCGCGGGTTGACCCAGGGGGTGTCATACGCCCCGCCTCGCCGCTCGCGGGCTCCGCCGAGCGCGCGTTCCTCCGCTCGTCACCGTAGGTCCGAGCGGCTTTCGGACGCTCTGTCACGCCTGTCACGCCTCCCCCGGCAGGCCCCCTCGCGGGTCGATGCCGTTCGTGCTGATCACCTCCCGGTACCAGCGCGCGCTGTCCTTCGGGCTGCGCCGCTGGCTCGGGTAGTCCACGTGGACGATGCCGAACCGCTTCGAATACCCGTAGGCCCACTCGAAGTTGTCCAGCAACGACCATACGAAGTATCCCCGAAGGTCGACCCCGGACTCGATGGCCTCGTGTGCCACGGCGAGATGGTCGCGCAGGTAGGCGATGCGGTCGGGGTCCGCGATCCCGCCCTCCGGGCTCGGCGTGTCGTCGAAGGCCGCGCCGTTCTCGGTGATCATCAGGGGCAGGCTGGGGTACTCGCGGTGCACGCGGCGCAGCACTGCCAGCAGCCCGCCCGCGTCGATGGTCCACCCCATGGCGGTGGCCGGCCCCGGTTTGCTGAGGAACCGGACGTGTTCCGAACCCGGCCACGCCGAGGGCTCCGGTTCGGGTTCGGACCCCGCGTCCACCACGGTCGGGCTGTAGTAGTTGATGCCGAGCAGGTCGATCGGGGCCGCGATGGTCCGCTCGTCCCCTGGCCGCAGGAAGCCCCAGTCGGTGAGCGCGGCGGTGTCCTGCCGCACGTCGGCGGGGTAGTGCCCGCGCAGCAGCGGATCGAGGAACAACCGGTTGGCCAGCCCGTCGATCCGGCGCACCGCGTCCTGCGCGCCCTCGCCCGCCGAGCCCGGTGTCACCGCGCACAGGTTCAGCGTGATCGAGATCCGCGCCGTGGCGGGCAGCGCGGAGCGCAGCACCTCGGTGCCGAGGCCGTGCGCGAGCAGCAGGTGGTGCGCGGCCCGCAGGGCCAGCCCGCCGTCGGTCCTTCCCGGCGCGTGCACCCCGGAGGAATAGCCGAGGAAAGCCGAGCACCACGGCTCGTTCAGCGTCGTCCACAAGGGGATCCGGTCACCGAGCCTGGCCGCCACGACGGCCGCGTACTCGGCGAACCAGGACGCGGTGTCCCGTGCGGCCCAGCCGCCCCCGTCCTCCAGCTCCTGCGGCAGGTCCCAGTGGTACAGGGTGAGCACCGGGGTGATGTCGTGGCTCAGCAACTCGTCCACCAGTCGCTCGTAGTGGTCCAGGCCGGCCTCGTTGACCGGGCCGCGACCGCCTGGCCGCACCCGCGGCCAGGACACCGAGAACCGGTACGCCTCCAGCCCGAGCTCGGCCATCAGCGCGACATCGGCGCGGAACCGGTGGTAGTGATCGGTGGCGATGTCCCCGTTGTCCCCGCCGGCCACCTTCCCCGGCGTGTGCGCGAAAGTGTCCCAAATGGACATGCCGCGCCCGTCCGCGGTCGCCGCTCCCTCGATCTGGTAGGCGGCCGTGGCGGCGCCCCAGACGAAACCGTTCGGGAACACCAGCCGTGCGGCCCGCTCGTGAGTGGTCCCGGTGGTCATCCCTTCACCGCACCTTGCATGATTCCTCCAATGATCTGTCGGCCCAGTAGCAGGAACACGATCAACATCGGGAAGGTGGCGATCACCGTCCCGGCGAGTACGAGTGAGTAGTCCACCTCGATACCGCTCGAGGTGTTCGCGATGGCGACCTGCACCGTGGGGTTCTGCGTGTTCAGCAGGATGAGCGGCCAGAACAGGTCGTTCCAGTACATGATGAAGGTGAGCAGGCCCAGTACCGCCGCACCCGGCCGGGCGATCGGCAGCACGATGTTCCAGTACATCCGGAACGTGCTCGCGCCGTCCGCCCTGCCGGCCTCGAGCAGCTCGCCGGGGACGGCTGAGGTCAGGTACTGGCGCATGAAGAACACGCCGAACGCGCTGACCAGGGTGGGCACGATGACCCCGCGCAGGTCGTTGGCCCAGCCGAACCACTGGGTGACCATGATGTACAGCGGGACGATCGCGAGCTGTGGTGGCACCAGCATGGTCGCCACCACCACGGTGAACAACGCGTTCCGGCCGCGGAAGCGGAGCTTGGCGAAGGCGAAACCGGCCAGGGTCGAGGTGAACACCACCGACACGGTGATCGTGCCCGCGACGATGGTCGAGTTGGCCAGCGCGACGCCGAAGTTGCCCTGCTGGTAAGCGGCCGAGAGGTTGTCCCACAGGCTGCCGCCCGGTACCAGCGGCGGCGGGTACCTGCCGACCGCGGACTGGTCCCGCGAGGAGACCACAATGGACCAGTACAGCGGGAACACCGACAGCAGCAGGATCGCGCCCAGCGCGGCGTAGGCGGGCCACCTGGCACGGTGCACGTCGGCCTTGCGCCCGCGGGCCGACTGCGGGATGGACTCGGTGACGGTCATCCGCCCCCCTACTCCGTCGACCTGATCCGGCGGACCAGCAGGAAGTTGATCAGTGCGATCACCACGGTGATCAGGAAAAGGGTCCAGGCGATCGCCGCGCCGTACCCGTACTGCCCGTTGGACCAGAACTGCTGGTACAGGTACAGCACCACGGTCTGGAACTGCCGCTCGGACCCGCCGTTGTTGTTCCGGGTGGTGTCGAAAAGGAACGGTTCGGCGAACAGTTGCAGCGCCCCGATCGTGGAGACGATCACGGTGAAGATGATCGTCGGGCGCAGGCTCGGGACGGTGATGTGCCAGAACTGCCGCCAGCGGCTGGCGCCGTCGATCGCGGCCGACTCGTACAGCTCGTACGGGATCGTCTGCATGGCCGCCAGGTAGATCAGCGCGTTGTAGCCGGTCCAGTGCCAGGTCACCATGACCGAGACCGCGACCCAGGAGGCCAGCGTGCTGGCCCGCCAGTCGATCGGTGTGCCCCCGGTGAACGGCTGGAGCAGCCAGTTCAGCAGGCCGAAGTCGCGGGCGAAGATCTGGTTGAAGATCAGCGCCACGGCCGCCACCGAGGTGATGTAGGGAACCAGCACACCCATCCGGAAGAACAACCGCCCGCGCAGCCGGTAGTTCAGCAGGTGCGCGATGCCCAGCGCCAGCAGTAGCTGCGGCACGGTGGACAGCAGGCCGATGCCGAAGGTGTTGATCAGCGCGTTGTGGAAGTTCTCGTCGCCGAGCAGGTCCCCGTAGTTGCCGAGACCCACCGAGGAGTCCTCGCTGCCAGGGCGGCGCGGGCTCCACGCGGTGGTGGACAGCAGCGCCGTGTAGGCCAGCGGCAGCAGGCCGAACACCCCGAACAGTACGAAGAACGGCGTGATGTAGAGGTACGGCGAGCCTTTCAGATCGAACCGGTGCAGCCGGGTTCGGATCGAGGAGCCGGCCTGCCGCCGAAGGGTCATCCGGTGCCCGCCGCGGACCGGATGTCACTCATCGCCTGCTGCCACGCCTCCTTCGGGTCGGTGCCCTGCTCCACGCTGTTCAGCGCGTCGGAGAAGGTGTTGCCGATGACCCCGCTCTGCGGCCCGACCACCTGCACCGGCGCCTCGGCGAGGGACTCCGGGAAGATCTCGCCCGCGGGCGCGTCGTTGAAGAACGGCGAGGAGTACTCGGCCACCGCCGGGTCGTCCCAGGTGCTGCGCTGGCTGGGGAAGTTACCGATCTCCTGGAAGATCGTGATGCTCTGCTCCGGCGCGGTGAGCCACTTCGCGAGCTCGGTGGCCGCCTCGGTGTGCTCGCCCTGCGCGGGCACGGTGACATAGGAGCCGCCCCAGTTCCCCGAGCCGCCGGGGATGGTGGCGATGTCCCACTTCCCGCTGGTGCCACCGGCGTTGGCCTGGATGTAGCCCATCATCCAGGCGGGGCAGGTGACCGTGGCGAACTGGCCCTGCTGGAAACCGGTGTTCCACTCCGGGGAGAACTCCGGCAGCGCCGCGGACTGGCCTGCCTGGATCGCCCGCACGCTCAGGTCCCAGGCCGCCCGCACGGCCGGGTTGCTCTCCACGATGAGGTCGCCCGCCTCGTTGTAGAAGGTGCGTTCCTCGTTGCCGAGGACCCCGGTGAGTACGTGCCCGCCGGCGTCGAACCACTTCACGTCGCCGCCGGAGGAGGCGAGGAACTCGTCACCGGCCTCGACGTAGTCCTGCCAGGTCGGCCACAGCTTGCTCACCTCGTCCCGGTCGGTCGGCAGCCCGGCCTCGGCGAACAGGTCGGTGCGGTAGCACATGGCCAGCCCGCCCACGTCGGTCGGCAGCCCGATCAGCGCGTTCCCGTCCGGCGTGGACGCTCGCTGGATGACGGCGTCGGTCCACTGGGCGGGGTCGACGCCCTTGTCGAGGAAGTCGACGAACTTGTCCTGCTGCCCGATGAAGCCCGCGATCTGCCCGACCTCGATCAGCTCGAGGTCCGCGGTACCGCTGCCCGCGGTCAGCCGGGCCTGCAGGTTCTGGTGGTGGGTGCCGAACTCGCCCCGGTTCTCCACGATCTCGATGTCCGGGTTGAGCCGCTCGTACTCGTCGTAGATCGACCTGTTCTCCGGCAGCGAGAAGCTGTCGCCGAAGACGTTGATGGTCAGCGTGGTGACGCCGTCCGCGGAATCGTCCGATCCGCCGCCACAGGCCGCGAGCACCAGGGCGCTCGCGGCCAGCGTGGCAGTCAAGGCGTGCCTTGTCCTGCGCATCTTTCCCTCTCGATGGGTTGTGTCAGTGCTTGTCGCGATGTGTGCGCGGCCTTCGGCCACGGGCGCGCTCTGCGGTCACCTGGGTGCCGCCGCGCCGTCTCGCAACACGCTCTCTCAGTGCTTGAAGGTGAACCAGTCGACGTTGACGAAGTCGGCAGGCTGCCCGCTGGCGAAGGTCAGGTAGACGTCGTGTACCCCGGTGACCGGGTCGATGTTGGCCGGCACCTCGCGCCAGCTCTGCCAGCCACCGGTGTCGCCGATGGCGAAGCTGCCGACCGGCGTGCCGCTGAGGCTGTCCAGCCGGACCTCGACCAGGCCGCTCACCCCGCCGGCGGCCCCGGAGGCCGCGCGGGCCACGAACTGCCGCGCGGGGGTGTCGCCGAAGTCGATGTCCTCGTACCGCGCCCAGTCACCGTTCGCCGCCGAGCCGATGTGCGAGCCGTAGGTGTTCAACCCGGACTGTTGCTGGAAATCCTCGGCCTGCAGGGTGGAGTAGGCGTCCCCGCCGCCGGGCGGGTCGCCGGGATCGCCGGGGTCGCCGCTGCCACCGTGGGTCCAGACCGCCACATAGTCGACCACCATCGGGTGGCCGGGCACGGTCTCGGCGGTCGGGGTCTGGAACCCGGCGACGCCGTCCGGGAACGCGCCACCCATCGCGACGTTCAGCAGGATGAAGTACCCGGCGTGGCTGGTCATCTGGTTCCAGGTGTCCGCGGGCAGCTGGTCCTGGCGCACGCTGTGGTACTGCTGGCCGTCCACGTACCAGCGCAGCTCACCCACGGATCCGCTGCTGTCCCATTCGAACCGGTAGTCGTGGAACGCGGACTGGCAGCTCGCGCCGGGGCAGGTACGGCTGGCGCCGATGCCGTTGTTCTCGTTGCACGGGCCGCCGGGCGCGGTTCCACAGTGGAGTACCGCCCACACCTGGTTCATGCCGTTGACGTTCTCCATGATGTCGAACTCGCCGATACCGGGCCAGTTCCAGTAGTTACCGCGGTAGGGCGAGCCGAGTGCCCAGAAGGCGGGCCAGTAGCCGAGCGCGGCCGAACCGGTGACGTTCGGCATCTGGAGGCGGCCCTCGATCCGCAGCACCCCGCCGTCCGGCGGCCGGAAGTCGGCCCGCTGCGTCTCGATCCGGGCCGAGGTCCAGTTGCCCGCGCCGTCCCGGCGCGGGGTGATCCGCAGGTTGCCGGAGCCGTCCAGGCTGATGTTGGAGGGGTCGTCGGTGTGCCGGGCGATCTCGCCGGTGCCCCAGTTCGCGGGGCCGCCGGGGTAGTTGTGCCCGAGGTCGAAGATCCAGTTGTCGGAGGAGGGCAGGGACCCGGCCGGACCGGTGAAGTCGTCGCTCCATTCCAGGGTCCAACCGGGGTCCGGCGGCGGCACCGAGGCCTGCGCCGATGGTGCCGCGAGCGGGACGGTGACCAGCAGCGCGGCGATGGCCGTGGCCGCGCCCAGCCGCCTGCGCCTGGTGGGTGGTGCGGGTGTGTGCGGGGGAGGTGTGTGCAGGGAAGAGGTGTGCAGGGGAAATGTGTGCAGGGGAGAGGTGGGCATGGTGGTGACCTCCTTGTCACGCCCAAGCCGGACGAAAGATTTTACTGCGCTATAGGAAAGCGCTCTCACGCTCGGATGTCAACGCCCCGGCCGGTGTTGATGTTGCTCGGGGACGCGCGCGGGGCGGCCGGGGCCCGGGATGGGCGGGCAGGGCCGGGTTGCCGTGCCGGTATGCTGAGGGAACCTAATCACTCGGATCCCATCAGGAACGTCGTCGTTCCCAGCAGCCAGATCGTTACCACTCAACCGGTTGATTTCGGGCGGCAAACGGGTGCTGTCATGTTTCCGGGGTGTTAAAGTCGCGCTCACGACCGGGCCATCGTCGTCCCGTGCGCAGCACGAACGAGGCACGACGACGAAGGAGGTCCCGAATGATCTTCTCCGCCATCCCAGACCGGAACGGTCTCTACGATCCCCGTACCGAACAGGACTCCTGCGGTGTCGCCATGGTCGCCGACATCCGCGGCCGGCGCTCGCACCGCATCGTCACCGACGGCCTCGCCGCGCTGACCAACCTGGACCACCGTGGCGCGGCGGGAGCCGAGCCGACCAGCGGCGACGGCGCGGGCATCCTGCTACAGCTACCCGATGAGCTGCTGCGCGCGGAGGTGGACTTCGCCTTGCCGGAGCCCGGCCGGTACGCGGCGGGGCTGGTCTTCCTGCCCACCGACGCCGAGCACCGGCACAAGGCCGTCGAGATGGTGGAGCGGATCGCCGAGGAGGAGAACCTGGATGTCCTCGGCTGGCGGGAGGTACCCACCGATGTGGACGCCGCCGGGATCGGGCCGACGGCGCGGTCGGTGCTGCCGCATTTCGCGATGGTGTTCCTCGCCGGTGCGGCGGATGCCGCCGGGAACCGGGCGGCGGGCCTCGACCTGGACCGGAGGGCGTTCTGCCTGCGCAAGCGGGCCGAGCATGCCAGCAGGAACCGGGCGCAGGACGAGACCGAGGGAATCTACTTCCCCTCGCTGTCCGCGCGCACCATCGTCTACAAGGGGATGCTCACCCCCGAGCAGCTACCCGCGTTCTTCACCGATCTCGCCGACGAGCGGCTGGCCAGCGCGATCGCGCTGGTACACAGCCGGTTCTCCACCAACACCTTCCCTTCCTGGCCGCTGGCGCACCCCTTCCGGTTCGTCGCGCACAACGGCGAGATCAACACCATCCGCGGGAACCGCAACCGGATGCGGTCGCGGGAGGCACTGCTGGACACCGGGCTGATCCCCGGTGACCTCACCCGGCTGTACCCGGTGTGCGCACCGGACGTGTCCGACTCGGCCTCCTTCGACGAGGTGCTCGAGCTGCTGCACCTCGGCGGGCGCAGCCTGCCGCACTCGGTGCTGATGATGATCCCGGAGGCGTGGGAGAACCACGCGACCATGGACCCCGCGCGCCGGGCTTTCTACCAGTTCCACGCCGGCCTGATGGAGCCGTGGGACGGGCCCGCCTGTGTCACTTTCAGCGACGGCACCCTGGTCGGTGCGGTGCTCGACCGCAACGGCCTCCGCCCGGCGCGCTGGTGGCGCACCGCGGACGACCGGGTGGTGCTGGCCAGTGAGGCCGGCGTGCTGGACATCCCACCGGCGCGGGTGGTGGCCAAGGGCAGGTTGAAGCCGGGCCGGATGTTCCTTGTGGACACCGATGCGGGCCGGATCGTGGACGACGACGAGATCAAGTCGGGGCTGGCCGCCGAGTCGCCCTACGCCGAGTGGCTGCATGCCGGCCTGCTCAGCCTCGCCGAGCTGCCCGACCGGGACCATGTCGTGCAGACGCATGCCTCGGTGCTGCGCAGGCAGCTCGCCTTCGGCTACACCGAGGAGGAGCTGAAGATCCTGCTGGGGCCGATGGCCTCGGCGGGGGCGGAGCCGATCGGGTCGATGGGAACCGACACGCCACCCGCGCCGCTTTCGGTGCGTTCCCGGTTGCTGTACGACTACTTCAAGCAGAACTTCGCCCAGGTGACCAACCCGCCGCTGGACGCGATCCGGGAGGAGCTGGTCACCTCGATGAGCCGGATCATGGGCCCCGAGCAGAACCTGCTCGGTCCGGGACCGGCCTCCTGCCGGCATATCCAGTTGCCCTACCCGGTCATCGACAACGACGAGCTGGCCAAGCTCATCCACATCAACGACGACGGTGACCTTCCCGGCTTCTCCTGCACCGTCCTTTCCGGACTGTACGAGGTGGACGGCGGCGCGCGGGCGTTGGCCGAGGCCATCGAGCGGGTGCGGCGGGAGGCGTCCGAGGCCATCGCGGCCGGGGCGCGCACACTGGTGCTCTCCGACCGCGACTCCGACCACCGGATGGCGCCGATCCCCTCGCTGCTACTGGTGTCCGCGGTGCACCACCACCTGGTGCGCACCAAGGAGCGGCTGCGGGTCGCGCTGGTGGTGGAGAGCGGAGACGCCCGCGAGGTGCACCATATCGCGCTGCTGCTGGGATACGGCGCGGCCGCGGTCAACCCGTACCTGGCCTTCGAGACCATCGAGGACCTGATCGTACAGGGTGCGATCACCGGTACCGAGCCGGCGAAGGCCATCCGCAACTACGTGCAGGCACTGGTCAAGGGTGTCCTCAAGATCATGTCGAAGATGGGCATCTCCACCGTGGGCGCCTACACCGCGGCGCAGGTGTTCGAGTCCTTCGGCCTGTCCCAGGACCTGCTGGACGAGTACTTCACCGGCACCAGCTCGAAGCTCGGCGGGGTCGGGCTCGAGGTGCTCGCCGAGGAGGTCGCGATCCGGCACCGGCGCGCCTACCCGGACAACCCCACCGCGCGGGTGCACCGCGGGCTGGAGGCCGGCGGGGAGTACGCCTACCGTCGGGAGGGCGAGCTGCACCTGTTCACCCCGGAGACGGTGTTCCTGCTGCAGCACGCCAGCAAGACCCGGCGAGACGAGGTCTACCGGTCCTATGCGGACGAAGTGCACCGGCTGAACCGGGAGGGCGGCGCTCTGCGCGGGATGTTCTCCTTCCGGGACGCGGGCAGGGAACCGGTTCCGGTCGAGGAGGTCGAGTCAGTCGACTCGATCTGCCGGCGGTTCAACACCGGCGCGATGTCCTACGGCTCCATCTCGATGGAGGCGCACCAGACGTTGGCCATCGCGATGAACCAGATCGGTGGCCGGTCCAACACCGGCGAGGGCGGCGAGGACGCCGAGCGGCTGTACGATCCCGAACGGCGCAGCTCGATCAAGCAGGTCGCGAGTGGACGGTTCGGGGTGACCAGCGAGTACCTGGTGCACGCCGACGACATCCAGATCAAGATGGCCCAGGGCGCCAAACCGGGCGAGGGCGGGCAGCTCCCGCCGAACAAGGTGTACCCGTGGATCGCGCGCACCCGGCACTCCACGCCGGGCGTCGGGCTGATCTCCCCGCCACCGCACCACGACATCTACTCGATCGAGGACCTGGCGCAGCTCATCCACGACCTGAAGAACGCCAACGAGCGCGCGCGGATCAGCGTCAAGCTGGTCAGCTCGCTCGGGGTCGGCACGGTCGCCGCCGGGGTGTCCAAGGCACACGCCGACGCGGTGCTCATCTCCGGGCACGACGGCGGTACCGGTGCGTCCCCGATGAACTCGCTCAAGCATGCCGGGACGCCGTGGGAGATCGGCCTCGCCGAGACCCAGCAGACCCTGCTGCTGAACGGGTTGCGGGACCGGATCGTGGTGCAGGTGGACGGCGGCATGAAGACCGGCCGTGACGTGGTGGTCGCCGCCCTGCTGGGCGCCGAGGAGTACGGTTTCGCCACCGCCCCGCTGATCGTGGCCGGGTGCGTGATGATGCGGGTGTGTCACCTGGACACCTGCCCGGTGGGGGTGGCCACGCAGAGCCCCGAGCTGCGCAAGCGCTACACCGGCCAGGCCGAGCACGTGGTCAACTACTTCCGGTTCGTGGCGCAGGAGGTGCGGGAGATCCTTGCCGAGCTGGGCTTCCGCTCGCTGGACGAGGCGATCGGGCGGGCCGACGCGCTGGACACCGACGAGGCGGTCCAGCACTGGAAGGCAAGTGGGCTCGACCTGGAGCCGGTGTTCACCATGCCCGCGAACACCCCGTACGGGGGGTCCCGGCGCAGGGTGCGCGAGCAGGACCACGGGCTCGAGCACGCGCTGGACCGCACCCTGATCCAGCTCGCCGAGGCCGCGCTGGAGGACGCGCACCGGGTGAACATCGAGCTGCCGGTGCGCAACGTGAACCGGACCGTGGGCACCCTGCTCGGTTCGGAGATCACCCGCCGCTACGGCAGTTCGGGCCTGCCGCCGGACACGATCCGGGTGACGCTCACCGGGTCGGCCGGGCAGTCCCTCGGTGCCTTCCTGCCCGCGGGGATCACCCTGGACCTGGTCGGGGACGCCAACGACTACGTCGGAAAGGGGCTCTCCGGCGGACGGATCATCGTCCAGCCGGCGGTGGACGCGGCCTTCGCCGCGGAACGGCAGGTCATCGCGGGCAACACCATCGCCTACGGGGCGACCGGCGGGGAGCTGTTCCTGCGCGGCCAGGTCGGGGAGCGGTTCTGCGTGCGCAACTCGGGCGCCCTTGCCGTCGCGGAGGGCGTCGGCGACCACGCCTTCGAGTACATGACCGGCGGCCGGGCGGTGGTGCTCGGGCCGACCGGCCGCAACCTCGCGGCCGGGATGTCCGGCGGGGTGGCCTACGTGCTGGACCTGGACCGGGCCCGGGTGAACGACGCCATGGTGGAACTGCAGGACCCCGACTCGGCGGACCTCGCCTGGTTGAAGGATGTCGTCCGGCGGCACCACGACGCGACCGGTTCGGCCGTCGCGGCCTCGCTGCTCGGGGACTGGCCGCGCCGCTCGGCCTCCTTCACCAAGGTCATGCCGCGCGACTACCAGCGCGCGCTGGCCGCCGCGCGGGCGGCGCGTGCGGCGGGCCGCGACGTCGACGAGGCGATGATGGAGGCGGCTCGTGGCTGATCCGACCGGTTTTCTCAGCTACGAACGCCAGGAGCCGCCGAAGCGGCCGAAGGACGAGCGGGTGCACGACTGGCAGGAGGTCTATGCCGACCTCGGCCAGGACGAGCGCAACGAGCAGGTGCGGGTGCAGGCCGCCCGGTGCATGGACTGCGGTGTCCCGTTCTGCCATTCCGGAAGCGCGGGCTGCCCGCTGGGCAACCTGATTCCGGAGTGGAACGACCTGGTGCGTCGCGGCGACTGGGCTGCGGCGAGCGAACGGCTGCACGCCACGAACAACTTCCCCGAGTTCACCGGGAAGCTGTGCCCCGCGCCGTGCGAGGCCGGTTGCGTGCTCTCCATCTCCCCGCTGGCCGGCGGGCCGGTGGCGATCAAGCGGGTCGAGGCCACCATTGCCGACCAGTCCTGGGAAGCGGGCCACGTGCGCCCGCAGTCCGCCACGGTGGCCACCGGGCAACGGGTGGCCGTGGTCGGTTCCGGTCCGGCCGGGCTGGCCGCGGCGCAGCAGCTGACCAGGGCGGGGCACGAGGTCACCGTGTTCGAACGGGACGACCGGCTCGGCGGGCTGCTGCGGTACGGCATCCCCGAGTTCAAGATGGAGAAGAAGGTGCTGGACCGCAGGCTGGCGCAGCTGCGGAAGGAAGGCACCACCTTCGTGACACACTGCGAGGTGGGCGTCGACCTGACGGTGGAGGAGCTGCGCGAGCGCTTCGACGCGGTGGTGCTTGCCGTGGGTGCGCTGCGCGGGCGGGACGACACCAGCACGCCCGGCAGGGAACTCGCCGGTGTGCACCTGGCCATGGAGCACCTGGTGCCGGCCAACAAGCAGTGCGAGGGCGACGGGCCCACCACGATCGATGCCGCCGGCAAGCATGTGGTGATCATCGGGGGCGGGGACACCGGGGCGGACTGCTACGGCACCGCGACCCGGCAGGGCGCGCTCTCGGTCACCCAGCTCGACCAGTACCCGCTTCCACCGTCCACAAGGGATGATGAGCGATCGCCGTGGCCGACCTGGCCGTACATCCTGCGCACCTACCCGGTGCACGAGGAGAAGGGTGAGCGCAGGTTCGCGGTGGCGGTCAAGCGGTTCGTCGGCGACGAGCACGGCCGGCTGCGGGCGATCGCACTGCAACGGGTGCGGGTCGGCCGGAACCGGGAGACCGGGCGCCGCGAGGTCGTGCCGGTCAGTGACGAGGTGGAGGAGATCCCCGCCGATCTGGTGCTGCTGGCCATCGGGTTCGAGGGCGTGGAGCGGATGCGCCTGCTCGACGACCTCGAGCTCCCGCTGAGCCCGCGGGGCACGCTGTCCTGCGGGCCGGACTGGCAGACCTCGGCACCGGGCGTCTTCGTGTGCGGGGACGCGCACCGGGGTGCCTCGCTGATCGTGTGGGCGATCGCGGAGGGCCGTTCGGTCGCGCACGCGGTCGACTCGTATCTCACCGGAGCCTCGGAGCTTCCGGCGCCCGTGCATCCCACCGCCCTGCCACTCGCCGCGATCTGACTGCGCCTTCCGGAGCACGGGTTCTGCGGCCGAACAGCGTATTGAACATTGTGTAGCCGGTCGATTACCGTCGAAATCCTAGTTACTGGCGCGACGACAATTCACTTGATCCCTGCTAAGCCGCCGGATGCGGTTCGGCGGTGAGAGGTGAGGCGTCATGAAGCGATACCTTTCCCGGCCCGGAGCGTTACTGGCGGCGGCCGCGCTGGCCCTGACCGCGTCCACCGTTCCCGCCGCCGCGGACACCACCGCCGTGCGGCACCTGGCGGGACCGGCACAGGCGGTGACCGACTTCTGGACCCCGGAACGGATGGCCTCCGCCGTCCCGCTGGACCCGCCGCTGGCCACGCCGCGGGCCGCCGGTGCCGCGGGAGCCACCGTGGCCGCGGGGGCGCCCACGGTGGTGCCGCCGAGTGTGGCGACCTTCCCGACCACGGGCGAGCCGTGGGCGGGCGGCGGCGCGGTGGCCCAGACCGCGGGCCGGGTGTTCTTCACCATGGACGGGCGCGCGGCTTCCTGTAGTGGGGACGCCGTCACCAGCGGTAACCGCAGCGTGGCGCTGACGGCCGGGCACTGCGTCAAGTACCAGGGCACCTGGCACACAGACTGGATCTTCGTCCCCGGTTACGACGACGGGCAGGCACCCTTCGGCGAATGGGTGGCGAAGGCCACGCTGACCACCCCGCAGTGGGAGGCGAGCGAGGACATCAACCACGACGTGGGCGCGGCCGTGGTGGAGCCGCTGGACGGGCGGAGCCTCACCGACGTGGTCGGCGGTCAGGGTGTGGCCTTCAATCAGCAGCGTGACCAGGACATGTATGCCTTCGGCTACCCCGCGGCCGACCCGTACGACGGGAGCACGCTGATCCACTGCAGCGGGAGCACCTTCACCGACTTCCTGCTCAGCTCCGATCACGGCATGAGCTGTGACATGACCGGCGGGTCCAGCGGCGGGCCGTGGTTCCTGCGGTTCGACGAGGCGACCGGGCTCGGGGTGCAGAGCTCGGTGAACAGCTTCGGCTACACCTTCCTGCCCGGCTACCTGTTCGGCCCCTACTTCGGCGCCGAGGCCCAGGAGCTGTACGAGCGGGCGGCTGCCATGTAACCGCGGCAGTCCACCAGCGGGCGGCGGGGATGTCCATGCCGCATTCACTTTTTCCAGTCGGCTCACAGGGCCGGGCCATGGAGCCCTATCCTGATGGTCGTGAACTGGACAGTGGACGTCCCCGTCGACACCCTTCCCGAGCTGCCGCCGCTGCCTCCCGAGCTGCGCACCTGTCTCGATGACGCGCTGACCCGGCCCGCCGCGCAGCAGCCCGAATGGCCGGATGAGACGGCGACCAAGCAAGTCCGTGCGGTGCTGGAGAGTGTGCCACCGGTCACAGTGCCCGCGGAGATCGACCGACTCCGGGAACGGCTGGCCATGGTGGCCAGGGGCGAGGCGTTCCTGCTGCAGGGCGGCGACTGCGCCGAGACCTTCGAGTCCAATACCGAGCCGCACATCCGGGCGAACCTGCGCACCCTGCTGCAGATGGCGGTGGTACTGACCTACGGGGCCAGCCTTCCGGTGGTCAAGGTGGGCCGGATCGCGGGCCAGTACGCCAAACCGCGGTCGAACAGCACCGACGCGCTCGGCCTGCCGGTGTACCGGGGAGACATCGTCAACTCGCTGGCCGCGGACCCGGAGGCGCGGGTGCCGAACCCGGCCAGGATGATCCGCGCCTACGCCAACGCGGGCGCGGCGATGAACCTGGTGCGCGCGCTCACCGGAGCCGGGATGGCCGACCTGCACCAGGTGCACGACTGGAACAAGGACTTCGTGCTGAGCTCCCCGGCCGGGGAGCGGTACGAGGCGCTGGCCAGCGAGATCGATCGCGGGCTGCGGTTCATGTCGGCCTGCGGGGTGACCGACACCTCACTGCACTCCACCGAGATCTTCGCCAGCCACGAGGCGCTGCTGCTGGACTACGAGCGTGCCATGCTGCGGCTGGACAACGCCGACGCGGCCAGCCCGAAGCTGTACAACCTGTCCTCGCACTTCCTCTGGATCGGCGAGCGCACCCGCCAGTTGGACGGCGCGCACATCGCCTTCGCCGAGCTGCTGGCCAACCCGATCGGGGTGAAGATCGGCCCGACCACGACCCCGGAGCAGGCCGTGGAGTACGTGCAACGGCTGGATCCGCGCAAGGAGCCGGGCCGGCTGACGCTGATCGCCCGGATGGGCAACAGCAAGGTGCGTGACGTTCTACCGTCCATTGTGGAAAAGGTGGAGGGCTCGGGGCACCAGGTGATCTGGCAGTGCGACCCGATGCACGGCAACACCCACGAGTCCTCCAACGGGTACAAGACCCGGCACTTCGACCGGATCGTGGACGAGGTCCAGGGCTTCTTCGAGGTGCACCACGAGCTCGGCACCTACCCGGGCGGGATCCACGTCGAGCTCACCGGGGAGGACGTCACCGAGTGTCTCGGCGGCGCCCAGGACATCTCCGATCTCGACCTCTCCGGCCGGTACGAGACCGCGTGCGACCCCCGGCTGAACACCCAGCAGTCGCTCGAGCTGGCCTTCCTGGTCGCGGAGATGCTCCGGGCCTGAACCGGGTGAACACGGCCGTGCACCGCGGCACCGCCAACGGCGGGCCGGCCGGCTCACGGCAGTGTCCGCATCCGCACCTTGCTGCCGGTTTTCACCAGCTTGCCGGGGTTCGGTTCCTGCTGGACCACGATGCCGAACCGGTCGTCATCGTCGTCGTCGCCCCGGCCGTTGCCCCGGCCCTGGAAGCGCGGTTCCAGGCCGGATTCGGACAGCAGGCGCACCGCGTCCTGGATCGACCTGCCGACCACCGAGGGCACCCGCACCGAGTTCGAGACGAACACGCCGACCCGCTTCGTGCCGACGGCGCCCGCGGCGGGATCGGTCCTGGTGACCTTGCCGGCCTCGATCTCCTTGGAGAACTCCTCCCCGGCTTCGAACGGTTCGAACCCGGCCGCCCGCAGTTCCTGGAACGCCTGCTCCTTGCTCTTGCCCTGCACAGTGGGTACCGGTGTCGGCGGTGGGCCCTTGGAGACGCCGATGGTGACCGGATCGCCGATGTTGGCCGGGGTACCCGGCTGGGGTGACACCGACAGCACCGCCCCCTCGGGCACCGTGGCGCTGAAGTCGTCGGCGTTCGGGTCGCGTCGTGGCTCCAGTTGGACGTCCCGGATCGCCTGCTCGGCCCGGGCCACACTGGTCCCGGGGTCGATGCTGGGCACCGTCGGCTTCCCGGCGGAGACCACCACGCGCACCTTGTCGCCGATCAGCGCGTCGGTGCCGGCCGCGGGCTCGGTGCGGATCACCGTGCCGCTCGCCGCCGTGTTGTGCCGCTCCTGTACCACCTGCGGGACCAGTTCCGCCGCGCGCAGCTTCCGCTCGGCCAGGTCCTGCTGCGCCCCCGCCACCTGCGGTACGGCGACCCACCTTCCGCCGTTGAACCACCAGACGGCGGTGCCGATCCCACCGGCGAGCAGCAGGGCGACGACCACCCCGATCGCGATCAACCGCTTGCGCCGCCGCTGTGCCTCGGCGAGGTCGGGATGTTCCTGGATCGGCGGTTGCTGCTCGCCGTCCGCCGGTGCCTGCCGCGGGGGCATGGCGGGCGGCGGAGCCGTCCGGGACAGCGCCCGCGTGCCCCGTGGTCCCGGGGAATCGGGCCGCACGGCGGGGATCGCGGGCACGGTCCGCTCGGCGTCCGGCACGCTCGGCACGTTGACCACGGTGTCCGGCTCGGGAGCCTCGGGTGCCGCCGGGACGGGTACCGGGACCGGGGCGATCCCGAGCTCGGTCCGCACCTGGTTCAGCTCCTGCAGGAACGCACCCGCGTCCTGGGGCCGTTCCTGCGGATCCCTGCGGGTGGCCCGCAGCACCAGCTCGTCCAGCGCGGGCGGGATACCGGGGCGCGCGGTGCTCGGCGCCGGCACGTCGTCGTTCACGTGCCGGTAGGCCACCGACAGCGCGGTGTCCCCCGTGTACGGCGCGTGCCCGGTGAGCATCTCGTAGAGCAGGATCCCCGCGGAGTACACATCGCCGGGCGCACTGGTCTGCCCGGTGGCGACCTGTTCGGGGGAGAGGTAGGCCACCGTGCCGAGAATGACGCTCGAGCTGGTGGTGCCCGCGCTGGCGACGGCCCGTACCAGGCCGAAGTCGCCGACCTTGACGGTGCCGTTCCCGCCCTGGCCGCGGCCGATCAGCACGTTCTCCGGCTTGACGTCCCGGTGCACCAGCCCGGCGGTGTGCGCGGCGGCGAGCGCGGACAGCACCGGCTCGGCGATGCTCAGCGCCAGGTGGATGTCCAGCGCGCCCTCGGCATCGAGCAGATCGCGCAGGGTGCCGCCGTCGACAAGCTCCATCACCAGGAAGGCGCGGGTGTACTCCCCGTCCCCGGGGTCCACCCCCTGGTCGTGCACGGCGACCACGTTCGGGTGATGCAGGCGCGCGGCGGCGCGGGCCTCCAGTTCGAAGCGATCGACGAAGGACCGGTCCTCGGCGAACTGCCGGTCCATGATCTTGATCGCGACCGGCCGGTCCAACCGGGTGTCCACGCCGCGGTGGACCGAGGACATGCCGCCGCGTGCGAGCAGCTTGTCCACTCGGTAACGCCGATCGAGCAATGCCCCGGTCAAGGTGGGCTCCGTGCGTGTCACGTCGCCAAATCCTACGGATGGTCCGGTAGATGTGGGTGAGGTACCGGAGTTGGGTCGTGTTTGCCGAGGGTACTGTGCCGGTAGATGCCAATCCAACCGAAAGTGGCCGATCGGTGCTGACCGGAAGGTCGGGCTACTTTCGGTCTCCTTGGCATACCCACACAACGGGTTGTGGGCCGGTCGAGCGAACATTCTGCGTATGGCGTGGAATGTGGCACAGTATGGGGTGTGAGTGCGATCCCAGTCGCTGACGACGTGCTCGAGGCCGAGGTCGCCGTGCTTCCGCTCCCGGAGGTGGCGACGAAGCTCGGGTTGTCGATGAACAAGGCGCGGCAGCTGCTGCGGGACGGCCAGCTCATCGCGGTTCGCCGCGACGGCGAGCTGATGGTTCCCGCGGACTTCCTGAACGGGAACGGTGTGGTCAAGGGTCTGGCCGGCACGGTGACGGTGCTGGCCGACTCCGGGTTCGACCGTACCGAGATGCTGCGCTGGCTGTTCGCGGCCGACGAGTCCCTGCCCGGTATCACGCCGATCAACGCGTTGCGAACCAGCCACGGCACGGAGGTCAAGCGGCGCGCGCAAGCGATGGCCTTCTGACCGGCCGCCCGCGGCAGGCGAGGAAAGTCAGCGCGGCGAGCAGTTCCACCCCTGCCGCCACCAGCAGGCAGGCGGTGAGGGACTGCGTGGCCAGCGGTCCGGCCAGTGCGGAACCGAGTGCGAACCCGCTGATCTTCATGCTGGCGCCGGTGGTGAAGATCTGCGCCCGTAGTCGTGGCGGCGCCTCCCGGTGCCGGATCGCGAACAGCGCGGTGAGCTGCGGGCCATCCCCGGCGCCCGCGATCACCACGGCCACGATGGCGTAGGCCGGTTCGGTGGTCAGAGCCGCCGTGAGCATCCCGGCGCCGAGCAGCAGGGTGCTGGCCGGAAGGGCGGTGTCCGGCCGGATCAGACCCGGTCTGCGCGCCAGCAGGGCGTTGGCGGTCATCGCGGTGGCGGCCAGTACCGCGAGCAGCAGCGTGCCACGGCCCGCGTCCCCGAACCGCTGCGTGCCGAGCAAGGGGCAGCACACCACCAGCATTCCCACCCCGGCGAAGGACACCACCGAGGTGGCCGTGCCCGCGAGCAGGGGACGGCTGCGGGCGATCGCGGCGAAACCCGCCCGCACCTCGCGCGGTAGCGAGCGCGGCGGCGGCACGGTGTCCGGGCGGGGCAGCGTGGCCGCGACCGGCAGCGCCGCGGCCACCAGCACGATCGCCGCCAGCAGCGCGGCCCGCGCGCCGAGCGTGCTGCCCAGCAACCCGGCCAGCGCGGGGCCCGCGAGGCCGGCCAGCCCGAAGGTGAGCGCGTCCAGCGCGTTGGCGCGGGCGAACCGATCTCCGGGGACGACCCCGGGTAGCTGCGCGGTCCAGCCGCCGGAGATCGCGGCGGTGAGCAGGCCGGCGAGCAGTGCCACGGCGAGTGTCAGGATGGTGGGCAACCGCCCGACCCCGGCGAGCAACACGCCGAGGCCTGCGGCGTAGGCGGCGAGCGCCGCGGCCAGCAGCCTGCCGGGGCGGCGGCTGCGGTCCAGCAGCGCGCCGAGCACCGGCCCGCCGATGGCCGCCGAGATCGTCAGCGCCGCGAGCAGGCCGGAGGCGGTCGCGACCGATCCGGTGGCCGCCAGCCCCACCAGGAGCAGCGCGGGTCCGGACACCTCGTCCCCGGTGCGGGCGGCGGTGGCCCCGGTGAGGTATCGCGGCAAGGCGTAACGGCCTAACATGTTCAGCACGTTACACTGGGCGGGTGGCTGCGTCTTCCAAGTCTTCCAAGTCTTCCGAGTACCTGTCCGGGCGTTCCGCGCGCACGGCCGCCCAGCGTGCCGTCGAGTTGATCGTGGCGCTGCGGCACGAGCGGGCTACCGCGGCCGCGGTGCGTGCGGTGCTGCTGCGGCATGGCGAGCGGGAGCCGATCGGGCTTTCGGAGCGGGACCTGGCGCAACTGCGGTCCGCGGCCGCCGAGCTGACCAGGGTGTTCGCCGCCCCGGACGCGGACTCCGCGGCGGCCGTGCTGAACGAACTGCTCGCGGCGTGGGCGCATCCGCCGCGGCTGACCACGCACGGTGGGGCGTTTGCCTGGCACCTGCACGTGGACGGCGATGACGACGCCCCGTACGGGGAGTGGCTGCTCACCTCCTCCTGCCTCGCGCTGGCGATGCTGCTGGCCGAATGGCAGCGCCCACCGGGCGGGATCTGTGCCGCCGCGTCCTGCGGCCGCCCGTTCCTCGACCTCGGCGCCGGCGACCCCCGTCGCTACTGCGGCACGCGCTGCGCCACCCGCGCCCGCGTCGCCGCCCACCGCGCCCGCGCCGACCGCGGTGAGTGACCGGTTCCCGGCGCTCTCGCTGGCACCGGTCACTCACCGACGTCAGGCGTTGTGCTCGTCGCGCCAGGCGATCCAGTCGCGCAGCAGGCCCAGGTCGTAGTTCGGGCCGTCGGTTGCGACGGTGAACATGGTGATACCCAGGTCGTGCAGGGGCTTGCCGAGCTTCTCCGGGGAGCCCGGGACGCCGACGGACCGCTCGATCTCCGCCGGGTCCCTGCCGATGTCGGCGCAGTGCTGGTCGAGGATCCGCACCTTGCGCGCGGCGGTCTCGACATCGCCGAAGCCGTGCCAGATGTCGGCGTGCTTGGCGACCAGCCGCAGGGTCTTCTTCTCCCCACCGCCGCCGATCAGCACCGGGATCTTGCGGCTCGGGGCGGGGTTGAGCTTGCCGAACCGCTGCTCGATCCTGGGCATCGCCTCGGCGAGGGCGTCCAGCCGCCCGCCCGCGGTGCCGAACTCGTAGCCGTACTCGGTGTAGTCCTTCTCGAACCAGCCGGCACCGATGCCGAAGACCAGCCTGCCGCCGCTGATGTGGTCGACCGTGCGCGCCATGTCGGCGAGCAGTTCCGGGTTGCGGTAGCTGTTGCAGGTCACCAGGGCGCCGATCTGCACCCGCGAGGTGGCCTCGGCCCACGCGCCGAGCATGGTCCAGCACTCGAAGTGCTTGCCGTCGGGGTCACCGGAGAGCGGGTAGAAGTGGTCCCAGTTGAACAGGATGTCCACACCGAGCTCCTCGGCTTCCGCGGCTGCGCGCCGGATGTCCGCGTACTCGGCGTGCTGGGGCTGGAGCTGGAATCCGATTCGTACAGGCCTCTTCGCTGCTGTGGTCATGGGCCTGAGCCTAGCGGCGACCAGCACGGCGCGCTCCTGCCGAAGACATCGCCTTCAGTACGTGCGCTGGGTGGCCTTCGTGGCCAGTTCCGCGAGCCTGCCGGCCGCGGGCTCGGCCAGTTCCGCGGTGTCGAGCGCGGCCAGCGCGGAGCCGGTGAGCTCGTCGATCCGCCGCTCGACCGCCCGCACCGCGCCGACCTCGACGAGCGCCTGCCGCACCTCGTCCACCGCCGACTCGGACAGCCCGGCGTCGCCGATCGCCGCCGCGATGACCTCGCGCGCGTGCGGGTCGCCCCGTTCCTCGGCCTGCCGCAGGCCGAGCGCGACCAGCAGGGTGCGCTTGCCCTCCCGCAGGTCGTCTCCTGCCGGCTTGCCGGTCACCGAGGGATCACCGAACACGCCGAGCAGGTCGTCCCGCAGCTGGAAGGCGACGCCGAGGTCGCTGCCGGCGGCCAGCAGGGCGTCGACCAGCCGCCGGTCCGCCCCGGCGAGCGCCGCGCCGAGGTGCAGTGGTCGCCGCACGGTGTAGGCCGCGGTCTTCAGCCGGTCGATGCGCAGCGCCGCCTCCGCCGAGGAGTCCCCGGTGGCCTGCGTGTGCACGTCCAGGTACTGGCCGGCGAGCACCTCCGTGCGCATGGCCCGCCACGCGGGCCGCGCGGCGGACAGCACCTCGGCGGGCAGCGGGGCGCCCGCGAACATGTCCTCGGACCAGGCGAGGGCCAGATCGCCGATCAGCACGGCCGCGGCGAGCCCGAACGTGGCGGGTGAGCCGAGCCAGCCCGCGTCCGCATGCCGCTTGGCGAAGGCGATGTGCACGGTCGGGGCACCGCGCCGGGAGTCCGAGGAGTCCATCAGGTCGTCGTGGATCAGTGCGCAGGCCTGGAGCAGCTCCAGGCTGGCGGCCACCCGCAGCACCCCCTCGGCGTGCCCGCCGCCCGGATCACCACCCGCTCCACGCCAGGCCCACCAGGCGAAGGTGGGCCGCAACCGTTTGCCGCCGCCGAGCACGAAGCCGGTCAGCGCCTCGATCCCCGGCCCCACGACGGGTTCGGTGCGCTGGATGTCCTCGCCCGCCGTACGCAGGAACTCGGCCAGCACCCGCTCGACGTGTGCGGGCAGGTCGGCGTCGTAGTCCGGCTCGCTCATACCCCCATCCTGTCGTAGCTTTCGCGTAGGTTCGTCGGCATGGCAACTTTGGTGTCGTTTCATGCGCATCCCGACGACGAGTCGATCGCGTGCGGTGGGGTGATGCGCAAGGCGTTCGACGAGGGACATCGGGTCGTGCTCGTGGTGGCCACCCGCGGTGAGCACGGCGAGGTGGCGGATGGCTTTCTCACCGAGGGCGAGCGGCTCTGGCAACGCAGGGTCGAGGAGACCCACGCCGCCGCGGAGATCCTGGGGGCGAAGCGGGTGGAGTTCCTCGGCTACGTCGACTCCGGAATGATGGGTGAGCCGACCAACGACGAGCCCGGCTCGTTCTGGACCGCGCCGGTGGAGGAGGCCGCGCGGCGACTCGCCGCGATCCTGCGCGAGGAGCGGGCCGAGGTACTGACCGTCTATGACGACAACGGTGGCTACGGCCATCCCGACCACATCCAGGTGCACCGGGTGGGCCTGCGCGCCGCCGAGCTGGCGGGCACCCCGCGGGTGTACCAGAACACGATGAACCGGGATCAGATGATCCGCGGGATGGCCGAGTTCGCCCAGTCCGCGGCGGCGGCCGGGGTCGACCTGCCCGACTTCGAGGAGTCGGCGGAGTTCGGCAAGCCGGACGCGGAGATCACGGCGGCGGTGGACGTCACCGCGTACGCCGGGCACAAGCGGGCGGCGATGCGCGCGCATGCCAGCCAGATCGGCGAGGAGTCCTTCTTCCTCGCCATGCCCGAGGACGCCTTCCGCGGTGCTTTCGGCACGGAGTGGTTCATCCGCACCGGTCAGGGGCCGGGTATCACCGAGACGGACCTGCTCGCGGGCCTGTAGCGCCCGCGCGCGCAAAATCCGGTGCGTGTCCCGTTCCCACTGCCGGTAACGTGCGCTCATGGCTTCTACCGAGGGCGTGCACGAGATCTGCAACCGGTATGTCGACGACTTCGCCGCGGCCCACCCCGTCGCGGCTACGGAGTTCGGCATCTCCGGTTACGAGGACCAGCTCACCGACTACTCACCGGAGGGACATGCCGCACGGGCGGCGCTGGCCAAGCGGTACCTGCGGGAGATCGACCAGGTCGAACCCACCGACGCGAGCGAGCGGCTGGCGAAAACCGTGTTCACCGAGCGGGTCGGAATCGGGCTGGAGATCCACGAGGCCGGCCTCGACCTCGGCGCGCTGAACGTGACCGACAGCCCGGTGCAGGCGCTGCGGACGATCTTCGACCTGATGCCGGTGGACACCGCGGACCAGTGGGAGCAGATCGGCGCGCGGCTGGCCGGGATCCCGACGGCGCTGGACGGCGTGCGTGCCTCGCTGCTCGCGGCCGCCGACGCCGACCAGGCCCCCGCGCTGCGCCAGGTCAGCAAGGTCGCCGAGCAGGCGGAGACCTGGGCCGGGCTGCACGGCGGGTCCGGTTTCTTCGACGACCTCGTCCGCGGAGCCGAGTCCGCGGACCTGCCCGAGTCACTGCGTACCCGGCTGCGCCATGGCGCGCAGGTCGCGCAGGAGGCCTATGCGGAGCTGGCCGGTTTCCTGCGTGCCGAGCTCGCCCCGCGGGTGCCGACCAAGGACGCGGTCGGCGCCGAGGTCTACCGGCTGTGGTCGCGTAACTTCGTCGGTGCCGAGCTGGACCTGCGGGAGGCCTACGAGTGGGGCTGGGCGGAGTTCGCCAGGGTGGAACGTGAGGCGAAGGATGTCGCCGAGCGGATCAAGCCGGGTGCGAGCCTCGCCCAGGCCGCGGCGGCGTTGGACGCCGACCCCCGGTACCGGGTGCAGGGCCAGCGCGGGCTCGAGGAGTGGATGCAGCGGCTGTCCGACCATGCGCTGGAGTCATTGCGGGGCAAGCATTTCGACATCCCGGACGCGGTGATGGCGCTGGAGTGCAAGATCGCCCCGCCGGGCGGTGGTGTCGGGGCGTACTACACCGGACCGACCGAGGACTTCTCCCGGCCGGGGCAGATGTGGTGGTCGGTGCCGCCCAGCCGCGAGGAGTTCTCCACCTGGCGCGAGGTCAGCACGGTCTACCACGAGGGCGCCCCCGGCCATCACCTGCAGATCGCCACCTCGGTGTACCAGGCGGCGACGCTGAACCGGTTCCAGCGGATGCTGGCACTGACCTCCGGCCACGCCGAGGGCTGGGCACTGTACGCCGAGCGGCTCATGCAGGACCTCGGATTCCTGGAGGACGACGGGAACCTGCTCGGCATGCTGGACGCACACCTGTTCCGGGCCGCCAGGGTGGTCGTGGACATCGGCATGCATCTGGAGCTGGAGATCCCGGCGGGCACCGGGTTCCACGAGGGCGAGCGGTGGACGCCGGAACTCGGCCTGGAGTTCATGCTCACCAGGACGATCACCGACGCCGACCACGTCCGGGACGAGATCGACCGCTATCTCGGCTGGCCGGGGCAGGCACCCTCGTACAAGCTCGGCGAGCGGATGTGGCTGGCCGCGCGGGAGGACACCCGGCGCAGGATGGGCTCCGCCTTCGACCTGAAGGACTTCCACACCAGGGCACTGCGGCTCGGCGGCATGGGCCTGGACACCCTCAAGGAGACCCTCGCCGACCTCGGCTGACGGTTCGGCTGACGGTGAGGGTTGACGGTCACCTCACCGTGGGGGACCCGGCCAGGGGCTCACCGACGGTGACATGCAGGCCGCGCCGGGCCGTGGGCCGGTCGATCACCGTGACCTCGCACCAGCCCCGGGGTGTTCCCCCGCGCAGCAGGGAACGCACCCGGGGAAGGTGGCGAACGTGCCGGGAGAAGGACCAGCCCAGCAGGACGCGGCCGCGGGCGCGCTGGCCTTCCAGCGCCTCGGCCACCGTGCAGTCCAGCCAGAGCAGGTGCCGCGTGCGCCCGGTGAGCAGGCCGAGCGCCACGAACGCGGCCCTGGCGACGGGGCCGGTCGCCGGATCATGCACCACGATCGGCCCCGGCGCGCGGATCGCGGTACCGGCCAGCCGTGCCAGGTGCAGCAGGTGTACCAGCGGGCGGTACCAGGAGTACGGGGTGCCGGCGGGCAGCAGCGGGCGCAGCCGCGCGCGGACCTGGTCGGTGTCGAGCACGGTGAGCGCGGTATCGCCGCCGGTTACGCGCAGCAGGGTGCTCTTGCCCGCCCCGGGAAGGCCCGCGACCACCAGCAACGCGCGCCGTTCCAGGCGGATACCGAGCCGATCGACGTGCCCACGCGTTTCCCTCGTGCTGTCCTGCGTGCCATCCACGGTGTCATCCACGCAGCGGCTAACGTGGCGCCTACCCCGGGCGTTCCCTCAGCCCAGCGGAAGTTCCCTACCGAGGATCGCGAACGGCCGCGGATCGCCCGCGAAGTAGTACTTGCGGAGCACGTCGACGAATCCGAGCCTGCGGTACAGCTTCCATGCCCTGCTGGGGCCTTCCGGCGTGGACAGCAGCACGTGCCGGTTCGGCACCCCCTCGACCAGCCTGCGTAGCAGGTCCTCGCCGATCCCCCTGGCCTGGTGGTCGGGCCGGACGTGAATCTCGGTCAGCTCGAAGTAGTCGGCGAGCCACCCCTGGACGGCCCGCTCGTCCCGTTCGGCCAGCCCCCTGCGGACCTGTTCGTGCCACCACTGGCCGGGGTTGCCCTGATAACCGTAGGCCAGTCCGAGCATGGTTCCGGTCGAGTCCAGCGCGGCCATGCAGCGCCAGCCCTCGCGCAGCGCATGCGTCAGCCACATCGGGGCGCGTTGCTCGGCGGTGCCCGCGGGATAACGCATGGCGTCGACGTACAGGTCGAGCGCCTCGGCGAGCCTGGCCCGGAATTCGTCGCCGGACAGTTCGACGACACGCTGGTAGCCGGATGACCCGGAGTACGCGGCGGTCACGAAACGACACTATCTCCACTGCGCGCGGTCACGTCGGCGGCACGACCGTCGGTGAGAGCGATCAGGCCGGCGAAGGTGGTCGGGAATATCGCCTTGGCGTGCCCGGCGGCGGCCCAGACCACCTCGTGCCCGGCCAGCGCCCGGTCCACCACGGTGAGCAGCGGCTCCGGGTGACCGACCGGGGCGACCCCACCGATCGCCTGGCCGGTATGTGCCTTGACGAAGGCGGGTTCGGCCTTGCCGACCTCGGCCGCACCGATGAGCGCGGCGAGGACCCCGGTGTCCGCCCGGTGCGCGCCCGAGGTGAGCGCCAGCAGCGGGGCGACCGAGTCCGCGGGATCGGTGAACACGGCACGGAAGATCAGGCTGTTGGCGATCGCGCCGACCTCGACGCCGAGCGCTTCCGCGGCCTGCGCGGCGGTGCGCACCTCGGCGGGAAGGACCCGGATCCCGTCGGCGGCCTCGTGCTGGCCCGACTCGGCGAGCGCGGCGGCGACCTTGGCGATCGCGGGATGGTCCAGCCGCCACGAGCCGCCCTCCGATGGCTCCTGGCGGTCCCCGCCGGCTGGATTGTGCCCACCACTCATGAAGCCATGAGATCACGAGGCACCCCGGCGGTGCGACGCGCGTTACCCACCCCGGGCTTGAGCCCAGCCCGGATTCGAGCTAATCTGGATTTGTTCGAACACACGTTCGACACCCCGGCGGGAGCGGGATGCTCGCCGGTCAGGTGCTCGGCGAGGGGGTGGGGGAAGCACGTCCTCGCCGAGCACCGTCACCTCGGCGGCCCGGCCGCCGCGGACGAGGCGAAAAGGAGGTGGCCATGTCGATCACGGTCGAGTCCCGGGATGGCGCCACACAACCAGTGCTGCCCCTGACCTGGCAGCCGCCTGCCGCGCCCGCGGCGGTGTCCTTGCTCGCCAGGGCGAAACGTGGCCTTGTCGAGGCCGCGGGCGAGAGCGAGCCGGCCCCGCGGCTCATCGCCGCGTACCAGTCGGCGCTGCGCGCGGCGGCCGGTGTGCTGGCCGCCCGCGGGCGCCCGCACCGGGGTCGCTCCCGCCCGGCCAGCGTGTGGGTGCTGCTGCCCTCGGTGGCACCCGAGTTCGCCGAGTGGGCGGCCTTCTTCGCGGCGAACTCGGCCGCGCATGCCGCCGCGCAGGCGGGCAACACGCGCCGGATCACCGCCGATTCCGCCGACGAACTACTCCACCGGGCCGGCCAGTTCGTGGAGCTGGCCCATCGCGTCGTGCACGGCGGGGCACGCACGACGCGCCGGGAGGCGGGCAGGGCGGCCCCGTGCTCCACGCCGCGCCCGCGCCGAACCCGGGGCTGAGATGCCGGACACGCCGGGGACGCCGGGTCAGGCCCTGCTCGAGCACGGCCGGTTGCTGGACGTGCTCGGCATCGAAGGCGAGTTGCTCAACGAGACCGCCCATGCCATCGCGCCGGAAACCCCGGTGCCCACCTGCCCCGGCTGGACGGCGAGCGAGGTCGTGCGGCACGTCGGCAGCGTCTACCGGATGACGCTGTCCTGGCTGGAACATGGCCGGCGGCCCCGGCACTGGCAGCGGGACCCCGCGCCGGGGGAGTCGGTCCACGAGTACCTGAGCGAGGGGCGAGCCCGGCTGGTCGGCGCGCTGGCCCGGCACGACCCGGCCGAAACCGCGGCCACCTGGTGGCCTGCGGACCGCACGTACGGCTTCTGGCGCAGGCGGATGGCACACGAGACGACGATCCACCGGGCCGACCTGCAGATGGCGGCCGGGTCGGAGCTCACCGAGATCGCCGACGACCTGGCCATCGACGGCGTGGACGAGGTGCTCGCGCTGTGGTTCGGTCAGCGGCTTCCGATGCTCGGCCTGGCCGGTACCAGGGCGAGTTCGGTCGCGGTGCGGGCGGGCGACCAGTTCTGGCTGGTCACGGCCGGAGCGGAGGAGACGACGGCCTGGCGTTGTTCGGAGCGGGAGGTGCTCCGGGCCGACGCGGTGGTCTCCGGCAGGCCGGCGCAGGTCTACCTCTGGCTGTGGGGCAGGGCGGCCCCCGGTTCGGTCATCGTCGAGGACGGCGACGATGACGCGGTCGGCCAGATGTGGGCCCTGCTGCGCCTGGCCACCCGGTGATCCCGGCGTGTTTGCCGCTCACGTCGGCGTGTTTGCCATCCACGCGCACGAGTTTGCCGTCCACGCACGTGAGTTTGCCGTTCGCGTGCGGGTACTCGACCGCTGAAGCCTCACGTGCAACTCCGCGGTTGCGCTTTCTCGCCGACTAGTGCAACCTATGGGTAGCACGTCAGTGGGACGGCACGAAGGAGGACGGTATGGGAACCCCGGACAGGATCGAGCGCGAGATCCTCATCGACGCCCCGGTGGAGCGGGTGTGGTCGCTGGTCACCGAGCCCGGCTGGTGGATCAGCGATGCCGGTGACCGGGCGGGCCGGCGCCGGTGGCGCGAAGGGGACCTGGAGGTGGTGGAGGATCCCCGATACGGCCGGTTCCCGGTCCGGCTGGAGCGGACCGAGCCACGGCAGTATGTGGCCTACCGCTGGTCCAGCGCGTTTCCCGGGGAGAACCCCGGCGAGGGCAACTCCACGTTGATCGAGTTCTGGTTGAGCGAGCGGGACGGCGGCACGGTGCTGCGGGTGGCCGAGAGCGGGTTCGCCGCGCTGGAGACCACGGACGAGGTCCGGGAGCGTGCCTTCGGGGACAACACCGGCGGTTGGGCCGAGCAGCTGGACGTCCTCAAGGGGCTGGCCGAGAGGTGAACACGACCCGGCGGGATATGGGGCCGGTGTTCGTGGCGCTGGGCGATCCGACCCGGCGGCAGGTGCTGGAGGCGCTGGCCGAGGCGGGCCAGGCCAGCGCGACCACCCTCGCCGCCCGGCTTCCGGTGTCCCGCCAGGCGGTCATCAAGCACCTGAACGTGCTCAGCGAGGCCGCGCTGGTCACCGCGGGGCGGGCGGGGCGTGAGGTGCTGTACCAGGTCCGGCCGGACTCGCTGGACGCCGCGGCGCGCTGGTTGACCGACCTCGCCGCCTTCTGGGACCGCAAGCTGGACGCGGTCAAGCGGGCGGCCGAGGGCGGGTCGCCGCCGTAGCACCCGCGCAACACCGGTGCCCCCGATCGGCAACATCGGCGGCGGACCGTGAACCGATGGACGACATCCAGGCAGGGGACGAACGGTTCGTATGGCCGCACACCGCGGGCGAGGAGAACCCCACCTCGCTGATCTGGCGGGTGCGGATCCGGATGGACGACCGGCCGGGCACGCTGGCCAAGGTGGCGATCCGGCTGGCCGATCTGGAGTGCAACATCCTCGGGGTCACCGTGCTTCCGGTGCCGGGAGGGGTGCTCGACGAGGTGGTGGTCCGGCCGCCGGTGGGGCTGGCCAGGTCGCATCTCGTCGACGCGATCAGTGCCGAGGGGTGCGCGTGCACCGGGATCACCGGCGCGGACCTCACCGAGCTGGTCGATTCCTCGGCCGCCGCACTGGCCGCGGCCCGGCGCGCGGTGCTCGACCCTGACCGGCACGCCGAGGCGGTCCGCGAGGTGCTCACCGCGGATGTGGTGACGATACTGCCCGCGAGCGAGGCGAACTCCGCGCGCGCGGAGAGTGGCCATCGTGCCGTGCTGCCGGTCGGCGGCGGGCAGGCGCTGGTCGCCAGGCGGAGCTGGGCGCCGTTCGTGCAACTCGAGCTGGCCAGGGCACGGGCCCTGCTCGACCTGCTCGGCGCGGTACGGGCCAACGTGGCCGCGCCGTCCGTGCTGGCCACCGCCGACGGCGCGGACCTCGTGCTGCGCGCGGGCGGCCCCGGGGACGCGGACGCGGTGCGTGCGCTGCACGCCCGTTGCTCGCCGGAGACCCTGTTCCTGCGTTACCACACGGGGATGCGCACGATCCCGCGGCGCTGGTCGCAGCGGCTGCTGATGCCCCCGCGGGGGATGAGCGTGCTGGCCAGGCACGGCCGGGACGTGGTGGCGCTGGGGCAGCTCATCGCGCAGGGGAAGGAGCGGATCGCCGAGGTCTCCCTGCTGGTGGAGGATGCCTGGCAGCGCAAGGGAATCGGCGGTGGACTGCTGTCCAGGCTCGCGGTGCTCGCCGCCGGCCGTGGCTACCGCGAGCTGGTCGCCGTCTGCCTGCCCGGCCAGAACGGTGTCCGGCACGCCGCGCTGCGGGCCGGCCTTGCGGTCGGGGAGTACGCCGAGGACGGGTCGTTGCGGATCGGCGTTTCCGTCGTGCCACCGGGAACGGGGCCCCACCCCGCTGGTGAGGCCCCGTTCCGTGGTGCGGATACGGCCGGCGGCTCGCTCAGGTCGTGACGTTCTCCACGACCACGTCCCCGCTGCCCACCAGCACACCGGCGTCCGTGCGGGCCTCGACGGTGCCCAGCAGCACCCGGCCCTCGGCGGGAGTCGCCCGCGGGGTCACCGTGCCCTGCACCGTCCACTGTGCCCCGGCGGGGCGCAGCGCGTGCTCGTCGGACACCGACACGGAGCCGAACGCCGCGCCGCTGAACACGTCGAGGTAGGAGAACTCCGTGGTACCCGCGGGCACCGCGTAGCCGTCCACCACGATCACCCACTGGCCCGCGGGCGGGTTGGGGATGGTGACCGACTCCTCGGAGTCCCCGTCAGCGCTCTGCCCGGCCAGCAGGCAGGGGCCGCCGGTGCAGTTGTACACCGAGAGGTCCAGGTCCGCGCCGATGTCGGAGGGGCTGCCGATGCGGGCCCGTAGCTGGCTGGCCCCCTCGGTCACGGTGACCGGGTACTGCTGCTGCTCACCCTCGCCGATGGTCGGCGTGGCCAGCTTCGCGCTGCCCAGCTCGCTGCCCTCCGCCCGGCCGGTGAACGGGCCGAACAGGTTCCGCAGGGTGTACTCCCTCTCGATCGGCTCACCCTGCGGTGCGGACGGGATGGTGTCCGGGCTCGGCGTCACCGAGGCCCCGAGCACCGACGCGGTCACCGTGTACGGCGCGAACGCGGCGTCGGAGGTGCGCCGTGCCTCGATCACGATCTCCCACACACCCGGCGTGGGCTCGCTGACCGTGCGGCTGGTCGGGCTGCCCGAGCACCCGCCGTCAGCCACCGGCGGGTTGTAGCAGCTCAGCGAGGAGTTGCTGTCCAGCGGGATGCCGTACGGGTGGAACCGCAGGAAGCGGATCTGCCCCGCACCCTCGGCGTCCCCGCCGCCCTGCAGGTCGATCTTCAACGCGGGCGTGTTCGGCTCGACCCGGACGAAGTAGCTCTTCGTCTCGTTCCGGCCGATCTGCCCGCCGTGCCGGACCGAGTACCCGTTCTGCGCGGTGAAGTCCTCCGCCGCGATCACGGTGTTCAGCGTCCGGTGGTCCACGCCGGTGGTCATCGGGCTGTCCAGCTGCAGGATCGCCGAGTGGGCGCCCGCCGAACGCGGGTTGACGGTGACCCGGTACTTCACCGGGTACCCCTTGCGCAACTGGATGGTCGGCGGCGCGTGGAAGGTGCCGTCGTTGCCGATCCAGCGTGCCCGGTAGGTGACCGGGTGGTCGGGGCCGGAGTTGCGGGTGAAGGTGTACTCCCGCACGTACCGGTCACCGGACCGCACACCCTCGCGGTCGTGGATGCCCACGCCGACGCCCGCCGGGTTGAGGAAGCCGGACAGCACGGTGTTCACCTGCACCGAAGAGCTGATGTCGGTGGTGTCCGGGTTCGCCTTGAGCCGGTTCCACGCCTTGTTCACGTCGATCAGCCCGTTGCCCTGCTCGTAGGCCTGGTAGCCGGGGATGAACCGGGCGGAGTCGGTGAACGCGCTACGCAGGTCCTCGGGCTTGTGCGCGACGTTGCGTGCCTTGGCCGCGCTCACCAGGAGCGCCGCGGCCCCGGCGGCCTGCGGCGAGGCCATCGAGGTCCCGTTGAACATGGCGTAGCCGGGCGGCAGCTCGTAGGTCCCCGCGACCGGGCCGCCTTCCTGCCAGGTCGGGGTCGGGGAGATCGCCGCTCCCGGCGCGATGATGTTCGGCTTGAACCCGCCGTCCTCACGCGGGCCGCGGGAGGAGAAGCCGTGCAGGTTGTCCCGGTTGGCCGCGTCCGAGCCGTAGTTGCGCTGCCAGGTCGCCTTGCTGATGTAGGCGCCGACGCTGAGCACCTTGCCCGCCACCGAGGGGTCGCCGACGGTGTTCGCACCGGAACCGGAGTTGCCCGCGGAGATGAACATCTGCGTGTCGTAGGTGTCGATCAGCCGGTCGTACAGCCTGGCCCGCGCGTTGTTGCCGTCGTTCAGCGCGGGCAGGCCGCCGATGGACATGTTGATCACGTCGACCTCGGCGTCCCGCGCGGCATAGATCATGCCCTCGACCAGCGCGTGGCTGGTGCAGCCCGCGACGAACAGGCAGACCCGCACCGACACCAGCTTGGCGCCGGGCGCCGCGCCCTGCATGGAGCCGCCGAACAGGTCGTTGCCCGCCACGATGCCCCCGACATGCGAGCCGTGCGAACCGGACACGATGCCGATGTTGACGACCTTGTTCGCCGGGTCGGTCTGCACCACGAACGGCATGGCCTCGCGCACCGGGGTGCCCGGGTCATCGGTGCCGAAGGTGCCGACGTCCTGCTTGACCTTGTAGTCGGTCATCGGGGCGTCGTCGGTGAAGTCCTGGTTCTGGTTGGCGTCCACCCAGACCGTGTTGGTGTTCTCGTCCCACAGCACACCGTAGGTGCCCTCGCTACCTGCGGGGTTGCCGTCCCGGTTGACGTCGTTGCCGACCTGGCCACCGAGCCTGGGGTCACGCTCGTCGAACACGCCGAAGCGGTAGCCGCCCGCGCCCGCGCTGGTGTACTCGGCACCGGCCGCGGCGAAGGTCGTGCCCTGCACCTCGGTCTTCATGTTGATCCAGGTGGGGTCGTCGTCGTTGTTGACCCCGTCCTCGAACCGGCCGTCGGTGTAGGTCACCCAGTCGACGACCTTGCGCTCGCCGGTGCTGGTGACGTTCAGCGAGGGGTGGTCCAGGTCGACGCCGGTGTCCACGATGCCGACCGTGACGTCCCGGCCGTCCCACTTCGGGTGCTTCTCGGCGAACTGCGCCGCACCGGTGTCGCCGGTCGGCATGTACGGGTTCACCCGAGGTGTGTCGGCGTCCGGCGGTGGCTGCGGGGTGGGGTCTTCCGCGCCCGCGGGCCGCGGCTCGGGCAGCGGGACCTCCTCGTCCACATCGAGCGCCTGCACGCCCGGCAGCCCGGCCATCTTCTTGACCTTGTCCACCGGAACCTCGGCGCGCACGTAGCCGAGTTCGTCCGCGCGGTACTCCACTTTCGCGCCCGCCCGGCTCAGCTCGTCGACACCGCGTGTACCGGCCCGCCGGTCGGTCGCGACCAGCACCTTGACGGTGCGCTCGCCGCGCTGCTCCGCCTTGGCCAGCAACTCCTCGTCATGTTTGCTGATCTCGGTGTCGCTGCCGGCGCCGCCCGGTTCCGGATCGGCGGCGGCGGTGACCGGCGTCGCGGCCAGCACCGCCCCGGTCACCGCCGTGGTGAGCGCCGTCCCTAAGGCGATTCGGCCGCTCCGGCGCCATCTACGTGGGGTCATGCCACGTCCTTCCTCAACGGGGGAGTGAACGACCTCGGTGAGACCTGCTTGGCCCCGACAAGGGCTCGACCGAAGGCGCGCCCCACCGAACTCCCACCTGTTCGTGTGAGATTTCAGTAGGGCGTTCGCGGAGTGTTATCGACGTGGCCGGTGATCGCTAGCGACCAACGGAGGTAATACCGGCCGGGATTCCGTGCCGTACGGGCGTGTCCGTTCCCCCACCGGAGCCAGTGCCCGCGCCATGGGGCGAAACGTTGTCCACATGGGACATGGCCGTTACTGGAACGGAACCGGGATTACCTTCGCCAGAACCAGTCCCGTTGCCGAGCTTCGCGCAACGCCTCGCGTTTGCGATTGGCGGCCAACCGGTCGAGGTAGAGAATCCCGTCCAGATGGTCGGCCTCGTGCTGCAGGCACTGTGCCATCAGCCCCTCGCCGTGCACGGTGACCGGCTCGTTGCGCAGGTCCACCCCGCGCACCACGGCACGTTTCGCGCGGCGGGTGGCGAACCACAGTTCGGGAACGGAAAGGCAGCCCTCGTCGATCTCGTGCGTCTCCTCGGACAGCTCCACCAGTTCCGGGTTGAGCACGTACCCGACCTGGTCCTCGACGTGGTAGCTGAACGCCCGTAGCCCGACCCCGATCTGCGGTGCGGCCAGCCCGGCCCTGCCGGGGCCCTCCACCGTGTCCAGCAGATCGGTGACCAGTGCCTCGGTCGCCTTGTCGAACCGGGTCACCGGGTCGGCGACGCTCTTCAGTACCGGATCGCCGAAGTACCGCAACTCGCGCACGGCCATCGCCAGGTCCTCCGTTTCGCGGGCGAACGCTTGAGCAGGGGAGGGCTCACCATATCGGCGGGCCGCGCCGGGGAAATCGGGTACCCGATCCCCCTTCTGGCCGAGCGTCGCGGGCCGATAGCCTGCTGCGGAGCACAACACCACGCGAAAGGTGCCGCTCGCTTGCGCAGTCCGCCTATCCCGGGTCGGTCGTCGCTTCCGATCGTTCTCGTGCTGGCGCTGGTGTTTCTCGCGGGCTGCACGGGGCCCGCCGATCCGACCCCCACACCGACCACCGGTGCGTCCCCGGTCCATCGGGCGGAGTCCCAGCGTCCGCCCGGGCCGACCACGGTGCTGGCGGCGCGCCCCGGTGCGGAGGCGGCCATCGCCACCAGCGCCGCGCTGTTCCGCAGTGCCCCGGTCGCGGTGCTCGCCGCCGAGCAGGACTCGGATGGCGTGGCGACCGCGGGGGCCGCCGCCGAGCGGCTGGGGGTACCGGTCCTGCTCACCGGGACCGGCATCGACCCGTGGTCGGAGCTGGCCAGGCTTCAGCCGCGTGCGGTGCTGGCAGTGGGAAAGCAGGCGCGGCGCGCGGCGCGGGCGCAGGAGAATTCGGTACCGGTGTTCGGCATCGAACCCGCCGAGGACCCCGGCTCGGTGCCGGAACTGCCCGCGCGGTTGCCGGGCACCGAGCCGCCCCAGCCCACCGGGGTGACCGTGCTGGTCGATCAGCGGCGAGACGATACGGCGGCCGCGGCGACGGCAAGGGCCGTGGGCGCGGCGGTCGTCCCGGTACGCGGAACCGACCCGCGAGCCGACCCCGCGGCCGTCGAGGCGCTGCACGCCGCCCCGCCGGGAGCCGTGGTGGCGCTGGGAAAGGACTTCGGCCCCGCCGAGCGCCTGCGGGCCCGGCTGGACGTGGCCGCGACGGGCACGCAGCTTCCCGGCGGCGGGCAGGTCATGCTGCCGGGCCGGCGGCTGGTCTGCCTGTACGGCCATCCTGGCGCGCCGTCCCTCGGCGTGCTCGGCGAGCAGGGAGTCGAGGGCGGTATCGAGCGGGCGCGGCGCATGGCCGCGAGGTACGAGCCGCTCAGTGAGGTTCCGGTCGTGCCCGCCTTCGAGATCATCGCGACGGTGGCGCACGGCGAGCCGGGGCCGGACGGCGACTACTCCGGTGAGGCCGACGTCACCTCGCTGCGCCCGTGGGTGGAGCGAGCCGGGGCGGCCGGGCTGTACGTCCTACTCGACCTGCAACCGGGACGGGCCGACCTGGCCGCGCAGGCGCGGCGCTACGAGCCCCTGCTGCGGCTGCCCCATGTCGGGCTCGCCATCGACCCGGAGTGGAAGCTCGGCCCGGACCAGCTACCGCTCCAGCAGGTCGGCGGGGTGGACGCCGCCGAGATCAACCGGACCTCGGCCTGGCTGGCCGAGTTGGCGGCCGAGCACGCCCTGCCGCAGAAGCTCTTCGTGGTGCACCAGTTCCGGTTGTCCATGATCCGGAACGAGTCCGCCCTGGTCACCGACCGGGACGAGTTGTCCATGCTGATCCACATGGACGGGCAGGGCTCGACCGGGCAGAAGGACGCCACCTGGCGCGCGGTGGTGGGCGCCCGCCCAGGCGAGGTCCCGTTGGGCTGGAAGAACTTCTACGACGAGGACCACCCGATGCTCACCCCGGAGCAGACCATGTCCCGGCGCCCCGCGCCGATGATGATCTCTTACCAGTAGCGGGGGCTGTGCGGTATAGGCGATCGCGTCGAGCTCGCCCCACGCGGCCCCGCCCAGGAACGCCACCACCTCGGCCAGGTGAACATCGGCTCGTCGAGGGTTTCCGCCGCGCGGACGGCCCGCTTGACGGGCAGCACGTAGCTGCCCCGGGCGCTGTCCGGGAAGATCGACGTCCTCCACGTGCTCCCGCCGATGGTGACCTGTACCCGCAGTGAGCCGAAGCCACGGTGCGGTCGGCCGCCGGTCAGGTCACGAATCTCCTCGGATTCCTCGGTGGGCAGGCTGACGAAGATCCAGTTGTCACCGCGGCGGGCATCCCATACCCACAGCTCGGCATCGAAAACCACGACCACGGGTTCATCGTCACACGCCGGACCGACAATCCTCGGCCGCCTGTCGCGACCCGCCGGGCGTTCCCGATCAGGCTTCCCTCGCCACGGTCTCCGGACTACGGCGCGCGCTCAGCGGCCGGCGGGGAGTCAGTAGGCCGCCGCCTGGGCACGGACCGCCGCTTCGACGGCTACGACTACCTCGGCACCCGCCCCGAGATCCCGAGCGATCGGTTCGACAGGCACCTCAAGTGACCGGCGCCCCAACCCTGCGGCCGTGCTCGTCGGCCCGGTGGGACCGGTGGCGCCGGGTGGCGCGTACGACGACGTCGTGGAGGTGGGCCTGTTCGCCCGCGTGTCCGGTGACGGTCCGGTCGCACTCCTCGGCGGTGAGGACCTCCCAGGCCGTCTCGTCCAGGCGCGCCGTGATGGCCGCGGCGGTGGCCGACGCCTCGGCGGGCGGATGGTGCCCGGGCCCCTGGCTCTGACCGTGGCCGCCGCCGGCGGCGCCGTGGTCGTGGAGGTGGCCGACGATCAGCAGGGTGCCGCCGGGTGCCACCCATCCGGCGATGCGGTCGTAGAACTCCAGTTGCGGTATGGCCGGGTGAGCGTAGTGGGTGGTGACCAGGTCGAACCGCATGCCCGGGTTCCATGCGCTCAGGTCCGTCTCGACCCACCGCAGGCGCTCGGACACGCCGCTCACCCGCGCGCGTTCGGCGGCGCGGGTGAGTGCTGCGGGGGAGATGTCGGCTGCGGTCACCCGCCACCCGCGTGCGGCGAGCCAGATCGCTTCGGCACCGGCACCGCACCCCGCGTCCAGCGCGGTGCCCGGTACCAGCTCGCCGGTTTCACGAGGGAGGTACGGGTTCGGCGCGCCTGTGCCCATGGATCCACCACCGCCTGCGCCGCTCTGGCGCCAGCGCTGCTCCCAGTACTGCTTGTCGAACTCGTACGTCATCGGCTCGTTCTCCCCGTTCGTCTCACCAGCCCCAGCGATGGTGACAACGGGAAAGACAAAACGGCAAAGTCTGTTGCCGAATGGCAAAATGGGGCTATGGACGACGCAGCGGATCGCACGCTCGATGCCGTCGGGCCGAGGCTGAAGCAGCTACGACAGCGCCGCGACATCACCCTGGCCGACCTCGCCGAGGAGACGGGCATCTCCACCAGCACGCTCTCCCGGCTGGAGGCCGGGCTGCGGCGGCCCACGCTCGAGCAGCTGCTGCCGCTCGCCCGCGCCTACGAGGTGACCCTCGACGAGCTCGTCGACGCACCACCCACCGGCAACCCGCGGATCACCCTGCGTCCGGTCGCCTGCGGCGACGGATCGACCATCCTGCCACTGACCCGCAGGCCCGGAGGCATCCAGGCCTACAAGTTCGTCCTTCCGGCAGGAGACGACGACGCCGAGCCCGACCTGCGCACCCACGAGGGCTACGACTGGGTCTACGTTCTCGACGGCACGCTGCGCCTGGTACTGGGCGAGCACGACCTCGTCCTCAAGCCGGGGGAGGCCGCGGAGTTCGACACGCGCACCCCGCACTGGTTCGCTGCCACCAGCACCGGCCCCGTCGAGTACCTCAGCCTCATCGGCCGGCAGGGCGAACGCGCGCACCTCCGCGCAGCACCCAGGGCCCGGCTGTCCGAGTAACCGGCAGCGAGAACAGCCGCGCACTCGAGGACGGCAGGGCAGATCAGGATCCGGCACCGCACGCTGGCACGGGTGCGTGGACACCGGAGCAGGCATCTCGCGGTGCCTCGTCGATGGAGCGCGCCCCGCTGTTCCAGGGCGTGCACACGTGGTGGGCATACAACCGGGTCGGAAGCCACGCCGGCAGTCGATTTTCGCGGCGTGATCGGCACGACCGGCAACATCAGCCGCGTGCACTCGCGCGGGGTCAGGCGCGCAGGCGCAGTCCCTTGGGGGTGGCGCGGAAACCGGCCTCGCGCAGGATCTCGGCGAGGTCGGAGGTGAGGGCCTGCTCGCCATCGGCGCGCTGCACCGCGAGCTGGCCGAGCCAGCCCTCGCGTACGGCGGTGGACAGGGCCTGCGCGGCCGCCCGTAGCGCCGCCTCGTCCGCGGTGAAGGAGAGCAGGGAACGCCCGCCGCGTTCCACGTAGAGCGCGGGCACTCCGTCGACCAGCACGGCCAGCGCTCCCGCCTTGCGTGCGGGCCGGTGCTTGGTCTCACCGAGCGGCGCGGGCCAGGGCAGTGCGGCGCCGTAGGGCTGCGCGGGATCGGCCGCGGCCAGCACGACGGCCTTGTTCTCCGACCGCTGCCCCGACGGGTCGGACAGCGCCCGCAGCCGATCGACCGCGCCGCGAGCGGCGAACTGGGCCGCGCCGAGGCCCTCCACCACGTATCCCCGGATGATCTGCCCGGAGTCCTCCATCCCGCGCAGCACCTTGTAGATGCCGGAGAACCCGCCGCTCACCCGCTCGGTCTCCAGCGCGCCCCTGGTGAGCACGCCGTGCCGTTCCAGGAACGCCTCGGTGCGGGCGTGCGTGCGCCGGGTCGGGTCGGCTTCCCGCGTCGGGGTCAGTGCCCAGCGCCCGGCCACGGCCGGGGGCCCGGTGCGCGAGGGCATGGCGGGTCGGCCGGCCCGCATCCGGGCGTACCGGCCCCGCGGCGGGGACCGGCGTGGCTTGTGCGCGGCGCCCCGACCGGAGACCTGCGCGCGCAACGGCCCGAGGGTGTCGCCGGTGACCGTCCCGGCCCACACCAGTTCCCACAGCGCGGTCACCACGTCCGCGTCGTCCGGCGCGGAGGGCAGTAGCGGGGTCACCCGATCCACCAGCTGCCGGAAGAACAGCGCCCCACTATCCAAAGTGGAGATGATCGCCCGGTGCAGCGGACCGTCCGGCGCCGTTTCCTCGACCTCGGGCAGTAGCAGATCGGCCAGGTCGGCACCGGCCAGCGCCAGCCAACCGTCTCCGCCGGGCAGCGTGCCGCAGCCGCACCAGACCACCTCACCGGCGGCGGTGAGCTCGTCCAGCAGGGCGGGGTAGTAGCCGGGCAGCCTACTGGGCAGGATCAGCGATTCCAGTGCGCTCGCCGGCAGCGGCGCGCCCGCGAGCTGGTCCACAACGGACAGCACGTCGTCGGCGGTCGGCGCGGACCGTACCCGGCCACCGATGCCATGCCAGGACGGCAGGAACCGGCCCAGCGCGGCCGGTTCCACCGGCTCCACCTCGGCCCGCAGCTTCGCCAGCGAGGCCCGCCGCAACCGCCGCAGCACCCCGGCGTCGCAGTACTCCGTCCCACCCGGCTCGGGCATCCGCTCGTGGCTCACCGGGCTCAGCTCTCCGCGGACCACCCTGCCCTCCGCGGTCAACCGGTCCAGCACGCCGGTCACCACGGCCACCCCGAGCCCGAAGCGCCGCGCCGCCTGCCGCGCGGGGAACGGGCCACGGCCACGGGCGTAACGGGCGAGCAGGTCGCCGAGCGGGTCGGCCACCGGCTCGGTGAACGCCTCCGGAACCCCGATCGGCAGCGCCACCCCCAGCGCGTCGCGCACCCTGCCCGCGTCCTCGATGGCGATGGCACGTTCCTCGCCCGCGATCCGCACCCGGATGACCCGGCGCTGCGCGACCAGTTCGGCCAGCCATTCCGGCCGGATCCCACGCTGCTGTGCCTCCGCCTCGGACAGGTCGCCGAGGAACTTCAGCAGGTCGGCGGCGTCCTCAGGGCCGCGGGCCTGCCGGTCGGTTTCGAGCCGCTGCAGTGACCGTTCCACCGCATCGACCACCTCGGCGTCCAGCAACTCCCGGATCGCCTCGGTGCCCAGCAGTTCGGCCAGTAGCGCGGAGTCCAGCGACAGCGCCGCGGCCCGCCGCTCCGCCAGCGGGGCGTCGGTCTCGTAGAGGAACATGCCGACGTAGCCGAACAGCAGGCTGCGGGCGAACGGGGAAGCCGACTCGGTCCGCACCTCCACCAGCCGCACCTTGCGGGCCCGCACATCGGCCATCAACTCGCGCAGCCCGCCCACGTCGTACACGTCCTGCAGGCATTCCCGCATGGCCTCCAGCACCACCGGGAACCGCTCGTACTTGGCCGCGACCCCGAGCAACTGCGCGGCACGTTGCCGCTGCTGCCACAGCGGGGTGCGGCGGCGCGGGTCCCGGCGCGGCAGCAGCAGGGAGCGGGCCGCGCACTCCCGGAACCGGGCCGCGAACAACGCCGAACCGCTGACCTCGGCCACGATCAGCTGCTCCACCTCCTCCGGGTCGAGCAGCACATCCTCGGCGCCGAGGGTGACCTCGACGCCGTTGCCGTCCAGCGCCTCGGGCAGCCGCAGCACGATGCCGTCGTCGGAATGCGCCACCTGCGCGTCCACCCCGCGCTGCTCGCGCAGTCGCGCGCCGATCGCCAGCGCCCACGGCGCGTTCACCTGCCCGCCGAACGGGGAATGCAGCACCACCCGCCAGTCGCCGAGCTCGTCCCGGAAGCGCTCCAGCAGGATCGTGCGGTCGTCCGGAATGTACCGCGCGGCCGCGCGTTGCTCATCAAGGTAGCCGAGCAGGTTGGTGCGGGCCCGTTCGTCCAGCCCCGCCGCGGTGGCCCGTGCGCGGGCGGCGTCCGGGTCGGCCACCGCGTCGGCCGCCACCTCCCGGACGAACGCCCCGAGCGCGCGCCCCAGCTCCAACGGCCGCCCGGGGGCGTCCCCCTTCCAGAACGGCATCCTGGCCGGCTCACCCGGCGCGGGCACCACGATGACCCGGTCGTGCGTGATGTCGGTGACCCGCCAGGAGGAGGTGCCGAGCAGGACCGTGTCGCCGACCCTGGACTCGTAGACCATCTCCTCGTCCAGTTCGCCCACCCGCGACCCCGACTTGCCCTCCTCGCCGGGGGTGGTCACGGTGAAAAGGCCACGATCCGGGATGGTGCCGCCGGAGGTGACCGCCAGCCGCTGCGCCCCCGGCCGACCACGCAGCTCGCCGGTCACCCGGTCCCAGGTGATCCGCGCGCGCAGCTCGCCGAACTCCTCGCTGGGGTAGCGACCGGCCAGCATGTCCAGCACGGCGTGCAGGGCGTCGTCCGGCAGCGCGCTGAACGGGGCGGCCCTGCGCACGGTGGCCGCGAGGTCCTCGACCGTCCTCGGCTCGACCGCGACCATCCCCACCACCTGCTGCGCCAGCACGTCCAGCGGGTTGCGCGGGTAACGCACCGCCTCGATCCGGCCGGCCGCCATCCGCTCGGCCACCACCGCGCAGGACACCAGGTCGCCGCGGAACTTGGGGAACATCACCCCGCTGGACACGGCGCCGACCTGGTGGCCGGCCCTGCCGACCCGCTGCATCCCGGAAGCCACCGTCGGCGGCGCCTCGATCTGCACGACGAGGTCGACAGCGCCCATGTCGATGCCGAGCTCGAGCGAGGAGGTGGCCACCACGCAGGGCAGCTTCCCGGACTTCAGCTCCTCCTCGACCAGCGTGCGCTGCTCCCGGGACATGGACCCGTGGTGTGCCCTGGCCACGGTCGGCGCGGCACCGGTGGTCAGCCCGGACTCGCCGATGGCCTCGGCGGGGAACCGCTCGCCCGGTTCCAGCTCGGTCCGCTCGGCCGCGAGTTCGTTCAACCGCGCGGTCAGCCGCTCGGTGAGCCGGCGGGAGTTGCCGAACACGATGGTCGAGCGATGTGCCCTGATCAGCTCGAGCACCCGTTCCTCGACGGCGGGCCAGATGGACGGCCGAGGCCGGTCCACACCCTCCTTGCCGCCGGTGTCCTCGGGCGCTTGCATCGGGTCGCGCGGCCGCGGCGGGGCGGCGCCGTCGGCCGTGTCAGTCATGCCAGCCATACCGGCCATGCCGGCCATGTCAGTCATGTCGCTGACCGGGACCTCCACCCGCACCTCGAGGGTCTTGGCCAGCTCGGGCCGCACCACCTGGACCGGTCTGCCGCCGGCGAGGAAGGAGCTCACCTCGTCGATCGGCCGCACGGTCGCGGACAGCCCGATCCGCTGCGCGGGCCGGGGCGGCAACTCGTCCAGCCGCTCGAGGGACAGCGCGAGATGCGCGCCCCGCTTGCCGCCCGCCATCGCGTGCACCTCGTCCACGATCACGGTCTCCACCCCGCGCAGCGACTCCCTGGCCGCGGAGGTGAGCAGCAGGAACAGCGACTCCGGCGTGGTCACCAGCACATCCGGCGGGGTGCGGGCGAACGACCGGCGCTCGGTCGCCGGAGTGTCCCCGGTGCGCATGCCCACGGTGATCTCCGGCGGTGTCCCGCCCAGCCGCCGCGTCGCCTGCGAGATGCCGGTCAGCGGGGTGCGCAGGTTGCGCTGGACGTCCACCGCCAGCGCCTTCAACGGGGAGACGTACAGCACCCGGCAGCGGCGCACCGCCTCCGCGGGCGGCGGCGAGGCGGCCAGCCGGTCGAGTGCCCAGAGGAAGGCGGCCAGTGTCTTGCCCGAGCCGGTCGGCGCGACGACCAGGGCGTGTTCCCCGGCGTGCGCCGCCCGCCAGGCACCCGCCTGCGCCTCGGTGGGCGCGGCGAAGGCCCCCGCGAACCAGTCCCTGGTCGCGGGGGAGAACAGCTTGAGCACGTCGGTCACGCCATCCATGATGCGACCGGGCACCGACAGTTTCGGTGGCGGGACGATCTGCCGGGTTGTGTCCACGCGCGGCCCGCGAGCATGGCAGCATCACCGGCGACGTGGCAGGAGGCCGACGAGCGGAGCAGAGGAGAGCCGTGCGGGTCCTTTCGGTGGATCTCGGTACATCCAACACCGTGGCGGTGCTGTCCGCGCACGGGCGGGCGCCGAGAGTGATCGAGGTGGACGGCTCCGCGACCATGCCATCGGCGGTGTTCGCGAGCGAGGACGGCACGCTCATGGTCGGCAGGGACGCCGAGCGGAGGGCCCGGCTGGACCCGACCAGGTTCGAGCCCAACCCGAAGCGCCGGGTGGACGAGCAGACCCTGCTGCTCGGCGAGGACGTCGTCCCGGTGAACGAGGCCCTGGCCGCGGTGCTGCGCAGGGTGCTCGAGGAGACCTCCCGGCAGCTCGGCGGCGAGCAGCCGGACGAGGTGCGGTTGACCCATCCCGCGCAGTGGGGGCCGGTGCGCCGCAACGTGCTGCTGTCCGCGGCGCGGCTGGCCGGCATGGGCAAGGGCGTGTCGCTGGTGCCCGAACCGGTCGCGGCCGCAGCGCACTTCGCCTCCTTCCCCGGCAAGGCGCTGGCTCCCGGCCAGGCCTTGGCCGTGTACGACCTGGGCGCGGGCACCTTCGACGTCGCGGTGGTCGGTGCCACCCAGAACGGCTTCACCGTGCTGGCCGAGGACGGCCTGCCCGACCTCGGCGGCCTGGACGTGGACCAGGCGCTGCTGGTGCACGTCGGTCGCGAGGTCTCGCACGCCGACCCGCAGCGCTGGCAGCGGCTGCTGCGCCCGGAGTCCACCGGCGACCGGCGCACCCGGCGTGCCCTGCAGGAGGACGTGAAGGCGGCCAAGGAGGCGTTGTCCCGGCACCCGCAGACCGAGGTGCCGATGCCCGAGCCGTTCACCGACGTGCTGGTCACCAGGGCGGAGCTGGAGGCGCTGGTCCGCCCCGCCATGCTGCGCAGCGTCGAGCTGCTGGCCAGGACCGTGGGTTCGGCGGGACTGGCGCCCGAGCACCTGGCCGGTATCTACCTCGTCGGAGGGTCCAGCCGGCTTCCGCTGGTCGGCGCCATGATCGCGGAGAAGCTCGGGGTCGTACCGGGCAGCCTCGACCAGCCGGAGGCCGCGGTCGCGCTCGGCGCACATCACGTGTCCGCGGACGGCCTGAGCATGCGTACGCAGAACGTGGACGGCCCGGTGGCCGCGACCGGTGCCCCGTACCAGACGGGTCCGCACGGCCAGCCGGCACAGTACGCGCAGCCGCAGGCACAGCCGCCGCGGTCCTCGCCGGCCCCGCAGGCGGCACCGCCCGCCCAGGGCAGGCAGCCCTTCCCTCCCGGCAGCGGCGCGCAACCCGCGCCGGGCGCGCCCCAGCAGGCGGCGCAGGCCAACTTCCCGTCCTATCCGGCGGCGCAGCCCGCCAAGGCCGCGGGCGGCAGGCGGAACCTGCTGATCGGGGTCGCGGCGGCCGTAGTGGTGGTGCTGGCGGGCGCCGGCGCGTTCTTCCTGCTGAACCAGGCCTCGGTGACCACCTACAGCGCGGCGGAGTGCCGGCAGCCGGGGCAGACCGACGACAAGGGCTTCACCGGGTGCATGCGGCAGCTCGCGGGTTCCGTGGCGGAGCGGGGCGCGTGCAACCCGGGGATGGGCACCGGCCCCGCCGCCGCGGCCGATCCCGATGAGCTCGGCGTCTCGGTCACCTGCTCGGCGCCGGGAAGGGCCGGGGCGCAGGTGACCTACCTGCACGGGAGCTCCTCCGACGCGCTGCGGGAGCACACCGACGGACTGCTGAACCGCACCGGCGGCGGGGACAGGGTGGAGGCGCGCTGGAAGGGCAACGCGCTGGACGGCCGCTACACGGCGACGGCGGGCAGGGATTCCGCGGTGCTGGTGTTCACCGTGCCCGACCGCCCGGTGGTGGGCTTCATCTACCAGGTCAACACGGCCGGCGCGGATCCCGCGGACAACCGGTCCTCGCTCGCCGACTACTTCGAGCAGACCATCCAGCCCGGCGAGTGACGCTCGGGATCCGCTACTTGTTCCGGTTTCGCCAGGACACCACCACGACCACCAGCGCCGCGGTCACCACCGCGATCGAGGCCAGGCTGAGCGCGGTCGGGCCCCAGGACGGCATGCTCTGTGTCAGGAACATCCCTCCACGGTACGACGCTCACCCGGGGCTACGCTGGAACGGATGCGTATCACGGTGTTCCGGCGGCTGATGGCGGAGGAGTTCGGCGCCGTCCGTGCCGAGATGCTGGCCAGGGATCATGTGCTCAGCGGGCTCGGTGGCAGGACCGTCGAACAGGCCCTCGCCGCGGGGACCTCCGCCAAGGAGGTCTGGCAGGAGGTCTGCACCGCGTTCGAGGTGCCCGCCGAGCGGCGGTGACCCGCGCGTGTCCTGCCTGGGCTCGAAGGTGCTGACCAGCACCGAAGCGAGGAATCCCGGCCCAAGGGCGTGTCGCTACCGCCCTCGAACAGACGTTCGGCTAGGGTGTTGTCCACAACAGGGTCAGCGATCCACAGATTGCCGTCGGTCCCTGGAATTGTCGGCCCCGACCCGTAGCGTCGGACCCGACGGCACACAACCGCACACAAGCTCCAGACTCCGATAACAGGCTCCTACCAGCGAGGTGGATTCTCATGCCAGCAGCACCGGACCGGGAAAAGGCGCTCGAGCTGGCCCTTGCGCAGATCGACAAGCAGTACGGCAAGGGTTCGGTAATGCGTCTCGGCGATGAGGGAAGGGCACCGATCGAGGTGATCCCCACCGGCGCCATCGCATTGGATGTCGCACTCGGCATCGGGGGACTGCCCCGCGGCCGTGTCGTGGAGATCTACGGGCCCGAGTCCTCGGGTAAGACCACGGTCGCGTTGCACGCGGTCGCCAACGCGCAGCGCAACGGCGGCATCGCGGCGTTCGTGGACGCCGAGCACGCGCTGGACCCGGAGTACGCCAAGGTGCTCGGCGTGGACACCGACGCGCTGCTGGTCTCCCAGCCGGACACCGGGGAGCAGGCGCTGGAGATCGCGGACATGCTGATCCGCTCCGGCGCGCTGGACATCCTGGTGATCGACTCGGTGGCCGCGCTCGTCCCGCGCGCGGAGATCGAGGGCGAGATGGGCGACTCGCACGTGGGCCTGCAGGCTCGGCTGATGAGCCAGGCGCTGCGCAAGCTCACCGGCGCGCTGCACAACTCCGGCACCACCGCGGTCTTCATCAACCAGCTGCGGGAGAAGGTCGGCGTCATGTTCGGCTCGCCGGAGACCACCACCGGTGGTAAGGCGCTGAAGTTCTACGCCTCGGTCCGGCTGGACGTGCGGCGCATCGAGACGTTGAAGGACGGTGGCGAGCCGGTCGGCAACCGCACCAGGGTGAAGGTGGTGAAGAACAAGGTCGCGCCCCCGTTCAAGCAGTCCGAGTTCGACATCCTCTACGGCGTCGGGATTTCCCGCGAGGGCTCCCTCATCGACATGGGGGTGGATCAGGGCATCCTGCGCAAGTCCGGGGCCTGGTACACCTACGAGGGCGACCAGCTCGGCCAGGGCAAGGAGAACGCGCGGCGGTTCCTGCGCGACAACCCCGATATCGCCAACGAGGTCGAGAAACGGATCAAGGAGAAGCTCGGCATCGGTGCCCAGGTGGACACCGAGGAAGCGTCGGCGAAGGAGCCGGCGCCGGTCGACTTCTAGTCCCGTGCGCGAGGAGCCGGCGGACCTGCCTCCCCAGGAGGCATGGAAGAAGGCCAAGGAGATCTGTTTCGACCTGCTCGCCATCCGGTCGCGGACCAAGGACGAGCTTCGGCAGGCCTTGCGGCGCAAAGGGTTCGACGAGGAGACCAGGGAAGCCCTGCTGGGCAAACTGGACTCGTCCGGCCTGGTCGACGACGCCGCGTTCGCGGAGTCGTGGGTGCGTTCTCGCCACGCCAACCAGGGGTTGGCGAGAAGCGCCCTCGTCGCCGAGCTGAAACGCAAGGGCGTGGAGGACGAGATCGCGGTCCAGGCCGCGAGCGAGGTGGACCGGGAGTCCGAGGAGGAGCGGGCCCGCGAGCTGGTGCGCAAGCGGTTGCGGGTGCTGGGCGACGTCGACGAGCAGACCGCGATCCGGCGGCTGCTCGGCGCGCTCGCCCGCAAGGGCTACCCGCAGGGCCTGTCCTACGCGGTGGTCCGCGAGGAGCTTCGGAACGCCGGGGCCGAGGCGACCATGCTGGACAGCGCGCTTCCCGACTGACCCGGCTCGGTGCCGGCGAGTTCGGGAGTCGTTGAAGAAGGTGCTTGCCCGACGTGATGGGCGGGCGCGCTTCCTGAAGACAGCTACCTGCTCCGGATGGAGACGGTGACCTGCCCGGCCTCCTCGGCACGCACCAGTACGAGCGGTGCCCCCGGCTCGGAGGTGACCGTTCCGCCGGTCACCGACACCTCGTACCCGCGCGGATAGTGCAGGTCGGACACGTAGATCTCGGTTCGTGCCGGCCCGCCGTCCGCCGCATAGGTATAGCTGAAGTTCCCGTTCGCGGGATCGAAACTCAGCTCGGTCGGGGTTCCCGCGGTGGCCCGCGGGTAGGTCCGGACGAGTTTCCTACCGAGCTCGCCGGTGAATGGATCGGTTCCCGGTTCCGAACCGGAAACGCTCTGGTAGTGCCAGTACTGCCAGCCGATGAACCGCGCGTCGGCATGCTCGAGGGTGTCGCCGAGCACCGTCGGGTCACCGTCACCGAACTCGGTCAACAGGGCGGGAATCCCGGTACGGCCGAGGAAGGCATCGGCGTTCGACCAGGTGATCTCCTGCTGCGCGGGGCACAGCGCGCGTAGCTGTTCGGGCAGCCCGAGATAGATGGCCGCCTGGCTGGGGATGCAGTAGTCATGGAAGGAGAACGCCACCCGGTCGTCGGCCAGCGGCGGGGTCAACGGTGGTTGCGCCAGACGCGTGGGCATCATCTGGTTCCAGGTCAGGTTGGGTTCCCAGAACACCGGCATCTCCGGGGCGGCCGCACGGATCCGCGCGGTCAGCCGTTCGTGCGCGGCCTGATACTTCCGATCGAAAGCAGGGCAGCCGGCCGGAAAGCAGCTCAGCGCCGCGGAACCGGGCCAGGGTTCGTTCAGCAACTCGATGCCGAGCACCGCCGGGTCCTCGTCCACCCGCTCGGCGAGCGCGGCCAGTGCGTCGCCGAGATAATCGAGCACGCCATGGCTGTTGTCCCACACCTCGTCCCAGCCGGCCTTCATGCTGGGCAACACGTAGTACAGCGGGAACTCCAGCTTCGGCTCCCACCAGCGCGGCCGGGCATGCAGTGACCACGGCGGAAACCCGTTTCCACCCCAGACCTTGCTGAGCCCGTCCTGGTGGTTGTCCAGCAGCACCCAGATCCCGGCCTCTCCGAGCGTCCGCACGGTGCGCGCGATCCGGTCGAGATAGCCATGGTCGACCTCGCCGCGCCGGGGCATCAGCCCGTCGAAGGAGACACCCAACCGGACCGTGTTGAATCCGTGCCCGGCCAGCAGCGCGGCGTCCCTGGCGGTCACCGTGAAGCCATCGCCGGGCTCGATATAGGGCGCCTTCTTGTCCACGTTGTTCACGCCGTGCAGGAGCACCCTGCGGCCCTGCTCGTCCACCAGCCAGCGGCCATCCACCGACAACCGGCCGGGGCCGGTGACCGGCGCCGGCGCGGCGGCCGTCACGGCGGGCGTGGCCACCAGGGAACCGGCGAGCACCACGAGTACCCCGAGGATCCCGCCCCATCTCCGCATGGCCGCCTCCCGGTGAGGGTTGTTCAGAACGACCCAACGACCGCGGGCCGCCAGTCCCGGGCGAGCGGCCGTCGCGGGTCACGGCATTGGTTATGCGCGCTGCCGATCTGAATGATCCGACTCTTGAACAAGACACGGTGTCGACGTCGACCCCGCGGGAAAATTAGAACACTTTTCATGTTTCTTGGCTACCGGTCGCGGCGGGCACCACGTCACCGTCCTCGGCGAGCCGGCAGGTGCGCAGCACGGGGGACACCGGCTCGCGCACCCACCACGCCCCGGACTCCCCGCGCTCCCGCCAGGTGGTGAAGCGGTAGCGGTACAGCGTCGCGCGCAGGAACCGGGGCGAGGATCCTGGGAACGGGTCGCGGGCTACCAGCTTCAGCGTGTCCCGGTCGCCTGCCAGCAGCTTAGCGGCCAGGCCGGGAAGCCAGCCCCTGGCCTGCTGGGCGGACAGCGCGGCGAACCAGAGCTGCCAGTCCAGCCGCAGGTGGTACGGCGCGACCTGGCGGGGTCGCCGGTAGGGATCGCCGGGCTTGCCCTTGAACTCGTACTCCCGCCACGCCGTGTCCTCGGTGAGCTCGGTGTCCCGCGTGCCTTCGATGACCACCTCGTGCCGTGTCCTGCCGATCGAGCCGAACGCGCCGTAGGTGTTCACCAGGCGCAGGCTGGTGAAGCTGTAGTTCATCAGCTGCCGCCTGCTGAGCAGGTTGCGTACCGGCTGGTAGCTGAGCACCATCACCAGCGCGACCACGGCGAACACGAGCGCGAGATGCCACAGTGGAGGGTCGGTGAGGTTCCCCGGCGGGTTCGGCAGCAGTGGCGCGAACACCGAATCGTCCACAACGGACAGAGCGAGCACGATGGTGACCGCGTTCAGCCAGGAGAAGTTCCCGCTGAGCATCAGCCAGGCCTGGGTGACGATCACGATGGCGGCCGCGGCCGTGGCGATCGGTTGTGGCGCGAACAGCGCGAACGGCACCACGAGCTGGGCGAGATGGCTGGCCAGCACCTCGACCTTGTGCAGCGGTTTCGGCAGGTGGTGGAAGTACCAGCTCAGCGGCCCCGGTATCGGCTGGGTTTCGTGGTGGTAGTACAGGCAGGTCAGGTCACGCCAGCACGGGTCGCCACGTATCTTGATCAACCCGGCTCCGAACTCCACCCGGAACAGCAGCCAGCGCATCAGCCACAGCACGAGCACCGGTGGCGCGACATGCGCCGGGCCGAGGAAGATCGCCAGGAAGCCCGTCTCGACCAGCAGTGACTCCCAGCCGTACCCGTACCAGACCTGCCCGACGTTGACGATCGACAGGTACAGCGCCCACGGCACCGCCCACAACAGCAGGGCCAGCCAGACCGGCGCCGCGTCGGCAAGCCCGAGCAGCAGCGCACCGGAGACCAGCACGCCAGTCCAGGCGAGGACGGCGAAGAACCGGTCCGAGTAGTGCAGGTGGAACACGCTCGGCGCGCGGCGGAACGGCACCGATCGGAGGAACCGGGGGATCGGGGTGATCCCGTGCTCGCCGAGCAGCGCCCGGAACTGGTTCGCGGCGCTCAGGAACGCCACCAGGTAGAGCGCCGCCAGCAGGCGCTGGAAAACCAGACGCGAAGTCCAGTAGTCGGCATCGGCCAGCCAGTCCCACGCCACCACGAACGCTCCTCGTGCCGGGTGCCCGATGACGCGGGCAGATTACCCGGCCGCGACCGCGCCCCGCAGTGCGTCCCGCGCCAGCGCCTCGACCCGCGCGAAATCCCCGGCGGCCAGCGCGGCCTTCGGGGTCAGCCAGGTGCCGCCGACACAGCCCACGTTCGGCAGCGCGAGATAGTCCGCCGCGGTGTCCGCGGTGACCCCACCGGTGGGGCAGAACCGCAGGTCCGGGAGGGGACCCGCGATCGAGCGCAGGAACCCGACCCCGCCGCTGGCCTCCGCGGGGAAGAACTTGAGCTCGGTCAGCCCGCGCTCGGCCAGCAGCATCGCCTCGGAGACCGTGGCCACGCCCGGCAGGAACGGCAGGCCGGTGCCGGCCACGGCGTCCAGCAATGCGTCGGTGCTTCCCGGGGTGACCAGGAACCCGGCGCCGGCCTCGGCCGCCAGCCGGGCGTCCCGCTCGCCGGTGACCGTGCCCGCGCCCACGACGATGCCGGGTACCTCCTTCGCGACCCGCTCGATGGCCGCGGGCGCGACCGGTGTCCGCAGTGTCAGCTCGATCGCCCGGATACCGCCTGCGAGCAGGGCCTCGGCCACCGGTACCGCATGCTCGGCGTCCTCGATGACCACCACGGGCAGTACGGGGGACAGCTCGAGCAGGCCGGTCGGGTTGGTGCTCACCGGTGTACCTCCGAAGGAATCGTCGCTGGTGTACCGAAAGGGGCGCCGGTGGGCTCGCCGAACACGCTGGCACCGTGGTCGGCGGGGCCGACCGCGTGGCGCAGTGCCGCGAACAGCTCCCGCCCGGTTCCGGTCCATGCGGTGTCGTCCGGTGGCGCGTCGGTCGGCCGTCGTGCCGCGAACTCGGCCGCGTCGACCAGGATCTCCAGCTCACCGGTTTCGGCATCCAGGCTGACCAGGTCGCCATCGGCCACCCGAGCCAGTGGGCCGCCGGCCGCCGCCTCCGGGGTGACCTGGATGGCGGCCGGGATCTTGCCGGAGGCACCGGACATCCGGCCGTCGGTCACCAGCGCGACCTGATGGCCCCGGTCCATCAGCACGCCCAGCGCCGGGGTGAGGCCGTGCAGCTCCGGCATCCCGTTGGCCCGCGGGCCCTGGTTGCGGATCACCACCACGACATCGCCGTCCAGTTCCCCGGCCCGAAACGCCGCGTCGAACCCGGCCTGGGTGGTGAACACCCGGGCCGGGGCGCACACCGTGCGGTGCTCGCGCGCCACCGCCGACACCTTGAGCACCGCGCGGCCGAGGTTACCGGACACCATGCGCAGCCCGCCGTCCGCGGAGAAGGGCTCGTGCGCCGGCCGCAACACCGACATGTCCAGGCTGCGCGTCGGCACCTCGCGCCAGGTCGGCGTGCCGTCCTCGGCCAGTACCGGCTCCCGCCGGTAGCGGTGCAGCCCGTCCCCGGCGACGGTGCGCACGTTCTCGTGCAGCAGCCCCGCGTCCAGCAGGGTGCCGACGAGGAACTGCACGCCACCCGCCGCGTGGAAGTGGTTGATGTCCGCGCTGCCGTTCGGGTAGACGCTGGCCAGCAGCGGCACCACAGCGGACAGCTCGGCGAAGTCGTCCCAGGTGAGCTGGATCCCCGCGGCGGCGGCGATCGCGACCAGGTGCAGGGTGTGGTTGGTGGACCCGCCGGTGGCCAGCAGGGACACCACCCCGTTCACGATCGACCGCTCGTCGATCATCTCGCCGAGCGGTGTGTGTTCCTCGTCCGCGATCCGCACGATCCGCCTGCCTGCCTCCTCGGTCAGCGCCCGCCGCAGCGGGGTGCCGGGGTGCACGAAGCTGGCTCCCGGCAGGTGCAGCCCCATCACCTCGACCACGAGTTGGTTGGAGTTCGCGGTGCCGTAGAAGGTGCAGGTGCCGGGGGAGTGGTAGGAAGCCGACTCCGCGTCCAGCAGTTCCTCCCTGCTGGCCAGGCCCTCGGCATAGCGCTGCCGCACCCGCGCCTTCTCCTTGTTCGGCAGGCCGGAGGCCATCGGCCCGGCGGGCACCAGGATCGCGGGCAGATGGCCGAAGGACAGCGCGCCGATCAGCAGGCCGGGCACGATCTTGTCGCACACCCCGAGCAGCAGGGCGCCGTCGAACATCTCGTGGGACAGCGCGACCCCGGTGGCCATCGCGATCACGTCCCGGCTGAACAGGGACAGTTCCATGCCGGAGCGGCCCTGGGTGATGCCGTCGCACATGGCGGGGACGCCGCCCGCGAACTGGGCTACCCCGCCGGCCTCCCGGGTGGCATCCTTGATCCACTCGGGGAACTCGGCCAGCGGCTGGTGCGCCGAGAGCAGGTCGTTGTAGGCGGACACGATCGCGACGCCCGGTTTGCTGCGGCCCCGCACAGCCAGCCGGTCCGATCCGGCGCAGGCGGCGAAGCCGTGCGCGAGGTTGCTGCAGGCCATCCCGGCCCGGACCGGACCTTCCGCGCTCGCGGCCGCGATGCGGTCCAGGTAGGTGGTCCGCGTGCGCAGGCTGCGGGCGGCGATGCGTTCGGTGACATCGGCGATGACGGGATGGATGGCGGGTCGGGCAGCGCGCATGCGTCGGTCTCCCGGGTCTGGCTCGTGGTGGTCTTGAGCGAGAACGGCGGCGCTGGCGTCGCTCGGCAGTGACACCCAGCACAGTAACCGCCGGGAGCGCTCGAATCAAAATCGATACAGAAGAGATTCGGGGTGACCCCGATCACGGGCGAACCTGCTGGTGTGCTACTTGTCACACCACACGGATCAAGGCAGAGTCGGCACTGCACGGGACCGGGCCCACCACGTCACTCGGTCCCCCGGCACACGGCACTGCCGGCGAACTGACTCGGGAGGTAGCACGATGACCACCACTGAAATCACCGAGCTTCGGCGCACGATCGGGCAGTTGCGACAGTGTGTGGGCGCGTTGCGGGCGCGCTACGGCGAGGCTCCGGCGGTGCGCAGGCTGGCCAACGACCTGGAACGGCTCGACATCGACGCCAGTGAGCTCGGGGAGGCGCCCCCGGTTCCCGCGCAGTCCAAGTCGGCCGACCGGGAGAACGTGGTGGTGGTACCGGATACCCCCTATGATCCCTCGCTGTGGCAGGGTGCCGATGACGAAGGCGTCGGCGGTTACCAACGTCACCAGCGGTGAAGGAGACAGCCACAGCGTGACAACTCAGCTGGACACCGGTGTCCATGCCCCGTCCCGTGCGCGCATCGGCGCGCGCACCCTGCGCAAGGACAGGTGGTGGTTGCCACCGGCGCTGACGGCGGCGGGGCTCGCCGTCTTCGTCATCTACGCGACCGTTCGCTCGTTCATGCGAGTGGACTACTGGGTCGGCGAGCATCACTACCTGACCCCGTTCTACTCGCCCTGCCTCAGTGAGTCCTGCGTCGCCGGGTCGAGCCACTTCGGCATCTGGTTCGGGGAGCTGCCCGGGTTCATCCCGCTCGCCTTCCTCTCCCTGCCGTTCCTGCTCGGTTTCCGGCTGACCTGCTACTACTACCGGAAGGCCTACTACCGCGCCTTCTGGCTCTCCCCGCCGGCCTGCGCGGTCTCCGAGCCGCACCAGAAGTACACCGGCGAGACCCGGCTGCCGCTGATCATCCAGAACGCGCACCGGTACTTCTTCTACGCCGCGCTGGTCGTCACGCTGGTCAACACCTACGACGCGATCCTCGCCTTCGGCGGTGAGAACGGGTTCGGCATCGGGCTGGGTAACGTGGTCCTGCTGGGCAATGTCGTGTTGCTGTGGTGCTACACCCTTTCCTGCCATTCCTGCCGGCACGTCACCGGTGGCAGGCTGAAGCACTTCTCCCGCAATCCGGTCCGGTACTGGATCTGGACCAAGGTGTCCACGCTGAACACCCGGCACATGGCGTTCGCCTGGATCACCCTCGGCACGCTGGTTCTCACCGACCTGTACGTGTGGTTGGTGGCCAGTGGGACGATCACGGATCTGCGTTTCATCAATTAAGCGATACTCGCGAAATAACCTTCTGAGGTGGCTACTCAATGACCGAGGTCGAACGGCACAGCTACGACGTTGTGGTGATCGGTGCCGGCGGCGCGGGCCTGCGTGCGGTGATCGAGGCGCGGCAGCGGGGACTCAGCGTGGCGGTGGTGTGCAAGTCCCTGTTCGGCAAGGCACACACCGTGATGGCCGAGGGCGGCTGCGCGGCGTCCATGGGCAACGTGAACTCCGGCGACAACTGGCAGGTGCACTTCCGGGACACCATGCGAGGCGGGAAGTTCCTGAACAACTGGCGGATGGCCGAGCTGCACGCGAAGGAGGCGCCGGACCGGGTCTGGGAGCTGGAGACCTACGGCGCGCTGTTCGACCGCACCGAGGACGGCCGGATCAGCCAGCGCAACTTCGGCGGGCACACCTACCCGCGGCTGGCGCATGTCGGTGACCGCACCGGTCTCGAGCTGATCCGCACCATGCAGCAGAAGGTCGTCTCCCTGCAGCAGGAGGACTACCGGACCTATGGCGACTACGAGGCCAAGCTGAAGGTCTTCCACGAGTGCACGGTGACGGAGCTGCTCAAGCAGGACGGCAGGATCGCGGGGGCGTTCGGGTACTGGCGCGAGTCCGGCCGGTTCATCCTGTTCGAGACCCCGGCCGTGGTGCTGGCCACCGGCGGGATCGGCAAGTCGTTCAAGGTCACCTCGAACTCCTGGGAGTACACCGGCGACGGGCACGCGCTCGCCCTGCGGGCCGGCGCGAAGCTGATCAACATGGAGTTCGTCCAGTTCCACCCCACCGGGATGGTCTGGCCACCCAGCGTCAAGGGCATCCTGGTCACCGAGGGCGTGCGCGGCGATGGTGGGGTGCTGAAGAACTCCGAGGGTGACCGGTTCATGTTCTCCTACGTCCCGGACGTCTTCAAAGGACAGTACGCGGACAGCGAGGAGGAGGCGGACCGCTGGTACACCGACGCCGACAACAACCGGCGCACCCCGGACCTGTTGCCGCGGGACGAGGTCGCGCGGGCGATCAACACGGAGGTGAAGGAAGGTCGCGGTTCGCCGCACGGCGGCGTGTTCCTGGACATCGCCAGCAGGCTGCCGACCGAGGAGATCAAGCGTCGGCTGCCCTCGATGTACCACCAGTTCAAGGAACTCGCCGATGTGGACATCACAGCCGAGCCGATGGAGGTCGGCCCGACCTGCCACTACGTGATGGGCGGGATCGAGGTCGATCCGGACACGGCGGTGTCCGAGGTGCCGGGCCTGTTCGCGGCGGGTGAGTGCTCCGGCGGGATGCACGGTTCCAACCGGCTGGGCGGCAACTCGCTGTCCGACCTGCTGGTGTTCGGCAGGCGTGCCGGACTCGGTGCGGCGTCCTATGTGGAATCCATGGACTCGAGGCCGGATGTGGACCAGTCCGATGTGGATGTCGCGGCCCGGCAGGCGCTCTCCCCGTTCGATCCGCCCGCGAGCGGAAACGAGGAGAACCCGTATGCCCTGCAGTCCGAGTTGCAGCAGACCATGAACGACCTGGTCGGCATCATCCGCAAGGCGGACGAGATCGAGCAGGCGATGGAGAAGCTCGGCGAGATCAGGGAACGCATGCCCCGGGTGACCGTGGAGGGGCACCGACAGTTCAACCCCGGCTGGCACCTCGCGATCGACCTGCGCAGCATGCTGCTGGTCAGCGAATGCGTTGCCAAGGCGGCGCTGATGCGTACGGAGAGCCGCGGCGGTCACACCCGGGACGACCACCCGCAGCTGGACGCGCAGTGGCGCAACCGGTTGTTGGCTTGCGGCCCGGCCGACGCGGACGGGCAGGAAACCGTTCCGGACATCGACGTGAGCAGCAAGGAGCAGGAACCGATGCGCGCGGATCTGCTCGAACTGTTCGAGTTGACGGAACTGGAGAAGTACTACACGGAAGCCGAGCTCGCTGGGCATCCGGAGAGGAAGGCCTGAGAATGGGGTACGAGGCCCGGTTCCGAGTGTGGCGGGGCGACGCAGACTCGGGCGAGCTGCGGGACTTCACGGTGGAGGCGAACGAGGGCGAGGTCGTGCTCGACGTGATCCATCGCCTGCAGGCCACCCAGTGCTCGGACCTGGCGGTGCGCTGGAACTGCAAGGCGGGCAAGTGTGGCTCGTGCTCCGCGGAGATCAACGGGCGGCCGCGGCTGCTGTGCATGACCCGGATGTCCACCTTCGCCGAGGACGAGGTCATCACCGTCACCCCGCTGCGCGCCTTCCCGATCGTGCGTGACCTGGTGACCGACGTGTCGTACAACTACACGAAGGCGCGGGAGGTCCCCTCGTTCACCCCGCCCGCGGACCTCGAGCCCGGTGACTACCGGATGCAGCAGCGGGACGTGCAACGCTCGCAGGAGTTCCGCAAGTGCATCGAATGCTTCCTGTGCCAGGACACCTGCCACGTGGTGCGTGACCACGAGGAGAACAAGGAGTCCTTCGCGGGCCCGCGCTACCTGATGCGTATCGCCGAGTTGGAGATGCACCCGCTGGACGTGGCCGACCGCAGGGACGAGGCGGTGACCGAGCACGGCCTCGGCTACTGCAACATCACCAAGTGCTGCACCGAGGTCTGCCCCGAGGGAATCAAGATCACCGACAACGCGCTGATCCCGATGAAGGAACGCGCCGCCGACAAGCGCTACGACCCCATCGTCTGGCTGGGCAACAAGCTCTTCCGCCGCGGCTGACCGAGGTCAGTTCATCGGCTCGTTGGTGAGGACGATCTCGTCCGCCTTCTTGGCCGGGACGGGTGCCTTCTTGTTACGCCGGTTGCGGCCCTCCAGGTACTTTGCCAGACCGGTCAGTGCGAGGCACATGACGATGTACATGGCCGCGACCACGATCGTGATCGGTACCAGCGGGCGCCCGAAGTCGACGATGCCACCGAGGTAGCGGGCATAGCGCAGCAGTTCCTCGTAGGTGATGAGGAAACCGAGCGCGGTGTCCTTGAGCAGTACCACGAGCTGGCTGATGATCGCGGGCAGCATGGCCCGGAGGGCCTGGGGGAGCAGTACGGTCTGCATGACCTGGGTCTTGCGCATCCCCACCGCGTACGCCGCCTCGCTCTGCCCGGCCGGCAGGGACAGGACCCCGGCCCGGAACACCTCCGCCAGCACGGAACCGTTATAGAGCGTCAGGCCGAGCACGACGGAGTAGAAGGGCGCGCCGAGGCTGATCCCGAAGTGGAAGAAGAAGATCATCACGACCAGCGGCACCGCGCGGAAGAACTCGACGACGATCGTCGCGGGTATCCGGACGGCGGCGTGGTCGGACAGCCGCCCGGCCGCGAAAATCGCACCGAACACCAGCGCGAGCACCGCGCCGACAGCGAACGCGCGCAGCGTGGCGCCGAGCGCGCGCAGCAGTTCGAGCTGGATGGTCTCGTACTCCAGCCAGCTCCACAGCTTGCCGTCGAACTGCCCTTCGTCGGCGAACCGCAGCACGACGAAGCCGACGATCGCGACGATGGCGAGCACTCCGCCACCCGCGTAGATCCAGTGCCGTATCCGCGCCTTCGGCCCGGGCGCGTCGAACAGGACTGAGCTCATCGGGCCACGCTCCACCGCTTCTCGAGGCTACGTTGCAGCAGGGTCATCGGAATGACCAGGATCACGAACCCGAGCGCCACCCAGAGCAGTCCGATCATGACGCTGTACCCGCGCTCGGAAAGGTAGTACTGGATCGAGCCCGCCTCCACCACGGAGAAGCCCGAGGCGATCGTGGTGTTCTTGATCAACGCGATCATCGTGCTCACCATGGGCGGCACCACCGAGCGGGTCGCTTGTGGTAGCACGATGTTGCTCAAGATCTGGCCGAAGGTCAGCCCTACGGCACGACCGGCCTCGGCCTGTCCCACCGGGACGGTGTTGATACCCGACCGCACCACTTCACAGACGAACGCCGAGGTGTACAGCGTCAGTGCGACCACGGCGGCGGTGAAGAACGAGATGTCGACGACCTTCAGCAGTGGAAACGCGAAGGCGAAGAAAAAGAAGATCAGCGTCAACGGGGTGTTGCGGAACAGCGTCACATACGTCGTGCCCGCCGCGCGCAAAACCGGGACCGGGCTCACCCTCAGCATCGCCAGCACAGTGCCCAGCACCAGTGAACCGATCGCGGCCAGCACGAACAGCTCGATGGTGGTGAGAAACCCGGGACCGTACAGGTCGAGATTGTCGAGCAGGACTTCCATTAGGACTCCAGCGTTTCCTCATGCCGCAAGCGCCTGATGGTGGCGGTGAGTACGGACTCGGCCGGCGGGACACCGCGTGCCGCCGCCGGCCGAGAATGGAGATCAGTACCGTTCGATGGTCGGCTTATCGGCGGGCGCGCCGGACTTGCCGAGCGTGGCATCGTAGATCTGGTCCCAGGTGCCGTCGTCCAGTGCCGACTGCAGGATGTCGTTCACCTTCTCCCGCAGCGCCGTGTCCTCCTTGGGGACGCCGACGCCGTAGGGCTCTTCCGAGAAGGTCTCGCCGACGACCTTGAACTTGTCCTGCTCCTCCGCGGCGTAGCCCTTCAGGATCGCGTCGTCGGTGGTGACCGCGTCCACCTTGCCCTGGCTGAGCTGGGTGACGCACTGCGAGTAGGTCTGCAGCTCGACGATGTTGCCGTCCTCCGTGAGGCCCTGCTGGCGGACCCGCTGAATCGGCGTCGAGCCGCTTACCGAGCACACCTTCTTGCCCTTCAGCGTCTCCGGCCCGGTGATGTCGCTGTTGTCCTCGGCGACCAGCAGGCCCTGGCCGGCCACGAAGTACGGCCCTGCGAAGCCGACCTGCTCCTTGCGCTTGTCGTTGATCGTGTAGGTACCGACGTAGTAGTGCACGTCACCGTTGATGAGTGCCTGCTCGCGCCCGGCCGAGGGGACCGGCTTGTACTCGATGCTGTCCGGCTGGAAACCCAGCTTGGCGGTGATCAGCCTGGCGATCTCGATGTCGAAACCGCTGTACTCCTGGGTCGTGGGGTCCAGGTAGCCGAGTCCCGGCTGGTCCTGCTTGACCCCGATGATCGGATGGCCTGCGGACTGCATCTGCTGGAAGGTCGGTGACCCCTCGACGGTGACGTCCTGCGCAACGTCGTAAGTGGGAAGCTGGGCGGCACTGTTGCCGTTGCCGTCCTCGTTGCCCGCGTCGGAAGGGCTGCCTTCCTTGCCACACGCGGTCAGCGCGAGGGCGCCGACCATCAGTCCCGCCGCCAGGGTGCGGATCCTCATGTGCACCTCTCCTGTTTCCTTTGTGGTGTGACGCCCCGCGGGCGTCGGATCGGAACTAGTGGGTAAGGATCTTGCCGAGAAAGTCCTTCGCGCGATCCGATTTCGGCGCGGTGAAGAACTCGCTCGGGGTCGAGTCCTCGACGATCTCACCATCGGACATGAACATGACCCGATGCGCGGCCTTCCGGGCGAAACCCATCTCATGGGTGACCACGAGCATGGTCATTCCGTCCTTGGCGAGGCCGGTCATGGTGTCCAGTACCTCCTGGACCATCTCCGGGTCGAGAGCCGAGGTCGGCTCGTCGAACAGCATCACCTTCGGCTGCATGGCCAGCGCCCTGGCGATCGCCGCCCGCTGCTGTTGACCACCGGACAACTGGGCGGGGTACTTCTCCGCCTGGTTCGTGATGCCGACTCGCTCCAGCAGTTCCATCGCGGTCGTGCGGGCTTCCTCGCCGGACACCTTGCGTACCTTGACCGGCCCGAGCGTGACGTTGTCCAGGATCGTCTTGTGCGCGAACAGGTTGAACTGCTGGAACACCATCCCGACGTCCGCGCGCAGCGCCGCGAGCGCCTTGCCCTCCGCCGGCAGCGGCTGGCCGTCCACCTCGATGTCCCCGGAGTCGATCGGCTCCAGCCGGTTGATCGCCCGGCACAGGGTGGACTTGCCGGAGCCCGAAGGCCCGAGCACGACGACGACCTGCCCTCGCGGGACCTCCATGTTGATGTCCTTGAGCACATGCAGGTCGCCGAAGAACTTGTTCACGGCTGCCGCCTTGATCATCGGCGGCGTCGCTGCGGTCATCTGGCCTCCATGGCGGCGCGCACTGGTCGGTGATGCCCCGGTAGGCATGATCGGCATCTAACACCGAGCGGCCCCCGACGCATACGGGTCGGGTCAAAACGCAACCCTGGCGTCGCCGAATCGGCCTAACGGGTGATCCGGCGAACCGTGGGGAGACTGTAGTCACCGTCCGTTCAACTATGCCAGGGCAGGTCGCGCGGGGTGCGCAGGCCGGCCCGCGTCACGCCCATGGGGGAGCGGCAGCCTACCCTGGAGGATGCAATACCGGTATCGCCGTTGACCAGGAGTTCGGGTGACCCGCAGCTACCAGATCCGCACGTTCGGCTGTCAGATGAACGTGCACGACTCCGAGCGCCTGGCCGGCCAACTGGAGGACGCGGGCTACGTTCCTGCGGACGGCGGGACGCCCGACGTCGTCGTGTTCAACACCTGCGCGGTCCGGGAGAACGCGGACAACAAGCTGTACGGCAACCTGGGCCACCTGCGGCAGGTCAAGGGCACCAACCCCGGGATGCAGATCGCGGTGGGCGGCTGCCTCGCGCAGAAGGACAGGGGCGAGATCGTCAAGCGCGCGCCCTGGGTGGACGTGGTCTTCGGCACGCACAACATCGGTTCGCTGCCGGTGCTGCTGGAGCGGGCCCGGCACAATGCCGAGGCGGAGGTCGAGATCCTCGAGTCGCTGGAGACCTTCCCCTCCACCCTGCCCGCCCGGCGCGACTCGGCCTACTCGGGCTGGGTGTCCATCTCGGTCGGTTGTAACAATACGTGCACGTTTTGCATCGTGCCCTCGCTGCGCGGCAAGGAACGCGACCGCCGCCCCGGTGAGATCCTGGCCGAGGTCGGCGCGCTGGTGGCCGAGGGCGTGCTGGAGGTGACCCTGCTCGGGCAGAACGTGAACTCCTACGGCGTGGAGTTCGGCGAGCGCCAGGCCTTCTCCCGGCTGCTGCGTTCCTGCGGCGCGGTGGACGGACTCGAGCGGGTGCGCTTCACCTCGCCGCACCCCGCCGCCTTCACCGACGACGTGATCGACGCGATGGCCGAGACCCCGAACGTGTGCCACCAGCTGCACATGCCGCTGCAGTCCGGCTCGGATCGGGTGCTGAAGCGGATGCGCCGCTCCTACCGCGCGGCGCGCTTCCTCTCCATCCTGGACAAGGTTCGCGCGGCGATGCCGGACGCGGCGATCACCACCGACATCATCGTCGGCTTCCCCGGGGAGACCGAAGAGGACTTCCAGCAAACCCTGGATGTGGTCCGGCAGGCCCGGTTCTCCAGCGCGTTCACCTTCCAGTACTCCAAGCGGCCGGGCACGCCCGCCGCCGAGATGGAAGGGCAGCTGCCGAAGGAGGTCGTGCAGGAACGCTACGACCGGCTGGTCGAGCTGCAGGACGAGATCGCCTGGGCGGAGAATCGGAAGCTGGTCGGCCGGAAGGTGGAGCTGCTGGTGGCCAGCGGGGAGGGCCGGAAGAACACCGAGACCCTCCGGATGAGTGGCCGCGCCAGGGACGGCAGGCTGGTGCACTTCACCCCGCGGGGCCCCGCCGTGGACCGGTCCGTCCGTCCCGGCGACATCGTGGAGGCCGTGGTCACCTACGGTGCGCCGCACTACCTGGTCGCGGACGGTGACCTGCTCACGCACCGCCGTACCAGGGCGGGGGACAACACCGAGGCGGGAACGCGCCCGAAGACCAGCGGGGTGACCCTCGGGTTGCCGTCCTTCGGTCAGCCGGCCGCGCAGCCCGCCCCGGCCCAGGACGGGTGCTCGCGATGAGCGAGGAAGCGGGTAGCAACCGGAACCCGGAACTGGACGACCTGGCCGCCGACGTCGACCGGGTGGTGACCAGAGCCGCGCGCACGGTCGAGTTCGGCAGGCGCGGGTTCGTGATCGCCGTGGCCACCTTCGTGCTGATCGTCGGCCTGCTGCTGCCCTGGGTCGGTGACCACACGGGCTGGCAGGTGCTCGCCGGCGAGGCCGGCTGGCTTCCCCGGCTGTTCGCCACCACCTCGACCGGGTTCGGCATCCTGGCCTCCGCCCTCGCCCTGATCACCCGCCGGTGGTGGCTGGCCTGGGTCTGCGCCGTCGGCGGGTGGTTCGCCTCCGTGGACGGGCTGCTGGCGATCTGGTCGCAGCAGTCCGCACCGGCCACCGGCGTCGCCGGGGACGGCCCCGGGATCGGGATGATCGTCGCGGTGGTCGCGATGGTCGTGCTCGCCGCGCAGTGGTTGCGTACCGCCTGGTCGCGGACCTGACCGGTAATATTGGTGGCCCTGCTCACCATTCGTTGCTGCGTTCGGCGTAGTGACACTTACCGGCACGGAAGATAGCCTCTGCGTGAGGTTCGCGTTAATCCGCGAGATGAGCGGTTGTAAAATCGGGGGAGTTTCTGATCGACGGGGGGTTTCGTGCGAAGATGCGCGTTCGTTGCTGTTCTTTTGTCCTTGATCTCAGTTAGCGGTCCGCCCCCGGTGTTGGCGAATGAATCAGCCGAGACGCAAAGTGCGGCGGCCGATATTTCGGAGGCCGACCGCGCGTTCGTGTGGTGGATCGCGCGCCGGGACCCGCGCTCGGTGGTACGGGTCGCCGCGTTGCGGGCGGTGGCCTCGACCAACGGTGACGCCGCGATCGAGCGTTTCCTGATCAGCGAGTACGACTACGCCAGGGAACTGGCCGGGCAACGTGCGGCACGCGATGCGGACTTCGCCCGCAGGGTGCTGGAGACGCACACCGCCGAGTTCGCGCCCGAGGTGCATGCCGCGGCGCAACGCGCGGTGGAAGGGACCGATGCCGACCGCGCCTGGTTCGCCGACACCGGGTATGCCGAAGCCGAGGAACGCGACCGGCTGGCCCGCGAGAAGTCCGGCGAGCAGGAGGAGGCGCTGGTCGAGGCCGACCGGGCGTACGTCCGTCACCTCGCATCGAACGATCCCGGGGGCCAGGTCCGCGCCGCGGCGCAGTGGGCCGCTCGCCCCGCAGCGGACGATGGTGACCTCGTCGAGTTCTTCGCCTATGACTGGGCCAGCGCCGCGCGACTGGACCTCGAAGCGCATCGCCTGCGCATGGCGGACAACGACGTCGCATGGCGCGCCACCGTCAACCGGCTGATCACCGAGGCACAGGCCGCGGAACAGGCCGCGTCGGACGCCGCCGGCGAGGCTGCCGAGCAGGCGAGGGCGGCGGCCGCCAGGGCATGGCGCACGGCCGCCGACAACACCGGTGAGCCCAGGACCGCCTGGGCCGAGGCAGGCGAGATCGCACGGGAACAGGCGGCGAACTGGCATGCCGTCGCGGAGGCCGCGCGCGAAGCGACCGGGCCGAACTGGGCCGCCGCCGTCGATTTCTCTACCGAGAACGAACAGCAGTGGACCACCGAGCGGGACACGATCGCCGAGCAGGCGCGATTCTGGAACGAATTGTTGGAACAAGCGCTTGCCGGTGAGCGGCGCATGCTCCAGTAGAACCGACAGCTCAGCCGAGTCTATTTTTGTTTTTTTTCTTCTGGAGGTTTGTGGTGCGCGTAGTCTGGCATGCGCGAAGAACCCTCATTCTGGCACTGGTGCTCGCCGTTCTGGCGACCTTGGTCAATCCGACCGCCCCCGCGCCGTGGCGTCTCACAGCGGCCGCGGAAACCACGGCCACGGAGACCGACCGCCCGATGCCGGAATCCGAGTATGAGGAGTGGGACGGCGAAACCGGCTTACCGGATTTCGATCCGCGGTTGCGCCAGTTGGTGGCGGATATCGCCGAGCTGGACGAGGACGTGGAGGTGCGGGAGGCGGCGCAGGCCGCGCTGGACGCGCGCACCGACGCGGCGGTGATGGAGTTCCTGGAGACGGGGCATCCGGAGGCGAAGGCGCGGGCGGAGGAGCGCAAGGAGGAGACCGCCCGGCTGAACCGGGAGGCCATCGAGGAGATGGTCGGCACGGGTGGGCCGTACTTCAACGCCGAGGTGGAGCGGGTGCTCGCCGGGTCGGACTACGACCGGGCCGTGTTCCTGGACTATGGGGCGGATATCGCCAGGGCGCGGGACGAGCAGACCGCCGAGCGGGACGCGGAGCGGATGGCTGCGCTGCGGACGCGGGTGCAACTGCTGGTGGGCTCCGCGGGGCCGGAGGTGTCGGCTGCCGCGCAGGCGGCGTTGGATGCCGGGACCGACGCGGCGATCGTGGAGTTCCTGGAGACCGGGTACCTGACGGCGGCCGAGCGGGACGCGGCTGCCCGTGAGGAGTACCTGCGACAGCAGCGGGAGCGGGAGAAGGCGGCCGAGGAGCTCAGCGAGCTGGCCAAGAAGGCCGAGCGTGCTTCCAAGGCGCGGCGGAACCTGCTGTCCGCGCACGGGGACGGGGTCCGGGCGCTGCAACGGGCCGCGAACGCGATGACCCTGGCCTCCAATGAGGCGCGGGAGGCCGCGCAGATCCTGGCCGCGAACGAGGCCGGTGGGCACCACAACGGGTCGTTCTCCGAGGTGAAGCGGGAGGTCGAGCGGCAGCTCGGTTATGCCGGTAGCGCTGCCGAGCGGGCTGATGCCGCCTCCGCTCGGGCGCGGGGCGAGGCCGACATCCTTATCGAGACCGGGTTGACCTACGGAGCGGACTGGGCGGATATTGCCGAGGGGATGGCCGCTGCCGCGCAGGCCGCGGTGGGTGCGGTGCAGACCGCGCAGCATGCGGTGGTGGCTACGGAGGCCACGGACAAGGCGAACGAGGGTCAGGAGAAGGCCGAGGCGCATGCCGAGCAGGCCCGCCGGTGGCGCCAGCACGCCGAGGAGCACGCGGCCTCGGCCGCGTCGCTGGCCGAGGCCGCCCAGGCGCAGGCCGTGGCGGCCCGGCATGCGGCGGATCAGGCCAGGCGAGCGCGGATCCAGGCGCAGGAGGCCGAGCAGCGGGCCTGGGCGGCGGCGGAGCGGACCCGGCAGGCCCGGCTGACCGCGGAGGCGGAGCAGCGCAAGGCGGCCGAGGCGCGGCAGCGTGCCGAGACCGAACGGGCCAATGCCGCCGCGGCGCGGCAGCGGGCCCAGCAGCAGGCCGCGGTCGCGGCCCGGGCGCGGTCCACCGCCGAGTACAAGGCCAGTGTCGCCGCCGGGGCACGGGCACGGGCCGAGCAGCAGGACCGCGTCGCGGGCCAGGCCAAGAATCACGCACTTGAACAGGAGCGCAAGGCAGCGCAGGCAAGGCAGCGTGCGGTGCGGGCGAACTACGCCAACAATGCGAAACAGGCAAGGGCAAGGGCACTCGAGGCCATCGCGGCATCGGCCGAAGGCAGCGAGAACGAAGAAGCCGCGCGTAGGGCAGCGAATCAAGCCCGCGCGGAGGCCAATACGGCCGCTGGTGCCGCGACCGATGCGGGTAACGCAGCTCACCTCGCTACGGGGGCGGCAGCCACGGCGCGGATGTACGCGACGGAGGCGACCCGGGCCGCTGCGCGGGCCAGGGCGGCCGCGCGGGAGGCCGAAGCGGCCGCGGCGCGGGCGGATGCGGCCGCGGATGAGGCCGAGGCGGCCGCGGCCGAGACGCATGCTGCGGCGACGGAGGCCAACGCCAAGGCCAAGGAGGCCACCGCGGCCGAGGCACGCGCGGCGCAGCATGCCCGTAACGCGGCAAACCTGGCGCGGCAGGCGGCCGACGAGGCGATGCGGGCGTTGTGGGCTGCGCAGCGCACCAAGGACGAGGCTGCCGCCGCGGAGGCCGAGGCCGTATCGGCCGCGACCCAGGCCGGGATCGCGGTGCGGGCGGCCATGTCGGCACGGTCCTCCTCGGAGGGCATCACCGACCCGGCGAACACGGCGATCACCATCGTGGCCCCGTTCACCGGGGAGGACATCGACGCGGACTTCGCCGCCCTGGTGGCCGAACAGGCCCAGCAGGTCGGCGAGGAGCAGGCCGCGGCGGCGCAGCAGCGCGCCGACGAAGCCGTGGCCGCGGCACGGGCCGCACGCAAGGCCGCGGACGAGGCGGACAAGGAGGTCAAACCGGCCTTCGACGCCGCGGCCAGGGCGGCCGAGTCGGCATCCGCCGCCGCGGACTCCGCCGCGCGGGCGCAGCGGGCAGCGGCGGACGCCGCGGCCGAGGGTGCCAAGGCACGGGAGGCCGCCGCCAGCGCCAACCGCGCCGACGCGCAGGCTCAGGAGGACGCCCGCAAGGCACGAGCGGCCGCCAACGCCGCGGCAAGGGACGCCGCACTGGCCGGTCGTTCCGCCGACGCCGCCGAGCAGGAGGCGGCCAACGCACGGGCCGCGGCCAACGCGGCCGCGCAGGACGCCGCGGCCGCGCGTAATGCCGCCGCCCAAGCGCAACGCGACGCCGCGGCAGCCCAGGCCGCTGCCAAGAGCGCCCAGCAACACGCCGAGGAGGCCGCCGAAGCCGCCAAGAACGCCCGGCAGAGCGCGGTGGATGCGCAACGAGCCGCTGAGGCTGCGGAAGCGCGGGCACGCGAGGCAGCCGAGCGGGCCGAGGCCGAGCGGCGGGCCGCCGGCCAGCCGGGCAGCAACCTGCGGCATCTCTACAACAAGCAGTTCCTGGTCACCACCGATCAAGATCTGCCGTTGCATGTCACTGCTGAGGAGGTCCTGCGCGAGCTAAAACGTTGCTTCAACTGCAGCTTTCCGATTGACGGTGCACCGGCTGACTTTCCCGTGGACGGGCAGCACATCCCGTTGGACGCCTGCCTGCCGATCCTCGGGTTCATCTGCATGGATGCCCCGGTCAAGGCCTACACTCTCAAGGAGAACGGCCAGTGGGCCGGATTCCGCTTCATCGCGCAGGAAGGCCACTTCGATGGCGCAGGATCGGTTATCGACTTCCGGTTCTACACCAACAGCAAAAGCATGTTGGTGATGGAGGTTGACGCCAGGGTGTCGGACCCATCGGCGCCGGATTTCATCAACGAGCAGGTCGCGCTTACCAAGTGGGACTCATTCCGCGAGGCTCTCGGGCAGAACATACACGAGCACGGCTTCGGTCCTAACTCAGCAGGGGCACGATACGCTCGGGCAATGTGCACTCCGCAGCAGGAAGGGAGGTGCTCACGCTGACCCTGGTCGACACCGCGAGTTGGCTGAGCTGGATCACAGCCTATCTGCTCGGTATGTATGCGATTCACCGGTATGGGAAGTCCCGAATGCGGTACGTCCTCGTGTTCATTGGCCTTGCGCTCGGCGTGATTGGCTATCTGGTGGTCGCCTGGCGCTTCGGGCGCTGGCCCGCCCTGTACGCCGGGATGACTCTGACCGCCGGACTCGCGGTGTTCCTCGCCCTTGCCAGACGCCGAGCCGACCGCTGTGGGTGACCCCTTGAGTTCAGCCATTGCGGTGGTTTGATGTTGTTCTTGCCGCGGCGGCCTTGTTCGCGGTGGGTGGGGTGTTGAGGCGGATGACCGGGTGGTGCCGCGGGTTAAGTCCAGGTGCATCGGTTGTGATTAATGGATACGACATTTGGTCCGGCGACGCTCCGCGCGGAGTGTCGCAGGCTTCCTTTCTTCCGTAAAGCCAGACGTTGTACATGTGCTATTCCAGATCGATAAACCTTTGAGGGGGGTCTCCAGATGGGCATTGTCCAGTCGATTCACTTAGACAGTTCCGGTGCTCGATGAAAGGCGAATGATGTTGAAAAGACCGACAAGACGATGGAGACGTGTGGTCGTCGCGGTCGCGATCTGTGCGGTCCCGGCGGGACTGCTGAGCCCGGTCGCGACGGCCGATCCGGCGCAGGGCGCCCCGGCCGCCCAGCAGGCGGAGGCAGCCGAGGTGCCGGACGCCACCCTGCAGGACAAGGTCCGGGCGGCCTCGGCGCTGGGGATCGTGGCCGACGATGAGCTGCTGGTGCTCGGCGACCGCAACTTCGTGTTCGAGCTGTGGAGCCGGGCCGAAGGTGAAGAGGTGCGCGCCTCGGCGGAGCTGGCGCTGGGCGAGACGGACTCGGACGCCGCCTGCACGGCGTGGATCAAGAACGGTGTGCACGAGGCGGTCAAGCGGGACCAGGCCGACGAGCTGCGCGACGCGGAGAAGGCGCGGATCGCGCGTGAGCTGAAACGCAACGGCGCGATGGTGATCGGGATCGAACCGCCACCGGAGATGCTGGTGCTGGGCTACCGGGACTTCGTCTACGAGTTGTGGGATCGGGCCGAGGGCGAGCGGGTGAAGGCCGCGGCGCTGGAGGCTTTCGGGGCGGACGAGGCCGCGCAGAAGCAGTTCCTCGCCGAGGGTATCCGCGAGGCACACGAGCAGGACCAACTCGACGCGATCGAGGAGGACGAGCAGGCCTCGGAGGAGGAGAAGGCCCGGCAGCGCGCCCGCGCCGCCAAGGACAGGGCGATGCGCTCGGTGCTCGGTGTGGTGCCCACCGAGGGGATGCTCGACCTCTCCGACGACAACTTCATCCGTGAGGTGTGGGACCGCGCCGAACCGGACACCGAGGTGCAGGCGGCGGCGGTCGCGGCGCTGCGCAGCTCGGACCCGGCGGTGTGGAAGCAGTTCATCGAGGTCGGTATCTACGATGCCGACGAGCGAGACAAGGCCAACGAACTGCGTGAGCAGGAGGAGGCCGACCGCAAGCGGGTCCTGGAGATCAAGACTTGGGCCGAGAACAGCTTGGTGCACCCGGGCTTGGCGCACGCGGCGCAGACGGCGTTGGATTCCGGACCCGCCGATGTGTCGCATTTCCTACGCTACGGTCAGTACGACGCGTTGGTGCAGTCCCTGCAGGCCGACACCCGGGGCGTGCGCGGCTGGTACATCCGTAACGGGGAGGACGGGCCCGCCTCGATCCATCCCGGCGAGCCGGTTCCCGGCCCGGAGGTCGGCACGGACGCCAACTGGAAGGTCATCCGCGGCCTGGCCGACCCGGAGTGCCACTCGATGGAGGTCGTCGGCCGGCCGGGGGTCTACCTGCGGCAGCAGGATCTGCGGGTCAAGGTGCAGCCCAGCGACGGAAGCGACCAGTTCCGCGCGGACGCGACCTGGTGCTCCGAGCTTGGCCTGCAGGGTGGCGGCGTCTCGCTGGAGTCGTTCGGCCAGCCCGGCCGGTACCTGCGGCATATCGACGGCCAGCTGTGGGCCGCCAACGACAGTGGCGAGCACTGGTTCGACAACGCCGGTTTGTTCATCTACGACGCCAGTTGGCGGGTACACGGCGAGAACCCGGTGAGCACCGGCCTGCTGCTGCGGTGGCTGAACGACGACCAGATACGGGGGCGTCTTGGTTGGCCGGTGGACGAGGAGCAGGCGGACGGCGACGTGCGGTGGCGCGACTACGAGCACGGCCGGATGTACTGGACCGGTGAAACCGGGGCCAAGCAGATGGAAGGCCCCGTCCTCACGAAGTACGTCGACCTCGGCGGGCACCGCACGGCGATCGGCGTGCCGATCACCGACCAACACAAGACCCCGGACGGTATCGGCCGGTACAACCACTTCAGCCACGGACCCGGCGCCTCGATCTACTGGTCCCCGGACACCGGGGCGCACCTGATCCACGGCGCGATCCGGAAGAAGTGGGCCGAACTCGGCTGGGAGAAGGGTCTGTTCGGCTACCCGATCACCGATGAGCTCGTTGCCTCCGATGGCGTCGGCCGGTACAACGACTTCGACTACCCGGACGGTGGCTCGATCTACTGGTCCCCGGACAGCGGAGCGCATGAGATCCACGGCGCGATCCGGAGCATCTGGAAGCGGCTCGGTGCCGAACAGGAGCTCGGCTACCCGACCACTGATGAGACCAAGACCCCGGACGGGGTCGGGCGGTACAACCACCTCACCCACCCGGATGGCGCCTCGATCTACTGGTCCCCGAACAGCGGGGCGCATGCGGTGCGGGGCAAGATCCGGGACAAGTGGTCCGCACTCGGCTGGGAGAGGTCGCGGCTGGGCTACCCAGTCGCCGGGCAGACCGAATCCGGGGGTGTGCTGACCCAGCGGTTCCAGGGTGGCCGGATCGAGCACGACAAGGAGACCGGCCGGACCACCGTGCACTACGGATAACCGAATACGCATCCGAACCGGCCCCGGCGGCAGCGACCGCCGGGGCCGGTTCGCGTCGGGCATCAGGATCGCGGGCTGGCGTGTTCCGTGTCACAATGGTATACAAGTTACAGAATACAGTATACGAACTACGGGAGCTCTTATGCGTGGGTCGAGTTCTCCTTCCGTCCCGCATGAGGTGCGCGACTTCTACGGCAGGCGGCATCGCGTCGGCGTGAGCGACCGGGAGCTGCTCGGGAAGTCCCGGCGCTGGATGCTGTGGGCGGCGTGGGCCGCGATGCTGGTGGCGAGTCTCGGGCAGTACGGCTACGGTGCGCTGGTTCCGGTGCTCGGCGACCGGCACGGTTGGACGGTCACCCACGCGTTGTCCGTGCTCGCGATCTGGACCTGCTGCCAGAGCCTCACCGTGTATCCCGTGGCCAGGCTGCGGCACCGGCTGCGGTTGGCTCCGGTGGTGCCGATGGCCGCGGGCGCGGTGCTCACCGCGAACGGCCTGATCACGCTCGGCGCCTCGGGTGGTTTTCTGGTGGCCGTGCTGAGCCATGCCGTGCTCGGTGGGCTCGGGGCCGGGCTGATCTACGGGACGGCGTTGGGCGTCGTCGCGAAGTGGTACCCGGAGCGACCGGCGCGGACCTCGTTCGTGAGCGGGGCTTTCGCATACGGCTCGATTCCGTTCCTGGTGGTGGCGGGTTGGCTCGTCGGTGCGGGCGGGGTCGATCTGCTGCTCGTGCTGTCCGGGACAGCGGTGCTGCTGGTGGCCGGTGCGGCCGCCGCCGTGCTCCGTGATCCGCCGGACGGCTGGTGGCCCGCGCACATCGACCCGCGACTGTGGGCGGTCGACAAATCGGTCAACCCCGGCTTGCGGAACAACAAACCCGCCGTGCGCCGGTACACCCCCCGCGAGGTGCTGCGGACCCGGGTGTCGGCCCTGCTCTACCTCGCGGTGGCGTGCACCGCATCGGTCTCCCTTTTCGATCTGGCCTACCTGGCCTTGCTGGCCACGCGGGACCACGCGGGGCTACCGATAGCGGCCGCCGCCGTCGGGGCGCTGGCCGGGGCGAGCGGGCTCGCGCGGCTGGCCGCGGGATGGGCGGGGGAGCGGCTCGGCCGGGCGCGGCTGGTTCGGCGCGCGCTCGCGGCGGGGGCCGTGGCCCAACTGGTGTTGCTGTTCGCCGGCCTGCATGGCCTGTGGTGGCTGCTGCTGGCCGGTGCGTTCGTCGCGGGAGCGAGTGCGGGCACGTGCTACGCGGTCCTGCCCGGCCTGGCCGAAGCGCATTTCGGCGAACATCCAGGGCTACCCATCTTCAGCCTGTTCTACGGCGCGAAGGCCTCCGGCGGGTTGGTGGGTATCGGCTTGGCGATGATCTTCGCGGATCCGGTGGGGCCGACGTTGGCCTTTCCCATCGTGGCCGTGCTGAGCCTTGCGGGCGCGGCGCTGGTTCGCACGCTCCGCCGCCCGGGGATGCCGACGTTGCTGCCTCCGTCACCCGCGGGGTAGGCCGCGGGTGAGCGGTTGTTCCTGCCTCGTGGGTGTCCCGATATCGGCGAGTCCGGTCAGGGGCCGCGGCAATGGGCCGTGGTGCAGGACGCCGAGCCGCTGGGTGGCGCGGGTGAGGGCGACGTAGAGTTCGGCCGCGCCGCGCGGGCCGCCGGCGAGGATCCTCGCCGGTTCCACGACCAGGACGGAGTCGAACTCCAGGCCCTTCGTCTCCGAGGGCGGCACAGTCGCCATCCCGCCCGGCATACCCGGTGGCCCGATCACGACGCTGGTGCCTTCGCGTGTGGCTTCGTCCCGTACGAACTCCTCGACGGCAGCGGGCAGCTCGTCCTCGGTGACCCGCCTGGACCATGGCCGGACGCCGCACGCGCGGACCGACTCCGGTGGCTGGACCGCGGGTGTGAACTCGGCGAGCAGCGCGGCGGCGACGCTCATGATCTCCGCCGGGGTGCGGTAGTTCACCGACAGCGACCGGTAGACCCAACGGCCCGGCACGTACGGCTCCAGCATCGTGTCCCACGATGTCGCTCCGGCCGCCGACCGGCGTTGGGCGAGGTCGCCGACCACCGTGAAGGATCGGCCGGGGCAGCGCCGCATCAGCACCCGCCAGTCCATCTCGGACAGCTCTTGGGCCTCGTCGACCACGACGTGCCGGTAGGTCCAGTCCCGGTCCGCGGCGGCGCGCTCGACGAGTTCACGGGTGTCGCGCTCGCCGAACCGGTCGGCCAGGTCCTCGCCGAAGAGCAGGTCCGTGGCGAACAGGTGGTCCTCGTCGTCCATCGAGTCCTTGCGGTCGACGAGCAGGTCCATCACGCCGGCGGCGTACTCGGCCTCGGTCTTCCGTTCCCGCTCGAGGGCCCGCTCGGCGGCCCGGTCGGCCGACTTGTCGCGGCCCAGCAGGTCGACCAGCTCGTCGAGCAGCGGTATGTCCGATACCGTCCAGGCGTCGCCGCGTGCCCGCGACAACGACTGGTCGGCTCCGGCCGCCCGTAGCCGGTCGGGGGAGGAGTACAGCGACGCCAGCAGCGCCTCCGGCGTCAGTATCGGCCAGAGCTCGTCGAGCGCCGCGGCGAACATGTCGTCCTCCGCGAGCTCCTCGAGCAGGTCCGCCCGCAGCTCCTCCCATGCTTCGCGGTCCTCCCGGGTCAGCCAGCCCCGGCCGATCCGGCCTATCGCCCGTTCGGTGAGCACCCACGTGACGATCTCACCGAACACCGCGCGGGCCTCGTTGTGCGGCAGCCCGCTCGCGCGCGCTTCCTCCCTGGCCCATTCGGCGGTCTCGGCGTCGATCCGGACCGTGACGTCCGCCAGCTCGATGGGCAGCGGATACTCCGGCAGCCGCTGCCGGTCGGCGACCGCCGCCGCGAGCACGTCGAGCATCTTCAGCGAACCCTTGAGCCGCGCTGCTTCCGGGGGGTCCTCCGCGGTGACGCGCAGGCCGGGCACCAGGTCGCCGGTGGTCATGAACACCACGTCGGACTCACCCAGCGACGGCAGTACGCGGCCGATGTGGTTCAGGAACGCCGGGTTGGGCCCGACCACGAGCACGCCATGACGTTCCATCCGCTCCCGGTGCGTGTAGAGCAGGTACGCGACGCGGTGCAGCGCCACCACGGTCTTCCCCGTACCCGGGCCACCCTCGACCACCAGGACCCCTGGGTGATCGAGCCGGATGATCTCGTCCTGCTCGGCCTGGATCGTCGCCACGATGTCGCGCATCCCGTCACCGCGCGGCGCGTTGACCGCCGCGAGCAGCGCCGCGTCCCCCCGATCGTCGCCGCCGGGTCGGCCGAGCACCTCGTCGGTGAAATCGACCACCTGGCGCCCGCGGGTGTGGAACTGACGGCGCCTGCGCATGTTCTCCGGTGTCGCGGCGGTGGCGACGTAGAACCCCCGCGCGGCCGGTGCCCGCCAGTCGAGCAACACCGGTTCGTACTCGTTCTCCTCGTCGAAAAGGCCGATCCGGCCGATATACGAATGTTCGCCCGAAACGGTGTCCAACCGGCCGAAACACAGCCCGTTGTCCACGACGTCCAGCCGCCGCGCCTCCGTGGCCAGCGCACGCACCCGGACGTCCCGTTCCATGGGTGTCTCGCCGTTTCCCCGCAGTGCCGCCTTGTACTCGCCCCTCACTCGCGCGCGCTCGGCGTCGAGTCGCGCGTAGAGCCCGGCCACGTAGCTCCGCTCGGACCGCAATTCATCGTCGTACCCCTGAGTAGACACATTCCCCTCACGGCGTTTAAACTGAAATTTGTCGTCCACCTATGCCGAGTCCCGCGCGGACCACGAGGTGCCTTATTCTGCGGTCGGGTTATTCAGGTCTGCAATTCGCCTCGTCAGTGCGGTGGCCTGCAACGACCGCTCGCACGGGTCTGGCGGCCCGCGGTCGCTGGGCCGTTCTGAATAACCCTCGAGGAAACCGTTTCCGCGGGTTCTGGCTTCGGCCGGTGATTCTGCGGTACGACCGGGGCTTGCCACAAGTCCCCCAGTGCGCTATATATTGAAAGTGGCAGGGAGCAGGCATGCTCCCCATCCCGCGTCAACCGGGCAGTTCAGCGCGCACGACTCGTTCGACGGCGGCGAGCGCGGCCGAGATGTTGTCGGTGGAACTGGCGTAGGAGAACCGGATATAGCCCTCCCCGTACCCACCGAACGCGGTTCCCGGCGTGACGGCCACCCCAGCCCGCTCGAGCAACAGGTCGGACAGTTCCGCGGCCGTCCTGCCGAGCTCGGTGACGTTGGCGAAGGCGTAGAACGCACCCCCCGGACGTACGCAGGAGATCCCGGGAATGGCGTTCAGGCCGGAGGTGATCACCTCGCGCCGGTGGGCGAACGTCGACCGCATCCTTTCCACCTCGTCCCACGGGCCGGTCAACGCCGCGATCGCCGCGTGCTGGCTGAAGGCCGAGGTGCAGGAGACCGAGTTGATCGCGAGCCTGGTGATGGGTTCCACCAAGGCGGTCGGGAACACCCCGAATCCCAACCGCCACCCGGTCATCGCGAATGTCTTCGACCAGCCGTCGAGCAGGATCGTCCGCTCGGCCATGCCGGGGACATCGAGCACGCTGTGCTGCTCGCCGCCGTACCGGAGCGCCCAGTACACCTCGTCGGAGAGAACGAGGAGGTTCCGGCGAAGCGCGATCTCGGCGATGGCCTCGACCTGCTCCCTGGTGAGCGAACTGCCACACGGGTTGTGCGGGGAGTTCAGGATCAGCAACTTCGTGCGGTCGGTGACGAGCGAGTCCAGCTCTTCGGGATCGATGGTGAAGTCGTGGGACTCGCGCAGCGGTATCGCGACCGGTGTGGCACCGGCGAACCGGGCTATCGAGGCATACATGGGAAAACCCGGGTCGGGATAAAGTACCTCGTCGCCTTCCTCGCACAGCGCGAGGATGGTGAAGAACATGATCGGCTTGGCGCCGGGCGTGACGACGACCTGCTCGGGTGCGGCCGCCAGCCGCTCGTTGCGTGTCAAGAAGTCAGCGACAGCGTTTCGTAGCTCGGGGATTCCGGGAGCGGGAACGTAGTGGGTATGCCCCTCGCTCAACGCCTGCTGCGCGGCGGCGATGATGTGGGCCGGCGTGTCGAAATCCGGTTCACCGATCTCAAGGTGAATGATTTTCCGGCCGTCCTTTTCCAGCGCTCTGGCCTTGGCCAGCACCTCGAAGGCCGATTCTGTGCCGAGACGATTCATCCGACGGGCGAGCCGCATCGCCGCTCCTTCGCGCCACCACGGTCCGGGGATCTCCCGGGACACGTCTCCCAGTCTCTTGGCCGGCGCGCCGCGTAGCAATCCGGGCTGTCCCGGTGGCCGTTCCCGGATATACCTAGTGGCCACCGTGTGGGCGAGGGGTCTCGGCCATCAGTTCGCGGGCGTGTTCGGCGGTTTCGGTGGGTGTTTTGCCGACTTTGACGCCGGCGGTTTCGAGGGCTTGTTTTTTGGCGTGGGCGGTGCCGCTGGAGCCGGAGACGATGGCGCCGGCGTGGCCCATGGTTTTGCCTTCGGGGGCGGTGAAGCCGGCGACGTAGCCCACGACGGGTTTGCTGATGTGGTGGTGGATGTAGTCGGCTGCGCGTTCTTCGGCGTCGCCGCCGATCTCGCCGATCATGACGATGACGTCGGTGTCGGGGTCGTCCTCGAAGGCGGCCAGGGCGTCGATGTGGGTGGTGCCGATGATGGGGTCGCCGCCGATGCCGATGGCGGTGGAGAACCCGATGTCCCGCAGTTCGTACATCATCTGGTAGGTCAGGGTGCCGGACTTGGACACCAGGCCGATGCGGCCGGTGTCGGTGATGTCGGCGGGGATGATGCCGGCGTTGGACTGGCCGGGGGAGATGATCCCGGGGCAGTTGGGGCCGATGATGCGGGTGGTGTTGCCGGTGGCGACGGCGTGGGCCCAGAAGGCGGCCGCGTCGTGCACCGGGATGCCCTCGGTGATCACCACGGCCAGGCCGATGCCGGCGTCGATGGCCTCGATCACCGCGTCCTTGGCGAACGTCGGGGGCACGAAGATCACGCTGACGTCGGCGCCGGTGGCGGTCATGGCCTCGGCCACCGTGCCGTACACCGTCAGGTCCCGGTCGTTGACGGTGACGCTCTGCCCGGCCTTGCGGGCGTTGACCCCACCCACGATCGTGGTGCCGGAGGCCAGCATCTTGGTGGCGTGCTTCATCCCCTCCGAGCCGGTCAGGCCCTGCACGATCACCTTGCTGTCACTGTTGAGAAAAATCGCCATGGTGTTCAGGCTCCTGCCGCTGCCAGCTCGGCGGCCTTGTCCGCCGCATTGTCCATCGTGTCCACCACCGTGACCAGCGGGTGCGCCGCCTCGGCCAGGATCCGCCGACCCTGCTCGACATTGTTGCCATCCAGCCGCACCACCAGCGGTTTCGACTGCGGTCCACCAGCGCGCGGTCGACGATCCCGTCTACGGGCCGTGTCCTGGTGAACGCTCGGCGCCTCGGGTAGGTTTGCGGCCCGCAGCCGGGCTCGCGAGGCCTCCGGCCGGGAGCGCGCGCCGCGGGTTGCTGCGGCCGACTCGGCTCCGGCCGTGTGCGTGGCCGTGTCGTCCCCGAGGATCTTCAGGGCTTCCACGATCCCCGTCGCGACCGCGTCACACGCGGTGATCCCACCGAACACGTTCACAAACACCGACCGCACATCCGGATCATGCAACACCACATCCAGACCCGCGGCCATCACCTCCGCCGAGGCGCCACCCCCGATGTCCAGGAAGTTCGCCGGCGCCACACCCCCATACCGCTGCCCCGCATACGCCACCACATCCAACGTGGACATCACCAACCCGGCACCATTACCGATAATGCCGACCTGCCCCTCCAACTTCACATAGTTCAAATCCTTGGCCTTGGCCCTGGCCTCCAACGGATCCTCCGCCCGCTCATCCACCAACCCCGCATGCCCGGGCTGACGGAACGCGGCATTGTCATCCACCGTGACCTTGCCATCCAGCGCGATCACCCGATCCTCCGGATCCCGCACCAGCGGATTCACCTCCACCAACGTGGCATCCTCCGCCACAAACGTCTCCCACAGCCGCACCACCACCCCCGCGGCCTCCTCAACCACCGCCTCCGGGAACCGCGCCCGCCGCACGATCTCCCGCGCACGATCCCCGTCCACCCCCCTCAGCGGATCCACCGGCACCCGCGCCAACGCCTCCGGACGCTCCACAGCCAACTGCTCGATCTCCACCCCACCCTCAGCCGAGGCCATCGCCAAAAACGTCCGATTCGCCCGATCCAACAAGAACGAAAAGTAATACTCCTCCGCGATCTCCGAAGCCGCGGCCACCAACACCCGACGCACCCTGTGCCCCTTGATATCCATCCCCAGAATCGCCGCGGCCTTCGCCTCGGCCTCCACCGCATCCGCAGCCAACCTCACCCCACCGGCCTTACCCCGACCACCGGTCTTCACCTGCGCCTTCACCACCACCGGGCCACCGATCCCCTCGGCCACGACCCGCGCCTGCTCGGCAGATTCCGCCACAGAACCCGGCAACACCGGCACTCCATGGGCAGCGAAGAGATCCTTCGCCTGGTACTCGTAGAGGTCCATACACTTGAGTGTAGACTGTATGCAGTATGGAGGTCCACCGGGGATGCCCGGAACGGGTGAACAACTACGGGGAGTGGTAGACATCACCCGAAGTGCACATTCCGTACATTGAGTTCATTGTATGCTGTAGTCAGTCGACGTCGTGGTCGGCTGGACTTTGTTCCCGGACCAGCCGGGTTCCGCCGCGAGTTCTTGGAGTTCGCAATGCCCCCGAGTGAGTTGCCACAGGATATGTCGGCACACAGGATCAATCGGCCGGCGCCCCTGCGCGAGCGTGTCTACCAGGCGATGCAAGAGATGATCATTTCTCGTCAACTCGCCCCGGGGCAGCATCTGGTGGAGAGCGAGCTGGCGGAGAGGCTGGGTGTGTCACGCCAGCCGATCCGTGAGGCCCTGCAGTTGCTGAACTCCGAGGGCTGGGTGGACCTGAGCCCCGGGTACGGGGCTTTCGTCCACGCACCCACGGACGCCGAGGTCGACGAGCTGCTGGCCGTGCGTTCGGTACTCGAAGGCGAGTCGGCGCGCCTGGCGGCGCAGCAGGCGGGTTCCGAAGGCGTACGGCTGTTGAAGGAGATCTGTTCCCGGGGCGAGGCCGCGGTGGCCGCCGACGACGTCGATTCCATGGTCGCGGCCAACGCCGAGCTGCACCGGGCGGTCACCGAACTGTCCGGCAACGGGGTTCTGATCGACTTCGTGAATCAGGTCGACCGCCGGGTGCGCTGGTACTACACGCCGATCGCCCGCCATCGCGGTCAGACGTCCTGGGAAGAGCACGAGAAGCTGGTCGACGCCATCGAGCGGGGTGACACCGAGGCCGCGGCCCAGGTCATGCGCGAGCATACCGAGCGAACCCGGCAGTCCTACCTCGAGCAGCGGGAGAACCGTGCCGCAGGGGAGCAGCCGACGCAGGTCCGTACCCGGCGCAGGCGAACCGGCCCGCGGGTGTAAGTTTTCCGCTATTTTCGCCGGCGCCGAGTGGCGGCGCGCGGCTACCCGGTGTCTTATTCAATAGTCGGGCTGTGCAGATTCGCGGTATGATTCGCCAGCGCTGTGGCCTGCGACGACCGCTCGCACGGGCCTGGCGGCCCGCGGTCGCTGGGTCGTTCTGAACAGCCCTCCCGATGTTGTGCTGAACAGGGTTGTCCCGAAGGAAAGGGAGGTGACAGCGAATGCGTACCTGGAACGAGTTCCGTGCCTGGCTGACCAGCACGCCGCGGGGTACCAGTGCCGACGGCAGAAGGCTCGGCCTCGGCCTCGCCACCGCGCTGGAACGGCAGCGGCGGAACCCCACGGTGGATGTCGAGGAGTTCCTGCGCAAGCGGGCCCGCGAGACACGCGGTGGCTTTCACACGACCGCATCGTCCTGATCCCTCATGCGGCCGCGCTCGAGCCTGCCCTTCACCAGGCTCGCCACGGTGGTGACGGCGAGAGTGCCGACGATCACGGCCAACGAGCCGAGGATCGGGATCTCCGGTGCCCAGCCGACACCATCGTGGTGCAGCGCTTCGAGGATCAGCTTGACGCCGATGAAGCCGAGTACCACGGCCAGGCCGATGCTGAGGTACACCAGCCGATCCAGCAGCCCGCCGATCAGGAAGAACAGTTGCCGAAGGCCCATCAACGCGAAGGCGTTCGCGGTGAAGACCAGGTAGGGCTCCTTGGTGAGGCCGAAGATCGCCGGAATGGAGTCGAGCGCGAACAGCAGGTCTGTGGTGCCGATCGCCACCATCACGATCAGCATCGGGGTCACCACGCGGCGCCCGCTCAGCTTCGTGACCAGCGAGGTGCCGTGGTAGGTCTCGGTCGCGGGTAGCACCCGCTTGACGGTGCGGAGTACGGCGTTCTCCGAGAACTCGTCGTCCTCGGAGTCCTTGTGCCGCAGCAGTTTCCACGCGGTATAGATGAGGAAAGCGCCGAAAAGATAGAAGAGCCATTCGAACCGCGCGATCGCCTGCGCGCCCACGGCGATGAAGGCGCCGCGCATCACCAGGGCCAGCACGATGCCGATCAACAACACCTGCTGCCGGTACATCCGGGGCACCGCGAAGGTACTCATGATGATGACGAACACGAACAGGTTGTCCACCGACAGCGAGTACTCCGTGATCCAGCCGGCGAAGAACTCGCCGCCACGCTGTGCTCCGGCGGTGAGCAGCACGCCGAGTCCGAACAGGATGGCCAGGCTCACGTAGCCGCACACCCACGCGGTGCACTCCCGCATCGACGGCTCCCGCGGTTTCCGGGAGACCAGGTAGAAGTCGAAACCGATGATGCCGCACAGGCCGGCGATCGTGGCCAGCCACAGCCAGACGGGAACGTTCATGCTCACCTCGGCAGGGTCGGGTCAGCACGCGCCCGACGCGGGACGGGGCGTGGTGAGGAGATGACGGTGGGCAGGTGGTCAGGACACCTTCGTACGCCGCCGGGCCTGTTTCGCGTTGCGCAGCGCTGAGGCATGCGCGGCGTAGGCGGCCAGAATCCGCTCGGCATACGGGTTGTGTCGAGCGATTCGCAACCACCACCGGGGCGCGATCCGTTCGTGCAGCCACAGGAACCCGATCGCGAACCCGGCACTCACCAGGCCTTGATAGGCGAGGAAACCGAGCAGGTCGGGCGGTAGCGCTGGTCGTCCGGTCAGCACGAGGTGCGTCAACGCTTCGTGCGTGAGCCTGGCCAGCGGGAACCCCACCAGCCAGAACAGCGCGACAGGGGCGAAACCGCCGAGCCGGACCCGGCCGTAGGCGATCAGCAACCCGTAGCCCCCGCCGAGCAGCGCGAGCGGGATGCCGAGCGAGAGCGCGGTGACCAGCGCCCACCCGGCGGGCTGGCCGACGAGTGCGGCCAGCCCACCGGCCGCGGCGCCGGCGACGAGACCGACGGTGCCACCCGGAAGTGCGAGCTCGGCGTTCCGGCGTAGCCGGGTGCGGTGCACAGCCATGTCAACTCACCACGACGCCGAAGCGGATCAGGCTGTAGAACAGCATGCCGAGGTAGAACAACGCGCCGAAGCCGATGATCACGTTGGCCCACCATCTCGGCCGGATCGGTTTCGGCAACATGCGGTTGTTCACCAGCAGCAGCACGACGCAGTACGCGCCCATCGCGAAAGTGGAGAGGAACGCCAGGATGTCCAGCACGCTGCTCGGTCCTTCGGCGGGCCCGAACAGCAGGATCAGGATGCCGAAGACGATCACACCCCAGAGGAACCCGGCGTAGAGGTGCGACATCTTGAACTTGCGGGCGCCGGGCACGAAGAAGTACGTCATGTCCGCCTGCCCGCGGGAGAACGAGTCGAACAACCCGAGCGTGGCGTTGACCCCGATCAGTGCGATGAACCCGAAGAACACCCCGCCGAGCACCGGGCCGCCGACCGAGGCGAACGCGTCCGACATCGCGCCCAGCGCGGCATCCCGGTCGCCGCCCTCGATCAGCGCCTTGACGTTCGGGTTCTCCCGGTTCGCCGCCTGGGCGAGCACGGTGAACGAGACCGTCACCAGCATCGTGATACCCCAGAACAGCAGCAGCGCGTCGAAGGTGACCCAGCGGCGCCAGCCCCGCCACTTGGTCATCTCCTTCGGGTCACCGGTGTCGAACATGAAGCCACGGGAGGGCATCGCCTCTTCCTCACCCGCGTGCCGCAACCCACGCACTCGGGGGATGTGCGCGCCCATGCCGGCACCACTGTCCCGCAGGTGCAGCGTGTACCACATCTGTTGCATACCGGAGGGGCCGGCGAAGGCGACCGAGCCGACCAGGATCGGGAACCACGCGCCGGACATCGCCTCGGCGGGAAAGTACCCGAAGTGGAACATCCCGCTCAGGGTGCTCGCCAGGTCGCCCCAGCTACCGACAAGGGAGGCGACGACCGCGGTACCGACGACGAGTGTCCCGATCAGGACGGACAGCACGTTCTCCAGCAGGTTGTAGATCACCCTGGCAAGGCTGAAGACGATGCCGACCAGCACCAGCCCCACGCAGGCGCTGACCACCCACGGTATGCCGGTGATCTCCTCCAGCGCGGCGGCTCCAGCGGACAGGTGACCCGGCCAGATATAGACCAGTATCGCCACCACGAAGAAGAACCACATGATCGGTTTGAACACCCTCGCCGCGCCGGTGAAGATGCTCTCCCCGGTGGCCATCGCGTAGCGCGCCATCTCCAGCATCACGAAGGCCTGGAGGGTCACGCCGACGAGGAACAGCCACCGGATCTCGGGACCGAAGACCAGCACGAGTCTCGGCCACATGTAGGATTCGCCCATTCCCACGCCCAGCGCGACCAGGAAGACCGTCGGGCCGAGCAGGTGGATGGCGGGCGGAGCCTCGGGCAGTTTGCGGATGGGCATCGGGTCGAGCCGGCCCGCTCGCCACACCCGTGCGGACTCGTCCGTGCCGGACGCCACCTCGGTGGCCGTGTCATTTCCGGAGTCATGCCCGGAGTCACGTCTGGACGAGCCCGCGGCAGGGGCGTTCGAGGAATCCACCATTGGACCTCCTGATCGTAGGACTCATGCCGTTTCGCGTGGGGATCCCTACGTTTCGCGTTTCTTCCTGATCGGTGAGGAGACCGCCCCTGGGCCCGCCGGTTCAGCGGCCGAGCAGCCCGGCGGAGCGGGCCCACCGGTACTTCGCGCCGAGCACGGCCACCGGCCGCTCCGTGGTGTACGGGTAGGCCACGATCCGGTGATCGAACAGGTACTCGCAGGCCTTCTCCACCTCGGTGTCACCGGCGAGCGAGGCGACGACCGGCTTGTCGACTCCCTGTGCCCTCGCCTCCCCGACCACCCTGGCGGTCAACTCCGCGAACACCATCGGCGGGGTGACGATCGTGTGCCAGTACCCGAGGATCAGGGCATGGATCCGCGGATCCTCCAGGCCGAGCCGGATCGTCGCCTCGTAGGTCGAGGGTGGCTCCCCGCCGGTGATGTCGATCGGGTTACCGGCCGCACCGAATGGCGGGATGAAGCGCCGGAACGACTCGTCGAGATCCGGCGGTATATCCATCAAGGACAGTCCGTTGTCCACGCAGGCGTCGGAGAGCAGTACCCCCGAGCCGCCCGCGCCGGTGATGATCACGACGTTCTCTCCCTGCGGGGTGGGCAGTATCGGCAGGCCCCTGGCGTACTCGAGCATCTCGTGCAGGCCGGGCGCGCGGACCACCCCGGCCTGGCGCAGCACGTCGTCGTACACCTTGTCGTCGCCGGCCAGCGCGCCCGTGTGCGAGCCGGCCGCCCGCGCGCCCATCGCCGTGCGGCCGGCCTTGAGCACCACCACCGGCTTCTTCTTCGTCATCCGCTTGGCCGCGTCGACGAAGGCCCTGCCGTCCTTGAGGTCCTCGAGGTGCATGGCCACGCACTGGGTGTTCTCGTCCTGCTCGAAGTAGGTCAGCAGATCATCCTCATCCACATCGGACTTGTTGCCGAGCCCGACGATGGCCGAGACGCCCATCTTGGTGGTCCGGCTGAAGCCGAGGATCGCCATCCCGATGCCGCCGCTCTGTGAGGTCAGCGCCACCCCGCCACGCACGTCGTATGGCGTGCAAAAGGTCGCGCACAGGTTCCGCGGCGTGTAGTAGTAGCCGTAGATGTTCGGGCCGAGCAGCCTGACTCCGTTCCGTCGGGCGATTTCCACCACCGTGTTCTGCAACTCCACGTTGCCGGTCTCGGCGAACCCGGAGGGGATCAGCACCGCGGCCGGCACCCCCTTCCGCCCGCAGGCCTCCAGGGTGTCCGGCACGAACTTCGCCGGCACGGCGAACACGGCCACGTCCACCTCACCGGGCACGTCGGTGATGGAGGGGTAGGCCTTGCGGCCGAGAATGTCGTCGGCCTTGGGGTTGATCGGGTAGATCTCGCCCGCGTACCCGCCGTTGATCAGGTTCTTCAGCACCGAGTTGCCGATCTTGCCCTCCTCCGCGGAGGCCCCGATGACGGCGACCGAGCGGGGGTTCATCATCCGGTCCATCACCCGCAGGATCTCCTCCCGCGGGTGGCGCACCGGCCGGGTCACCTCACCGGTCTCGACCAGGATCCGGACATCAGCCGCGCTCGCGCCGCCCGCGGTGGCGAACACCGGGTTCAGGTCGATCTCGCTGATCTCCGGGAAGTCGGTGACCAGTTCCGACACCGTGCGGACCATCTCGGCCAGCGCGTCAAGGTCGACCGGATCGGCACCGCGGGCTCCACGCAGGACCTCGGCGGCTTCGATGTCCTCGACCATGGCCCGAGCCTCCGCCCGCTGGAGCGGGGCGAGCCGGAAGGTGACGTCCTTGAGTACTTCGACCAGCACGCCGCCGAGCCCGAAGACCATGACCTTACCGAAGGTCGGATCGGTGGTGGCGCCGATGATGACCTCCTGGCCACCGGCGAGCAACCGCTGCACCTGGACGCCGGTGATCGTGGCGGAGGAGTCGTAGTGCGTGGCGTTCGCCACGATCGTCTCGAACGCCTCCCGTGCCGCTGCCGCACCCTCGACGCCGACGAGTACGCCACCGGCCTCGGTCTTGTGCAGGATCTGCGGTGACACGATCTTGCAGACCACCGGCCCGCCGATCTCCTCAGCCAGGCTCGCCGCCTCCGCCGCCGTGGTGGCCAGACCCTCGGCAGGGGTGGTGATGCCGTAGGCGTCGCAGACCCGCCTGGCCTCGGGCGCGGTCAGCGCCTGCCGTCCCTCGGCGCGGACCTCGTCAAGGGTCGCCCGTACGGCGGCCTCGTTCCTGTCTACGGTCATCGATCAGATCACTCCATTCGCTTCGAGCTCCGCGATCCGGCCTGGGGCAAGGCCGAGCTCGCGCAGGTAGACGTCCTCGTTGTGCTCGCCGAGCAGCGGTGAGGGGGTGACGTCGACCGAGGACTCGGACAGCTTGATCGGGCATCCGACCGTGGCGAAGTCGCCGCGTTCGGGGTGCGGGACACGCACGACCATGTCGTTCGCGGCCAGCGACTCGTCCTCGATGATCTCCTTCGTGGACAGGATCGGACCGCACGGGATGTTGTGCTCGTTGAGCTTCGCGAGCACCTCCCACTTGCCGTGCCCGATGCTCCACTCCTCGATCATCTGGAACATCTTGTCCAGCTTGGACAATCGCGCCTTCGGGGTGTTCCACTCCGGGTCGTCCGCGAGTTCCGGCCTGCCGATCAGTTTGCTGATCGGCTCCCAGCCCGTGGGCTGGACGATGACGTAGATGTAGTCGTTGGGGCCGCCCGGCGCGCACTTGACCGCCCAGCCCGGCTGGCCGCCGCCCGAGGCGTTGCCGGAACGGGGGACCTCGTCGCCGAACTCGTCGTTCGGGTACTCCGCGAGTGGCCCGTGGGTGAGCCGTTGCTGGTCGCGCAGCTTGACTCGGCACAGGTTCAGCACCGCGTGTTGCATGGCTACCGTCACCCGCTGGCCCCTGCCGGTGTGCTCGCGCTGGTACAGCGCCGCGAGGATGCCCGCCACGGTGTGGATTCCGGTACCGGAGTCACCGATCTGGGCCCCGGTGGCCAGCGGGGGGCCGTCCTCGAAACCGGTGGTGCTCATCGACCCGCCCATTGCCTGCGCCACCACCTCGTAGGCCTTGTAGTGGGTGTAGGGGCCCTCGCCGAATCCCTTGATCGAGGCGTAGATCAGTCTCGGGTTGATCTCCCGCAGCCGCTCCCAGCCGAACCCCATCCGGTCCACGGCACCGGGGCCGAAGTTCTCGGCGAGGATGTCGAACCGGGAGACCAGGTCGGTGAACAGTTCCTTACCCTGGTCGCTCTTCATGTTCAGCGTGATGCTGCGCTTGTTGCAGTTCAGCATCGTGAAATAGAGACTGTCCACATCGGGTAGATCACGTAGCTGCTTGCGGGTGATGTCGCCGGCCGGCGCCTCCAGCTTGACCACGTCCGCGCCGAGCCAGGCCAGGATCTGCGTGCAGGACGGCCCGGACTGGACATGTGTCATGTCGAGAACGCGAACACCGTCGAGCGCTTTTCGCATGGCGGTTCTCCTCTCGGGCCGCTACTTGTACATGGTCTGGTTCATCGTTCCCGGCGCGTAGACCTCGGGATCGACCCAGACGTTGATCAGGGACGGTTTGCCGGACTCGCGGGCACGTTCCAGCGCGGGCCGGATGCCGGCGGGATCGGTCACCTCCTCGCCGTAGCCGCCCAGCATCCGGGCGAACTCGCCGTAGGGGACGTCGCCGAGGGTGTTGCCCACCCTGCCCCTGCCCTCGCCGTACTTCTGGATCTGGCCGTAGCGGATCTGGTTCATCGAGGAGTTGTTCCCGATGATGCCGATGAACGGCAGGTCGAACCGCACCAGCGTCTCGAAGTCCCAGCCGGTGAGGCTGAACGCCCCGTCGCCGAACAGGCAGACGATTTCCTTCTCCGGCCTGGCGTACTTGGCGGCCAGTACGAACGGGACACCGACACCGAGTGTCCCGAGTGGACCGGGATCCATCCAGTGTCCCGGCGACTTCGGCTGTACGACCTGACCGGAGAAGGTCACGATGTCCCCGCCGTCACCGATGTAGATCGAGTCGGGGGTGAGGAACTCGTTGATCTCGTGCACCAGCCGGTACGGGTCGATCGGGGTGGAATCGGAGAGCTGGCGGGGCAGCCGTTTCTCGTACGCCTGGGTCTCCACCCCGCGCAGCTCGTCCAGCCAGGCCTTGCGGGCCACGGCACCGTTGTCCACCCTGCCGGCCGCCTGGGTGACCGCGGACAGCACCAGCCCGGCATCCCCGACGATGCCCAGGTCGACATCCCGGTTCTTGCCCACCGTGCGGTAGTCGAGGTCGATCTGCACCACCGTGGCCTCGCCCGAGAGCCTGCGGCCGTATCCCATCCGGAAGTCGAAGGGGGTGCCGATGATGATGATCAGGTCCGAGTTCTGGAAGGCGTACCTGCGGGCGAGCTGTAGGTGGTGGGGGTCGCCGGGGGCGAGCGTGCCGCGCCCGGACCCGTTCATGAACGCGGGAACGTTGAGCCTGCGGACGAACTCGGTCGCCGCCTCGGTGGCCCGGCAGGTCCACACCTGGTTGCCCAGCAACACGCACGGCTTCTCCGCCCGCACCACAAGATCGGCCAGCCGCTCGATCGCCTCGGGGTCACCGGCGCTGCGGGTGGAAGCGCGATAGTGGCCTGCCGCGGGAACCCGTGCCGTCGCGGCAGGCACCTCGGCATCCAGCACGTCCCGCGGGATCTCCAGGAAGGAGGGCCCGGGCGCGCCGTGGTAACACTCGCGGAAGGCCATCGAGACGAGGTCCGCGACGCGTTCGGTCGCCGGCACGGTCGCGGCGAACTTGGTGATCGGATTCATCATGTCCACGTGCGGCAGATCCTGTAGCGAGCCCATCTTGTGCTGGGTCAACGCCCCCTGGCCGCCGATCAGCAACATCGGGCTCTCCGCGCGCAGCGCGTTCGCGACACCGGTCACCGCGTCGGTCGTGCCCGGGCCGGCGGTGACCACGGCGCAGCCCGGTTTGCCGGTGATCCGCGCGTAGCCGTCGGCCGCGTGCGCCGCCACCTGCTCGTGCCGTACGTCGAGCACGTCGATGCCCTCATCGACGCATCCGTCGTAGATGTCGATGATGTGCCCGCCACAGAGGGTGAAGACGACCTCGACGCCCTCGGCCTTCAGTGCCTTCGCCACCAGGTGGCCGCCGGAGATCAGCTCTGGTTCGCCGTCGACTGCCATGTGCGTCCTCATCTCCTCACGCATTGTGGCTACCGAATACTGCATACGATATGTGCTTATAGTGCTCCGCCCTTGCCCGCTTGTCCAGGGGTGATCGTCGACGGGCTGGTTCTTCAGTCGCGCCAGTCGATTCCGGGCCGCCGTGCGGCCAGTGCGGTGAGCCGGTACGCCGCGATATCCGCGATCAGCGCGCAGTCCGGCTCCTCGGTGAGGTCGAGATCGGAGCACGCCGCCGAGGTCCATTCCGCGAGTGCGTTCATCGTTCCTCCCGCGGTGCGCGGCGGCATTGACCGGAGAGTGCCATACTGTATACTGAATACGTTCGTCCGAACGCACAGGGACGGAGCTGCCGTGAGAGTCGCTGTTCTCGGTGCCGGCGCCATCGGCGCGTATGTCGGCGCCAGCCTCTGCCGCGCCGGAGTCGAGGTCTTCCTCGTCGCGCGTGGCGCACACCTGCAGGCGATCCGCGAGTCGGGCGTGCGGGTGCACAGTCCACGTGGTGACTTCGAAAGCAGGCCGCGGGCCACCGACGACCCGAACGAGGTCGGTCCGGTGGATCATGTCTTTCTCGGCTTGAAAGCCGACCAGTACGCGCAGGCGGGGCCGCTGGTCGCGCCGATGTTGCACGAGCGGACCACGCTCATCGCCGCGCAGAACGGGATTCCCTGGTGGTACTTCCACCGGCTGCCGGGCCCGTTCCAGGGGCGCAGGGTGGAGAGCGTGGATCCCGGCGGTGCGGTGAGCGCGGCACTGCCCTTGTCCCGGGCGATCGGCTGCGTGGTGTATGCCGCGACCGAGATCGTCGCGCCGGGGCGGATCCGGCACCTCGAGGGGACCCGGCTGTCCATAGGCGAGCCGGACGGTACGGACTCGGCACGGTGTAACGAGTTCGCCGACGCGATGGTCGCCGGAGGTCTGAAGTGCCCGGTCGAACCGGACCTGCGCCGGGACATCTGGATCAAGCTGATGGGCAATATCGCCTTCAACCCGATCAGCGCGCTCACCAGGGCCACCATGGCCGGCATCTGCCGGCACGGCGGTACCAGGGGACTCGTGGTGGACATGATGCGGGAGACGCTCGCGGTGGCCGCGGCCTTCGGCGTGTACCCGGACGTGTCGATCGAGCGGCGGTTCGCCGGCGCGGAACGGGTCGGCGAGCACAAGACATCCACCCTGCAATCCCTCGAACGCGGAAAGCCGCTCGAGCTCGAGGCCATCCTCACCGCCGTGGTCGAGCTGGCCGGGCTGGCCGAGGTTCCCGTGCCCACGCTGCGCGTGGTGAACGCCCTCGCCGGCCTGCTCGAGGACGGCAACACCGGCGGTTGAACCGAACGATGGGGGAACCCGATGACCCTGGCCGGTAAGCCCGGCACGTCGTGGACGGACGTGTACGGCCGGGCCCGTGCGGCCGCACCGGAGGCATTCGACTCCGAACGGTTGCTCAACTACTGGGGCGGGCGCTGGCGTGCGGAGGGGACGCCGAGCCAGGCCACCTCGCCGCTGGACGGGCGTGCCATCGTCGGCCCACCCAAGCTGGCGGCCCCGGACGCGACCAGGGCGGTGCGGGCCGGCCTGAACGAGCACCGCACCTGGTCCACGGCCTCGCTCGCGGAGCGGAAGCAGCGGGTGCTCGCGGCGCTGGACGAGCTCGCCGCGCGGCGCGACCTGCTCGCCCTGTTGCTGGTATGGGAGATCGGCAAGACCTGGAAGTCGGCGACCGCGGACGTGGACCGGTGCCTGGACGGGGTCCGGTGGTACTGCGCGGAGATCGACGGCATGCTCGCCGGGCGCCGGCCGCTGCGCGGTCCGGTCAGCAACATCGCCAGCTGGAACTACCCGATGAGCGTGCTGATGCACGCCATGCTGGTGCAGGCGCTGGCGGGCAACGCGGCGATCGCGAAGGCGCCGACCGACGGGGGAGTGAACTGCCTGACCCTGGCCACCGCGCTCGTCGCCCGGCACGGGCTGCCGCTGACGCTGGTCAGCGGCAGCGGCGCGGAGCTGTCCGACGCGCTGGTGCGTTCACCGATGATCGGCTGCCTTTCCTTCGTCGGCGGCCGTGGTACCGGCGGCGCGATCGCGGCCGACCTCCTCGACTCCGGCAAGCGGCACATCCTCGAGCAGGAGGGGTTGAACTGCTGGGGCGTGTGGGAGTTCAGCGACTGGCCCGCGCTGTCCGAGCACATCCGCTCTTCCTTCGAGTACGGCAAGCAGCGGTGCACCGCGTATCCGCGCTATGTCGTGCAGCGCTCCCTGTTCGACGAGTTCCTCGCCGCCTACCTGCCCGCGGTGCAACGGCTGACCTTCGGGCACCCGCTCGCGGTGGCCGCGCCCGACGATCCGCTGCCCACACTCGATTTCGGGCCACTGATCAGCGACACCAAGGCGAAGGAACTGCGGGACACGGTGGACGAGGCGATCGGGAGGGGTGGGGTACCGATCCATCGCGGGGACCTCGCCTCGGGCCGCTTCCTCCCCGGGCAGGAGACCTCCGCCTACTTCGCGCCGGTGTGCGTCCTGGAGCCGCCGCCTTCCTCGCCACTGCACCACGTCGAGCCGTTCGGCCCGGTGGACAGCATCGTGCTGGTGGACACGGAGGCCGAGCTGGTGGCCGCCATGAACGCCAGCAACGGGGCGCTGGTGTCCTCGCTCGCCTGCGACGACGAGGCCACCGCGCACCGGATCGCGGGCGAGGTGCAGGCGTTCAAGGTCGGCATCAACCGGCCCCGCTCGCGCGGTGACCGGGCGGAGGTCTTCGGCGGCAGGGGCGCGTCCTGGCGGGGTGCCTTCGTCGGCGGCGAGCTGCTGGTGCAGGCGGTCACGGCCGGGCCGCCCGGCGAGCGGCCGTACGGGCACTTCCCCTCGTACACGCTGTACCCACCGGCCTGAGCCCCGCGGCGAGTGCCCGCTCGCCGCGTCTTTCGCAGGCAGCGGAGCCACTTACCGCGGAGAATCCTCAGCGGTCGGCGACGGCCTTCTCGGCGGCCTCCATCCACTCCCGCCACTGTGCGGCCTGCTCCTCGGCCTTCTTCGCCCTGCGCTCGTCGCCGCTTGCCCTTGCCTTCGCAGCCTGCGACTCGAACTGTTCGACCCGCTCGCGGAACTGGGCGGCGCGGGCCTGCGCCTCCGGGTCGGTACGCCGCCACTTGCTGTCCTCGGCGTTGCGGACCCGGTCCTGCACGGCCTTGAGCCTGCCGTCCAGCTCGCGGATGCGTTCCCGCGGCACCTTGCCGATCTCGTCCCAGCTGTCCTGGATCTTGCGTAGCTGGGCCTTGGCGCTGCCCAGGTTCGCCGACGGGTCGATCTTCTCCGCCTCGGCGAGCAGTTCCTCCTTCTTCGCGGCGTTCGTGGCGAACTCGGCGTCCCGTTCGGAGAACACCGCAGACCTGCGGGCGAAGAACTTGTCCTGCGCGGCGCGGAAACGCTGCCAGAGCGCCTCGTCACTGTCCTTGGGGGCGCGCCCGGCCGCCTTCCACTCGGCCATCAGCTCCTTGTACCGGCCCGCGGTGGGGCCCCAGTCCTCGGACTCGGAAAGGGACTCCGCCTCGTCGATCAGCTCCTCCTTGCGGGTCTTGGCCGCCGCCCGCTGCTTGTCCAGCTCGGCGAAGTGCGAGCCACGCCGCCGGTTGAAGGACTCCCGTGCCTTGGAGAAGCGTTTCCACAGCTCATCGTCGGTCTTGCGGTCGACGCCCTTGATGGTCTTCCACTCGTCGAGGATCGTCCGTAGCCGGTCACCCGCCGACTTCCACTGGGTGGACTCGGCCGCGATCCGCTCTGCCTCCTCGGCCAGCGCCTGCTTGCGGGCGATCGCGTCGGCCCGCGCCTGCTCGCGCTCCTCCTTCACCGCTGCCTGTGCCCGCTCCGCGTGTGCGATCACATGCTCGATCAGCGCCCGCAGCGACGTGATGTCCCCGACCACGGCCGCGCCGGGCAGCCCGTCCCGCAACTGGGTGGCGCTGGTGAGCGCCTGCTTGGGGTCACCGGCCCCCGAGGACAGCCTGGTCTCCAGCAGTTCCACCTCGGTCCGCAGGTCGTCGAACCGGCGGGCGAAGTGCAGCAGTCCCTCCTCGGCGGTACCCGCCTGCCAGACGCCGATCACTCGTTCGCCGTCCGGGTCGTTGAGGTAGACCTTGCCCTCGTCGTCGATCCGGCCCCAGCGAGCCGGGCTCGGCTCGGCAGCCGGCACGGTGGGCGCGGCGGGCCCTGCCCCGGCGGCTGAACGGGGCACCTGGTGCGGTGCCGGGACTCCCGTGCCCTCGGGTGTGTTGTGATCGGCCATGGCCGGCTCCTTCTTGCCTGTCGGCCCGCCGGTGGCGGGCGCCCCACACCTGTGGGGCCGGGTCCTGCATGCGCTTGGTCGTCGTGCTGCGAGGGACGAGCTGTCCCCTGGCGGCATTCAAACAGGTCAGCGCCGTTCGCGGTACTCCGAACGGCGTTCCCCGACGTTCTCCAGTGTGCCGGTCGAGCCTCCGGGTAACGTCGGGGAGCGTGATCGCGCGTGCTGTCGTGGTGCCCCATCCTCCCCTCTTGGTACCCGAACTGGTGCCCGGTTCGGTGGAATCGACCGCTCCGGTGCGCAGGGCCTGCCTCGCCGCGGCCGACTTCCTCGCCGCGGCCGCGCGGCACTGGATCGCGATCGGCGCGGACCCGACCGTGTCCACCCCGACCATCGTGGAGCCCGGCGCGCGGGGACGGTTCCGCGGCTACGGGGCCGACGTGCGGGTCGCGCTGTCCGACACCGCGGAGGACGACCCGGCCGAGTTACCGTTGCCCGCGCTGATCGCGGGTTGGCTGCGGGAACGGGCGGCGGCCACCGCGGTTCAGGTGCGGCTGCTGGCCCCCGGTACGGGCGTCGAGGACTGCGTGCGTGCCGGCGCCGAGCTCGCCGAGCTGGACGGGGAGCTCGGGCTGCTGGTGCTCGGGGACGGCTCGCACCGGCACGGGCCACGCTCTCCCGGCGGCCAGGACGACCGGGCGGCCGGGTTCGACGAGGTGGCGGGGCGTGCGCTCGGCACGGCGGACACCGCGACGCTGCTCGCCCTCGACTCCGAGTCGGCCGCCGAGCTGGGTGCCCAGGGCAGGGTGCCCTGGCAGGTGCTCGCGGCCTTCGCGGACGGCTTCCGGTGGCGGACCGAGCTGCTCTATTCCGGCGCCCCGTTCGGCGTCGGCTATCACGTGGCGACCTGGGAGCGCCGGTGAACCGGCCCGGCCGACCGAGCCGACCGATCGCGGTCGTGGGCCCCACCGCGACCGGCAAGACCGCCCTCGGCGTGCGGCTCGCGCTCGAGCTGGGCGGGGAGGTGATCAACGCCGACGCCATGCAGTTGTACCGGGGGATGGACATCGGCACCGCGAAGGCCACTCCGCGGGAGCGTCGCGGGGTGCCGCACCACCTGCTGGACGTGCTGGAGGTGACCGAGACCGCCTCGGTGGCGGCCTACCAGCGGCAGGCCCGCGCCGAGATCGAGCGGCTGCTGGCCGCGGGCAGGGTGCCGGTGCTGGTCGGCGGGTCCGGCCTTTACGTCCAGGCCGTCCTCGACGACCTGCGGTTTCCGGGTACCGACCCGGAGGTGCGTGCCGCGCTGGAGGCCGAGGCCGCCGAGGTCGGTGCCGAGGCGCTGCACGGCAGGCTGTCCCGCCTGGATCCGGACGCGGCGGCCGCCATCCTGCCCTCCAACGTTCGCCGGATCGTGCGCGCGCTCGAGGTCATCGAGCTCACCGGGCAGCCCTTCTCGGCGAACTTTCCCCGCCCGGGTGAGCCCCGGTACGGCACCCGCCTCGTCGGCGTCGACCGGGAGGTGACCGAGCTGGACACCCTGGTGGAACAGCGGGTGCGGCGGATGTTCGAGCGGGGGCTCGTGGCCGAGGTGCGCGCGCTCGAGGCGCGTGGCCTGCGGTCCGGTCGCACGGCCTCCCGGGCGCTGGGATACCAGCAGGTGCTGGCCGAGCTGGACGGGGACGGCGACTTCACGGCCGCCGCCACCGCGACCGTGGTCGCCACCCGGAGGTTCGTCCGCAAGCAGCGCTCCTGGTTCCGCCGCGACCGTCGAATCCACTGGTTCGAAGGGGCCGACCAGTCCCTGGCCGGGCGGGTGCGTGCGGCGCTCGGCCCGTAACCTGTGCTCATGGGTGGCATCGAGTTCCGCAAAGGGCACGGCACACAGAACGACTTCGTGGTGTTGCCCGACGCGGCCGGACGGTTGGACCTGACCCCGACGCGGGTCGCGGCGCTGTGCGATCGCAGGCGCGGGCTCGGTGCCGACGGTGTGCTCAGGGTGACCCGCCCGGCGGCGATGGATGTGGAGTCCGCGGGCGAGTGGTTCATGGACTACCGCAACGCCGACGGTTCGCTCGCCGAGATGTGCGGCAACGGGGTGCGCGTGTTCGCCCGCTACCTGGTGGACGCGGGCCTGGTCACGACGACCGAGTTCGTGGTGGGCAGCAGGGCGGGAGACCGTCGGGTGCGGGTGCACCCGGACCGGTCCGTCACCGTCCACATGGGAGAGGCGCGGATCGTGGGGAGCTCGGTCACCGCGGTCGGCGACAACGAGTTCTCCGGTGTCGCGGTGGATGTCGGGAACCCGCACCTGGTGTCGTTCGTGGACGCCGACGTCACCGGCCTCGACCTGCTCGAGCAGCCCGTGTTCGACCGGGACGTGTTCCCCGAAGGGGTGAACCTGGAGTTCGTGAACTCCCTCGGTGAGGGGATGCTGCGAATGCGGGTGTACGAGCGCGGTGTCGGCGAGACCCGGTCCTGTGGCACCGGAACCGTGGCCGTGGTGGCGGCGGCATTGCACCTGCGCGGCACGGACACCGGCCGGTCCACGGTCGAGGTACCCGGTGGGATGGTCGACGTGGCCGTCGAGGCCGGGGTGGCGACGCTCACCGGCCCGGCCGAGATGGTCGCCAGGGGGGAGCTGGACGAGGCCTGGTGGGCGGCGCGCTGACCGTGCCCGTAGTCAGGCCACGCAACGTTCGCCTGACCCACGTCGGGTCCGGCGCGATAACTCGCTCGGCGATTCCAGGAAATCGTGGGACGATGAAAGCACGATGACGGAACTGACACACAGAGACC